>NZ_JCAJZU010000039.1:0-208 GCF_059510415.1 Shimazuella sp. NTD247 | reverse complement strand
AACATTGGAAGTAAAGAAGTACCAAGAAGACATCGAAAAAGAAGAGAAAAAAGCAGAGCAGGTACTGGAATTAAAGAGATGGCTAGAAGAAAAAGAGGAAGAGAATAATCGTCTGCAAAGCCAAAACAAAGCACATGAAGAAGAAAATGAACAGAAGAAGAAAGAAATAGAGAAATTAACATTGGAAGTGAAGAAGTACCAAGAAGAC
>NZ_JCAJZU010000038.1:0-259 GCF_059510415.1 Shimazuella sp. NTD247 | reverse complement strand
AAGGAAGGGTTTTGATATGGTGGAGCTAAGCGGGATCGAACCGCTGACCTCCTGCTTGCAAGGCAGGCGCTCTCCCAGCTGAGCTATAGCCCCATGTATTCAAAAATGGTGGGCCTAAGTGGACTCGAACCACTGACCTCACGCTTATCAGGCGTGCGCTCTAACCAGCTGAGCTATAGGCCCTTAGTATGCACTATGTAAAAAAAGATTATTCCCTGAAAACCGAAGAGTGAGTAACACGCCTGAGTTGAAGGTCTTA
>NZ_JCAJZU010000037.1:0-266 GCF_059510415.1 Shimazuella sp. NTD247 | reverse complement strand
AGCAGTCCTCATCCTTCGATGAGTGGGTTGCCCCATTCGGAAATCTCCGGATCAAAGTTCACTTACAACTCCCCGGAGCATATCGGTGTTCGTCCCGTCCTTCATCGGCTCCTAGCGCCAAGGCATCCACCGTGTGCCCTTAGTAGCTTCTCCTACATTGGTTTTTGGTAATCTGTTGATTACCCGGTGTTTTGCAACTTGACGAAAAAGACACACATGTCTTTCTCTTCATCTATTTTCTATCCAATTTTCAAAGTGCGACTTGC
>NZ_JCAJZU010000036.1:0-285 GCF_059510415.1 Shimazuella sp. NTD247 | reverse complement strand
ATCTACGAGGCAAGCTTGCTCACAGAGGAAGAAGTGATGCAGCAGCAAACATGGAACTCTCCAGCAGCAGCATTGCCGTTTGTCTCCGTTGTGGAGCAAATCGCCCAAGTAGTAGAAACCACACCAGATGCGCTGGCGATTGTGACGGAACACGAAGCATACACATATGAACAGTGGTGGCGAGAAGCGAATCAGTTGTCGCACTATTTGCAAAGACGAGGAGTACAAAAAGGAGAAATGGTTGCCGTTTGCTGCGGCCGCAGTCCGGCAATGCTCATTGGGATG
>NZ_JCAJZU010000035.1:0-300 GCF_059510415.1 Shimazuella sp. NTD247 | reverse complement strand
TGGTACAATCTTCCCCAGATCGGATGTGATACAAATCGCTCGTTGGTCCAATCGGTGCGATCGTGGTAGCCTTGGGCTAATCCTCTTCCTCCCAAATACAGTTCCCCAGGTACCCCAATGGGGAGCAGCTGTCCATGGTCATCGAGTACGTACGCCTGAACGCCGGCAATCGGGCGTCCAATGGAAGGCAAGCCGCGGCTCCCAGCAGGGACGACCGCTGCCGTTGCCACCACGGTGTTTTCCGTAGGGCCATAATGGTTGACGACAGGCACTGGGAATCCAGCAGGAGGGGCACTGCGC
>NZ_JCAJZU010000034.1:0-300 GCF_059510415.1 Shimazuella sp. NTD247 | reverse complement strand
CGGTACAATCTTCCCCAGATCGGATGTGATACAAATCGCTCGTTGGTCCAATCGGTGCGACCGTGGTAGCCTTGGGCTAATCCTCTTCCCCCCAGATACAGTTCCCCAGGTACCCCAATGGGGAGCAGCTGTCCATGGTCATCGAGTACGTATACTTGAACGCCGGCAATCGGGCGGCCAATGGAAGGCAAGCTGCGGCTCCCAGCAGGGACGACCGCTGCCGTTGCCACCACGGTGTTTTCCGTGGGGCCATAATGGTTGACGACGGGCACTGGGAATCCAGCAGGAGGGGCACTGCGT
>NZ_JCAJZU010000033.1:0-325 GCF_059510415.1 Shimazuella sp. NTD247 | reverse complement strand
CCGATAGGCCCAAGGGGATTAACGGGTCCAACAGGTCCAACAGGAGCGACAGGTTCCACTGGTTCGACAGGTCCAACGGGAGCCATAGGTCCAAGGGGATTAACAGGTCCGACGGGTTCCACTGGAGTTACTGGTCCAACAGGTCCGAGTGGTCCGATAGGTCCAAGGGGATTAACGGGTCCAACAGGTCCAACAGGAGCGACAGGAAGAACTGGTCCCACTGGCCCAACGGGAGCGATAGGTCCAAGAGGACTAACAGGTCCAACAGGTTCCACTGGAGTTACTGGTCCAACAGGTCCGAGTGGTCCGATAGGCCCAAGGGGAT
>NZ_JCAJZU010000032.1:0-327 GCF_059510415.1 Shimazuella sp. NTD247 | reverse complement strand
TGAACAAAAACTAGCAAAAGCGCAGCAAACGATGGCAAGAAGAAAAAAAGACGGGTCCAACTGGCACAAAACTCGTATCCAGGTTGCTCGTATCCATGAAAAAATTACCCATGCCCGTCATGATTTTTTACATAAATTATCGACAAAACTGGTGAACGAAAACCAAGTCATCAGTATCGAAACACTGCAAGTAAAAAACATGGTGAAGAATCAGAAGCTGTCGAAATCGATCACGGATGCTTCGTGGTCGGAGTTTGTTACGATGTTAGAATACAAAGCGAAAGAATACGGAAGGAAATTGGTGAAAGTGGGAAAATCCTTCCCATC
>NZ_JCAJZU010000031.1:0-396 GCF_059510415.1 Shimazuella sp. NTD247 | reverse complement strand
TCGATAGGCCCAAGGGGATTAACGGGTCCAACAGGTCCAACAGGAGCGACAGGAGCGACAGGAAGAACTGGTCCCACTGGCCCAACGGGAGCGATAGGTCCAAGAGGACTAACAGGTCCGACGGGTTCCACTGGAGTTACTGGTCCAACAGGTCCTATGGGTAATACCGGAACGTCAACTGGTTCTACAGGAAGTACTGGGGCTACCGGACCTATCGGAGTAACGGGAGCTACAGGGTCAACCGGAAGAACTGGATCGACCGGAGTAGCAGGACTGACCGGAGCAACAGGATTGACCGGATCGACTGGAGTAACAGGAGAAACAGGAGTAACTGGATCGACCGGATCGACTGGAGTAACAGGACTGACCGGAGCCACCGGAGTAACTGGAGCCAGC
>NZ_JCAJZU010000030.1:0-500 GCF_059510415.1 Shimazuella sp. NTD247 | reverse complement strand
CGGGATGGTCGATCATATGACACATCAATTGCTGCAAATGACCCGCCATTCGCGCAATACTTGCTTTTTCCCATAGATCCGTGTTGTAGGCGAAGGTCACTGCTAACCCCTCTTCTGTTTGGGTCAGATGCAGGGTCAAATCAAATTTGGCCGTCGTCTGAGGCAATGTCACTTCTTCGATTGCCAAACCTTCCACCATCGGTGCTTGCCATGCTTCATTCTCCACCGATAACATCACTTGAAACAGCGGGGAATGACTCAAATGCCGATTCGGAGCGACTTCATCCACTACTTTTTCAAAAGGGACAGCCGCATGGGCATAAGCTTCCACTGCCGTTTGTTTGACGCGTTGCAGCAGGGTTTCCCAACTGATATCGCCACTTAGATCATTCCGAAAGACAAGGGTATTGACAAAAAATCCAATAAGGGATTCCACTTCGGCATGGCTGCGTCCTGCAATGGGACTGCCCACGGCAATATCTGTCGTACCCGTGTACCGT
>NZ_JCAJZU010000029.1:0-573 GCF_059510415.1 Shimazuella sp. NTD247 | reverse complement strand
TAGAGATAGTGCTTCCCTTCGGGGCAATGGTGACAGGTGGTGCATGGTTGTCGTCAGCTCGTGTCGTGAGATGTTGGGTTCAGTCCCGCAACGAGCGCAACCCTTGTCCTTAGTTGCCAGCAAGTAATGTTGGGCTCTCTAAGGAGACAGCCGGTGAAAGCCGGAGGAAGGTGGGGATGACGTCAAATCATCATGCCCCTTACGTCTTGGGCTACACACGTGCTACAATGGATGGTACAAAGGGAAGCGAGACCGCGAGGTGGAGCAAATCCCAGAAAGCCATTCTCAGTTCGGATTGTAGGCTGCAACTCGCCTACATGAAGCCGGAATCGCTAGTAATCGCGGATCAGCATGCCGCGGTGAATACGTTCCCGGGCCTTGTACACACCGCCCGTCACACCACGAGAGTTTGCAACACCCGAAGTCGGTGACAGAACCCTTAGGGGACTGAGCTGCCGAAGGTGGGGCAGATGATTGGGGTGAAGTCGTAACAAGGTATCCCTACCGGAAGGTGGGGATGGATCACCTCCTTTCTATGGAGTACCTTTTGGTACAAATTCGGTTACCAAATAT
>NZ_JCAJZU010000028.1:0-587 GCF_059510415.1 Shimazuella sp. NTD247 | reverse complement strand
ATCTGACTTCACACTGCCAAGAAAAGCTTCTAAGGAGAAACGTTGCGCCCGTACCGCAAACCGACACAGGTAGGCGAGGAGAGAATCCTCAGGTGCTCGGGAAAACTCTCGTTAAGGAACTCGGCAAAATGACTCCGTAACTTCGGGAGAAGGAGTGCCACCCTCCGGGGTGGTCGCAGAGAAGAGGCCCAGGCGACTGTTTAGCAAAAACACAGGTCTCTGCAAAGCCGCAAGGCGAAGTATAGGGGCTGACGCCTGCCCGGTGCTGGAAGGTTAAGGGGAGAGGTTAGCGCAAGCGAAGCTTTGAACCGAAGCCCCAGTAAACGGCGGCCGTAACTATAACGGTCCTAAGGTAGCGAAATTCCTTGTCGGGTAAGTTCCGACCCGCACGAAAGGCGTAACGATCTGGGCGCTGTCTCGACGAGAGACCCGGTGAAATTGTAGTGCTAGTGAAGATGCTAGCTACCCGCGACAAGACGGAAAGACCCCGTGGAGCTTTACTGTAGCCTGATATTGAATCTAGGTACGACTTGTACAGAATAGGTGGGAGCCGGCGAAGCTGGGACGCTAGTCTCAGTGGAGGCATC
>NZ_JCAJZU010000027.1:0-714 GCF_059510415.1 Shimazuella sp. NTD247 | reverse complement strand
AAAGCGCCGATCGGCATCCATGACAACTTCTTCCAACTGGGAGGAGACTCGATTTTGAGTATCCAAGTGGTGTCCCGAGCAAGGGAAAAAGGCTTGATCTTGCAGCCCAAACAGCTTTTTGCTCATCAGACCATCGCGGCATTGGCGCAAGTTGCAGAAACCGAACAACAAGTAGTAGGAGAACAGGGCATCTTGGTTGGAGAAGTCCCGTTGCTGCCGATTCAAAAGTGGTTTTTGGAACAGACAACCCATCCGCATCACTTTAACCAGAGTATGCTGCTAAACATAGGGAAAGTGAACCGAACCAGCTTACAACAAGCGATCGATTTTCTCGTGGCACACCATGATGCTCTACGGATGCGTTTTCTGCCAAGCGAAGAGGGTTGGAAACAAGTGTACCAAGCGAAAGCACCTGTGCTGCTGGAGGCAGTCGATCTGCGAATCGAAGCCGAACCAATCCTGCTTTTGGCACAACGAGCAGAGGAAGCACAAGGAAGTCTTCATTTGACCGATGGACCCTTGTTTCGAGCGATTTGGTTTCAGCTGCCAGCAGAAGAAAACCGCTTGCTGCTTGTTGCCCATCATTTGATCATGGACGGGGTATCTTGGCGGATTGTGATGGAAGATTTGGAGACCGTCTACCAACAGATTGAGGCAGGAAGACAAGTTCAGCTTCCTCCTAAAACCAGTTCGTACCGCCAATGGGCAGAACAT
>NZ_JCAJZU010000025.1:0-974 GCF_059510415.1 Shimazuella sp. NTD247 | reverse complement strand
TCCAACACGGAGAGTTTGATCCTGGCTCAGGACGAACGCTGGCGGCGTGCCTAATACATGCAAGTCGAGCGAGGAACTTCGGTTCCTAGCGGCGAACGGGTGAGTAACACGTGGGCAACCTGCCCTCAAGCCTGGGATAACTCCGGGAAACCGGGGCTAACACCAGATAATCTTCTATGTCGCATGACGAAGAAGTAAAAGTTTACACTTGAGGATGGGCCCGCGGTGCATTAGCTAGTTGGTGGGGTAACGGCCTACCAAGGCAACGATGCATAGCCGACCTGAGAGGGTGACCGGCCACACTGGGACTGAGACACGGCCCAGACTCCTACGGGAGGCAGCAGTAGGGAATTTTCCGCAATGGGCGCAAGCCTGACGGAGCAACGCCGCGTGAGTGAAGACGGCCTTCGGGTTGTAAAGCTCTGTTCTTAGGGAAGAAACAAATGACGGTACCTAAGCAGAAAGCCCCGGCTAACTACGTGCCAGCAGCCGCGGTAATACGTAGGGGGCAAGCGTTGTCCGGAATTATTGGGCGTAAAGCGCGCGCAGGCGGTGGATTAAGTTGTGGGTAAAAGGCATTGGCTCAACCAATGTAAGCCTGCAAAACTGGTTCACTTGAGTGCAGGAGAGGGGAGTGGAATTCCCGGTGTAGCGGTGGAATGCGTAGATATCGGGAGGAACACCAGTGGCGAAGGCGACTCTCTGGCCTGTAACTGACGCTGAGGCGCGAAAGCGTGGGTAGCGAACAGGATTAGATACCCTGGTAGTCCACGCCGTAAACGATGAGTGCTAGGTGTTGGGGGCATCACGTCCTCAGTGCCGAAGGAAACCCAATAAGCACTCCGCCTGGGGAGTACGGCCGCAAGGCTGAAACTCAAAGGAATTGACGGGGGCCCGCACAAGCGGTGGAGCATGTGGTTTAATTCGAAGCAACGCGAAGAACCTTACCAAGGCTTGACATCCCATTGACCGCA
>NZ_JCAJZU010000024.1:0-1131 GCF_059510415.1 Shimazuella sp. NTD247 | reverse complement strand
GTCCTCTTGGACCTATCGCTCCTGTTGGACCTGTCGGACCTGTCGCTCCTGTAACTTGCATAAAGGTAGTAAGTTTTTTAGTATCTATGAGAAATGTATTAGAAAAAGTTCCTAACATATCTTGCAACAAAGGTTGCCTCCCTTCCCTTCTTATTTTTCTTACTCTACAAAAATACAAATCATTATATTCAAAAATAAATACAAAGGATTATACAATCAGAAAAAAATACCACCTTTTGAAAAGTGGTATTGAAATGAATACTTGATTTTATTCTTTCTAAAAACCTAAGATAGGCGAACAATTGTGATATTTGTGCCACTAAATGTAGCTGATGATCCACTAATGTTTACTAAGGTTAAAATGGAGTTACCAATAAGTGGCGTATTAAAGACCGCTTGTGAATTCAATTCAACAGAAAGACCAAGAGTAGAAGATGAATTAATGGATTCTGAACCTGAAATCGGGATTCCAGTTAACTGCAATACTACTTGTGCTGCTATTCCGGGTACTGTAGTTACAGCTGTCTCATAAATCGCTAAATAAGTTTGACCGGGGGCAAGCTGTATTTGTGCTGTACCAGGAATGTGAGAAATAGATGACCCATTAATCACTAAATTCGTACTCAGTGGGATGGCAGTATTATTTGACACAACTTGACTTCCTGGGTTTACAATCATTGCATTATCAGTTGTTACAGTTGGTCCCGTGACTCCTTGGATTCCCGTTGGACCAGTGGAGCCAGTAGGTCCTGTAGGTCCTGTCGCTCCGGTCGCTCCAGTTGGACCCGCAGGACCTTGGATTCCCGTTGGACCGGTTGAACCTGTCGGACCTGTTCTTCCGGTAACTCCTGTTGCTCCAATTGGGCCCGCAGGACCTTGGATTCCCGTTGGACCGGTTGAACCTGTGGGACCGGTTGAGCCTGTTGCTCCTCCAGGAGCACCGGTTTCTCCACGTGCTCCAGTCGTTCCGGTGGCTCCGGTGGTACCTGTATCTCCTGTTGCGCCAGTTGGCCCAATAACTCCAGTAGGTCCTATTGGACCCGTTGGGCCTGTAACTCCAGTAGGTCCTATTGGGCCAGTTGGGCCTGTAACTCCAGTAGATCCTATTGGGCCGGTTGGGCCTGTAACTCC
>NZ_JCAJZU010000023.1:0-1358 GCF_059510415.1 Shimazuella sp. NTD247 | reverse complement strand
GACGCGCCATATCCAATAAGCACGCACATCCTATCCTCCTGCGTCACTCCATCGTTAAACAAAACGTTACGGTACAGGAATTTCCACCTGTTGTCCATCGCCTACGCCTTTCGGCCTCAGCTTAGGTCCCGACTTACCCTGAGCGGACGAACCTTCCTCAGGAAACCTTAGGCTTTCGGTGGAGGGGATTCTCACCCCTCTTTTCGCTACTCATACCGGCATTCTCACTTCCAAACGCTCCACTTTCTCTTTCGATCCAGCTTCGCTGCATTTGGAACGCTCCCCTACCATTCTTTCGAATCCACAGCTTCGGTGAACGTTTTAGCCCCGTTACATTTTCGGCGCAGAGTCACTTGACCAGTGAGCTATTACGCACTCTTTGAATGGTGGCTGCTTCTAAGCCAACATCCTGGTTGTCTGTGCAACTCCACATCCTTTTCCACTGAAACGTTACTTGGGGACCTTAGCTGGTGGTCTGGGCTGTTTCCCTTTTGACTACGGATCTTAGCACTCGCAGTCTGACTCCCGTGATACAAGACAATGGCATTCGGAGTTTGACTGAATTCGGTAACCCGGGAAGGGCCCCTAGTCCAATCAGTGCTCTACCTCCATCGCTCAAACACGAGGCTAGCCCTAAAGCTATTTCGGGGAGAACCAGCTATCTCCGAGTTCGATTGGCATTTCACCCCTACCCACACCTCATCCCCTGATTTTTCAACATCAGTGGGTTCGGACCTCCATTCCGTGTTACCGGAACTTCATCCTGGACATGGGTAGATCACTCGGTTTCGGGTAAACAGCTACGTACTAAAGACGCCCTATTCAGACTCGCTTTCGCTACGGCTCCGACTCATCATCTTAACCTTGCACGTAACCGTTACTCGCCGGTTCATTCTACAAAAGGCACGCCGTCATTCCTTAAAGGAACTCCGACTGCTTGTAAGCACACGGTTTCAGGATCTATTTCACTCCCCTTCCGGGGTGCTTTTCACCTTTCCCTCACGGTACTGGTTCACTATCGGTCGCTAGGAAGTATTTAGCCTTGGGAGGTGGTCCTCCCAGCTTCCCACGGGGTTTCACGTGTCCCGCGGTACTCAGGGTACATCTCGGAGGGAAGTCATTTTCAGCTACGGGGCTGTTACCCGCTTTGGCTGGTTATTCCAAAACCAATTCGCCTAACAACTTCCTTTCTTACTCCATATGAGATGCCCTACAACCCCAAAGGTACAAGCCCTTTGGTTTGGGCTATTCCCGTTTCGCTCGCCGCTACTTGGGGAATCGAGTTTTCTTTCTCTTCCTCGAGGTACTTAGATGTTTCAGTTCCCTCGGTCTGCCTCTTACTACCCTATGGATTCAGG
>NZ_JCAJZU010000022.1:0-1545 GCF_059510415.1 Shimazuella sp. NTD247 | reverse complement strand
TTCAGACCGAAGAAAAAGCACTTCTGAAAATTGCTTCAGAAGTGCTTTCGTATCTAAATAGCTAGATTTAGGAACGAAATAACCAAAAAAGCGACCAGTATGAAGGGCTCGCCACCGCCAGGTGGCGAGTTTTTTCAAGTTCATGGCAGCGAAAACAAGCATCGCTTGGTGCTGAATTTTTGACTTTCCTCGGAGGTTCGTCCAGCGCATGCCATGCTTGACTTTCATATCGGCAAAAACTCGCTCAATCGTTTCTTTTCGCCGTGCATAGATTTCCTTATTTTGTTTCGTATGCCTCAGATGCTCTACTTCTTCTAGGCTATCTTCCCAAATATGACGATGGATTTGTTTGGTATGAGTTCGACTTTGCGTACATCGAGCAAGGACTGGACAGTCCTTGCAAATCTTGGAATTAGAAACATACTGCTTGTATCCTTCTCTTGTTGTAATTCGGTACGGTAACACTTGGTTCTGTGGACAAAGATAGCAGTCGTAATACACATCATACACATATTCCTGCTTCCGAAAAAACTCTTTTTTGGTCATCGGTCGTTTATATGGCATCACTGGACGAACCTGTTCCTCCAGCAATAACTTCGCAATAAAGGGAGTTTTGTATCCTGCGTCCACAGCTACCGCTGTGGGTTTTCCTACCGAATCTTTTAGCTTTTGGTACAGCGCAGGAAACACCTGACTGTCGTGAATATTTCCCGGTTCCACTATTGCTCCTAAGACAAACCCATTTCGATCACAGCCCGTATGAAACGAGTAAGCAAACTGACACTCCTGTTCATTTTTCACATAATACCCACTATCTGGATCAATGGTACTTTCTTTGATCTCTCGTACTTTCTTTGTCTTAGGAGCGAATTCCTTTTTTCCTTGTTTTTTTCGATCCTCTCGGATCTCTTGATCTAACTGTTCTTGGTAGCTTCGCATTTGCGATTCTACTAGTCTTTTGGTGTATTTCTTTTTATTGGCGCTGGCCTTGACATGGGTCGAATCCACAAACATCACATCGGGTTCGATGAATCCTTGATTCATCGCCTCTTCGAGAATTCGAGTAAAGATTTCTTCAAACAGGTTCGTTCCTTCAAACCGGCGTACATAGTTTTTCCCAAACGTGGTGAAATGGGGGATTTTTTCCGTTAAGCTATATCCAATAAACCAACGATACGCTACATTCGTTTCGATTTCCTTGATCGTTTGACGCATCGAGCGTATCCCAAATAAATATTGAATGAGTGCTATCTTGATTAAAACAACTGGATCAATACTAGGTCTCCCATTATCTAGACAGTAATGCTTTTCCACCAACTCATAGATAAATTCGAATTCCATACACGCATCGATCTTTCGAACCAGATGATCCGCAGGTACGAGATCATCTAACGCCACCATTTCCAGTTGATGTTTTCTTTCCTTGTTGTGTTTGGATAACATATTCTCTTCCTTTTCCGCATCGTTTTCTTCTTATATTCTTTATTCTTTCGACAAAAAAGCCTGCAGACCTTCCTGCTAAAGCAGGTTTGTCTACAGGCTGAA
>NZ_JCAJZU010000021.1:0-1988 GCF_059510415.1 Shimazuella sp. NTD247 | reverse complement strand
TCCGAAAACAAAACGATGCTCCGCGTTTCAAGAGTAGGAGAAATCGAGTGCAAGCGTATACGAGTCAGTGTAATTATTCCAAAAATAGCAGACCGACCATCGAAATCAAGGGGAACAAAATCAAACTGCCAAAATTAGGCTGGGTGAAGTTTGTCCTCTCTCGAGAAATAAGTGGTCGTATTTTATCCGCAACGATCCGTCGTACAGCTACAGGGAAATATAAAATATCCATTCTTTGCGAGGGATGCTATTTGCGATCTATACCAGCAAGAAAAGAAGCCATTGGCATTGATTTGGGTCTGAAAGATTTTGCGATTTTTGATGATGGAACAAAAAAGATTACGAACCGATTTTTCCGCCAATATGAACAAAAACTAGCAAAAGCACAGCAAACGATGGCAAGAAGAAAAAAAGACGGGTCCAACTGGCACAAAGCTCGTATCCAAGTCGCTCGCATCCATGAAAAAATCACCCATGCCCGTCATGATTTTTTACATAAACTATCGACAAAACTGGTGAACGAAAACCAAGTCATCAGCATCGAAACGCTGCAAGTAAAAAACATGGTGAAGAATCAGAAGCTGGCAAAATCGATCACCGATGCTTCGTGGTCGGAGTTTGTTACGATGTTAGAATACAAAGCGAAAGAATACGGAAGGAAGTTGGTGAAAGTGGGAAAATCCTTCCCGTCGAGTCAGCTTTGTTCGAGTTGTGGATATAAAAACAAAGAAGTGAAGCAACTCCAGCTACGAGAATGGACATGCCCAGAATGTGGCGTTTCCCATGATCGAGACATCAATGCAGCCAAAAACATAGTGAAAGAAGGTAGAAGATTACTTGCCGTGGGACTCACGGTCTAAGCTTGGTAAACTTCCTTGGATTACCGAGGATTACTCAAGAATCCCACGGCTTTAGCCGTGTGGAGTTGTCAAATATACTCACTTAACCATTGAATTAATTGCTCTTTTGACTGCAAACCTATTACTTTCGATTTCCGTTCACCATTTTGAAAGACAAGTAATGTAGGGATACTCATGATATTGAATTTGCTTGCTGATTCTGGATTATCATCGACGTTTAATTTAGAAATGGTTAATTTATTCCCAATTTCTTCGCTGATCTCATTTACAATTGGTCCTAAAATTTTACATGGCGGACACCAAGGAGCCCAAAAATAGACTAGGACTGTTCCACTATTAGCTCCCTCTACATCTGTTGCAAAATTTTTATCGGTTCCTTCTACAATTGGCATAAACGAATCCCCTAACGCTTGATGACAACACCTCTAAGGTGTCTAATCAATTCTGTTTATTAATCATTTTCATTATACTATACTAAGAAGTAAGTTTACATCGTCACGTTTCCCGGAGGATTTGATGTCCGTTTTCGTTTCTGTGGATGAGCAGCCGATGGACGATGGCAAGGTTCGTCTGTCCCTCATCCCGAGCGAGAAGTTCCAGCGAATGCTGGAACAGCTCAAGGAGCACTTCGACCAGCTTCCCCCTCTTCTCCAGAAGAGGTACCGCAAGATCGAGAACTTCCAGCAGGAGCTGGCAGCATTCGACTCCCTCGATGTTTCGAAGGAAGAGGTCGAATTCATACAGAAGATGCTGGCTGACGAGGAGCTGGACGCACGCGACACGGACTTGCTGTTTCCGCTCGTTGGGAAACACTTCCCTGCCCGGCAGGATCCACACACGCAGTTCCCTGTGGTGATGTTCGTGTTCAATCTCTGTCTCAACGAGCCGTATGCCTACATGTGGGCATGGAGCTTCTCCATCGAGGTAAAGGAGCAACTCTCGTTGGGTGACTTCGATCTCGTCTACGACGAACCGATGCAGACCTTCAAGAAGGCTCTCGAAGCAGTGAAGACCGCTCTGCAGATCGAGAAGTGAAGCGTGACCCCATGTGGGAGAGGTAAGTCGATCAGACTCCCTCCTCATATGGGTCACTTTTTAATTGTACAGTGTATCCTGTTACAAAGTTCA
>NZ_JCAJZU010000020.1:0-2678 GCF_059510415.1 Shimazuella sp. NTD247 | reverse complement strand
GATATCAAAAGTAAAGAAATATCAAAAAGAAATACGAATCAATCAAAAAAAATCAGATGATAAAGTATTCGATTTGAAAAAATCGCTAGAAGAAAAGGAACAAAAAAACCAACAATTGCAAGCTGAGAATCAGGAGTCACAAGATCAACTACTAAAATTAAAGCTAAAGATAGAAAAAAAATCGCGATCAAATGAAGAACAGTTAAATTCGGAATATCAAAAGTTAGAAGAGGAACTAAAAGAAAAAGAAAGACAATTTCTACAAGAAAGAGAAGCAATGGCTCAACAAATTCAGTTACTCACGACAAATTTCCAAACACAGATGGAACAATTGAGAAACCAACAAAATCAAGGAGAAACTTCAAAGGTTAAGTTGAATAAAGATATTGATGCAAGTGATAGATCCAAGGATAATGCTACATCATCGAAATTAAGTAAAACATCGAAATCTTATCAACTTCCTCCAGAGTTTCAAGTGAAAGAAGATCAAAATAATAAGTTTTTGCGTAATCATCAAGTTCCATATGAGGTTAATTATACAACTCAACAGAAGAAGAAAACGGATGACTAATTTCTTATGGTGACAGCACGTCTGGAGCACATATGAATAAGATAATACAGATTTTATTGTCTATTTAAGGAAAGGAGATAGTTAGATGGATCAACGCTATATACAATGGCAAAGTTTTAGACCAACAAAAAGACAAGGTCAGCCATGGAATGAAGACTCTTCTAAAAATGAATTTGTAAGACCGATTCAACAGCCTTCTCAAGATAAATCGAATCGGCAACAAACGCAACGCCGCGGTGGATGCTGTGGGAAAAGAGCTACAGATTAATCAAAAAGAAGGAATTATTTTTTTACAACATGTGTATCAAGGTATGATTGCTCACTGTTTAGGACAAAAACCGATAGAGGCATGTGGCCTTTTATCAGGAACAAAAAATATGGCACATACTCATTGGCCAATGACGAATGTTTTACGAAGTCCCAATCATTTTCAAATGGATGAGAAGCAAATAGATAGTGTATTTAGACTGATACAAGACAAGGGTGAACAATTAGTAGGAATTTATCATTCTCATCCTACGAGTATCGCTTATCCTTCATTAGGAGATGTGATTCATGCTTCTTATCCTGAGGTGGCTTATGTAATTGTTTCTTTGTTGAAAATACCACCAGAAGTTTCATGCTTTCATATTTCGAAAGGAGTAGTAACTCTAATCTCGCATAGGCAGAGATCGAAATTAGAATCATGATGGAAACAAGAGAAGCAGTATCCATAAGAGTGATATCAAAAAAGCTCTTTTGTAAAGAGCTTTTTTGAATTAAATTTTGTTCATATAGCGGATTAGTTGATAAAGTTGAAAATATACTCCTGTCAATAAGGCTCGCGGATCAGCTTCGAAATGTGGAGAATGTAGATCATATACTTGCGTCTGCTTCTCAGGTCTGGTTCCTAGGCGAAAGAAATGCAATGGAAAACCTAATTCAGAAAACCATGAGATGTCGTCTGCTCCTCTACTGGATTCGGTATGTTGTACTTTGATCCAAGGAAAATACTCAGACACGGATAAAGAATCTTCTACTAAAGCGGCGTTATTGATTACTGGTGGAAGCAGTGGGACACCACTATTTTTTAAATCCAGTTTTACTGTTTCGTTTTCCATTGTCTTGATAAAACGTTCGATTGCTAATCGTGCTCTGTTGTGTATTTGCAAATCTGGAGCACGCAAAGAACCTTCAATCCAAGCGGATTCAGGTATAATATTTCCTTTACTGCCGCCATGTGCCTGACCAAATGCGATGACTGCCTCCGGGAATTCTTCTGTTACAGCTATTGGTAACTTAAATAATATTTCTCCCATCTTGGTGAGGGAACTATATGCATGTTCAGGTCGAGCGGTATGTCCTCCTCTCCCATTGACTACAATTTTTAGAAATTCCGCTGAATAATTAATTAATCCAGGACATGTAGATATCTTTCCAGCTGGTAATTCCGGATAGACATGTAGTCCAAAACAGATAGCATTATCGCCGAGATCTTCAAGTAATTTTTCAGATTTAACAAGGAAAGATGCTCCGTTCAACTCTTCAGCAGGACGGAATAGAAGCACTACACGACAGTTGAGCAAATCTTCGTTTTGCTTTAACCACCAAGCAATACCAAGCAAGATAGATGTGTGCATATCATGTCCGCATGCATGCATGACTTCACTTGATTTTGATCGATACCAAAGTGGTAACGCTTCTTCAATAGGAAGGGCATCGAAGTCTGCTGTGAAAATAACAGTTTTGTCGCCTTTTCCGAAGGTTGCACTTATTGCCTGAGAATAGACAGATTTTCCAAAAATCTCGCCGTTGATATCGTAGAATTTTGGTAATAAACCTAAATTTTTTTGAAGTATAGTGGCGATGTATTGAATGGTATTCGTCTCCTGAAAGGAGAGTTCTGGATGCTGATGCAAGTAGTAAAAGTGACGTGACATCCATTGATACCATTTGGATTGAGACGTTTCTGACAGCCTTTCTAAGCGGTTCATGTGTTCACCTTTTTCTAATGAGATTACATCCATTATACAACCATTTCGTTTATTCAAAAAACACATAAAAATGCTTCTTATGCATATCAATCCCTTTAAATACAAGGATTACAACGCTTTAATGCCAAATTAAA
>NZ_JCAJZU010000019.1:0-4000 GCF_059510415.1 Shimazuella sp. NTD247 | reverse complement strand
GCTATAAAAAGTTTGCAACCCTTTTTTCAAATTTATTTTTAGCATGTTACTTTCTTCTATCAGCTATTCATCTAATTCTCTCTATGATGTAATAGGTTTATTGATTTCAATTATGTATTTCGACGATAATCAAGTGATGGTATAAACTTAAAAAAGCTCTTGCTACTAGCAAAAGCTCGCAACTATCAACTCTGTTTCAATACCTCAACCGAATACTGAAGATTGTACCCTCTCCCTTTACACTTTTTACTGATATCTCCCCACCGTGGGCCTCAATGTATTCTTTTGCGATCGCTAAGCCTAAACCCATTCCTCCATGTTCTCTTGATCGATCTTGGTCAGCTCGGTAAAATCGATCAAAAATATATGGAAGATGATCTGCAACGATGCCGTTCCCATTATCTCTAACATGGATAAAAACATCTTGAGCTCCTACTTCCAACTGAACCAATACTCTCCCTCCAGTTGGAGTGTGACGAAGAGCGTTGGAAATCAGATTAACAAATACTTGTGTGATTCGGTTCGGATCAATAAACAGCAATGGCAATATATTATTGTTCAAATGTTCTATCCGTAAATTAATATTCTTTTCTGATGCTTCCAATTGATACATACTGACAATATTGGTTAACAAGCTATTTATATCTACATCCATCTTCTTCAAAGGTAACTGTCCTACTTCCGCTAAAGACAATTGATGCAAATCTTGAACCAAATGAATCAAACGAGCAACCTCATCTTGAATTGGCAATAATGTTTCCGGCTCTGCTTTTTTTATTCCTTGTTGGATTAATTCCATTTGACCCTGAATAATTGTTAACGGTGTACGAAGTTCATGGGCCACATCTGCTACCAGATGACTTCTTGCTTGTTCTGTTCGATATAACCGATTGGTCATCAGATTGAACGTCTCGCCTACTTCTCCAAATTCATCATTTGTTTGAATATCTAATCTTGCTTGTAAATCTCCATCTTTAATTTTTTTCATACTTCGAATCATCGATTGCAACGGATTGGAAATCAGGCGAGACAACCAAATCCCTACCAGCAATGCAATAAAAGAAGTGATGATTATACCAATAAACGTACCCATCTTCATTGAATGGAAAACTGTCTGTTCCATAATATTGAGTCTGTTTGAAATACTAGTGGCCAACTTAAGAATTCCGATTTTATCATTGCCGATCATAATATTTACGGTGATAATATCATCATTTTTTTGGTTAATTGGACCAAATTGTGATAGTACATTGCCATAAACATCTGTCAAAACAAAACTTTCCATCCGATCACGATCGCCTCGGTTTTGGTTTGCTAAAAAATGAACGAATTCATCAACCCCAAACCAAGAATAACCGTTTTCCTGATAATAATAAGCTAACTGATTAGACCATTGTTCTGCACTAGCTTGTCTCATATTTTTCGTATAACTTTCAAGCATTTGCTGAGTATACAAATAGGTGATTGCATAGTATGCAGATCCTAAAAAGACAATCAGAACTAACAAACTTATAATCAATTTATTTCGGAACTTCATTGAATATCTCCAAAACGGTATCCAACACCATGCACCGTCTGTACAAAACGAGGATTTGATAGATCATCTTCAATTTTTTTCCGCAGGTGGCTTATATGGCTATCGATGCTTCTCTCATAACTGAGATAGGTATCTCCTGTTACGACTTGAAGCAATTGCAGTCTACTATAAACTACTCCTGGTCTAGAGGCCAGAGTAAGAAGGATCTGGAATTCAGCAGGAGTCAACGTCACTTCCTGTCCTTGTTTCAGCACAATATGCTTCTCCTCATCTATTACAATATCCCCCCGTTGGATGATAGGAAACTTCAAAGAAGATGGATTGGTTCTTCTTAACACAGAACGAATGCGAGCAGCAAGTTCCCGTAGACTGAAAGGTTTGGTCATATAATCGTCTGCACCAACTTCTAACCCAACAACCCGATCCATTTCATCCGTTTTTGCAGTTAACATAATAATAGCCACATGTGAATTTCTTCTGATCTGCCGGCAAACTTCCAAACCGCTCATTTCTGGCAGCATCCAATCCAATATAACAATATCTGGATTTTTATCAGATACAGCTTTAATTGCTTGATTGCCAGTCGTAGCAGTTATCACATCAAAACCTTCTTGTGCCAAATAAGGCTGAATCACATTGATCACTTTTTGTTCGTCATCAACAACCAATACCGATGTTTTCATTTTTTACACCCTCTTGATAATTGCATGTTTACCATTTTACTCATAGCGTAGAGCCAAAATAGGAGATAACTTAGCTGCTCGATATGCAGGATACAAACCAAAAACCAATCCAATTACTAAAGACACAACAAAAGAAAGCCAAACAGCTGTAAAACTGATAGGAACATCACTTTGCATGAATATGCCTGCCATCCAAGAACCAAAGATACCTATTACGATACCAAAAGCTACGTTGACCCTTGTAAATATTACCATCTGGAAATCGAATAATGCATCCAGCATGATGCCCGAATTCCTCTTCGTGTGTAACGATGATAATGGCTTTCCAACAGTCATATTAACACGATTGGCAGTATAAAATACTTAACAGACCATATTGTATGTCTTCGTTGTTTGTTTTAGTTGAATAAGCATCATTACTTCAGTTTCCTCTACCTTGAACTTCATCCGATAGATATCCACACCAGTTATTCCATTGTTCCCTCGATGACCGCAACAGAACAAGTAAAATAATCCACAATTTCTTTCGAGATTTGTTTTTTTCCTATCAAAATGATGCCCCTGATGATCAACACATAAATCCCATTATAAAGAGAAGTTTTGAAGATTATGTGGTAATAAATCAGAGAATATTTGATATATGGTGGAAAATTTTAACTCATTATGGTTTATTTATTTGTTACAATGAGTGCCTCTTGTTTTTCGTTACCATCACCAATGTTAAAATAGGCGTTTAACCATATTCGAACGAAAATAAACGAATTAATTGTAATTTTTTTATAGTGATTTAAAATGGAATATAGAGATATTGAAATCCAATATCTCACTATCGAAACAGGAGTGTCCATGAAACTGAACTCAGCGGTGAGTTTCCCTGGATTGACGGAAAAAGACATCGTAAGTAGGACAGTCACAGAAACGTACCGGATGACATGGCGTGAGAAGGATCTCCAGTTCCTTGTCATTCTCGACGATTGTGACTATAACCCCGCTTTCACCACTATTTCCATTCATGTTTGTCCAGTTAAAGACGGTAAGGCGGTTGAAAAAGAATATAAGCTAGTCCTACGTATTAGTGATCCGTATCACCGCAAGGGTTATCACGCCATCCCTGATTCGAAAACGTCAATGCAAATTAGTTGATGAAATTTCGGGACATAAGAAGATGCTTCTTATGTCCCGAACCTGAAATTAAAGCTGAATTTTGGGTTTTAAATTAAAACAAACCCTCTCCCATCTTAAAGAAAAAAGAATAGTTTAATATAAAAATAAAAAATGCCTCTAAGTACAGAGGCATTTTTATGAAAACAACGAAAGATAAGCTCCATAGCCTTCTTTCTCCAAATCCTTTTTAGGAACAAAACGGAGTGCAGCTGAATTTATGCAGTAACGTAGTCCTTCAGGTCCAGGACCATCAGGAAACACATGTCCCAAATGGGAATCAGCTTCTTTACTTCTCACCTCCGTGCGAATCATATTATGTGTGTAATCAGTCTT
This sequence comes from Shimazuella sp. NTD247, assembly GCF_059510415.1. NCBI lineage: Bacteria > Bacillati > Bacillota > Bacilli > Caryophanales > Thermoactinomycetaceae > Shimazuella > Shimazuella sp. NTD247. The sequence goes on along the minus strand of NZ_JCAJZU010000019.1, from coordinate 283 downwards.
TTCTACAACCTCTTTTTCTTCAATTGGCTTCGTAAAGCTTGGCCAGCCACACCCTGCATCAAATTTATCTCGAGAACTGAAAAGAGGTTTGCCAGAAACAATATCTACATAAATTCCTTCCTCTTCATGATCCCAAAATTCATTTTGAAAAGGAGGCTCTGTTGCATTATTTTGCGTTACTTCATATTGAATACGGTTTAGCCTCTTTTTTAAGGAATTTTTGTCTTCCATGTTCTTATCTACCTCCTATTTGTCCATAGTATTTTATACAAAAATCTATATC
>NZ_JCAJZU010000018.1:0-4242 GCF_059510415.1 Shimazuella sp. NTD247 | reverse complement strand
GCAAGATTATAATCATGGAGCTGCATCCGTAAACGGATGCAGCTCTTAGCATCAGAACGCCAGTAGATAAGCATCATGAGTGTCGAAAGGACCGTCTTTCCGTTCGACTATCCCAAGTTCGGGCTTTAGCGTAAGAGTGTCGAAGTAGTAGGCATCACCACGGGAGCTATAGATTGCACCTCTATTTTTACTGGTACGTCGAAAAACATACTGCGATTTTCGATCTCCTTCGATTCGCAGAACACGCTCTACCTTTCCTCGATGAAGGAGGGACACTTCAAACATCCCTTGACCCATGATAGGATCGATTTTGTTATTGGAGACTTTTTTGATTCGCAATTCTACTGAAGTGGAAGACATTCTTCCTCCAATATCTGGTGGTTTCTATTTTGTAAATAACTATAACATAAAAATCTCGAACAATTAATTGACTTAACAAAATATATATCAAATGTTTACTATAATTTGCATTTGGTGTCTAGACACAAATTCCTTTGTGTCTAGACATTTTCTTTTTTAGAATGTCTGAACAATTACCCCAACATCATTCAGTTGAGCTTGTCCTTTTTCTAGCATCGTCACAAACTTCCCGTTTGCATCATTTAGAAGTACATGGTCAGGATGAATGGTGATCCGCTGTATCCCATTAATTGTGATCACCTCATAGAGAGGATCCGTATTTTTTTCTACTTTATACTTTCCTGGAGGAAGATGTTTTACTTGGACATCCGTATAAACTTCTGATCGGAAAGGGGGCATTTTTTCTCCCTATCGTGGAACCTATTTCTTACTAGTTTATTATAATCTATTTTTTAAATTGTAAAAATCTCCTGTAATAAAAACATTCAAATCAGCTCTCGAAAAACATAAAAAACCCCCTCTTATCAGAAAGGGAGTCACTTTGTTCCTAAATTTGAAATGAATATCTATTTTTCATTATTGCTATTTTTAGAAACTCCATCATACGTACGATTTTAAAAATGAGTTTTTCTCTACTTAATAGGAACCTGTTTTTGCACTTACTGTATTTCCTAACTGATCTACAAACCCATGAGCATATGCAGAATAAGGGCTTTTATCCCAAAGTTGCGGTGTATAACAGGAAGTTTGTCCTGTGTTTACTTCTCCGTTACCTCCAAAGTTCTCACAACCGCGTAATGCTCCATCACTTCGTTGAATATATACATCCGCATAGCGATTGCTTGGCGCTGGACTATAAAGTTTGATATAGGCCCAAGCAGTGTGACATCCTGCACTTCCTTTAAGCTGAACATATCCAATCGTTTTCCCGCTTTTAACGATATACTTTGTCGCATAAGTGATTGGCTGATTGTACGCACAGCCAGTTTTATATGGATCAGTATCACTAGGATAATCTAATGCGTATGCCTTAGAAAAGTCCCATACTAACCCAGAGGCGAAAATAGAAAGCACAAACAGAAAAGTTAATCCGGCAAATTTTACTTTCTTCACTTCTCTACACCTCCTGATTTACCTATTTGATTTATTGAAATTTCAAATAGGATTATATAAATTATAAATGCAACAAAGAGAATAAATATTAATTTATCATTAAAACTTCATAAATATATCATTTACTTCCTGAGAAATGAATTCAAAGAATCATTCTTAGTAAGCGATATTAGAATATTACTGCCCCAACGAATCTGGAATAATAAAAAATTTTTCATAAAAATATACTGATTAGACCACATTCTATTTCTTTAGAACTTATTACACCAGTAGTTAAAACACATGTGTACCTTGGGAATCATTTTTTAAATTACTCTGTTACAGACGCAGAAAATAACTCTACTTGGTATATCAATGAATAAGCGAGATTTGTGTTTTAGTTGAGTAAATCAAGCAATTTCATCATCAATCAATTTATTTATTCACTCTATGAATAAAATTAGTTGACAGAAAATAAAAAGCACGATATATTTTTATTGAACGGTCGAACCGGTCAAAAAAATGTAGAGGATGATTACAATGGAATACAAAAATATGGAAAAAGGCGACTTATGCTTAGTAACAGGAATAACAGGATATGTAGCATCTTGGATTGGAAAGTATTTATTGCAGGATGGATTTCATGTAAGAGGCACCATTCGCAATACAAAAGATGAGAAAAAAGTGAACATGATAAAAGAAAACTTACCAGGAATTGAACTGGTAGATGCAGATTTACGAAAAGAGGAAGGCTGGAATGAAGCTGTTGCAGGCTGCAAATGGGTCTTCCATGTGGCTAGTCCACAGGCAAAAAAGACAGAAAAAAACTTGATTGAAAGTGCAACACAAGGAACCAAATACGCTTTACAAGCTTCTTTTCTATCCAATACCGTAAAAAAAGTAGTAGTCACTAGCTCTGAATCCGCAATTATTTTTGGACACCCTGCAACCAAGACTCTCTTTACCGAGAACGATTGGACAAATCCAAAAAATATAAGTGAATATTTTCGCAGTAAAACACTTGCAGAAAAACTCGCTTGGGATATGGCTCAAGACAAACAGTTAAATCCCAATCATGTGAAACTATCTACGATTAATCCGGTTTTCATCTTTGGACCTTCTTGTCTGCCAACTGTATCTTTCACCCAAGAAATGATAAAAGATATTGCCGAAGGCAAACAGCCCATGCAACCAGATATGTCAGCAGATGTAGTAGATGTTCGCGACTGTGCTCGTATGCATATTGCGATCATGGACAAAGAAGAAACGAATGGAAATCGGCATATCAGCATAGCAGCCAGAGGAGAGTTTGTAGATTTACCTAAAGCGATTCACCGTCACTTTTCCCATCTTGGATTTACTCCACCGACTAAAATAATGCCAAAATATATGATGTGGATGGGCAAGTTTTTCAATAAAAATGCTGCTTCTGCTTATCCGTTGACTGGGAAAACGATTCGAAGAGAATCCATCTATCCAGATGTGTACGATTATCAACATACAAACTTCGATCAAATCATTAAGGAAACAGTAGAAGATCTACTCGCTAAGAACGCCTTAGAAAGTAAGAAATAAAAGTCTCTTTTGTATTGATGCGTTTCTTTCCTTATAATAATACTGATAAATTTAAACAAAGGAATGCATGTGATGTCTCCATTAAGTGAAGAACAGTTTAAACAAATCCGCGATAATCGAATTGAACAGATACTTCGAGTCGGGCTGAAAATCTTTGCCCGTAAAGGATACATTGGCACAAAGTTATCCACAATTGCTTCCGAAGCAGGTATTAGTAAAGGACTTCTTTACCATTACTACAAATCGAAAGATGAATTTCTAGAAACTCTCATTCATAAAGTAATACATGAATTAGAAAGTGGAATTCAAGAAATAAAACATTCACCTGGAACTCCCTTGGAAAAGTTTAAAAATATGCTGGATTTTAAAGAAGAAGAGCAATACTATTTTCTGCTGATCCACCAAGTTCTTTTATCGGAAGAAGTACCTGATAAATTAAAAACAATCGCCAAAGAACACTTCCTTGGCACTGAACTTTTTGATAAATTAGTACCACTATTTAAAGAAGGACAAGAACTTGGTGAGTTCGCACCCGGTGACCCTAATAAAATCGTGACTTCTTTTCTCACCGTACAATCTGGACTGATGGCACTAAATTTAAATAATGATGAAGAATTTATCAAACCAGATCCAAATGTCCTGATCCGCATGCTCACGGGCAGACCTTAAATGTTAGTAAATCTTAATTGGATATGAAATCAGACATGCAAACTTACCTATCACTGTTGATTTACAAAGAAAATAATGAAGGAGCTGTATTTTCTTAAAAGGATACAGCTCTTTCATTTATCGTCCAGTTTATATGGGTATGGAATAAGAAAAATCTATTATTATTAATTTCAGTAATTTCGTCATTGGTAATGTAAAAAAAATTGTATGCTACAAATTTCGAGGAGCTGCCCCCCTGAGGGAGACAGCTCAACCGCACTGGTAGCTGAAAGGACAAGAGACTCGTTCGATGGTTGTTGAAGGTCCGTCCGATCGCTCCACAACTCCTTCTTCTGGGATCAACAGCAGAGTATCGAAGGCGTAAGCCGGCAAACCGCAGTAGATTTCCCCCTTTACCTTCAGGTCATGTTGGAAAAAGTAAAAATGATTACGTTTACTGTCGAAGTAATTGTGCTCCTCCTTTTGGCGGCTTGTAGATAAATCATAACATGGATAAAAACTCACAGCAGTGATACTGATAAAGCAATAAGAAAAAACCCTTCCTAG
>NZ_JCAJZU010000017.1:0-6171 GCF_059510415.1 Shimazuella sp. NTD247 | reverse complement strand
AAATAATATAACATGCTCCATTGTAATAAGTCAACACTTTTTTTATATTAACTTTTTCTTTTCTTCATTATCTCCATCGTATTTTAGGTGGAAGGACCAGCTTAATGATAGGAGATCCTATTTTTTAGTAGTATTTCCTCAGTTCTTTGATTGGTCAATGCTTGTTTTTGGGCACTATCTGCATCTTTGTAAGGAAATTGGTGTAATTGGCGCAAAACAGAAGCTATTTTTTTCTCACCAAAATGATCAGCTAAAAATTGAAATTGTACATAACAAGACAAGTAGTAGCGATATGCCTCATGATCATTTAACTGCTCTAGATTCATTCTCTCCAGCTGTTTGATTTTATATGGCCTAAAATCCCGATCGATATGAGGTTTCTCACCTGTAAAAAAAGCTTCATAATACATTGCAGCACCTTCTTGCAGCCAATAAGATGCATTGTCATTTGTCATATCACTTAGCAACTGATGAGTATATTCGTGTGCGAGTCCATGGCGCAAAGAAGTCGTATCTGTTTTTCCAACTACTAATTTTATCGATTGCTTTGCTTCATTCCAGCCTCCAGCCCAACTTGGTAAAGATAACTTAACAGATTGTCGAAATACTTCTGGATTTTGATACAACTTCGCCTCTATCTGCTTTGAGTTCCAGTTCCATTTTTGATTTAGTATATGTGATATTTTAACCAATACATCCAACGAACTCTTTGCTTGGCTCTCCAAATGGAAGTCGCTGTATCTGACAGTCAAATTGTTTCTATGAAATTCATATCCCAATGAATCTGCATCTTGCCAGCCATTTTTTGTTCTTATTACGTAAGTAGGATACTGCAATATATACTGCTTATTGTTTTTTCTATACGATTGGATGATTTCAACTCGATAAAAATTTTTATTTAGCTTTTTATACTGCTTTGTTTTAATTTGAAAAGAATTGGGATCAATAAATTGAACAGCGTCTTCAAACCAGCGTTTTTGTTCTTGTCGATAATGGTCATCAAAATAAATTGTCGATATAAAAGAGGATAAATCCCCTTTATTCACTGCCATTTGTTTCATTTGAAACATATGATTTATTTCAGAAACGTCAGAAGACGGGAAAAAACTTAGCCAACAAGTAAGTAGAAATATCAACATGTCTAATAACCCCCTACCTATTAACATTTCTACTTGGCGGATTCATTATACACAAGAAAAAGCCACCGTTTTGCGGTGGCTTTCTTTCTATACAACTAAGGATACGGACCTTTCGCTTGCTGATAACTACTGCTTTGGAACTCCAATAGAATCCCCCCTCAGAAAGTCACTGAAGCTTTTTTCCATTTCCAGTCTAAGTATTTTGTTTCTTTTACTATGGGTATGGCCCCAATGAATCTACTTTCTTCACTTCAATGGATTTGATCATAAACTGATACCCTCCTAGTGAGTCAAGTATTCACCAAGTAGAACAACCATCTACTTGTAAAGATAATGTTAATAGTTTATGAAAGTTTGGTCAAGGCTTTTTCTATAATAATTTGAACAAACGGAACATTTCCCACTAGATAAAACTTTGTTTTATACAATAAAAATCCCCTTGTATGGAACAAGGGGATTTTTATTAAATAGATTCGATGAAAATAAAACGTAAAACGAACAACACCGCTAATATATACATGATCGGGTGAACTTTTTTGCCTTTCCCGACAACCAATTGACAGATAGGATACATAATAAATCCAATTGCAATTCCAGTAGCGATACTATATGTTAGGGGCATCATGATGACAGTAAGAAATGCCGGTAACGCTACTGCAAAATCATCCCACTTTATGTTTTTTAAGCTACTGGCCATTAATACACCAACAATAATCAATGCTGGAGAAGTGATAGCAGCAACACCAGCAAAAGCTTTCACCAATGGAAAGAAAAACACAGAAAGAGCTAAACAAATCGCCGTAACTACTGAAGTAAGCCCTGTCCTTCCTCCAGAAGCAACCCCAGAAGTAGATTCTACATAAGATGTAACTGTACTCGTTCCCATCGTGGCTCCTGCCATCGTTGCTAACGAATCAGTAACCAATGCCCGACCCGCTCTTGGTAACTTGTTATCTTTCAAAAATCCAGCTTGATTTGCCACTCCTACTAGTGTACCAGCGTTATCAAATAAATCAACAAACAAGAAAGAAAAAACGATGGTTACTAATCCCAAGTCAAATGCACCAGCAATATCCATTTTCAAAAATGTAGGTGCTATGCTAGGTGGTGCAGAAAAAATACCTGTTGGAGGTGCGATTAATCCAGTAATCACTCCGACAATTCCTGTTACAACCATTCCGATAAAGATTGCACCAGTAACTTTTCGAAGCATGAGAATAACGGTAAATATCAATCCAAAAATAGTAAGTAACAACTGGGGATCATATGCAAGTTTTGGACTTAGAGCTACAAATGTCGCTTCATTTGCAACAATAACACCAGCATTTTTCAAACCAAGAAAAGCTACAAAAATACCAATTCCAGCTGATACTGCATATTTCAACGAAGATGGAATAGAGTTAATAATCATTTCCCTTACTTTTGTTACAGTAAGTAACAAAAAAATGACCCCAGAAATAAAAACTGCTCCAAGTGCTTTTTGCCACGGCACTCCCATGCCTAAACAAACGGTAAAAGTAAAATATGCATTTAATCCCATTCCAGGAGCTAACGCAATCGGATAATTTGCAATTAAGCCCATCAAAAGGGAACCAAGAGCTGCGGAAAGACAAGTCGCGACGAATACAGCTCCAAAATCCATACCGGTTTTACTGAGCAAACTAGGATTTACCAAAATGATATAAGCCATAGCAAAAAAAGTGGTAACACCTGCTAAAATTTCGGTTCTAACATTTGTATTATTTTCTTTTAATTTGAAAAATCCAGAACTAGTTGATTGATTTTCTGTCATGCCGAAATCCTCTTTTCTATAATGCTATTCCCATTCAATTGTCGATGGCGGTTTGGAGGTAACATCATAAACGACACGGTTCACATGATCCACTTCATTTACAATCCGCGTAGATATTTTTTCCAAAATATCATAAGGGATTCTCGCCCAATCAGCTGTCATCCCATCAATGGAGGTAACTGCACGTATGCCTACTGTGTAAGCATAAGTCCGAACATCACCCATAACACCAACACTTTTAAAATCAGGAAGTGCAGTGAAATACTGCCAAATTTCATTGTCCAAACCTGTTTTTGCAATTTCTTCTCGTAAAATAGCATCGGAATCTCGGACAATCTGTAATTTTTCCTCTGTAACTTCACCAATTACACGGATAGCAAGACCTGGACCTGGAAATGGTTGACGCCAGACAATTTCCCGGGAAATACCCAATTCTTCTCCTAATTTGCGAACCTCATCTTTAAATAACGTATTAAGCGGTTCAATTAACTCCATACTCATTTCCTCTGGCAGTCCACCAACATTATGATGGGATTTTATGGTATGAGCAGTTTCCGTGCCAGATTCAATGATATCGGTATATAGTGTTCCTTGGCCTAAAAAATCATGTTTTCCTAATTTCGATGATTCTTCCTCAAAAACATAAATAAACTCGTTTCCAATTATTTTCCGCTTTTGCTCTGGATCAGATACCCCAGCAAGTTTACCGAGAAAGCGATCTTTCGCATCGATTTTGACAAAGTTCATATGGAAATGATCACGGAATGTGGAAACAACACCCTCTGCTTCCCCTTTGCGAAGAAGTCCATGATCGACAAACATACATGTCAACTGATCTCCGATCGCTTTATGAATAAGCACTGCTACTACAGAAGAATCTACCCCACCACTAAGCGCACAGAGTACCCGTTTATCTCCGACACGTTTTTTAATATCTGCAATTGCGTCTTCCATAAATGTCTCCATTGTCCAATCGCCTTTACAGCCACAGATTGCAAATAAAAATTGTTTAAGCATTTCGTTACCATTTGTTGTATGTTGGACTTCTGGATGAAATTGAACAGCATAATAATTCCGTTTTTCATCCATCATTGCTGCGATTGGAGCAGAATCTGTCTTTCCAATGACTTCAAAACCAGTTGGGGGAGCAATCAGAACATCACTATGGCTCATCCATACTTGCTCTTTCGCCCCAAATGATGCAAATAATTTGCTGTTCCCAACAACTTCAAGTTCTGCTTTCCCGTATTCTCGTTTATGTGCTCGATCTACTTTTGCACCAAAGTGAGCAGCTATTAATTGCATGCCATAACATATCCCTAAGATTGGCACACCCATATCAAAAAGAGCAGGATCACACTTAAGTGCACCCTCTTCATATATGCTATTTGGTCCACCAGAAAAAATAATTCCTGAAGGTTTATGTTGCTTGAGTTCTTCTGCAGTAATGTTATGAGGAAGCAATTCACTAAACACACCTAAATCTCGTATTCTTCTAGAAATCAGTTGATTATATTGACCTCCAAAATCTAAAACAACCACACGCTCCAATTGTTGATTCATAGCTACCTCCAATGTTTTCCTTCAAAAACGAACATATTATGGATTATTTCTAACAAAAATATAATCATATACGAACATTAAGGTCAAGATATAGGCGGAATGTTTTTTTATTCATAAGACATATCTACCACAGATAAAAATTTTCTTTTGTTATAATAAATAAGATGATTAACCGAACAAGAAAGCATGGTGATGAAAGCGAATGTGGAAACAAGATATCGTGAACGAAGCTGTTCGTCGATTTCACGGCAGCGAATTGTCTTGTACCTGTATAGGTGGTTTTTACCAAAATGTTTTTCAATACGAACGTGATGGTGAAGAATATATTCTGAAACTGATTCCTTCCGCAAACAAAGATCGCAATATGATACGATCTGAAATGAAATGGATACAATTTTTACGAAAAAACGGAATTAATATCCCAAAAAATATACTATCCAAAAGAGGAAATACCATTGAAGTGATACATACGCTCCCCATTCCTTGTTGTGCTATTTCCTACGAAAAGGCAGAAGGAGAAAAAATAAACAATAAGCAAACAGACTTCATCCATTGGAATGAGTATTTATTTACACGATGGGGTCAAGAGATGGGAAAAATGCATGCCATCTCTAAAAAGTTCCATCTGCAAGAAATGGATACCCCTTTTGATGATTGGGATCAAGGAGAAATTTATCATCGAGATCTCTCAACTGCACCAAAACTCGTACAAGACCGATGGGTAGAGCTCCGAGAAACAGCAAGCCAATTGCCGAAAAACAGTAAAACATACGGACTCATCCATAATGAATTTAGTAACCGAAATTTCCTTCTCAACAAAAATAGAGAATTAGTTATATTCGACTTGAATCATGTCAAATATCACTGGTATACATACGATATCGCCATTGCTCTATATCATGCCCTGTATTATGTATCGGAATACGAACAGAGCACATTTAAACAAGAGTTTTTACATAAATTTATGTTTGGCTACCTGTGCGAAAACGATTTAGAAGATGATTGGGAAGATCAGATCAATTTCTTTCTCAAATTTTATACCAATTTTCGTTATTTATATTTGCATATTTATATGCATCGCGAAACTGCTAGTAAAGAAAAATTTGAAGAGTATAAACGATTAGAGAGAATGGTAAATCCGGAAAATAAACTATTGCGAGGATGAGAAGCATGCAAATACAAAAAGTTTTCACAGGGGCACCATGGGAATCTGAAGTAGGTTATTGTCGGGCTTTACGAGTAGGGAGCCGGATTGAAGTAGCAGGCACAACAGCAATGAAGGAAGGAAAAGTAGTAGGTGCAGGGAATGCCTATGAGCAAACCATATTTATTTTACAAACGATAGAAAATGCGTTGAGGCAATTAGGGGCAAATATGTCAGATGTCATCCGTACCAGAATGTTTGTAACAGATATCTCAAAATGGGAAGAAATCGGAAAAGCACATGGAGAGTTTTTTCAAGAAATACAACCTGTTGCTACTATGGTTGAAGTAAAAGGACTAATTGATCCTGATTTATTAGTAGAGATAGAAGTGGAAGCATTCCTTAAAGATAAATAATTTGACACTCCACATGGCTGAAGCCATGTGATTCTTGGGACGGTTGCCTTCTGACTACTTCATTACCAAGCTAACTCCGTGAGCCCCACGGTTGAACATAGTTTTTGTTGCTACGTC
>NZ_JCAJZU010000016.1:0-7552 GCF_059510415.1 Shimazuella sp. NTD247 | reverse complement strand
TTGCAAGAATGTGCTCAGACAGAAGAAGTAGAATCACAGCGAGAGATATGGGAGAAGCAACAAATCAGCATACTTCCAACAGATACTGCAGGGGAAAATACAGAATCCTCTGTGAAACAAATGCAATTTGTCTTATCGCAAGAAGAGACAAATACGTTAATTACACAAACAACTCAACGTACTCACGCTTCTACAGAAGAACTCTTATTAACGGCACTTTCCAATGCGCTTTATCAATGGACAGGTGAAAAGAAACATGTCATTCATATGGAAGGGCATGGGCGTGATGAGCAAGGTGACATTGATTTATCTCGGACAGTCGGATGGTTTACCTCACTTTATCCTGTTGAGTTAGTCGCTTCGCCTCAGATGGAAGAAATATTAAATGAAACAAAAGATATACATCGCTATTACAGTAAGATAGCGATGAGTTATGGTTTGTTGTGTTATATGCACGCAAATCCCTTGCCAAAGAAAGATGCATGGATCAGTTTTAATTATTTGGGACAGTTTTTAACTAAATCAGATGGAATAAAGTCCAATTTTATTCAAGAAATAGCCACTGAAAATGTTGGGAAAGCAAGTGCACCTGAATCAGTTCGTGCTCACTTGATTGATGTAATCGCAGTGTTATTAGAAGGAAAGTTACAAATCACTATTTTGTATAGTGAAAATATCTTTCGTGATGAGTCGATTCTATTATTTATTGATGCATTTAAAGCAGGGATTCAATACTTACAAGGCATAATCTTAAAGCAATATGCCTTATCTGATTTTCCTTTAGCACAATTGCAAAAAAATGAGCTGAAGGAGTTTGCTGGAAAAAATATAGAATCGGTTTATCCCTTGTCTCCGTTACAAAATGGAATGCTCTTTCATTCTTTGTATCAACAGGATATTAAAGAATATGTAGTACAAATCGGTTTTGTATTAGAAGGCAGCCTTGATCTTTCCTTATATAAAGAGGCATGGCAAGTTTTGGTGCAAAGAAATGCAGTTTTGCGTACATCTTTTCACTGGGAAGGTCTCTCCACTGCTCATCAAATGGTATATCAGGAAGGAAATTTGGATTGGGGCTATAAAGACCTGCGTGATATGACCACAACAGTGCAACAGGAAATAATTGAAACTTATTTTAAGCAGGATCGAAAATGTGGTTTTCAACTGCAAGAAAAAGCATTATCACGTGTACATCTTTTTCGTTTATCTGATGATTGTTTCCAAGTGATATGGAGTTATCATCATTTGTTAATTGATGGTTGGAGTATGCCATTGTTATTAAATGAATTAATGACGATCTATGAAGAGATAGTACAACAGCGACAAGTGAATTTACCAATAGCACGATCTTTTTCGGATTATATGGAATGGATATCCAAACAGGACAGACAAGAAGCGAAGGTATATTGGCAAAAGCAACTCGCTGGATATAATACATCGATGCAATTGAGCATAGCCAAACATTCAAAAGCGAAGAACCGCAGGGCGGAAGAATCGTATCTGTCTTTGTCATCTGAAAAAACAGCAGATCTGGTTGCATTTTGTAAAGCGTATCAGATTACATTGCACACTTTTTTACAGGGAACATGGTCGCTTCTTCTTCGAGCGTTTAGTGGAGAAACCGATTTGGTATATGGAACAACTGTATCAGGAAGACCTGCAGAACTTCGTGGTGTAGAAACAATGGTAGGAATGATGATTAATACATTACCGGTTAGAGTGAAGGTAGGAGGAAATATCTCTGTCTGTAATTGGTTGGATCACTTGCAAAAATCATTTCAAAATATGAGGCAGTTTGAATATTGCTCTCTTATCGATATCCATCGATGGAGTGATATGCCAGCAACAGAAAACCTTTTTGATTATTTGTTTGTATTTGAAAATTATCCAGCACGACAACAAGCAAAACAAACAGATCTCGTTATACGTTTTACTCATGGAAAAGAAGAAGTTCATTATCCATTGACTGTAGTTGCAGCACTAGGTGAGCAGCTCCAATTGAAATGGATGTATCATGTAGATCGTTTTGCGATAACAGATATTCAAAGGCTTCAAAACTGTTTTGTATCCTTGTTGGATCAGATGATGAACAATCCAAAGCAAACATTGGATTCACTTATCTTTCATAGTTCAGAGGAAGAACAATTACTTCTTTCATGGGCTGGAAAAACGGTAGAGGAAAATGAATTTGTCTCTATACCTAGTTTAATAGAAGACCAAGCAAGAAAACATCCTCATCAATTGGCATTGGTAACGGATAATGAAGATCTTTCTTATTACATGCTAGAAAATAGAGCAAATCAGTTAGCTCACTATCTTCTTCAACAAGGTGTAAATGCTTCTTCACGTATTGCAATTGTAATGGAACGTTCTATTGCAATGGTAGTTGCCCAATTGGCTGTTTTAAAAACAGGAGCAGCATATGTACCGCTTGACCCTGCTAATCCGATCGATCGTCTTCAATATCAACTAGCAGATGCAAAAGTAATACTCACGCTAACAGACAGTTCATCCAAAGATCTGCTTCTTTCAGGGCAAAGCATTGTTTTAGGATGCGATGATCAGCAATGGTCTATGCTTTCTGCTGAATCGCCAAATGTTTTGATTCAGGAAGATCAAGCGGCTTATATCATCTATACTTCCGGTTCAACTGGTCTGCCAAAAGGAGTAGTTATTGAACACCGTTCATTAAGTGAATTAATCAAATGGCAAATACAAACTTACGATCTGAACATACAAGATCATACTACGATGATTGCAGGCACAGCATTTGACGCTTCAATTTGGGAAATATGGTCTTCACTTGCAGCTGGATCCATACTCTTTATTCCAGATGAGTTTACGAAGCGAAATGTAGAAGCATTACAGCAATGGTTGATCGAGAAAGAGATCACGCAATGTTTTCTCCCGACTCCGTTGCTGGAACAAATAATGGAGCAAAAATGGGGGTCAAGTACTACTCTTCATACCATATGGACTGGAGGAGATCAATTACGGCGCTATCCCAATGATCATTTTCCAGCACGTGTGGTTAATCTGTACGGACCGACAGAAAGCACAGTTATTACAACATGTATTGCACTAGACACAAAGGATGACTTTTTGCCGCCGATTGGCAAGCCTATTGCTGGAAGAAAAGTTTATGTATTGGATACCGATCAAAAATTAACACCAATCGGTGTTACCGGTGAATTGTGGATTGGCGGGAATGGGCTCGCTCAAGAATATTGGAATCAACCGGATATAACGGCAGAACGATTTGTTGAACACCCTGTGTTTGGTCGAATATACCGAACTGGGGACTTAGTAAAATGGTTAAGTGACGGAAATCTTGCATTTGTTGGTCGTAAAGATAATCAAGTAAAAATTAATGGTTATCGTATTGAGCTTGGAGAGATCGAAGCAGTACTTCAATCTCATTCTTCTATTAAAGATGCTGTTGTTGTAGTGAATACAAATAATAATCAACAGAAGCAATTGATAGCTTATGTAGTGGCGGATCAGGAAAATACTGCATCATGGAAATCATTTTTAAAGGGATGTTTGCCTGTTTACATGATTCCAGATGTATTTATTGTGATTGATCAACTGCCTCTCACCACAAATGGAAAACTGGATCGGGCATCGTTACCAAAACCTGTCATTCCTTCTACCTATGAAGCGCCAAAAAATGAAGTAGAACAAAAATTATGTGCGATTTGGAAAGATATTTTGGATTTAGAAAAAATCAGTACAACGGATAATGTATTCTTGCTTGGAGCTCATTCGTTGCTCGTCACAAGAGCTATTTCATGTATTAATCGGAAATTTTCTGTAAGATTGCCGCTAAAAGTAGTATTTGATTATCCAACTATTCGTTCGTTTGCTCCTCATATAACAGGAGAAATGAAGGAACAAACAATTATTCCTGCTGATCGTTCCAAATCATTAGCCCTATCTCATGCAGAAAAAAGACTATGGCTCATGGATAAGCTTTTGACAGACAAATCGGTGTATAATATTCCGATTTCCTGGACTAGAGATGTACCATTGGATTTATCAGCTTGGAAGTTTGCCTTGGAACAAATGGCAGAACGTCATGAAATTTTACGGACTAATTATCTGGAAAACGACGGTGATCCAGTAAGGATTATTTCAAAGTCAATCGAAATCCCGCTTTATTTGGTAGATAAAGAGGAACAATTAAACATGGAAGCAAAATATCCATTTTCTTTAGCAAAAGGACCATTGTGGCGTGTAATTGTGACGAAAGATTGCAAACACTGCTTGGTTGTCATGCATCATATCATTACAGATGGTTGGTCTTTTAACTTGTTCTTTGAACAATTGTGCGAAATATATGAAGCAAAGGTTTCTGGACGAAATATTCCTGACGATCTGAGTTCGGTTCAATATGCGGATTACGTAGTGTGGCAAGAAAAACAGCAGTTAGATATGACATATTGGAACAAGCAATTAGCTGATTTGTCTGTATTGGAGTTGCCAACGGATTTCGCAAGACCAAAAGTCCAATCCTACAAAGGTGCTTCTGTCTCTGTTACATGGAACAAAAAAGAAGTGTGGAAAAAACTGAGTAAACTAGCAAGAGAAACAGATTCGACACTTTTTATGATATTATTAGCGGTTTTTCAGGTTTTACTGCATCGTTACAGCGGTCAAGAAGACATTGCAGTAGGAACACCAGTAGCAAATAGAGAATTACTAGAAACACAAGAAATGATTGGTTTTTTTGCAAACACACTTGTATTAAGAGGAAGTGTCACGAGGGATCTTAGTTTCCGGTCATTTGTACAGCAAATTCGACAAACAGCATTGGATGCTTATCAACACCAATCCATCCCATTTGAAAAAATAGTAGAAGAACTCGATCCTGAGCGAAGCATGGATTATTCTCCTTTGTTCCAAGTGATGTTTACTTTTCAAGAAAGTATTTCATCCGAACGTTCCGGATTTGTGGCAAAAGAATTACCAATTACAACCTCAAAATATGATATGGCGTTATCAATTGGAGAAAGTAAGTCTGGAGTGGAGTTAGTCTGCGAGTATAATACCGATTTGTTTCGAGAAGACACCATCAAGCGGTTGTTGGAACACTTCTCACAATTAGTACATTCATTTATTGCTGATCCTGAGCAAAAGATTGCAAATGCAAATATGTTGACTGTTGAAGAGACAGCGGAGGTCATGACGCCAGTATCTACGCCGCAATTGATTTCGTCATTAACACTGATGGAGCGAATTATGTTTCAAGCAATTTCTTCTCCCAGTGCTGTCGCAATAGAAGATGGAAATCTATCGATCACTTATGAGGAGTTAAACCGCAGAGCAAATAAATTGGCTCACTATTTGCGAAGTCAAGGAGTTGTAGCGGGTGATTTTGTAGGTATTTGTTTGGGGCGCTCTAGTGAGCTGGTTCTTTCAGCACTTGCAATTTTAAAAGTAGGAGCAAGTTATGTTCCAATTGATCCAGCTTATCCGAAAGATAGAATACTTTATTTGATGGAAAATGCCAGTTTGCGACTACTTATTACGGATTCTACTTTTCCACTCGATGGAAAAGATATTGTTCGTATTTTTGACCAAATACAGGATACATTGGAACAAATGCCAACAGGAGAACTAGGCGTGATTACTCCTATTTCTGAAGTTGCTTATATGATCTACACTTCTGGGTCTACTGGTTTGCCAAAAGGTGTTATGGTGTCACATGAATCACTTCTTTATCTAGTTGAATGGCATTGTCGTGCCTATTCCTTGACTCCTCTCGATCGAACTAGTTTGATTGCAGGACCAGCTTTCGATGCCTCTGTTTGGGAAATTTGGCCTGTTTTGGCTATTGGTGGAACACTTGTAATACCTGATGAAGAGACAAAACTAGATTTGGAGAAATTACAGATGTTTTTGATTGATCAAAATATATCTGTGAGTTTTTTACCGACGCCCATGTTAGAACAACTATTGGGACAAAAATGGCCAACGAATGTGGCATTGCGATATATCCTCACAGGAGGAGATGTTTTACGCGTTTATCCACCTGCAGAGTTCCCAGTTAAAGTCGTCAATCACTATGGACCAACAGAAAATACAGTAGTGTCCACTGCTTTGGTTTTGCCGAAAGGTACACAAGCAACGCTTCCACCGATTGGAAAATCTATCGATCATGTGTCTGCATATATACTTGATCGCTATAGAAATCCAGTGCCTTCAGGCGTCATTGGTGAGTTATATGTTGGCGGACCTGGTGTAGCAATCGGATATTATCAACAAGAAACACTAACAGCCGAAAAGTTTATCCATCATTCTATCTTCGGCCGCTTGTATCAAACAGGTGATCTAGTAAAACGATTACCTGACGGCAACCTGCATTTTGTTGGACGAAGCGACAGACAGGTGAAAATCCGCGGGTTTCGCATTGAACTCGGTGAGATCGAAGCCGTACTCCGTCAACATGAAACAATATCAGAAGGAATTGTTTTGGAACAAGCTGGCCAATTAGTTGCCTATGTCGTTCCTAAACAAAAAGCACAGATACAAAACAGCCAACTTCGAAGTTATTTGCACGATAAACTACCGAGTTATATGGTTCCGTCCCATTTCATGACACTGAACAAGATTCCTTTCACTGCAAATGGCAAAGTGAACCGAAAATTATTGCCAAGTGTGGATGCTTTATCATTCGATTCGTTTGTATCTCCTCAAACCGGTATGGAAAAACGAATAGCATCAATATGGGAAGAAATTTTAGGAGTAAAAGTAGGACTTCATGATAACTTTTTTGCATTAGGCGGACATTCCTTACTCGCCACAAAAGTAGTTGCAAAAATGAACGAGCAATTGCTTTCATCTATTGGATTAAAAAATTTATTTGAGACACCAACGATTGCAGCGTTACTACACAACAAAGAAGAAACTACTATTTCATCTTCCTCTATGCGTTTGGAGAAGAAACAGCGACCAAATAAATTACCATTGTCATCAGCGCAAGAGCGGCTTTGGATATTTCATCAGTTGCAGCCAGAGAGTGTTGCATACCATATTCCACTTGCTATGCAAATAAAAGGCATTTTGGATGAAGAGGCATTTGTAAAATCGTTTGATTCGATTGTAAAAAGACATGAAACATTACGTACTGTGTTTTATGAAGAACAAGGTAAAGTATATCAACGGATTGGATCGGCCCGTAATCTTCTAGAAATAAGAGATTGTACTTTTGAAGAGGCAATGTCTTTTATACACAGGGATATTCAGACACCTTTTGATTTGATTCAAGATTCACTTTATCGAGCATATCTCTATCGGATTGAACAGAATGTTACTATTTTTCATCTCAATCTGCATCACATAATTGCAGATGGTTGGTCGATGCAGCTACTGTTACAAGAATTATGGTCCAGTTATCTTTCGATTTCCAAGAAAAAAGATTTTGTACTTGATGAGTTGCCTATCCAATATGCGGATTATGCATGGCAAGAAGCGGCATGGATGGAAACCGAGGGAATGCAGGAAGAATTGCACTATTGGAAAGAAAAATTAGCCCGCCTGCCTGTTTTGG
>NZ_JCAJZU010000015.1:0-8950 GCF_059510415.1 Shimazuella sp. NTD247 | reverse complement strand
TGTATTGTTAATGCTTATTTTAAACTTACATAATTACAATTCATTATTTCGCGTTATACTAGGTTCCCTCATATCAAAATTAAATAACCGTAAAATATGGGCAACAAAAATCGCGATTTTCGTTGTATGAAGTGTCAAAACTTACAATGATTTTGTTTTTAAGTGGCAAGTGGATAGAAATACCTTTATGAAAAAACTTTTTTTACAAATAATATATGTACTTTTAAAATGAATGAGGAACTATCATTTATGAATTTCATAAAGGTATTTTCAGTGATATTTCTTGTTTTAATATTATCCATTTTGAATCTGTTATTTTTAGATATTCAATTAGGGTTTCGTTTCTTGGTCATTTGCTATGTTATCTATTTAGGAATAGAAGTTGTAGGCAGATCAGCAGAAATATTTTTATTTGTACTGATACTGCTTGGAGCAATAGGGAATTTCTTTGTTCTAGTATCTGGAGATGTAGATATTCAACGAATAAAACCAATTCTCGAACATGGATGGGAACCTTGTTCTGCAAATAACTTTTCCATATCTTTTCATGTTTTTGTTAATTCGATGACAGTTAAGGGGGTTTTTGGCAAGACTGATGAAACCAATAGTTCACCAAATTCTCGTATGTTTCTACCGCAAATATATAAAAATTAAAGACAATAGCATGCAATGATCCATTCATATATTTCCCGAAAATTTCTTTTACATATTGTGTAAAGGTTAAATTAGGATACGTACGAAATAAATAGTAAGTAATTGAGAAGTAGAACTAATCCACCACACATGGCTAGAAGTATAGACAGCCAGATGTCTTTGCCTGCAGATGTCCCTAGGCCAAATATAAACATCATAGAAAACAACTGAATGGCACTTATTTTTGCTTTTTCCATTCCCTAAGAAATCCATTCTTTCTAATAAAACTTATCTGTAAGACTTTGTGACCATACCTGTGCGTCGAATAATAGCCTGTACGTTTATGTGGATGTTTGTGTGTGGAAAAATGTTATTTTCCCACTTGAATTGGATTTTTTTCCATACGTTTTTGTTTGAAATGTTAATTTGATCACCAAAATTAAAGACATCTGTTTTTTCTTTTTGTGCTGTTTTTAATGCTTGCGCTATTTCTTTTGATCTGTACTTCCAATTGTCCTTCTAATCTTTCAAGATTTTCCGATTTGCTAAGGTCGATAGCACAATTATTTTCTAAAATGATTCCTTCTGAATGGACAGTAAGGGTGATCTCCGGTTATTGTTTGTTTATTTTTACATCAGAAGTTGTTTTTGATCGTATCAAATTAATAGCAATGGCATCCTTTTTTTCACCACAGACGAGGCTTATCACGGTAGTTTTTATATCATCAGATGCCCAATTCATCCCGCGTGAAGTATCTTTGTCGAGCCATTTTATTAATTTTCTATCTTTGAAAAGACCAGCTCCATTAATAGTAGCAGTAGACAATGGAGAGATTTGTTGCATATTGGATAGTTTATTTCCTTCTTTAACACTTCCTTTTACTTGGATACCAGTAATAATAAAGCTTCCCTTTTTTAATTTCATAATCACCTGATCTGCCCGAATGACTTTATAGACTCCCCAATCCCTTTCGGAGTACTTTAATGTATCTATTATTTTTTAGAAGGAATGGTTTCTAACGCTGTCGTTAATTCCAAAGAATTGTTAGCCTTATGGGAACCTTTGGTGATCAGGATCGGAAATAGTAATCGAAAGTGTGAATCTCGTTCAATAACATCAAATAAATCCCCGATTCCTTCTTTTGCCAATTCTTCACTAATCACCATAGCAATCGTAAGAAACTGGCAATCGTCCATCGTAAATAGTAATCTTTTGCAGTTTGGAAAAATTGATTCCAACTTGCAGGGACGATGAGAGCTGTAGGCGTTTCATTTACAAAAATCACAATACGTCCTTCTAATAAATTTCTTGCAACAACATCAGGACGTTCCGTGATAAATATCGTTGGCCAAGGAGTAAAAGTCTCATCAGAAATCCATTCTTCAATCGAGTTGGAACCATGAACTTCATCTACATTTATTTTCTTCAATCTTTCTTTCAATTCAACAAGCAGCTTGTTGTTGACAATGCCTTTTATATACATGATTCCTAAGCCCGTTTGTGTAATTTCTCCTATCTCCGTGGTTTCCAGCCATAGATGAGGGCTTTTTATACGTCGTCTAATCATTGCAGTATTGCTAATTAATGACTCTGTAAAGCTATCACGTGGTCCTCAGACAGAGGATTCTGCTATAGGTTCTGAAATAGGACGAAGTGCTCCTCCTTGAGCCGCACAAGCATAGCCCTGATCCCAACCATCCACTAGAACGATTGTTTCCCCAGATAACAGCGACAGGAAAAGTTTGTTCCAGTTTTTAATATCGCCTACGTTTGTTATGGAAATAATGTGTTCTTTTATATAAGAACCTACTTGTTTAGGAAGATAAGGTTCTTCTTTTTCTGTGAAGTTAATGTCATCCATTAGCCTCTCTATTATGAATGATCCTAATATCTCTTTATTGGTTAATCCATTTATATAAATTGATGCCACTTTGTGAAGAAAGGGAATTCCCATTTTAAATTGGCGTACCACTAAATCTCTGCTGTTACCTAAAGTTTTCATGATAAAATTTATATTTTTTCCTATCGATGAATGTAATTTCTTATCACCTGAAGTTATTTTTGTTTCAGTATACATATGAACAGTTTCCTCTGATTTTTTGTTTTTTTCATTAACCGATTCCAAATACTGTTCATTAGTAAAATCCTCCACATCCAATAACATGGATCAAAAAATGTACTAAGTACATTTTTTTCCATTTTCCCCCTTTTATTCAACCGGATAATGAGGAATATCCTTGATTTGCTATTATTTATGGTACAACAGTTGTTTTCTTGTTATGATAGAAAAATGACTGTTGGAGCATTGTCATATTCTTTTCCTCGATTTTTCGTTAAGATGGAATAACAAATATTTAATTTGTTGTGTGATACATAATTGTTTGGCCTAATGTGAATGTGGAAGGGAAGCACGCTATGGATAAGATATTGATCTATTTTCCATTTAAACTAGCGGAAAAGGCTGATAGTGGATCTAAGGTACGCCCGTTAAAGATGATTGAAGCGTTTCAAAGTTGGGGAAACCAAGAAGGCTTAGAGGTAATTGTTGTGTCTGGTGAATCCAAAGAACGAGCTTTACAATGGGATGAACTTGTCCGTCAAAATACTTTGACGAATGTTCGCTTCTGTTATGCAGAGAACCAAACGATTCCTATATGGTTAACGGATAAAGATCATATTCCGAAAAAACCATTTCTCGATAAAAAAGTATTTCAATATCTAAAAAAACATAAAATACCAATGGGAATTTTTTATCGTGATGTATACTGGAAATTTGATGAGCTATACCCTTTAAAAGGGATAAAAAAGAGAATGATGCAATGGTTATATCGAAAAGAAGAGAAGTTTTATGAAAAGTATGCTGATGCTATCTTTTTGCCTAGTTTAGAGATGGGAAAGTATGTCGCTATTAATCGTACCAAAGTAGCACTTCCTCCAGGGGGAAAAGAAGTCATTTTTCACAAAGCAGAGCGGGATGATAATCTTGTCAAAGCAATATATGTTGGCGCTGTCCAACATGCCGATAATGGCCTCCCATTGATGTTAGATACTTTGGAGGAGATTAAAACAGAAGGACTGCCTCTTGCATTGACAGTAGTATGCAGAGAAGCTGAGTACAATGGTCTGGCAGCTGAGCAAAAAGAAAAAATGAATCAATTGCAAGTGGATGTCAAACATTTGTCTGGATTAGAGCTGGACAAACTTTATGAAGAGCATGATTTTGCATATCTTCCAAGGACAAAAAGTACCTATAATGATTTCTCTGTACCAGTAAAGTTGGTAGAATACTTATCGAATTATTTACCTGTTTTGGCTAGCAATTGCACCGCACAACAGCGATTTGTAGAAAGTGGCCCATACGGTGTAGTCGCAGAAGCAAATGCAGATTCCATGGTAGAAGCTACAAAGCTTATGATGAATCAGCATCGAACCTATTTACAGACGATTCAAGAAAAGTTTTTGGCAGATAATTCATGGCTGTCAAGAGTGAGAACGGTGAGTAATACATTAACAAAAAGAAAAACGGAGTCTTAGATAATGAAAATTGCTTTATTTGCACCAAGCACATCTACACATACACAAAAATGGGCACTGGGATTAAAAAAACATGGACAAGATGTTTGTGTTATTACTTTTGCAAATCATTACTCCAAAGAGCATGCTGAAAAAGTAGAAACATATGCGTTGCCACAGTATTTACCTGGAAAACTCTCTTATTTGACTACTGTATTTGCATTTCGTAGCTTGTTATCGCAAATAAAGCCTGATATTATTCACGCACATTATGCATCTAGTTATGGTTTTGTTGCGGGTTTAGCTCGGATTAATCCCTTATATTTATCGGTATGGGGAAGCGATATTTATCAATTTCCGAAAAAATCTTTAAATAAAAGAATACTGGCTTTTTCGTTGTCTTCAGCTACTTATATTTGTTCGACAAGTAAAGCGATGTTAGAAGAAACGAAGAAGTATACGGATAAACATATTGATCTTATTCCATTTGGGGTTGATACGGATCATTTTTCCCCCAATCCTTTTGGGAAATCAAGTGGTGAATTCCATATCGGGATTGCTAAGAGTTTAAAAGATATATATGGGTTTCCTAAATTAATCGAAGCTTTTGCGAAGCTAGTAAAAGAAGAAGATGTAGTTCATTTGGTCATTATAGGAGATGGTCCAGAAAAAGAGCGGTATCAGGAGATGGTAGAAGATTACGAAATAGTTGATCAGGTCACTTTTGCTGGCTTTGTACCTCAAGAGGAATTGCCGCAATTACTTACGCAATTGGATCTGTTTGTGTTACCATCTGAGAGTGAGAGCTTTGGAGTATCTGCATTAGAAGCACAAGCTTGTGGTGTTCCAACTATCGTTAATAATGTCGGTGGACTCCCGGAAGTAGTAAAACATGGAGTAACAGGTATCATTATGCCTAATAATAGCCCCGAAGAAATATACAAAGCAATGAAAACACTGTTAAATGATGACTATAACAGACATCAAATGGAGGCGAATGCAGCCCAATTTGTCAGAGAACACTATCAGTGGAGCGACTGTGTGCAGAAGATGGTCAATTTATATGAAAAAAGTTTAAAGCAAAATCACATGGAAACTAAAATAAAAGGATGAATAAATAATGACAGAAGAAGCGAAAAAATCGTATGCCTTTTACGATTATCTAGCTTTTATTTGGAAGAAAAAGTTTTGGGTAATAGCAATCCCTGTAATTACAGTAATCATCGCAATACTTATTAGTGCATTTACAAAACCTACTTACCAAGGTTCCGTACTTTTTAATGTGGCAGACGCTACAGATGATAAAGTAACAGTTCCAGACATCATTATGTCTCGTTATCAATCATTGCTGCCAAAAGATTTGCAACCTTCACTTCAAGTGATTGTTCCAAAATATAAACAGGTACAGATGCAGATAAGCGGAAAAGACAAAGAACAAGTAAATGAAGGGTTTCAAAAGGTAGCAAAAACTTACTATGCAGATTTACAACAAGTATACCAACAAAAAAGAAATCTCTCGAAACAATATGCAGATTCCTTACAACAACGTGTGACAGCTTTAGAACAGGCTGCAAAAGCGATCAAGCCATCTTCTGTTAACACACAGTCATTAGAAGCTTTCACAACTTTGCAGTCAGAGTTGGCCACAACTCAAGATCAATTGCAGTCCAGTAAATTGGATCTACTCAGTGCTCAAGCTCCTGTGATCGTACCGCCGAGCTCATTGGCTAATCTTGCAGTAATGCAAAAAGCTTCCCCATGGAAAGCAAATATCGCTATTGCTTTGTTGACTGGAATTATTTTGGGATTGGTTGTAGTGACGCTCTGGAAATATGTGTTGGATGCAAAATCATCTCGAAATTGACCATGTAGGAGATGTTCTCTTTGTTAGCCCAATTAAAAAGATTAGCTGGAGACTCATTTTTATATGCATTAATGAGTGTCAGCACCAAGTTAATAGCATTCATCATGTTTCCGATTTATACTCACTATATCCAACCGGATGAGTATGGAGTATTGGGAATCATTGATGGGACAATAGCTATTCTCGGTTATTTTGTTATTTTCGGTACAGATACTGCTTTAGCATTTTATTATTTCGAAGAAAAAGATTCTGAAAAGAAATTACAGTATGTGCAAAATGTGATGGCTTTTCGTATATTCGTTGCTGTGGTACTCACTCTTATTGCTTTATTGGCAGGCAATCATTTGATACCATGGCTCAATATAAGCAGCGAATTGATGCCGTTTTTCTATTTATCACTAGTAACACTCATTCTCGATTCGATAAATGTTTTAGCACTTACTGTATATCGTTATGAGATGAAGACATTACGTGTTGTTTTATTGACAGTAGCCAAAATGTTATTCATAGCGATATTGTCATATTTTTTATTGGTTTATTGGTCTGGATCAATTGGAAGCATTGTTTGGGGTAGGATAATAAGTATTGCTATTGTAATCCTATTGTCAGGCACACAAATGATAAAGTACTTGAGACTGCGTTTTGATAAAGATATTTGGATAAAGGTTTTAAAGTATGGAGCACCATTAGTTCCTGCATCGCTTTCTTTTTGGGTAATGGGTACATCCAATCGCTATATTATTGCAGCGATGGATAACACAACATCTGTAGGGATTTATGTAGCAGCTTTTCAATTTGCATCCATGATTAGTTTATTGACCTATGGTATTCAAATGGCATGGCGTCCGTATTCTATGCAGATGAAAGATCATCCGGATGGAAAATCATTTTTTTCCAAAGCATATACCATTATCTTTACTATCGGTATGTTTGGGATTGTATTGGTAACAAGTGTCATGCCATTAGTCATACTGTTATTGGATCCCAAATACCAAACGTCTTATCAATATGTTGGATTTTTGTCTTTAGCTTCATTTTTAAACTTTTTCTATATTATTGTTTCATCGGGGTTACTGTTTGCCAAGAAAACCAAATCAATCTCGACCATCCTTATTCTTGCTGCAGTGCTTAATATTGTTTTAAATATAGTAATGTACATTCCATTTGGTCTATGGGGAATAGTTATCTCAAATGTTATCGCTTATTTGCTCACTTGTATATTAGTCTTTCAACAAAGCCAAAAATATTATCATGTCCCAATACAAATGGGGAAAATGTTATTTTTATTTATTCAAAGTGTAATAACAATTGCAGCGATGGTATATTTGCAAGTGCATGAATTTGCGTGGTATTATCAAGCTCTTCCTTGGATATACTTTATCGTTTCGTTAGCTATATGTAGGGTTGATCGTGATTTTAGAAGCTTAAAAACCAAGTAGTCATCAGGGGGAAGTTGTCGTGATTTGGATTTTAGTTTGGGTTCTTACTCTAATCATCGGTGTTCTGTTTCTTCATAAAAGTTCAGGTGGTTTTTCAGTTAGCAGACCAAATTTACACTTGGTGATTTTTGGGTATGTTTTTCTATTATCCAGTTTAATTGGTTCATTGCTGATTGTACTGAATATAGATCGCTCCTATATTATTAATAAACTTCTATTTCCTGAAACAAGACAACTTGGTTTTATGTTGGTATGCAGTTCCTTTTTAATCTTTTCGTTTACTACCTGGATTGTATCTAAAATCGTTGGTTTCCACGCAAATAAAGAATTCAATGCCTATTGGGTATCTGCTGTAGATGAAGTTTTTGATACAGATAAAAATAAAAAATTATTTTACACCCTTTTTTTGATACTGAGTATTATTAGTATCTTATCCGTTATCTATACTTTGGTGCATACTAGTACAATCCCATTGTTTTCTGCTATTACTGGTAATACTGCTGATCTAGCAAAAGGTAGAATTGATGCCAAAGAGGGATATACAGGGATTGTGTACGTGAAAAATATATTAGCGATTGGTCTCACACCTTTGTTATCGCTTGTAGCTTTTGCATATGCTTTAAAGACGAAGTTGTGGAAATGGAGGACTCTTTTTGCTGTATTATTTGGATCTTCCATAATTATATTGGTGTATAACTTTGAAAAAGCTCCAACTTTGTTTTATATGATTATGCTGATCCTCACTAGTATTTATGTAGGTAAATTACGTTTAAATTTACGTTGGATTATGCTGTTTGGTGCAATTGGAGTTGCTTATATTATTGTAATGTATACACTGCTTGGAGCTTCTGGAAGTTCTACCTTTTTAAACTATTCACAAGGGCCTATTGGGCGAATTATATTAACACAAATTGCACCAATGTACATATTTGTGGATCGTTTTGGTGAAGTATATCCATTTCTTCATCTCTATGGGCTGCCTGAAGCAATTCTACAAATGTACGATGTGGATCAAATGAGAGGCGCAAGGGTAATTATGATGGACTTATTCCCAGAAAAAGTTCAGGAAGGAACAGCTGGGGTTTTAAATACATTATATGTTGGAGAAGCTTTTGCAACATATGGAATTTGGGGAGTTATGCTGGCTTCCGTATATCTTGGGATATTTGTGCAGCTTTTATATGTTTTGTTCATTCGATTACCAAAACATCCTGTGTTCATCAGTTTATTTGTGTTTTTTATCATCAATATTCCCCGGGCAATGGTGGGTGGATTTTCTGATCTGGTGATCAATCCAGTGTGGATTGTATTATTTGTATTGGTTGTTATCCCCTATGCAGTCGTAAAGTTAAAAGATACATTGCCGTCTTCAATAAAAAAAGTTAAAAAAAGTAGTTGACTTTGTTTTTTCCAAGTGTTATATTATTACTTGTCGCCGCGACAGTAGCGGACAGACACAAAAAACAAAGTTGTTCCTTGAAAACTGAAGAGTGAGATCAA
>NZ_JCAJZU010000014.1:0-10699 GCF_059510415.1 Shimazuella sp. NTD247 | reverse complement strand
TAACTGGAGCAACAGGAGCAACAGGAGCAACGGGAGAAACTGGAGTAACAGGATTGACCGGAAGTACTGGGGCAGCCGGAGTAACAGGACTGACCGGAGCAACAGGATTGACCGGATTGACCGGAGCAACGGGAGCAGCCGGAGTAACTGGATCGACCGGATCGACTGGAGAAACAGGAGCCACCGGAGCAGCCGGAGTAACTGGAGAAACGGGAACAACGGGAGTAACTGGATCGACCGGATCGACTGGAGAAACAGGAACAACTGGAGAAACCGGAGCAACTGGAGAAACAGGAGCCACCGGAGCAGCCGGAGTAACTGGATCGACTGGAGAAACAGGACTGACCGGAGCAACCGGAGCAACTGGAGTAACAGGAACCACTGGAGAAACCGGAGCCACAGGGTCAACAGGAGCCACCGGAGTAACTGGATTGACTGGAGTCACAGGAACCACCGGAGCAACAGGAATCACTGGATCGACTGGAGAAACAGGACTGACCGGAGCCACCGGAGTAACAGGAGCCACCGGAGTCACAGGAGAAACTGGATTGACTGGAGTAACAGGAACCACCGGAGCAACAGGAATCACTGGATCGACCGGAGTAACAGGATCGACTGGAGCCACCGGAACCACAGGAACAACGGGAGTAACTGGATCGACCGGATCGACTGGAGAAACAGGACTGACCGGAGCCACCGGAGTAACAGGAGCCACCGGAGTAACAGGAGAAACTGGAGAAACGGGAGTAACTGGAGAAACCGGAGCAACTGGAGAAACCGGAGAAACCGGAGCCACGGGAGCCACCGGAGTAACAGGAGCAACGGGAACCACGGGAGCGACTGGAGCAACGGGAATAACCGGAGCCACCGGAGCAACTGGAGAAACCGGAGCAACTGGAGAAACCGGAGTAACTGGAGTCACAGGAGAAACAGGAGCAACGGGAGCCACCGGAGCCACTGGAGCCACCGGAACCACCGGAGTAACAGGAGCCACCGGAGTCACAGGAGAAACTGGAGAAACGGGAGTAACTGGAGAAACCGGAGCAACTGGAGAAACCGGAGAAACCGGAGCAATTGGAGAAACCGGAGTAACGGGAGCCACCGGAGTAACTGGAGCGACTGGAGCCACCGGAACCACAGGAGCGACTGGAGTAACGGGATCGACTGGAGCCGCCGGAGCAACAGGAGCCACTGGAGCCACTGGAGCCACTGGAGCAACAGGAACCACTGGAACAACAGGAGTAGCCGGAGTAACTGGAACCACCGGAGTAACTGGAACCACCGGAGTAACTGGATCGACCGGAGCAGCTGGAGTAACAGGAGCAACAGGAGCCACCGGAACCACGGGAGCCACCGGAGTAACTGGATCGACTGGAGCCACGGGAGCCACCGGAACCACAGGAGCCACCGGAACAACCGGAGCCACCGGAGTAATAGGATCGACCGGAGCAGCTGGAGTAACAGGAGCAACGGGAGTAACTGGATCGACCGGATCGACTGGAGTAACTGGATCGACCGGATCGACTGGAGTAACAGGACTGACCGGAGCAACTGGAGTAACAGGACTGACCGGAGCAACTGGAGAAACCGGAGCCACAGGGTCAACCGGAGCCACCGGAGTAACAGGAGCCACTGGAGCCACTGGAGCAACAGGAACCACTGGATCGACCGGAGCCACCGGAGCCACCGGAGCAACAGGAGCAACAGGAGCCACTGGAGAAACCGGAGCCACAGGGTCAACCGGAGCCACCGGAGTAACAGGAGCCACTGGAGCCACTGGAGCAACAGGAACCACTGGATCGACCGGAGCCACCGGAGCAACAGGAGCAACAGGAGCCACTGGAACAACGGGAGCCACCGGAGTAACTGGATCGACTGGAGCCACGGGAGCCACCGGAACCACAGGAGCAACGGGAGCAACAGGAGCCACAGGGTCAACCGGAGCCACGGGAACAACAGGAACCACAGGAGCCACCGGAACAACAGGAGCAACGGGAGTAACTGGATCGACCGGATCGACTGGAGTAACAGGACTGACCGGAGCAACCGGAGTAACAGGAACCACCGGAACAACAGGAGCAACTGGAGTAACAGGAGCCACCGGAGCCACCGGAACAACAGGAACAACCGGAGCCACCGGAGTAACTGGATCGACTGGAGCCACGGGAACAACAGGAACAACAGGAACAACAGGAACAACAGGAACAACCGGAACAACCGGATCAACTGGATCGACTGGAGCAACGGGAGCCACCGGAGTAACTGGATCGACTGGAGCCACAGGGACAACCGGAACAACAGGAGCCACCGGAGTAACTGGATCGACTGGAGCCACGGGAGCCACCGGAACCACAGGAGCAACGGGAGCCACAGGAGCCACAGGGTCAACCGGAGCCACCGGAGTAACTGGATCGACTGGAGCCACAGGGTCAACCGGAGCCACCGGAGTAACTGGATTGACTGGAGTCACAGGAACCACCGGAACCACTGGATTGACTGGAGTCACAGGAACCACCGGAACCACTGGAGTAACCGGAGCCACAGGAGCCACAGGAGCCACAGGAGCCACAGGAGCCACAGGAGTAACAGGAGCTACTGGAGTCACTGGAACCACAGGTCCAACGGGTCCGACAGGAGCTACTGGTTTTACAGGAGCATCTGCCCCTGCAAATTCATCTTTATTTGCAGATAGTCAGACTGCGCCATTACCAGTTTCCTTAGTAACTGAGACTACCATTCAAACACTTAATATACCAGTAACAGCAGGTCAGAGAGTTAAATTAGATAACAGTACTCAATTAGAAGTAACGGTTGGGTCCAACTGGGACGTAGCTTATAACATTAATTTAAGACGTAATGGTGTATTAATTGACCAACTTCTTCTTTCAAGGACAGGGAATTCTTCTGGTAATCTGAGATTTCTCTCTTCTAACACCTATGTAGATACAGCCCCTAACACAACAACAAATGTTTATACAGTGAGTATTTCATTTATAACAGCTTCAGATGTCACTAGTTCCAATGCAGAAGTAAGAAATATAAATGCCATTGTATTCACTTAAACAGTATTTTTCGACCATCTCCTAAAAGGAAATGGTCGATTTTTTACAAAAATTATTGCAGTAAGGGAGTTAAAAAATTAATTTAATATTCATGCTTAAAACGAAATTGGGGGATGATCACATAATCCATAATGGTGCAATATTCCTTGGACGATCCGCTTCGATGCTTTTCCATCCCCATATGGATTTTTTATTCCAGTCATGGATTGATATGCTTTGCTGTCGTTTATTAAAAGGCTTGCCTCTTCAAAAATTCGATTTTCATCTGTTCCAACCAATTTGGCTGCTCCTACATTGACTACTTCTGGCCTTTCTGTTACATCACGCATCACCAAAACAGGTACCTGTAAAGATGGCGCTTCTTCTTGAATTCCGCCCGAATCTGTTAAAATCAAGTAAGAACATGCCGCAATATTATGAAAATCAATCACATCGAGAGGATCGATCAACAATATTCTAGGATGATGTCGAAGGAAAGAATTTGCTTTCTCTTGGATAATGGGGTTTAGATGAATCGGAAATACTGCAACCACATCAGAGTGAGTCTCGACTAATCGCCGAATGGCTCGAAACATATGATCCATCGGTTCACCTAAGTTTTCTCTGCGGTGAGCGGTTATTAAAATCATTTTTTTTCCTTGGGCTTGTTTGGTCAACGGATGATCGTATTTTTCTTGAATGGTCATGCTTAAAGCATCAATCGCTGTATTTCCTGTAATGTATATAGAATCTTTTGATATTCCTTCTCGATATAAATAATTTGCTTCTTTATCAGTAGGAGCAAAATGCAGGTCAGCCAAACTACCTACTAATCGGCGATTTAGTTCTTCAGGATAAGGAAGATATTTGTGATGCGTTCGCATACCAGCTTCCACATGTCCCACCTTTATTTGCTGATAGACCGATGCGAGGCTGACAGAGAAAGTAGTTGTTGTATCCCCATGCACTAAAACAAGATCAGGTTTTAATTGATTCAATACGGTTTCCATACCTTGGAGTACTCGGTATGTAATTTGCGTTAATGTCTGATGATTTGTCATTACTTTTAAATCAAAGTCAGGTTTGAGATGAAATGTTTCTATTACTTGCTTTAACATTTGCTGATGTTGAGATGTAATACAAATAAATGTCTCAACATCAGGATGACGTTGCAATTCATTAATCAGGGGAGTCATCTTAATTGCTTCTGGTCTGGTTCCAAAAACAACAAGAATACGGAGCATAGGCACCCTCTTCTTAGCGTTTTTCTTTATTTTTATGTTTGGGATAGGGAATCTTATGATAAATATCATCATTTTCTGATAAAACAAGCTATTCCTCGTTATTTATAAGGAATAGCTTGTTTTATCATGATCGATTTCGTTTGAAAGGGTTAAATTCAACCATTTGGGATGATTGCTGGGATGGAAAGTAATTATTTGGAGTTTGAGAAGAGGTGGGTCTAGAAGTTGTTTTAGATGGACCATTCGATAATTTTTTTGAGATTCGTTCCATTGTTTTAAAATGCCCATCGGTAGCCCTTTCTAGTTATCATGATCGATTTCGTTTGAAAGGGTTAAATTCAACCATTTGGGATGATTGCTGGGATGGAAAGTAATTATTTGGAGTTTGAGAAGAGGTGGGTCTAGAAGTTGTTTTAGATGGACCATTCGATAATTTTTTTGAGATTCGTTCCATTGTTTTAAAATGCCCATCGGTAGCCCTTTCTAGCTGTTTTTTTGGAATGGAGCCGATGCTCTTTTGTAAATTTTTTAAATTATTTTGGTATCCCACTTCTCTTTTTTCGTATTCTGATATTTTTTGTTCAAGTTGCTGGATCATTTGCTGTTTATCGATTTGTTCTTCAAGGGGATTTTGTTCGATTTCTGCGATCTTTTGGTTCGATTCTTCGATTAATTGTTGTTTCGTTTGTAAATCTTCTTTTAAATCAGTTATGGTTTCTTCTTGTATAGTAGCTTTTTGCTTCAACTGGATGAGAATTTGCTGTTTTGCTTCCAAACTCTCCTTGTATTCTGAGATAGTTTTTTCCTGTTCTTTAATTTTCGTTTCTAGTTGATCAATTAATACTTGCTTAATAGTTAAGCTCCTCTGTAATTCCGTGATATCTTCTTCATATTTTTTGATCTTTTGTTTTAATTCATCAATCGTTTGTTGCTTCTTTTCTGTATTTTCTTTTATAGAAATAGTTATCTGTTCATATTCGTTTATTTCCTGTTGAAGATTATCAATTAATTGTTGTTTGATGATCGAATCTCCGGTGACCACTCTTTCTTTTTGTTCATATTCGGCCATTTTCTTCTGCAGTTCTTCGATTAATTGTTTATCATGATTTTGATCTTTGAGGTATTCTTGTTCTTTTTCTATATATTGTACAAGAAGTTTATTTTTTTGTTCCAGTTTCAATCGATAGTCCTGTTCATTTTTCTTGTACTTGTCAATGATTTCATCTTTGTCATCGCGTTTTCTCCAATTCCAGAATCCCATTTAGACAAGTCCTTTCTTTTTGTTATTTGTAACTCCTTTTCACATATATATGCTATGCATTCACCTATATATTTGTTAAGTCAAACAAAATCTCACTCTAATCATTCTCTTTGTTTAATTAAAAAAGCTGTTGATTCTGATGGAAATCAACAGCTTGTAGATTTGAATTTGTTGGATACCAAACAAAATTTTATGTTGTTGGGGTTGGGAATGCAGTACAATCTCGGATAATGATCGCATTTCCTATCGATACACCCGTTGCAGCTGCTGCAAATAGTCCAGGTGTAGTACTTGTTAAAACCAATAGATAACTATCTGCAGCCCCAGCATCCACCAATGTTAAGGAATAAGATACTGGTATGGTGTCTCCAAGTGCTGTCACTACTGTACCTATACCTGTTACCACTTGTGTACCGACTCCTGCAGCAAATGTACAGGTTTCGGTCGTAAAGGAGTTAGCAGTGAAGGTAAAGCTATTGTTTGGTGGAATGCCATCTGTATCCGTAAAGGTGAAGTTAATATTTGTATTAATTTCTGCACAACCGTTACAGACGTTTCCGACGAGAGAAGCGGTACCAGCAGCTATCGATACCCCATTGACTACTACGCCAACGGAGGCTGGTACTGCTGCATTCATAGAATCAAAGGTGCTCTCACAATCACAATTAGGTTGCGGAAAGAAGTCACATTGTTGTGGGAATGTAGTAGGCGGACAAATAGAAGTTACTGGAATATCGATTGGAGGACGTGGGTGGCAGAATTTCGCCAATACTTCTAATTTCACAGAAGCAAGTACTTGGATTTCTTTACATATATTAAGTTCGACTCCCACGGATGCTGGGAATGAGGTACCGCAAACAGGTGGAGGAGTGGTGATGATACAATCTCCACCGATAACTCGACAAATTAAATTGTCATTTGTAAATTCTGGGGGGAAACAGAGAACCACTCGACGAATAAAGGGAACGGTTAAGGGTATGGTACAAGCAACAGGATATCCGGAATCATTTTTACCAGTAAAGGTTATATCAACTGGAATGTCCTGTCTCAATTTCACTACAGAAGCACTGACTCCATCAATGTTAATGGGACGACGATCGAGTATGGTACAAACTCCATTTGTAACACAGGTGATAGGAAAAAATTGTTCTGTTATCAACGTACAAGTAATGTCTGTAACAGTAGTCGGACATCCTGCTGGTGGTTTTGCAGGTAATGGTATCGTTGCATTAATATCCTCTGTTAAGAGCACAAAATCATATACTTTGGGCACACAAATGCATTCTGCTTGAACATTATTTGGAATCGGTGGTGTGACCTGTGAACCTTGTATTGGTCTAACCATAATATGTTCTAATCCTCCTTTTTTAAAACAAATGGATTTTTTGCTTCCATGTTTTTGGCATATGTGTATCATATATATTCAATATTTTTTTATTCATTAACTAATGATTTCTATTTTTTTATGTAGTTAAGATATCGCATAAAAAAATAGCTGTTGGTATAGAACCAACAGCATGTGTAGGGTGAAGTATTGAATTACGTTGTTGTAGTAGGGAAACCAGTACAGTCTCGAATTATGATAGCGTTCCCGATGTCAACGGAAGTTGCGACTGCTGCAAACAATCCAGGCGAGACACTTAATAAGGTCAAGACATAGCTGTCTAATGCACCGGCATCAACCAATGTTAACAAATATGTTACAGGTATGGTATCTCCAAGTGCTGTCACTACTGTACCTTGACCAGCTACTACTTGTGTTCCTATTCCAGCAAGGAAGGTACAAGTTTCAGAGGTAAAGGAATTAGCGGTGAAGGTAAAGCTGTTGTTTGGTGGAAGACCATCTGTATCGGTAAAGGTGAAGTTAATATTGGTGTTAATTTCCGCACAGCCATTACAGACATTCCCTACAAGAGAAGCGGTACCGGCTGATATAGTAACACCATTGACTACTACACCAACTGATGTTGGTACTGGAGCCTGTGGAGAGTTAAATGTGCTCTCACAATCACAGTTAGGTTGCGGGAAGAAGTCACATTGTTGTGGGAATGTGAGTGTCGGACAAGCGGTAGTTACTGGAACTTCGATTGGAGCACGTGGTGAGCAGAATTTCGCCAAGACTTCTAGTTTTACCGCAGCCAACACTTGAATTTCTTTACAAATATTGAGTTCGATCCCAACAGAAGCGGGGAATGGAATACCTCCAACTGGCGGTGGAGTAGTGATGACACAATCTCCACTGACGATTCGACAAACTAGGTTGTCATTCGTAAACTCTGGTGGGAAACACAGTACAACTTGACGAACAAATGGTACTGTTAAAGGAATCGTACAAGTTGCAGGGTTTCCTAAAGCATCTGTACCAGTTAGAGTAACATCAACTGGGATGTCCTGTCTTAATTTTACTAACGCTGCATTTACCCCATCAATAGTAACTGGCCGACGGTCTAATACTGTACAAATCCCATTGGTAGCACATGTAATAGGGAAAAAGGATGTTACACCTGTTAATGCACAAGTGATATCCGTAACAGTAGTTGGGCATCCAGCTGGTGGTGTAGCAGGTAGAGGTATCGTTGCATTAATATCCTCTGTAAAAACCACAAAATCGTATACTTTGGGCACGCAGATACATTCTGCTTGAACATTATTTGGAATCGGCGGGGTAACCTGAGAGCCTCTTATTGGTTTAACCATAATATTCTCTAATCCTCCTTAAGTAGTAATTGCTTTCAACCTATATATACGCAAAATATATAAGGCTCGCTTTAGGCAAAGGTCCATTTTCAACAAAAAGGTTTTTGCTGTTTTCATAGGAGATAATTTTTTTATTGGTCAAATTTATCGTGTATCTTCATATATCTGATATAACAGTTAGATAGGAGGATACCTATGGATGGCCTGAAGATACAATTTAACCAAAAAACACTGGGGGAAATAGCCTATCAGTCTTTGCCTATTTATCGTTTGTTTTGCGAACATTTAGGTTTTCACTTGGAATCTGATCAACAAGAAAAAAAACTTCACCTCATTTCTGGTCTTCAAGAAAATAAAATTTATCTCTTGCCAATGAAGCAAACTGATACAAATACTTTTATTCTTGAAAAGACAAAAGCGTTCCTAACTCAAACCAATATGGATGTGGTTCTATTACCTGTAGACTCTCCAGTTCCTACTGATGGTCAATGTGTTTTCAGATTGAAAACACATACAAAAGCGAATCGATTGCCGAGACTTAATGTTCTACATAGTAGTGAGTTACAAACGAAAAACTGGGCTAAGATTTTTAAACAAGAAAGTAAAAAATACGGATTTGCTTCTTATATCAAAGAAGGCCTGAAATTTTCAACTTTTCCCGTCTTCGACATTCAAGCTAAATTTCCATCCTCACAAGAAAACGATAAGCAATTTGAAGAAAAGATCAGTATGATCCTTGCATCGACGTTGCTTCGAATCCTTACACAAGACAATCCTTTATTGCTTTTGCCATATCTCTCCTTTGAATCAATTGAATCTCTCTTTCTCCAGCAATACGACAAGATTTCCAAAAAGAACACAGAACCAATTAAACCTATAGAGCCAGATCAATGGAGTAAGTCAAAATCAAGTAGTTCGACTCCATCCGCAGTTCCAAATCAGACTATTCTCCCACCTTTCCGAATGGAAGTTTGTTTTGATTATCAGTTCGTTTTTCCTACTTATGAAGAGGAAGAGTACTTTGTCTTAGGGACGATGTATTTAAAAAATACAGGATTAGGTGCTATACCAAATCCACATATTTGTATTCAGGTCCCCTTATCATCGAATGTGAAAGTAAAAGGACAAATTGTTCCACCAAAGATGACGGATACAGTTGGGGTACAAAGTTATTCGGGAAATAGTCCAGTGGGATGGAAGTATGTAGATGATGATTGGCGACAAAAGGCTAAGGAGCTTGGGGAATATTGGGTGTGTCCTATTCAGCAGATGACCATTTTGCCAGGTGAAAGCCTTACATTCCCAAATTTACAATTTTCCATTCCTTCCAATAGCGAAGGGGATATCACGATACAAGGTTCCGTTCATGTCAAAGAATTTAACCTAAAGTTCCCTTCATCAAATCGTATTTCCCTCTCATTTTATTAATTATCATTGAGTCAAGGAGGAAGAACTATGTTAGAACTTACATGGCTTCAATTTATAGTTTTGATATTTGCGTCTTTTCGTTTTACCCATCTTATTGTTTTTGATGAGATTACATCTTTTATTCGGGATCCATTTGTCAAGGTAACCTATGAACCGGATGATTCTGGTCAAGTAGTACGCAGGATAAAAATTTTGGGGACAGGATGGCGTTATACACTGGGGTTATTTTTAAGTTGTCATTGGTGTGTTGGGATATGGTCATCCGTTATTCTTTTAGTTCTCTATATATGGCTGCCAGTGGTCTATCCTCTACATCTTATTTTGGCTATTTCTGGGGTAGCTGCGGTTATTGAATCTAAATTGTATTTCGGGTAGTTATTTCATTATTTTTAATTTTGATGTAGAGGTGAATGTATGTGAGTGAGAAAAAAAGGAATGTACTAGATTCTTATAAGAAGAGAATTATTTATTTGACGAACATCATACGAAAATACCAATCAAAAATAGGTTTGTACAGAAATCAGCAAGTAAAAATGAAGAGGGCAATAGCACACTTCCGCTCAAGAGAACTTTTTAACTTACGACAACGAAATAAAATAACATCTAAGTTTGAAGAATTTCGATCTGCATTGCACTTTTCAAATTTAGAGCGAACAGAAAAAGATAAAGAAATAAGCAAGTTAAGACAGCAAGAAAATGATTTATTGCAAATTATTAAAGATCGAGAAAAAACAATTGAAAATTTATCAAGTTCAAACTCTAAAGAACAACGATCTATGAAGATTCAACGAATGGAGCCGGAGACAGTTAAGGAATTAGAAGAGCTAAGGGTGCAAATGAAACACAAAACAAAAGAAATAGAGAAGTTAACCTTAGAAGTAAATCAATATCAAGAAACAGTAGAAAAAGAACTGCATTTAAAAAATGGGATGGAAGAGAAGGAACAAAGGAATCAAGAACTACAAAGCAAAAACAAAGCATATCAAGAAGAAATAAAAAAGGAACGAGAAAAAGCAGAAGAAAAAGTG
>NZ_JCAJZU010000013.1:0-11962 GCF_059510415.1 Shimazuella sp. NTD247 | reverse complement strand
TTAGGAAGGGTTTTTTATTTTTTCTAATTCTATTTTAGCCAGTTGGTGATCGTGGCATTGACTAAGGCACGTTTCAAGTGCAAGAGTAGCTTTTTCCTTTTGATTTAATTGAATATAACATTTGGCAAGATAGTACCAAGCTTGAAAACTTCCTGCTCCTTTTAAAGTGAGGTGTTGAAGGTTATCTTCTCCTAAAAAAAGACAATGCTGAAATACTTTGATTGCTTCTTTATATTTTTCCATCCCTATAAAGATCAATCCCTTGTAGAAATGAAGATCGACATAATCAGGATAAAGGGCGATAGCTTTATCGATGGCTGGCCAAGCACCATCAAAGCTGTTTAAGGTAATAAGGATTTCATACTTTAACTTATATATAAGTGACGGTGGTGTTTGCTGAGTCTGGATAAACTTTAATATAGATTCATTAATGTATTGAAATGCTTCTTTGTATTCTTGTTTTCGGTAGTACTCATTTGCTAAATGATAATCAATCCAAGGATCTGTATTCGCTTCTTGTTTCATTTTCTCTAGTATATGGATATTTCGTTTGTGTTTTTCTTTTTTGATGGTAATGTCGTTCATATAACCATAGTGGTAAACTTTTACTGGCAAAGTAAACAAATGATCAATACTGCCTAAGACTTCCTGAACATTAAGTTGTTCATGGATTCTATTTCTAAATTGAAAACCCATATGATTTCGAAATAATCGATGATGGTTAATCAAATAAGCATGATCAGGATGAATTGGATAGGAGCCATAATAATTAATTAATTGAATGCCAGCAATATGTTCTTCTGTTTCGGTAAGCACACTGCGCAATTTATTTGCATCTTCTTTCGCAACCTCTTCATCTGCATCTAACCAAAGAATCCAATCTCCTTTCGCATGTTCGAGTCCATAATTTCTTGCAGCTGCAAAGTTATCTTCCCAATCTTTGTGTATTACAATGGCACCTGCCGAATTGCATATTTTTACTGTTTCATCAGTTGATCCAGTATCGACAATAATCATTTCATCTACAACATCTTTTACGCTATTCAGGCAGTTATTAATGAATGCTTCTTCATTTTTGACAATCATACAAAGTGAAAGTTTTTTTCCTTTCATTTCATTTTCCTCCGCCCTTTCTGTACTTGGAATTGAAATAGAGTGTACCCTCTTATCATTTTTTTTGATTGATTGTTTCTATCTTTTAGCATCGCTTTAAACTCTTCTAAATAATCAAACAGATCTACCTGAGATGATTTAGGCTTCAGACTGGATTTGCAGGCAGAACAAATAGCCATTTTGACAGTATATAAATGAAAAATTTCGCTGAAAGTCAGTTTTGCTTTTCCCATGAATAAAGCAGAATGAGTAGATTTTTTTTGTTGGTAAGCTGTTAGCAGCAGTTGATAAGCATGAACAAATTGGTAAATAGCAGACTGAAACTGATTATAAGCATTTATGTATTTGGCATGCGAACGTTCCATATTCATCTTACTCTCCCTCTTTTGAATCGATGGGAGTATCATCACAATCGAAACAATGCATAACGTTTTCAAACTTTCTCAGCAATAACCATTCCTTCATCACAATAACATCCATTAGTTTTAAAACTTCATTGTTGAACTGATTTATTTCCACATTAGAGGGGCACGTGGGGAAGTCTAAATTTTTTCCTACAAATGCTTGTACCTTTTCAGCTTCTGCATGAATCAGATTAGCCAATGCTATTTCTTCTAAAGCAATGGATTCTAATAAATCGATGATTACTTCAGAAAAGGATGGCCGATGTTTTCCATCAGGTATTTGCGGGATACTCATGATTTTCCTTCCTTTCCAAATACTTTTACTCCTATGGTTATGATCAAATATATGGGAATAGAAGCAGATGAGATTTTTTTACAGGACAAACAACTATATTATGAGTAAAGAATATATTGACTTGTAAATGATCCTAAAAAAGGAAGTGAAGATATGTCTCAACCAACTATACCTAATATCACACCGATTATTGGTATTACTCCAGGGCAGACTGTATCACTTTTATTGTCTTCGATTGCTTTCGAGGAATTAGCTCTTGCTCATTTGATCAATGCAGAAGCAGAAAAGATACAATTTGTTTTAGGGACTTTGGATAGAGATAATGATCCTCCAGATAAGGTATCTATCAATGAATTATTGCTTCTTAATGGAAATGTGCGTAGTGTTTTGCAAGATGTGATAAAAAAAGAGATGCTTCTTCAATTTAAGTTTGAAAATATATTGGAATTGATAAGTCAAATTGAAGAACATCATCATTAGAAATTGGAAAAAGACATGATTTTTAATAGTTAACTATTCCAAGATGAAATGGAGGGAGATACATTGAAGGTTGCAATTTTAACCATGTTTAATGGTTTAAATAACACGTATTCTTTAGTGAGTATAGTTGCTGAACAGCTTCGAATGCTTCTGGATGCAAATGTGAAAATCAAATTACTTGTCAGTGAGCACTGTCCAGATCATGAGAGATACGGTGTTTATTTGGATAAGAGAATTGAATGGGTAAAAATTGCAAACCAGATTGATGGAGAACTCATCCATTGGAAAGATTATTCTCAGCCAACTGGGAAAGTTCACGAAAGTTTTTTTAAAGAAGTAGATAGGATAGCAGTTGATTTGGTAGAGAAATTGTCAGATGTGGATGTTTGTTTAATGCATGATATCCATTACCAAGGATGGCATCTTGTTCATAATGTGGCGGTTCGTCAGGCGCAGCAACAATTACCAAACTTGAGATTTTTAGCCTTTACTCACTCCGCACCTGTTAACCGCCCATTAAATGTAGATTGGCCATTTTCAGCTCGCTACACTCCTATGCCAAACACAATTTTCGTATATCCAACTTATTCAGGGATTCCTGCTTTAGCAAAGCAATATGGCGTTCCCGAAGGGGAATGTCAAGTAGTAAACAATAGTGTTGATTTTCTTGGTTTTTTAAGCGATGAAGTTAGAACAGTGATTAAAAATATAGATATACTTTCAGCTGACATTCTTGTTATTTATCCAGGTCGTCTAACTCCAGCAAAAAAATTTGAAAAAGTGGCCTCTCTATGTGGTGCTATCAAAACAGGAAGCGAAAAAAATGTAAAAGTTGTATTCTGTGATTTTTCCAGTAAGGACATCGATCCAAAAACGTATAAAACACTAATTCAACTAGAAGGTTGTGAATCCGGGCTTGATCTCAAAGATATAATTTTTACATCTGATATCGGATTTGAAAGTGGGTTTCCTAGAAAAGGAGTGATGGAGCTTTTTTCATTAGCCAATCTGTTTATCTGTCCCTCGTTCTCGGAATCATTTGGTCTAACGGTATTAGAAGCAGCGAGTCAGGGGAATTTTATTGTTGTGAATGAAGCAGTTCCAGCTCTTGAAGAATTAGGGAAAAAATTAAATGCATTTTTTATGAGATGGGATGCACGTAACTTTGGATATGATACTTCTGAGACTTATCACCCGTCTGAGGAAGCATATTTAGAACATCATGCAGCAAAAATTGTCAATTTGATGAGAGAAAATGCGGTTATACACGCCAAAACTTTGGCCAGACAGAGGTATAGCCCTCAATGGGTATGGAACAATCAATTGGAACCACTTTTAAAAATGACATTATGAAAAAAAGAAATTTTAACAGGAACGATTTTGGCAGTCGATTGAAATATTTAATTCAAAAGGCGACCAATCGGCCACCTATAGCTTAAACGTAACATGAGTTATTACAATTTTTGCGAAACTAGGGACAATTAGTAACAGCTAACTCGTGATTCCCGAGTTTTGATATGGTTGTAAAAAATACGCTTCCGTTGCTCCCAATAATTAATAATGAAATATGTTTATTATTTGTTACGCCATTTAAATCGAGAGTGTATGATACAGGATTTGGACCAAATAAAGCAGTATTAGTGGTATTGCCTTCACCTGTTATGGTCACAATGTCTTTTGGGCAATGCGGGACATGAAAAGTAGTCGCTGTGAATCTGAAAGGATGTATTGTTGCTGTTCCTCCAAAGTCAAATATAAACTGATTATCTGATGTGCAGCTTAAACAAATATGTCCACAAAAAGTCACTGAACCATGTGCATGTGCTGGTTGAGTTACTCCATTAGATACAACAGTTACGTCATTTGCTCCTGAACCTCTTGTAATATTAAAGCTACCACCTGCTGGGCTTGTTACCATACATCCGCATGTTGTTGTAGTTGTCGTAGAAGTGGTGGAGGTAGTAGTTTTTGTAGTTGTCGTAGTAGTTGTTGTTGACGATGTTGTAGTTGTCGATGACGATGTTGTAGTTGTGAGTTGTAAAATATTTTCTAATTTAAATTGAAGGAGCATTTCTTTCTTAATTACTTCCTGCAGCGTTTTGCGGACATCTGTATTTACTGCTAAGAGATCGGAAATAGTTACGTATGGAGGATGAATCGTGTTTTTTGTTTTGGGCAAGGTGCCCAAAACAAATTGTATTTTTTCAGCTTCAGCGTTCATGATATGCGCTAAAGCCAGTTCCTCTAATGCAATGGAACTCAGTAATAAGGAAATAGAATCCTTTTCGGATAAAGAAATCGTCGGAGTTATATTAGGTATATTTGGGAAGCTCACTTGTTCACCTTCTTCATCATTTTTTCCTAATAGTAAATGCAATATAGAGAGTATTGATTGGACTTTTTTCCCTTCAGACTGTTGATGTAATGAAAAAGTAACCATGAAAGGTTTTGCGAGTGAGGAACCCACAGTTTTAATCGGGAATGATAATGAGGTTAAGTTACCACTATGAAAGCCAAAAAATCTGTATGAAGCTTTTATCTCCTCTTATTTTCTGAATAAAATCAACACCTTAAACATATATAATTTGAGGTAGCTTTGGTGATTGGAGGAGTGACATGACCAAGCGCATCTTAATAGGTAGTCCTATTCAACAACAACCCGAAATCCTGCAAGAATTTCTGACATCTCTCACAGAGTTAGATCAGGAAAATTTAATGATCGAATATCGATTTATAGATGACAATATAAGGGACGAATCCAAAGATTTACTTCAAAAATTTGCAAATGATCGGGAAACGGTTGTTATCGATAAATATGAAGGAGAAAAAGGAACCTATCATTGTGATGAATATACGCATTATTGGAAAGAAGATCAGATTTGGAAAGTAGCAGAGATGAAAGATCAAATTATTGCATATGCGATACAAAATAATTTTGATTTTCTTTTTTTGGTTGACTCTGATCTTGTGTTGCATCCTCGTACACTCAAACAACTCATAAAAACAGAAAAAGATATTGTTTCAAATATTTTTTGGACGAAATGGCAGCCGGCTGCATCTGAACTACCACAAGTGTGGTTACAGGATGAATATACACTTTACACCAAACGTCGAAACGAGACATTAACAGAGGAGGAAATTGGACAGCGAACCCATTCTTTTTTGGAGAAGTTACGACAGCCGGGGACATATGAAATTGGGGGACTTGGAGCATGTACCTTAATCTCCCAAAAAGCGCTTGAAGCAGGGGTGAAATTCGCGGAAATACCCAATCTTTCTTATTGGGGAGAGGATCGGCATTTTTCGATTCGTGCAGCTGC
The DNA here is from genome assembly GCF_059510415.1 of Shimazuella sp. NTD247. Taxonomy (NCBI): domain Bacteria; kingdom Bacillati; phylum Bacillota; class Bacilli; order Caryophanales; family Thermoactinomycetaceae; genus Shimazuella; species Shimazuella sp. NTD247. The sequence goes on along the minus strand of NZ_JCAJZU010000013.1, from coordinate 6,350 downwards.
TCTCGGATTTTCCCTATATGTAGATACTTATTATCCAGCTTATCATATTTATCGACCGTCTGATTTGACAGGATTACCTACTTTTAAAAGAAGGTGTCGTATTTCCATGAATCAGGATGAGGGAGTAACTATCAGTCTTTGTATGATTGTAAAAAATGAGGAGGATGTACTAGAGAGATGTTTGTCTTCTATTCAAAAAATAGTGGATGAGATCATTATTGTTGACACAGGATCAACAGATCAAACGAAAGAAATAGCAGCAAAGTTTGGTGCGAAAATTTATGAGTTTGATTGGATCGATGATTTTTCTGCGGCTCGAAATTACGCCTTTAGTCTTGCTACAAAAGAATATATTCTTTGGCTTGACGCAGATGATTTTTTGCAGGAAAACGATCAAGTTTCTTTACTATCTCTTAAGAAAACACTTGACCCTGAAATCGACAGCGTAACAATGCATTATCATCTTTCCTTTGATGAAGAAGGAAATGTAACGCATAGTTTAAGGCGAAATCGACTAGTACGAAGAGCTTGTAACTTTCGTTGGATAGGATATGTGCACGAATATTTGGAAGTAACAGGTAACATCATACATAGCGATATTGCTGTCACGCATAAAAAAGATAAAGCATATACGGATCGCAACTTGCAGATCTATCGAAATCATCAGCGCTGCGGAGCTGAGTTTTCCGTTCGTGATTTGTATTATTTTGCAAATGAATTGCGCGATAATGCTTTTTATGAAGAAGCAGTGACCTATTATGAAAAATTTCTTTTTACCAAACAAGGTTGGGTGGAAGATAACATAGCGGCTTGTTTGAAACTTGCTGACTGTTATCATCACTTGTGTGAGTTTGATCAAGAACAACAAGCGATACTAAGAACCTTTCATTTTGATCGACCAAGGGCAGAAGCTTGTTGCCGTGTTGGCGCTTTATTTTTAGAGCAAAATCAATTAGATCAAGCAGTGTTTTGGTACGAACTGGCTACCAAGTTACAAAAACCATATGAAATAATGGGTTCCTTGGATCATGCCTCTTGGAGCTGGCTTCCCCACTTACAGTTATGCTTGTGTTACGACAAGCTGGGAAATAAAGAAAAAGCTATCGACCACAATAATCAAGCTTATTTACTAAACCCAATCCATCCGAGTATTTTACATAACAAAAAATACTTTGAGCAATTAGCAGATAGAGGAGCAACCAAATGAAAGTTATTTATCCAGCAACTATTCATTGGGAAGGCAGTCTTGTCTTTCAACGTCCTCAGCAACTGATGAAAGCTTTTGCAAAATTAGGACATCGTGCAGTTTTTATGGAGTATGGCCGATATGATGGAACAGTTTATTATCGAGATGGTGTTGAAATTTGTGATTGTCGTTCTATTCTTCCAAAAGCAGAGGAATCAACTGTGTTATGGGTAACTCATCCACCTTACTATCGAATGAAAGATACATTTCATGCAGATTTGGTCGTTTTTGATTATATTGATGAAGCAGCAGAAGAATTTTCTGTCTGGAATAACCTTGATCTCCAAAAAGCGATGGAGGCAGCAGATGTTATTACAGTTGTCAGTCAGCGATTATATCATATGGTGAAGCAGCTTTTCCCAGAAAAACCTCTTATCTTGATGCCTAATGCTGCTGATTTTGAACATTTTTGTGATGCAAAAAAGATGAAAGCTCCCCTGGAATTGCAACATATCCCTAAACCTATTTTAGGTTTTATGGGATCTATTGCGTCTTGGATTGATGTTTCGATAGTGAAAGAAGTTGCTAAACAACGCTCTGATTGGTCTATTGTCCTTTTAGGAAATGATTATATAGGTGTAGAAAGCATATTTGCAGATTGTCCAAATGTCTTTTTCTTGGGTAGGAAATTTTATCATGAATTGCCTTCTTATGTTGGGCAATTTGCAGTTGGTATGGTACCTTTTCAAGTTCGCGATATGACACATAGCAGCTCTCCTATCAAAATGTATGAGTATTTAGCAGCAGGAGTTCCTGTTATATCTACTCCTATTCAAGAAGCGGTCGATTGTCCTTATGTTGCGACAGGTGCTACTGCAACAGAGTGGGTAAAGGAAATAGAGCATATCATCGCAAAACACTCCGAAGAACTTCAATCTTTTGCTTTACAAGAATCGTGGGAGGCAAGAGTGAAAGAAATAGAACCGATACTTTCAGACTTAGCTAAAAGCAAGGAAATAAAGAAGGTAGAGCGCCGAGAAACATTTTCTCCAACAACATCAACCTACTGGGATATTCGTTTTTTAACCGATTGGGAAAATCTAAATGGGAGGAATCAAACATCTTTCTTTGCAAATGTAATCGTTGATTATCTCCCAGAGAACATTAAAAAGGAGATTCAAAACTCTTCTTATCATCTCTGTGATGCGGGATGTGCCTTAGGTGATGCGATAACAGTGTATGCCAAAGCTTTTCCGCTTTCCACGATAGAAGGAATCGATTTTTCTACAGAGGCTGTTAACAAAGCACGTCTTTCTTATCCAGAATATTCGTTTCAGGTAGAAAGTATAGATGACATAACAAACGATTATGATATCATTTTTTGTTCCAATGTTTTAGCTCTTTATACAGATCCAATTGCTACATTGGAGCAATTGATGCAAAAAGCAAAGCATTATGTTGTATTGTTATTGCCATTTCAAGCTGAACAGAAAACACAAGAAAATCAAGCTGTTTTTACGTTTGATTCGTTTCCTGACTCAATTGATCAATTTCAGCTTACTACTCTAGAAGAAATAGACTGTGGTAAAATTCCACAATCTTATTGTCAATCCAAACAGGTTTTAGTTGTCTATAAAAAGTAAGGAGTGTATACCTTGCAACAGCCTCCACCAAATAGTGAAGATTATTGGGATATGTTGTTTACCCATACTTGGGAAGCGCGTCGTGGTCGTGATCAAACGATTTTTTTTGCTAATGTGGCACTGGATCATTTTCCAGATTGGTTTAAAGAAGAAATTCATGCTCACTCGTATAGCATGTGTGATGTAGGTTGTGCATTAGGCGATGGAGTGGATGTTTTAATAAAGGCATTTCCCACTGCAAAAGTTACAGGAGTTGATTTTTCTGGGGAAGCAATCAATAAAGCCAAGCAATATTACCCTTCTTATACATTTGCCGTAGCAGATGTTCTACAAATGACCGATCAATACGATATCATATTCTCCTCAAATACATTGGAACATTTTCATGATCCTTTTCCTATTTTGCATAAATTACTACAGCAATCAAATAAGTATTTAGTATTGCTTCTTCCTTTTCAAGATGATACAGGCACTTATGAACATTTCTTTCGTTTTGATTATGAACATTTTCCAGAGAAAATAGATGATTGTCGTTTAACATTTTTAAAAGAAATCGATTGTCGCCTCATGACGAATACGCATTGGAATGCAAAACAGATATTGGTGATATATAAAAAGAAAGAAGGGGAGATATTGTATGACATCTAAAATAACCCTTTCTATGATTGTAAAAAATGAAGCTGATCGTTACCTTCGACAAGTTTTGGAGAGTCATCTACCTTACATTAACGAAGCTGTGATCATAGATGACGGGAGTACAGACGATACAGTGGAAGTATGTAAAGAAGTATTGCATGATATTCCTTTACAACTTATTCAAAATGAAACTTCGCAATTTGCAAACGAAGTTACCCTTCGCAAACAGCAATGGGAAGAGACAGTGAAAACTAAGCCTGAGTGGATTCTAAATTTGGATGCAGATGAAATGTTCGAAGAAAAATTTGCACAGCAAATTGAAGACATACACCAACAGCAAAAGTATGATGCTATCTACTTTCGATTGTATGATATGTGGAATGAAACCCATTATAGAGAAGATAATTTTTGGAAAGCACATCAGTTTTACCGTCCATTTATGATTCGATATCGAGATGACTTGGAGTATACATGGAAGGAAACTGCCCAGCATTGCGGACGTTTTCCCATCGAGGTCTACCAATTTCCCTATTTTTGTCATCCAGCTCGAATTAAGCATCTTGGATGGGCATCCCCCGAAGATCGCAAGAAAAAATATGATCGCTATATGGAATTAGATCCGGAAGGGAAATTTGGCTGGAAGGAGCAATATGATTCCATTTTGGATGAACAACCTCACTTGTTACCATGGGAGGCATAAAGTTATGTTGGTAAAAGATATTGAAAAAGTAATCCAACTTTCTACGCAATCGGGGTGGGGATATGGAGGAATGGCTTTAAGCAGTCGAGCAATTACTCATCTTTGTCGGCGTTTGGAAGTTAGAGATGAACCCTATCACATTTTAGAGCTTGGAGGGGGTCAATCCACTTTATTCTGGAGTGAGTTACTTCATTGTGAATTGTTACCTATTCAAGTCACTACATTAGAACATCATCATGAATGGGCGAAAGTATTGTCTGAACGTGTGGAGAATTTTGATCATATTCAGGTATTCTCTCAAACATTAAAGCAGATAACTGACCAAGAATGGGAAGATATTTTTACAGCGCAGGATCAATCTCTATCTCTTTGGGAGTCCTCTGGAAAACCAGTTTCCTCACAAGATTATGATTTATATACCATTCGTAATACTTTTTATGCAGAAGTCGGAGATTTGCCAATAGAAGAAAAATCAATTGATGTCATGATAGTGGATGGCCCACATGGAAATGGCCGTTCTCTTGCTTATCCCTTATTTCGCAATGTTTTAAAACAAAATGCACTTATCTTAATTGATGATTTTGATCATTATCCTTTCCTTCAAGACCTGCAGAGAGTGTTTTTTTATGATGAGATTTATAGAGAAATATTGGGTCAAGAGCGATGGACATTGGTTCAAATAAAAGAGGAAAAACGGGAGATGTGATATGAGTAAATACGATTCTCGTTTTTTTGTTCATTCGGATGAAAAAACAGATACAACACTATTAAAACTCCCTTATGATTGGTGGAGTCGGTTTTATGAATATGAATGGGCGAGTCAATTTGTAAGCAAAGATGATGTTGTTTTGGATGCAGCTTGTGGATTGTGCCACCCCTTTAAATTTTATTTAACGGATAAATGTCAAGCGGTTTATGCCTGTGACCTTGATCCCAGAATATTAGATCCCGAAGCTATAATACAAGATGTCAAGGCATTTTTTGGCGCAGATGTAGCTGCTCAATTGGATAAATCATATATAAATAGAGTAGATTTCTCTGTAGCAAATTTAAGTGAATTGCCATATGAAAACAACAAGTTTGATAAAATATTTTGCATTTCTGTTTTAGAACATATGGATAAAACTTCACTGTTTGGGGCTTTCCAAGAATTTAATAGGGTGTTAAAAAACGATGGTTTGCTCGTGTTGACTTTTGATTTTCCAGATATTCAATTTGATATATTACAAGAAGCGATAAAGCAGTCGTGTTTAACTTTCTATGGGGATGTTTCCTATGAACTTCCAGAAGACGCACTTTATTCTCGTTTTCACCCTCCTACCCTTTATTGTTTTCGTTCTGTATTGAAGAAAAAGCAATAATAGCCTTTTTCACTCTCCTAATAAAAATTGCAACATACTGATAAATTTTATAGTAGAGGAATAGGGAATAGCGTTCCTGTTTTATTACTAGTTCCTTTATATTTACATCTTGGATTGCCAAAGAAAATGTTTGTCTATTTCCTTTCGTATTAGTAGCTATTTGCACACTTGTGAATAGAATATATATGTATGTTTGGATCGAATGCTCCCAGTGAGAAATATTCGTGTTCCATAACAGTTTTTTGTTGTGTATAAAGGTTTTTAGTCTTGTTGATTTAAAAGGAAATGTTTATAAAAAGAAGAAAGGAGACAGTTATTTGCCATATAAATGGGATATCAGAGAAAAAATTGGAGCTATTGGCGCTATTACTCCTTTAGATATAATCATACTCCAAGTAACCGGTGAAACTGGAGCTACCGGAGCCACCGGAACGACTGGAGTTACAGGCCCAACCGGCCCAATAGGACCTACTGGAGTTATTGGTCCAACCGGAGCCACCGGAGCCACTGGAACGACTGGAGCAACAGGAGATACGGGAGCCACCGGGACGACTGGAGTTACAGGCCCAACCGGCCCAATAGGACCTACTGGAGTTATTGGGCCAACTGGAGCCACCGGAGCCACTGGAACGACTGGAGCGACAGGAGATACGGGAGCCACCGGATCTACTGGAGTTATAGGCCCAACCGGAGCCACTGGAACGACTGGAACGACTGGAGCGACAGGAGATACGGGATCCACCGGACCTACTGGAGTTATAGGCCCAACCGGCCCAATAGGATCTACTGGAGTTACAGGCCCAACCGGCCCAATAGGATCTACT
>NZ_JCAJZU010000012.1:0-23094 GCF_059510415.1 Shimazuella sp. NTD247 | reverse complement strand
CTTCAAAATAGATTGCAACCCTTTTTTCTATTCTTTTTTTATACTAATTACATAAGCTTACTAAACAGTGCATAGTTCTTGGATTAAACAGCTTATGTTTTATACAAAATAGAAATAAAAACAACTAATCATTATTGACCTAAATAGGTGAGGGTCACCAAAAAATAAAGCAGCTATGTACATATAATAAAACCATATAGTTTTGTACTATATGGTCGAATCTTATTTTTTCATTTTGTATCCGGCGGCAATATGGAACCAGTGAATTCTTTTTTTGTTTCCGCTGACCATTGCTGTTCAATATAAAAAGGAGGAAACTCTTTTATTTTTCCATCTTTTCCTTTTTCAGTGGATACGGTGGGAATACGAATGGATGATACAACGGAGTACTTTTTGATCATAAAGTTGTTTTGATCCACCCATATCTCTATGATCGGATTTTTAAATTGTGCCTGATCATACAAGATAGTTTGTCCTGAATCTTTCTTTAGTTTTTCTTCTAGAAAATCTGTAGCGTGATAGTATGGATAGTTTTTCTTATAGAAATCAAAGAGTTGTTTATTTTCGTCGAAATACGCTTTATCGAAAACAAGTTTATACAGACCATTCTCATGAGTCACTTTTACATTTTTAATGTTATTGTTGTTAATCAATTCATCTAATAGTTTCGTTCGAAAAGATGTAGTTACCTTATTCATCGGAGAAATAGTCCATTGTTTATCTTCATTTGTTTTGTAATATATCTTGCCATTTACATCGTATTCCTCTTGTTGGAAGGCGTTTGTATCTCCGCCATCATCTTTATATCCTTTTATGTTAATCCTGAAGCTCGATTCGTATTGACCAGTTATATGTTCTGCATATGGGTTAAATATACGATCATGTTCGTATTTACCTATTCGAATATTTGTAAAATTAATAGGCATTCCATCTTCTGCTTCTGATTGAAAGGTATGTTCCAATTTATATTGTTCGGTAAAGGACTCCCCCTTCATTGTGCTCAGTTTTTCCTTTGCTTTTTTTATAATTTCCATAGCACTTTCGGAAGTAGTATTTTCCTTTGATTGATTGGTTGTCGTCTTTGTTTCGGCAGAGCACGCTACTGCAAACATGCCAAATACCGCTGTGATCATTAAGATAAGTAATTTATTCATTCTATTTCCCTTTCACTTCTTATTTAATATTTAATGGTATTCTGCTTCGCTTTTTTCTTCTGCGGTTACTTTATCTTCAGGTTTGGCAATCGTATTTGGAGCTTCTGAAAAGGTTAGAATCTCCTTTACGACAACTGGTACACCCTCTTGATCTTCCACGTAGTCATCTGATGTCCGCTTCGTAATAACCATAATTTCCGCATTTGTAACGCTTTCTATCTTTGTGATTCGATTCGTTGTTTTATCTATCCATATCTTAAGCAAATACGAGGTTAACTGGGCTCCATTCTCACCTAACTTCGTATCTGCTAACCGCACATCAAATACATATCCCTTCTCACGTTTTAATAACTTTTCTAAATCTGTGTCCTCATTTGCTTTTTGAAAACTATTTTCTTTTAACTCACCAGTAAGTACGATAGAATTTCCTTCCTCTTTCACGGAAACTTGATCTCCCATTGCTTTCGCTCGATCAAGGAAATATGTTTTAGTAATTGCTACATGTTTATCCATCAATTCTGCTTCAGCAGCATTCTTTTCTTTGCCTTGTGCTATTACCTTATCAAGGATGTCATCATAAACCCATTCTGTACCATTGATGTAAACAAGCGGTTCTTCGTCCAGATATTCTCCTTTTATTTTTTGAATTTGGAGATTATTATCGTCGACATAATGGATTTTATATTCTTCATTTGTATTCCGTTTGGTTTTAGCAGTAGAAGTCGCACTAAATTTGTAATCAATATTGGATGAAGCATTTTTCATCACCGGCTCAACTTTTTTTAATACCTCTTCTACTTCTTGAGCATCACCTGAAGCTGGCAAAATAGATTCCACCATCGAACAAGCGGTTAAAAGGCTTAGACTTGCCATAAGAAGGATAATGTTTCTTATTTGTTTCATTTTCATTCTCTACACCTCTTGTAATATTCCGAAATAAACATAATAAAATTTAGATTTCTTAAATTTATAATCGAAAACCGAAAATTACTTTAACAATAATAAATAAAAATCATAAATACAATCTCCAAACAAATAAATTTACTAAAAATATACCCACAGTGCTTTATTAGATAAGTTCTCTATAGTTCAACCAAAAGTTTGTTCGAAAATATCAAATAATAATTATCAATATTCTCTTTTGAATTATTTTTATATATTAGTGGTAGTATGTATCTGATCTCTCCATCAATGCCTGCTCCGTCATTCTCCACTTCACTTTCAAAATAAATAACCAATAAATATTTTCAAATTATATATTATTTTATAATTTAAAACTAGAAATTATATAAAAATCAAAAACAAACCATTCTTTGGATATAGATTTTTTTGTATTTATTTTTTATTATATTAAATAGAGTTAACACAAATTTCACCAAACAAGTTCAATTCCCCAAATACTGAAAGGGGGACAGACGTATCACGAGTTCATAACCACCGCTCAAGATATCAGGAGGTAAACAGATGAAAAAAGCATTTATATTAGGTTTATCATTTAGTCTTCTTTCCATCAGCGTCTTTGGTTGTAGCAATAATTCAAGTGGTAACGTCATTAAAATAGCAACACAAACCCCTCTATCTGGTAACCAAGCAACGGTAGGGGAAGCGATAAAAAATGGGGCCCAGTTAGCTCTTGATGATCACGTAGAAACATTTAAAAAACTAGGGTTTGAGTTGAAACTGGCCCCTTACGATGATCAAGCAGACCCAAAAAAGGGTGTCGCTAATGCACAACAAATAGGAGCAGATCCTTCTATTCTCGGAGTTGTGGGACATTATAATTCCGGTGTCGCTATTCCTTCTTCTAGCACTTATCAGAAAAATAAGTTAGCTATGGTATCTCCTGCTAACACTGCTGTCGAATTGACTGAAAGCGGTAACAAATCTGTACATCGTATTGTTGCTCGTGATGATGTACAAGGCTCAGCAGATGCTAACTTTGCTACCAATAAGCTGCATGCGAAAACGATCTTTATCATTCAAGATAAAACGGCATATGGACAAGGAATCTCAAACAATTTTCAAAAACAAGCCGAAGCTAATGGCGCAACGATCGCCGGCAACCAAGGGATAACTCCTGGTGAAAAAGATTTTAGCGGGGTTTTGAATCAAGTAGCAGCAGCCAAACCTGACTTTATCTTCTATGGTGGTATTTACTCAGAATTCGGGATTCTCGTTAAACAAGCACGCGAAAAAGGAATAATGGTGCCGATGATGGGCGGAGATGGGGTGGATTCCTCTGATATGTACAACATAGCTGGAGATGCAATCAAAGATGTCTACTATAGTACAACTGCAGCTGATGTAAGCGGTACACCAGAAGGCAAAAAATGGGCAGAACGTTACAAAGCAAAATTTAATAAAGAACCACAATCTTACTCCTATTATGGTTATGATGCAATGAATGTTCTGTTAAAAGGGTTAGAGGATGCAATTAAGAAAAATGGAAACAAAAAACCAACACGCCAGCAAGTACTCGATGCTGTACATGTGATTAAAGATTATGAAGGAATTGCAACGAAAGTTTCTTTCGATGACAAAGGTGATAATGATTTTGCTAAAATCTTTATTCATAAATTTGAGAATAAACAATATCCAGGGCCTCTTGTAAGTGAAGAAGGCAAATAATAAACGACATTGCATAGGGGTTGGATAACTACTCCACCCCTTTCATTTCTATAAAGAAAGGGAGAGTCTCACTTGGATCATATCATCTCTGCTCTTCCCCAAGTATTAGTAGACGGCCTTACACTAGGAGCCATTTATGCAGTTGTAGCATTGGGATATACCATGGTTTATGGGATATTGGAACTAATCAACTTTGCACATGGTGAAATTTTCATGGTGGGAGCGTTTATTGGCACAGGGCTATTGTTTTCCTTTGGAGCACTTGGAGTGGGAATACCCGCATGGATTACATTAATCATTATTTTAGTGTTAACAGCATTGCTTACGGGATTACTCGGTATCGGGATTGAAAGACTCGCTTATCGTCCGCTCCGTAAAGCACCAAAATTGATACCATTGATTTCAGCAATTGGAATCTCTTTTATTCTTCAAGATCTGGTTCGTTTTCTAACTGAAATTAAAACAGGCAATTATATTGTGACTGGTACAACTCTATTCGAAGGAAAATTGACCATTCCTTTTTCCTCCATTGTTGGAAGTTTCGAAAATGCCACTATAAAAAGCAACACACTCATTTTGATTGGGATTACGATTGTTATTATGATTTTGCTTGATATTTTTGTAAATCGTTCAAAATGGGGGACTGCAATGCGAGCAGTAGCCCAGGATCAAGAAACTGCTTCTCTTATGGGAATTAATGTTAATAAGGTAATCAGTCTTACGTTTTTCATCGGATCGGCAATTGGTGGAGCAACTGGCTTTCTTTTCGCTCAGCAATATGCAACGATCGATCCCTACATCGGCTTTATTCTCGGATTAAAGGCATTTACTGCTGCTGTTTTAGGTGGAATCGGCAATATTCGAGGAGCCATGTTTGGGGGGCTTATCTTAGGTGTTCTTGAAGTGTTCGCTGCTGCCAACTTAAGCACGCTTACAGGTGGAGTATTTGGTTCCGAGTATAAAGATGTTTTTGCCTTTGCAATCCTAATTCTCGTTCTTATCTTTAAGCCCGAGGGCTTATTTGGCAAATCTGTCAAAGAGAAAGTGTAGGTGATGGTAATGAGCAAATGGTTTTCCACTTTAAAAGACAACCGTGTCATGCAACTTGCCCTCCTCACACTGTTTATTTTGGCAAGTAGTTTGAGTGTCTATTTTTTAGAACGATCTGTAACAGCTTTCCTTTTGTTATTAGGCTCTCTATTGCTTCTCTACTACACCCATCTTACTGATCGGATCAAATGGGGAATAGCGCTCATTCTGCTGGTCGTAATTATTCCATTTGCTACTTCAGGCGGTACTTCTCAACAAGATTATATGGAAGTAGCAGTTCAAACCGGAATATATGTTGCCATGGCACTCGGTCTTAATATCGTTGTTGGGTTTGCTGGGCTTTTAGATCTTGGATTCGTAGCTTTTTTTGCTATTGGAGCTTATACGTATGGTATTTTTGCTTCTCCGCAAGCGGCTCAGTTATTTCACAGCGACTTTTTCCCGCTAGCAGGCAGCTGGTTTTGGCCCTTTATTATTATCGGAGGGTTAATGGCAGCATTATTTGGTATATTGCTCGGTATTCCAGTACTGCGAGTAAAAGGTGATTATTTAGCAATCGTTACACTTGGTTTTGGGGAAATTATCCGAATCGTATTTAACAACATGGATAAACCAATCAATATTACCAATGGCGCACAAGGATTATCACAAATACAGCAGCCTGAAGTTTTTGGTTTTACATTTAGTCTCGCAAGTCAATTTTACTTTATTGTCATTGCTATTCTGCTCATCGTAATTATTGGAGTAAAACGCTTGGAAGACTCCAAATTGGGGAGATCGTGGAAAGCAATCCGTGAAGATGAGATTGCAGCTCAAGCAATGGGAATTCCCCTTGTAACTACCAAACTTTGGGCTTTTGCGTTAGGAGCGTCTTTTTCTGGAATGATGGGAGTTGTCTTCTCTGCAAAAAATATGTTTGTGGACCCATCTAGTTTTACCTTAATTGAATCCATCACTATCCTCGTCATGGTCATCTTAGGAGGAATGGGCAGTGTACCTGGTGTCATTTTAGGTGCTACAGTCATTTCTGTTCTCAATTTACAAATCTTAACGGAAGTCACCAACTTCCTAACACAAAATTTTAGCATCCCAGATACTTTATCTCCTATGAAGATGCAGCGATTAATTTTCGGGATAATTCTAGTTCTCATTGCAATTTATCGGCCAAAAGGTTTAATTACAGCAAAACCAAAGAAAATAGATTCCCGCAAATTGGAGGAGCCATCTCTTGACAAATAGAAAGGGAGAGCAATATGCCATTACTTGAGGTAAAAGGAGTAACCAAACATTTCGGAGGTTTAACAGCGGTAAATCAAGTGGATCTAACGATCGACCAAGGATCTATTACAGCGCTGATCGGACCGAATGGAGCTGGCAAAACAACTTTATTTAACCTTATTACAGGTATTTATACTCCTGATGAAGGAAGTATTTCTTTATCAGGAACATCACTCCTAAATCGAAAGCCAAATCAAGTTGCCAGCCTTGGTATTGCAAGGACATTTCAAAATATCCGACTGTTTAAAGAGATGACTGCATTAGAAAATGTGATGGTTGGAATGCACACTCATCTAAAGTCAAACTTACTTGGCACTTTATTAAAGTTACCCAGTGTACGAAAAGAAGAAGAGAATGCAGCAAAGTCTGCTTACCAGCTGCTTCAAACAGTAAACTTAACAGAAAAATGCAATGAACAGGCCAAAAATCTCCCTTATGGGGAACAACGGCGTCTGGAAATCGCGCGTGCCTTGGCAACGAAACCAAAAGTGCTGTTCCTAGATGAACCAGCTGCAGGAATGAATCCCAGAGAAACAAAAGAATTAACCGATTTGATCATCCAAATCCGCGAGCAGTATAACCTAACCATTATCCTGATTGAGCATGATATGAAACTCGTTATGCAGATTTCTGAAGATATTATTGTGCTGGATTATGGTCAAAAAATAGCTTCTGGTAATCCTGATGAGATACGAAATAACCCGCGTGTTATTGAAGCATATCTTGGCAAAGGAGCTGTTTCCTAATGACCAGTCCAATACTATCTTTGCAGCGTGTTTATGCTTTTTATGATCAGATCCAAGCACTTGCAGACCTTTCCATTGAAGTGAACAAAGGAGAAATCGTAACATTGGTCGGCTCCAATGGAGCAGGAAAATCAACCACATTAAAGGCAATCTGCGGACAAGTCAAAACGACTGGTTTGATCCATTTTCAAGGAAAAGATATCACCAAACTGCCTCCACATAAAACGTCTAAACTCGGAGTAGCACATGTTCCAGAAGGACGACGTATCTTCCCTCGATTGACTGTAAAAGAAAATTTAGAAATGGGAGCTTTTCAGCAAAAAGATAAAAAACAAGTAGAAGAACAGATGGAAGTAGTCTTTCAATACTTTCCTCGTGTAAAAGAAAGATTGCATCAAAAAGGAGGGACAATGAGCGGTGGAGAGCAGCAGATGCTCGCTATCGGCAGAGCTTTAATGAGCAAACCAAACATTTTACTGTTGGATGAGCCATCCATGGGACTTGCTCCGATTGTTGTCGAACAGATTTTCGAGATTATTGAAGAACTAAATCAAACGGGAATGACCATCTTATTGGTGGAGCAAAATGCGTATCAAGCGTTATCCATTGCTCATCGCGGATACGTGATTCAAACGGGGAAAATTATTCTTGCAGATCATGCCAAAGCACTCCTTGAAAACAAACAGGTAACAGAGGCTTATTTGGCTTAGAAGGTAACTTACATGTCTATTTTTTTATAAAAACCAAGTTTGCTGAAAATAATTTAGACGGCAAATGCTCTTACTTGAGATATCCCTTACAGAAAGGAGACACTTCCCTTTCGAAGGATTTCCACAAGAGCTAATTTACTTTTTAATGATAAATCCTTTTCTGCGTGCTTTGATTTTCTTTATACTTGGCGCTGATCGGATTACTTCCATCGAAGCTTTTGAAGGTTTCCTATTTCGAAATGCCATTGGGTCTGCTCGCGCTTCTGTCAGATAAACAGGTTCTGCTTTTGCCTTTTTCTTTTTTGGTATCTTTGAGTAATAAGTTTCCCATGCTGAAGTGGACCAATAAAAAGCAGTAATCATAATAATCAGCCAAGTTACTTTAAACAACAACAAAGGAAAAACAAACACCGCAAAAATACTGACGAGGCAAATAAAATGAATAACAGTTTTGATTGATCGATCGCTCTTTATAAAAAGCCGACAAATGAGACCTACTAGAAAATAATTGATCCCTTCTAAGAGCCATTTAATAATTCGGATAATTTCCCCCTCCTGTTTTTGCAGGATATAGGACACGGCTTTAGCCGTATGGAGTTGTCAAAATTTTAATTACTTTGGATTTATGGATTTTGTTTTTTTATAACACCATATACCTTTATAAAATAGTTGTGGGTGCCAGTTACAAAACTGGCACCTTACCAATTCTACTCGCGTTCTACATGACAGCGATATAGACTGGGTTCTTTTCAGTAGGAGTAAAGGTAAGCCACTTAGAACTCGAAGTGGTCCTGTAAACCTTAACGTCTCCAGAAGTTACCTTATAGGCATTGTTTTCAAACACAAGCGGCGCACGAGTATTGTCATAAACAGTCACTCGCTTTGCCACAATGGCACTATTCCCCTTCCCAGAAGGGGTAACAAGGAAGTCTCCTTCGTCGCTGAAGCGGACAACACCATGGTTGGTACCCATTTTTATCTCCCTCTGTTAAGGCACAGTTGCCTCAATATCATTATCACTCTCTTTACATAGATAATCAATAATTTTTCTATTGTCAAACCCAGCATATAAAAAAGCTCCTTCCATAGTAAGAAGGAGCTTTTTTCTCATTCCATCGGCATGCTTGTCCGTCTCCTCTTCGATCCCCCATGACGAGCGGAACGGGAAGGCATTTGCGATGAATTGTTGTTTGTCGTTGTTTTTGGAGCGGTATTGGTCTGTGAAAAAGGTTGAATATTGGAGTATGACTGGGTTTGCGTTTTAGAAAATGGCTGTACTTGTTGTTGGTTGACTTGCGAACTCATCTGCTGGAGTGGATTCATGATGGGATTGAGATTTCCCATTGGAAACATCTGTTGCATGGCAGGCATCATCTCATGCAGTTTTGATACCGTTTGCACAAATTTTTGGTACTCCTTATACTGAGAGAGAATTTGCTTGATAAAGGCAGATTCATTATCTGCCTGTTCGCTAAACCACTCATAAACTTCCCGCTCATTTCGATCTTTCAAATCAAAAGTGAGCGTGACATTACGTTCTCGTTTACGAGTACCTAATATCTCTCTTGTATCTTGTTGTTCGCTCATTTATCTTACCACCCTTCCGGGACCCACTCTAATGCAGCAGCATGAAGCATTCCTAAACAGTCGCTATACAATGGATTTGGTGCAACTTGAGCGTTAGGGAAAAATTTGCGAACTTCATCGATCAAGAGATCTGCAGCCCCGCCTGATACATAAAACACTTTCTCACGGATATCCCCATATTCATCTTCATATGGCAAATCCCAATGGTATCCGCCAACTTCAGAAAATATAGCTTTTGCAATAGCCTCTGGACGGGAATCTTTGGAAAAATTACGGAACTTTTCCCAGGAAATATTCGAGGATGAGCCAGATTGGTTATGCACATACCGCCCATTATGATCATATGTTGCAAAATTTGATTTCTCTGAACCAATCGCCATAATATGTACTACTTTTTCTTCTGTGTCTTCTTCTGGAGTAACATAGTAAGTCGCTCCACCTTCAACTCCTACAAGTACATCCAAAATATTGATCCGTCTCTCTACTCCATTCACGGTAACAAAATGCTCTCCAACCAGCATTTGCTTTAATTTCTTTGCATCGGAACGATGATTTTCAATCGGCACTACGGTACCTACTTTTACATTTCCAGCTACCCCTAGACGGTGTAGCATCGTGAGGGTAAAAATCATATTTTGTTCATGTGCTTTGGAGTCCTGTTTTGCTTTTTTTGCATGGTTTCCAGCACGTCGTGCCAAATCACCAACAAAAAAAGTTCCGTTTTCACCTTTTCTGCCAATCTGTACGATCATGTCTTCGTCCGAGTTAGCATGGAAATCCAAATCAACATATTCTCCTATATAACTAAAAAAGTCATCTGTATGCACATGCTTCCCTTGAATAAGTGCCCCTTTTACTTTATGCCGTCCATTATCTGTCACTGCAATGGCAAATTCATTTTTCCCATCAAAATAACTCATGCTGTCACTCCTTATGTATATTCCTATAGAACATGATAAGCCATAAACAGATGTTTTTCTATATTTCTGTGTAATAACTACTAAGTTTCTTTTATAAAATGGATATATCTTCTTTTTTAGACATAAACAAATATACGAAAAAGTAGAAATTGAAAATATCCACCTTGACCATACGAAACATGATATCGATTCCGGATAATTCTATTATCAAATAGGTGAATTCTCTTTGTAAGCGCTAATCATTAAGTATCTGATAACCAGATACTTATCGTTGGGAAACGGAGACAGACAACCATTTCCCTGTTTACTTTTTCACTTTCCACCTTGTACGTTTTGTAAGTCACCCACAGCGACAAAAGCTGATGAATCAATTTCACGAACAAGCTGTTTCAATTGGACTTCTTCTGACTTACTTACCACACAAAAAATGATTTTTTTATCTTCGCCTGTATATGCTCCTTCTCCATGCAAAAAAGTAACCCCTTTGCCCATTTGCTGGAGTAATGCATCTCCAATTTTTGCAAACTGTTTGCTTATAATCCAGACAGATTGTGCTGTCTGTCCTTCTGTTTTTTTCATATATCTCATGATCGTTTCCATTTCTTCCTCTGTTATCGCCTGTGTATGAACAATCGCATCGATTATCTCATGCTGTTGATGTTCCGCTACTTCGCTGTTGATCAATGAATTTTTCTCCAGTTTTGCTAGCATATCATATTCAGCATACAAACTTCTCCGTTTTGCTTTTATCTGTTGTTCTACTTGTAGTTCCGGGTTTTCTCTATATAGTTGCTCCAATTTTTTTTGAACTTGATCTAATTTAAATTGGTATTCTTGATAAAGTAAGTTGTAGAGGACGGAGGAAATTACAGCCTGTTCTCTCATGCTTTCCAATTCTTTCTGTCCAATTCGATACCTTTGTATATAAGCTAAGTATTCCTCATATTGTTTCACGCTTTTCTTAGATATTAATGTGTTCATCCATATCGCAAACCGCTTCATCGTAAGTCCTTGTACCAGCAAAGAGAATAGTACTACACTAAAGGCAAATACAATGATATCCTCTCTGCCAGGGAAGTTTAAGGGCAGGCTCAATGCTAACGCAATTGATAATGCACCCCGAAGTCCGCCCCAGTTTATTGTGTGCCGCCAATTCATTGGTGTATCTTTGCTTCCTAATAAGGAAACATAAACTGCAATTGATCTTGCAATCAAAACGATTAGAATTGCAAAAACAATTGATTCCCAGCGATCTGCGAAATGTATACGATTGATTTCCATCCCTACCATTAAAAAAACAACTGAGTTTGCAATTAATGCCAGTGTATCCCAGAAATTACGAATATTTAACCTCGTAACGGGTGTCATTTGTTTTGACCCATAATTGCCTAACACCAATCCCGCGACAACCACTGCGATAACCCCTGAGACATGGAAATACTCAGCAGTTAAAAAAGCACTGTAAAACAGAACAAGCGACATTAATATTTCCAATGCAAAATCATCAAAAAACCGGCTCACTTTAGAAAAGAGATAACCAAAAATAGCCCCTACTGCAATTCCTCCTAATCCAACTACAAGAAAATCTAGTAGCCCTAAACCGATTCCTTTCCAGCCAGCATTTACATACACAAGCAAACTGCTGCTAGAAATTTGAAAAAGGACCACTGCAACTCCATCATTGGCTAAGCTTTCTCCTTCTAATATTATTGCCAGCCTTTCGTTAACTCCTACTTTTTTAAAAATAGAGAGGACACTTACTGGATCTGTCGCGGCCATCAAAGAAGCAAAGGTAAAAGCTACTACAACCGAAATAGACAAAAGACTCATCGAAAGAAAACCAACAATAAAATAAGACAAAAGAGTCCCGACAATAGATAGCATAACAATCTCACGTTGATTTTCTCTCAATTGTTGAATAGAAAGTTTCAATGTGGCTTCCCCCAACAAAGCAGGCAGGAACACGGAAATAATTACAAAATGAAATATCTCATCCTCTATAATAAATGCTTTTAAATCATCTAATCCTGGTATAGGAAGCAGTCCAAAAATCGCCCCGACAATAACTAGTGCAATGGGATATGCGATATTAAACTTCTTCGCTAAAGCAGTTACACTTGTGGCAATTGCTAATAATAATATAGATAACTCCAAATAAATCTGCATCACTATCTCCTTTCATCAATTAGAATATCCAAAAAAAGACAAAAAGAGCCCATCTAATGACAGGCTCCTCCGATTGGTTCGATATATTTATATCAATAATATAACATACAAATATTCCAATGTATTTCTGACTATAAGTTTTTCATACATACTTCTATAAACTATGTAAAACATAGAACAAAAACATGAATACGGTCATCAGGCGAACTCGTTGCTTTTATGATGATATTTGGTTATGGTGATAACTTCAAAAAATTAAAAAGAAACGGATAGACCAGCACTGTATTTGTAGGATTGTTGCTTATCATAGCTGCGGAAGTAATTATTGGTGTCTTAGGCCCAAATATGGCGAATGTGCACCTTTTCCCATTCGTTAAAATGCTGGAGATGATTAACTTCGTCCTTTTGTTCAACACTTTGAAATATTGGCTGTGCTAGTGAACTTAATCGGTGATTTCCCAAAAATAACCATCTATGTTTGTAACGGATTAACCATTTGGAGAGAAATACGAAGTGTGAAGCCAAAAGCTAGGCAAGTATTTGGAGTTTCTTTGCTATGCCGCCTGTTCTTTTCCTTTACCAATCATTTTGTTTCTATCTCTTTTCATTAGAAAAAGGGTCACATTTCGTAGATAACTCGTTATTGTATCAATTGGGTTACGGTAACAAACTGATATCCCTGTTTCTTTAATTGCGGCAAGATTTCTTGCAATGCTTCTACAGTCTTTTTATTCATATCATGAAACAAAACGATATCCCCATTGCTTGCGTTTTTTAGTACCTTTTTGACAATCGAAGATTTAGTCTTGCGTTTACTCCAATCTTTTGTATCCTGATCCCAACTCCACATGACAACTTTCAACGCATGACTTTTTGCAGACCGGACCACTTTTTCGTTATAAACCCCACCTGGAGGCCGAAATAAATGAGGAGTCACACCTGTCGTATTTTTAATGACTTTTTGTGTCATATCTATTTCCTTATCCAAATGCTGCAAAGATATATTATGGATGGGATGGCTATAGGTATGATTAGCAATTTCATGTCCTTGTGCAACGAGAAGTTTAGCAATTTCCGGATATCTTTTTATTTTATTTCCCAAACAAAAAAAAGTAGCTTTGGCTTGGTATTGTTGCAGCAGAGAAAGTATCTCTTTTGTGTTATGGGAAGTGGGCCCGTCATCAAAAGTTAGGGCGATCCATTTTTTTGGCATGGGCTTCTCCCATATGATTTCCTCATGTGCTTCATAATACTTTCGATCTTTCGGCGGATTCTGCCCATGAGCATTTTCTCCTGCTAATCCTACCGTATTCAATATGCACACTAAACATATGTTTATAATCCACCAGTTCATTGCATTTTCTCCAATTAAAAATTTGTGTTCACATAGTATGCCCAGTTGCCTTATAAGAATCCTTTAATGGGATTAAAAATCACGAAAGATGAGTTAAAAATAAATGTTTGAATTAACCCAGAGATTTATTAATATTGGAAAATAATACAAATATAATAGGAATATATACAAAAGGGAAAATATAAAATACAATAATACTACAATTTAATCAGAATTTTAAAAGGAACCTTGGATCAATTACAGATAAAAGAAAGGAGATGAGTTTACCTATATTTCCTCTGATAGTTACTCAATCTTGAAAAAATACCGCATTCTTTGTTATAAGAGGAGGAATCTTGCATGAAATTTAAAAAAATCGGTGCTTTTATTCTCACATTAATCTGTAGCTTTGTAATTCCGTTTTCAGCAGTATTTGCAGCCGATCTAGGAAAAAATCTGGGAACGTACACCTTGAAATATAACTCTACCCTAAAAGCTTGGACAAGTCCTGTTGTATCCTCTGTAGGAGGGAAGTTTAAGATTTGTGTAACTAGTTCCAGCGCTTCCAAATTCAACTATGAATTATGGGAACAAGACCCTGGAACTACTGGCAGCGGTAAAGATGACTATATTGGCTATGCATTTTTAAATTCAGGTCAATGTTATTGGTGGTATGTCACTGATTATATTGATGGTACAAATTCAAAAGCAGAGCTTTATATCCGGACATATGCGGATATTCCTTCTGGAACAAAAGTTACATTTTATGATTAAAAATTAAGATGAAGATATCAAGCAAAAACACACTATTCTTTCTTAGGTCAACCAAATAGAAAGTAATGGTGTGTTCTTCTCTATAATATATAAAATGAGCAAATAAATTATCCAGCTGATTCTTCCATATTTTTTATCAATCTATTTTATCAACTGTTTTCTTTGTTTTCTTGCAACATAATAATGAACAGCGGAATCAAGACCTTCATTTTTAATGAGATCAAAAACTTCCCAATCATGCTTAAATAACTGATAAAACAGGAAGCGTGTGAAAGTTCTCCATCCATGCATCTCGGTTCGAGAGCGTATACTTTTCAAATGAGAAGGAACAGGTATGAGAACATATGGGTATCTTGTTAAATTTGCAAAATCCATATCCGATTGTGGAAAATTACTTCTGTCATAATGAATCTTATAGGATTGTTTGATTACCTTATCAGGTATTTCCAAAGATTCTTGATTTTGACTCGTAAGATCTAAACGGGTTAGAAAACGGTCAACCGATACTCCATGCTCATCATCTTCATAACAATTTTTTAGGTACTCAGAAGACACTGCCCTCATTTTATGAAGGTATACATATGCATTCACGCTTTCTAATGGTTCATATGTCCATATTATCTCTTTATAACCTAAACTGTTGGCCTCCTCTTTTAAAGAACGCATTAAGGCTTCTCCGATCTTCTGATGCTGATATGCGGGAAGAACACCAATATTTTGTAAAATGAGGTACACTTTATACGGTTGATATCCTGGAAAACTATAAACATAACCAACCATCTTATTATCTTGATAGGCTCCCAAAATGATTCCACCATGATCTGATATAAATTTCATATGATCCAAAGCAACATCGCCATCGTTTGGCCAGAGCTCACGTCGTATAAGAGCTACTTTTTTTAATTCTTCATATGTATGAATTCTTTTGATTACTGCATGGCTCAACAAAAGACACTCCTTCCTTGATCATAAAGCTATAAATATCATCCTGAATATTAATCAGAAATATATTCCAAATAATCCCTAAATGGATCTCATCATTTTTATGATTTTAAGAAGATGATCCGTATAGGTATTAGCTTATACTATGTATCACCTAAAATAGAAATGTACCAATAATCGACTAATTTAGTTAATCTTTTCTTTATTTTTATAAATTTATCATTGATTTATATAATTCCATTTAGTAATATACACTTTATTATATAGTTTATAACTATATGAAAGATTGTTACATAAATAAATCTTCTTTTTGAAGTGATTTGTGACAATCTCAAAACCGAAGTTTTATTCTAGAAAAATAATTCATTTAGGGGGAATAAGGTTTGAAGCTAAAAAAACTTGGTTTGTCCATTGCTCTTGCGAGTATCGCACTTGCTATTCCGTTTACATCCGCATTTGCTGATTCTGCTGGTTGGCAGAAACTCGGTACTTATTCACAGTCACAGATCTTTTATTCTGGGGGGGGATATATAAAATTTTGTGCTCATGTTCCCGTCGGCATAATTGAATTTGATCTGTATGAGTACGATCCAGGTACTACAGGTTCTGGTGTAGATGATTATGTAGGAACGACCTACTTAAGTGACGGTCAATGTCAAACATTCAATGTTGATAAGTTTGTAGATGGAACTAATCATAAAGCAGAGCTTTATTACCATGCCTCATCTAGTGGTACATCTGCTACGGTTTACGATTGATAAAGTATTAGCAAATAAATGAATGGAATCGAGTAGTTCCTACTCGATTCTTTTTGTTGCGAAAATAAGAAAAACGCTTGATCACGTATATCAAAAGTGGATCAAGCGTTTTTCTTATTTTGTTTCATTTATGGTACTAGCAAAGAACAATAATAGCATGAACGATTACAGCGATCATATTTCTTCATCCTCCTATGATAGCGGATAATTCCGCAGTTATTTCCAATTTTAGGTGTTCGTTTAGTAGGCTATTGCCAACAACAATTCTACAATATTAATTATTTTCTGTCTGTTACATTTTTGGGATTATAAGTTAAATTTATCCACCGAATAATATCTACACATGACTTCCATTATATGGCTCCTGTTATAAACCTATGGTGTTGCAATGTGATGTGTATGTTACTATCTCCAGAGAAGGGATACTTACTTATGTTATATTTTCATCCAAGTTATAGCGCATTAGATGTAAGGAGAATGTCATAGGCTATGTGGGGGAACTATCAAGTACTGACTTGTTTTACCTACTAAGTAACTTGAGAACAGTGATTCATAAAGACTTTTCGCTATCGTTAAACTTGAAATAAGACCTGTTCTCTATACCAATTTTCGTCAAAATTAAGATTTAGCGCCTTTCCAAAACAAACACCAAATCGAATAAAGCCTCTACCTCTAGCCGTTATTATCTTTCCATCTTGAACTACGAGTTCATCAGAATAGTTCTCTTGTTCAAAGACTCCTGAAGTAACCCTATGTTCCTCTGTCATACCAACTGTGTATTTTTTCCCTTTTAAGATCCCTGCTTTTGCAAGAAGATAAGGTGAACTCGAAATACTTCCAATCACAGCTATGTCCTTTTCTATCCTATGTATAAACTCAAACAATTTTTTCTCTTGTTCTAATGCAAAAATATCCATGCAACCAGTTAATAAAAGACTATCAATTTCATCGATTTCTACTTCATCTAAGATCGTGTCAGGTATACATGTTAATCCTGATTCACCTTTAATCGACTCCTCATTCAGACCAACTGTCTTAACAGGTTTCTTTCCTTGCATTAGAATGGATAAGGCGACACTCAATTCATATTCACTAAATTGTGGATATAATATTACTGCTGTTTTTTTCATTCTTTTTCATACTCCTACAATATTATTTATACGTCTTGTTCATATCCTTGCTTTCAAACCTAGTTTAAATGCTTTAAACACCAAGTAGATTTCACTATTTTTAAACTGAATAAGATTATCTTATTCAAGAAAAGATAAAAACCCTTGTATACACAAGAGTTTTTGATGATACCGGAGATAGGAATCCAAACTCGCAACGTTTTCATTACAAAAAAAAAGGCAGTCAAACGTTAGACATCCAGCTACTGGGGCGGCTATCGCTCTTGAAAATTAATCATAGAAGGAGTTCTATCCATATAACTTTTTTGATCATCCATTCCCTCTAGAGCTTTACAACTTTTAAATTATATAGGTATAAATTGCTTATGACCAAATCCTTCATCAAATCGGGAATGATAAGAGATTATTTATTTAAAACATCCTGATATTCTTTATGCCGATTGATTTGGCTCTTTGCAAAAGGACATAAAGGAATGATTTTCTTATTCTCTTCACGGGCATATATTACCATGTATTTAACTAGTTCTTCTCCAACTCCTTGACCACGTAATTCGTCCGAAACATATGTGTGATCAATGATAACACGTTCTGTTCCAGAAGGTACAAAATGAATCTCTGCCAATGTTTGTTCTTCACTATCACCAATATAAAACTTGTTCTTACCTCTTTTAATATTGATCAATTTCATAAACTCCCTTATATTATGATTGACATCCTGGACTGAGGTCACAAAAAGGCTTATTATTTGACTGGCCACATCCACATAAAGATGCTCTATTACATTGAATATCTTCCTCATCAACCTTGATAGATAGATTTCCTTTCACATAAATAACTCCAGAAGGTTGTATTTCTAGTGTTGTTTGAACTTTCGATTTTTCTTGTTCCGCTTCATCCTTCCTTATATATTGCAGCGCTCCACTTGGGCAATTTTCAATAACTTCAGCAATCCTATCAGCTGTAGCTCCATTCGCATCTACCCATGGCCTTTTACTAGTATCAAATACAATAGGTAGTCCTTTTACACAGCGCGCTGCGTGAATACACCGTTTAGCATGAAAGTGAACAACGATATCATCACCGAAATATTCTTTTGGGTTGTTGGCCAAAACAGTTCCCCCTTTACAAATTGAAGCAATACATTTTTAGTAATTGTACCACTAAACACAAATGAAATTCTTCAAAATAACAAATAGAGACCTCATAATTATAATATAATTCTATAATTTCAATTGGTATATGGATAAAAAATAGTGGGATTACACACAGAAAACAAATAATGTAATACCACCTTAAAAGTTGAATATTCATTAACGAAAAGTGAAAATAAAATTATTACGATATTTGATTTGATAAAACAATGAAGAGTGGAAAATTTTGATAATGGAAAGAAATTTTATAAAATCCCCCCGTTTAAACAGCACACACTTTTCTAATTGACCATAGTACATGGTCAATTGGCATTTTTGTGGGGAATTTCTGCTTCGTTTTCATATCCCAAACAGAAAAAAACCCTGTAAAAACAAGGGTTTTGGTTGGTGCTGGAGACAGGACTCGAACCTGCGGCCCCTTCATTACGAGTGAAGTGCTCTACCAGCTGAGCTACACCAGCATAAATGTATTATTTTCCCGACATTAAATAATTATATTTTAAACCTCAGTAAATGTCAAAACAAAATCGATGCTTGCTTGGTTGAACTTTAAAACATATTTACCTCAGATCGTTTTTTCTCCATGGTAAGTGAACCTGTCCGCACAATCAAAAATTCCCTATACCTTGTTAATGAATTTTCCTTTTTTTCTTTTTATATAAATCCAACCGCATGAAATTTACTACCTCAATAGTTTTCGTTTCCATAAAACTGAGCATATTTTCAAGATTGATGCAGATGATAAAGGAATTAAGGAATCATTCAAGAAGAAAGTATAGACACAAAATACACACAAAATGAAATGAGTTGGTGCTATTGGCAACAAAACAAAACAATACCGAAAATTTGTCCCGAGAATTAAAAAGTCGTCACATTGAGTTAATCGCGATTGGCGGGGCAATTGGTGTTGGGCTTTTTCTTGGGTCAGCTACAGCTATTAAAACAGCAGGTCCAGCCATCCTTATTAACTATATTATTGCCGGCTTCATCATTTTTCTTATTATGCGGGCACTTGGAGAACTTGTCATGTATGAACCTGTCTCTGGTTCCTTTAGCAAACATGCTGCAGAATTTATTGGGGATTGGGCAGGTTTTTTTACTGGCTGGACCTATTGGTTTATGTGGATTGTAATTGGTATGGCGGAAATTACTGCGATTGGAAAATACGTTCATCTGTGGTTTCCCAAGGTTGCCAACTGGATACCGGCCCTTATTTCTCTAATAGTTATATATCTTATTAATATGATTGCAGTTAAAGTTTTTGGAGAAGTTGAATTTTGGTTTGCTTTAATAAAAG
The DNA here is from genome assembly GCF_059510415.1 of Shimazuella sp. NTD247. Lineage (NCBI taxonomy): Bacteria > Bacillati > Bacillota > Bacilli > Caryophanales > Thermoactinomycetaceae > Shimazuella > Shimazuella sp. NTD247. The sequence goes on along the minus strand of NZ_JCAJZU010000012.1, from coordinate 3,470 downwards.
TAGTAACGATCATCTTATTAATTTTGGTAGGTTTACTTATTATTTTCACTGGTATCGGCAATAACGGTCATGCTACCGGCTTTTCTAATCTTTGGGTAAATGGTGGTTTCTTTCCGAATGGAATTACAGGAATGCTTCTATCGTTACAGATGGTTATGTTTGCATTTATCGGTGTTGAGCTTATCGGTATTACGGCGGGTGAAGCGAAGAATCCAGACAAGACGATTCCTAAAGCGATAGATAGTGTCATCTGGAGAATACTAATCTTTTATGTCGGTTCCTTGGCTGTGATATTAGCAATTTATCCATGGATTAAACTTGACGAGAATGTAAGTCCGTTTGTATTGACCTTTGAAAAAGTAGGAATTCCAGGAGCGGCAATGATTATTAACCTCGTCGTGCTTACAGCTGCATTATCTTCTTGTAACAGTGGTGTCTTTAGCTCTGGTCGAATGCTTTATAATTTATCCAATCTTAGGCAAGCTCCAAATGGGTTCAGAAAGGTTAATGACCGAAGTATTCCTGCGAAAGCAATCACTACTTCTACTTTATTTCTGCTTATTGGGGTAGCACTCAACTACTTTATTCCTCAAAAAGCATTCACTTATATCACTAGCATTGGAACAGTAGGAGCAGTCTGGACATGGATGATTATTATGTTTACACATTTGAAATATCATCAAAAAGTGAAAGCCGGGAAAATTCAAAGAAGCAAATTTCAAATGCCTGGAGCTCCCTTTACAAACTGGATTGTTATTATCTTTTTAGCTGCAGTCATTGTCCTTTTAGCGTTTAACGATGAAACGAGAATTGCCCTATATGTTGGGCCAATATGGTTTATTATTTTGGCGATTGGATATCAATTCGTCAAACGAAAAACCCATCAATAAAAACTGGAGAAAATTCTCCAGTTTTTTTATTGATGGATTTACACTTGACACTCCACTGGCACTCCACCCAACTAAAACCGCTTGATTCCTGTGAACAATAGTCTCTGAACTGCGTGAAACCTACAATTCAATTAACACTAAGACTAATCTTACCTGTTTGGTTCCGTATCTCCAATAATTAATGTTAGGCTCGTGAGAATGCAAAACGCTTCTCTCATCTAAGACTTATTTTCGTCCTTTGACCTCCATACGGTTGAAGCTGTTGGATTCTTAGAACGATAGCCTCATGACTATTTCATTACCAAACTAACCCCGCGCGCCACGGTTTATGTTTGTTGATTTCTTCTTTGCCGCGAGCAAACTTGGTTTCCATCTGTCACGACTATACATATATCACTATGGAAATGTTTGTTTGTAAACTTGCTTTTTCCAAAGGTTGAACTAGTGAAGGAAAATTCCTTATCCTCGTTCAACGCTCGCATTCATCTCACGATTTAGACCGTGGGTTTTCTCACTCGCAATGTTATAAATTCAAACCTTTTGATTTTTCCACTTGCAATTATATAAGATTAACAAGATTGCAACGCCATAAACAGAACAAATATGCGATAATAAAATGTATATCGAAAATGAGGTGAAATAATGTCTATTTTGACAAATGACTGGTCTGAAGTAGTTGGCACAGAATTCGATAAACCATACTACCAAGGACTCCGCCAGTTTTTAGTAAGTGAATACAATACGCAAATAATCTATCCAGTAAAAGAAGATATTTTTAATGCACTACACCTAACTCCATATGAAGAAACAAAAGTAGTAATATTAGGTCAGGATCCTTACCATGGTCAAGGACAAGCGCATGGACTCAGTTTCTCTGTAAAACCAGGAGTGAAACAACCACCATCGTTAAAAAATATATTTAAAGAATTACAATCGGACTTAGGATATCCCATTCCAAACCATGGTTATTTAGAAACATGGGCGAAACAAGGAGTCTTACTATTAAATGCTGTACTTACGGTAAGAGAAAAAACACCAAATGCACACAAAGGAAAAGGCTGGGAAAACTTTACTGATGAAGTAATACATAAATTAAACGAACGAGAAAAACCAGTTGTATTTATATTATGGGGTAGACATGCACAAGCAAAAAAAGCTTTTATAACCAATAAACAACACTATATAATCGAATCAGCTCATCCAAGTCCTTTATCAGCTAAAAATGGTTTCTTCGGAAGCAGACCATTTAGCAAAACCAACGCTTTTCTACGCAGTATTGGCGAAAAAGAAATCGACTGGGAAATTCCTAGCCGATAAGAACAAAGAGAGATGTGCCAAAGGGCCATCTCTCTTATGATTAATGCAATTTGATATCATCAAGATCAATAATCTCGATAACATCACCTTCTAATTTTTTTTCTATCCACTTGGGAGCATAAACGACTTTTTCTTGTGCCATATAACTATCTATTTGAATAATCCCATCTGACAAAGCAGAAACCATTTTAGTAATCGCAATTCCTACCTCAGAATCTAGAATTCTCCTCATCTCATCAATGGATTCGAAGTAAGTTTCTGTCATTACATGAATGTTGCTTAATCCTTGTGGTTGTTCGTCGGTTGAATGATAAAGCGTAGTATAATCTACTTTTAAAACACCTGGAACATTTAATACCTTTGGAATAATGACTTTTGTGTAATACTCCTCAAAAGCTTCTAGATCATAAACATTTTTATATAAGCCTTGAACTTTAAACATGATAGCCTCCCAAACTCTGGATGCAAAAGTAGTTCATTTTTCCCTTCGATTCTTAATACTAGTATAGTACATAGTAGACAATTATTGTATAAATATTGTAAATTTGCCTGATTATCAATAAAGATCAATCTCTATTAAACATTATGAAAAGTGGTATCATTAATTTTCAGATTAAATGTTGTTAGAAGAATTATTTTTAAAAATATGTCTCCAAGTCCAACTAAAAGATCAGTTACTGATATGAAGAAAATATCTGCCCTAAAATCAACAAACTAGCTGAATAGAATCCAGCTAGCCATTTTATACTATGTTTCATTGTTTTATAGGCGATGAAACAGACCAAAGCCTGTTTCACCATAGCACAAGATCTTCACCTATGCTTTATATTCCTTCGCTGGTGGGAAGATCTTCTGCCTGATCTCTCGCTGAACAGCCTGTGCATCCTTCACCTTATCTTTATCAGACTTCTTACTGGTAAGCGCAGCATAGAACTTATCAATAAGCTTCTTCTGTTCTGCAGTGAGAGGTTTCTCTAGGACTTTATTATTCCTATAATAGTCGATCCTTTGGACAATAGTCTCAATCTTACCCGAAATAAGGTGCTTTCCGAAATCGAAGTCCATGATATGCTCTGTATACACGTAAGGATCGAAATAGCACATACTAAAGTTAGTCTGCCAAATGCGGGACATGCTGGTTCCCTTCTCTAAATGGAAACGAAGTTACCACAATAATTAGGATATTCGTAAGAAATGGAAAGTCAAGCAAAATTTGCAATAGAATAATAATCGATTTTATTTTTTCAAAAAAAGAGTGCATAC
>NZ_JCAJZU010000011.1:0-74959 GCF_059510415.1 Shimazuella sp. NTD247 | reverse complement strand
CGGATAAAATACGACCACTTATTTCTCGGGAGAGGACAAACTTCACCCAGCCTAATTTTGGCAGTTTGATTTTGTTCCCCTTGATTTCGATGGTTGGTCTACTACTTTTGGGATAGTTGCATTGAGTCGTATACGCTTGTAGCTGATTTCCTGCTTTTAAAACGCGGAGCATCGTTTTGTTTTCGGAAAAAACGCTGAAAGGCATCCGCAAGATGTTTGAGGGTGTTTTGCAGGGAAGTAGCATCAACTTCTTTCAACCACACCAACTCTCGCTTTTTCTCCGTTAGGAAACGGGAACAGATGCCATAGGTCAGCCCTTTTCCGGTTGCTTGATACGCTCTATTCCATTCACCAAGAAAATGATTGAATACAAAACGGCTACAACCGATGGATTTATGGATCATTGTCGCCTGTGCTTTGGTAGGTCGAAGACGGTAAGAAAAAGCTTTATGCATGGAATCACCCCCTTGTTGGAATTTTGCGAACATTATAGATCGTATGTTCGTTCCTTGTCAAGCTTATCTAAAAAATAGTCAAACTTACGAAAGAACAAAAAAGTATCTTCTTCTAATGCTCGCTTTCATCCCACGATTTAAACCGTGGGTTTTCTCGCTCGCAATGTTATAATATCTTTGTTATCCTTACTAGGCTTGTCTAAATCTCTGGCAAAAAAGGGGCTAACTACTCCCCACATGTTTTTTGGGCTCATGTGTGATCCAACTTACAAATCTTGCAGGGTGCATATTGTGTTGTTCGAAATACGGTGCAAACGCTTCGTAAAAAGCTTGTTTGATATCTTTTGTTCCGTATATTTCCTTACCGACACTCAGTTTAGATTTCTTCAAACTAACCACCCCTTCCATTCAATGTATGCAGACATTCAATGGATAAAAGCATGTCCTAGTTAAAATTTGTATCGGCAAAAACAGGTAGAATATTCCTACTATTATGAAACCGACTTTTCTTAATACTCCATTCCAAAAATCCACTAATTGTGATGTTCAGATTCAAAAAAATCTCCTGAATGAAGGGATACGATATCTGGTATGGAAAAGAGGATACAGCCTATCAAGGCGTAACCGCTCGGATCGATGCAATTACTACTCGAAATGTGCAATTGAATTTTGGTCATACTGTGAATGTTGTTGGCTTCTTGTTGGGTGCAGTGATGACACTGCTGCTCTAATCCACAGGATTATTTCCATTTATCGGGAAATGATTAGTCTTTCAATTTCTGTTCTTCTTCTCATGGATAATCATTGCTGTAAAATTGAAGGACAAGTAATTTTTATAATTGATGCTGATGATTTTGATGAAAAGTTTATACCCATCAATAAAAATAATTTTGATGAGATACATAAGGATTTTGGGTTTGATGAATTAACAACACAGAAGATCAAAAAGGAAATGTTCAAGATAGAACCATAACATCATATTAATCGTATAAGGCACCTACTACGATTAATAAACCGTATCAAAAATGATACGGTTTATTTGTTATACTCATTCCATGAAGTGTAGAGGTGATGTTATGATTAATCTTCTAACGAAGAAAATCAGTAAAGAGTGGTCAAAGCTACGAGCTTTAGACTATACAGATCATGTTCATCTTGATAATGAACGACTAATCTTAACCAAGTTTAACCAAGTAAAACCCTTGATCTTACGAGCTGTAGAAGATTGCTCACCTGTATCTATTCGTAGTTGGATTAGTGATATTGCTATATATTACGGAAAAAAAGATGATATCAAAAACCGTAACATTTGGGTTGATCTACACGAATGTTTTAAGCTTCTACAGGAAAATGAATTGCTGCCAGTACATAATGGAGAATTAAAATAATCCCTCTATCTGAGGGATTCATTCATTTTATTTTTTATTTTCTCGCTCTTTACGTTTACGATCTTCTTCTGCTTTCTTCAGTTCCTTTTCTTCAAGTAACTTTTTATATGCTTTTCCATAGCTTCGCTGCCTTTGCTATTATCCATATAATCACGCATTTTACATTCTCCTTTGTATTAAGGAGTCCAGCGTGGTACACTCTAATTGTTCAGACTAGGGATTCCCACACAGAGTCCTTTTATTTTTTATTTGATAGATCCGCACCACTGTTTCAAAATGGTAAATCATCGTCGGTCAAATCTGGAATATTCTCAGCACCTCGATTTATTCTCGATTCATCTGCTCTCCTTTGTGTGTATACATAGTCGATTTGATAAAACAACTTTGCAATTAAATCAACTTTCGATTCTGGTGCATGTAATGCTTTTCCAGCGGTTAAATCTGTAGAAGAAGCTAATTCTAATAATTCTTCGGTTGTAAAGCCATTCCAACGATCCTCTGCCTTTTTCATATACATTCCCCTTAGATGTTAGGTTAGTTGTTTTCCGAATTTATATAAGACCCCTTGAGCCTGAATATCAAGAATCTCTTGTTCTTCCTCTGTTGTCACACAACTACTACAAAGACCTTCATACTTGGCTTTTGCTCCGTCCAATCCATACAAAATTTAATGTTGCAACTTGCTTGCCACATCTGGGACAAGATGTAGTTCTAATCAATGGTGTTCTTCTTCTCATGCTATCCCCTCCTTGCAACGCTCCACTTCATAAGAACCAACTACTTGCATTTTTCATTTAGCCCCACTGTTTCCAATGGGTAAAGGATTTGATTTAATGGCACAAGCAGTTGAATTAGAAAACATTTCAATCGAGCGATTCGGAGAAGATATTTGTATTACTGGATATCCACAAAAGTAAGTACAGTTCATTTAAGCACAAAACAGCCCACACCTATCATTTGGGCTGTTTTGTGCTTAAATGGGGCAACGTATTGGTTTTACCCTTTAACGACATTATATAAATTGTTTATATATATGATCTTTATAAAAAGGGGCTTGCCACAATGATTGTAGACCTCGTTTTATATATTTGTCTCCAAAGGTATAGAACGCTGATACCGGGTATGAATTAAATTTTTCACTTGTCAAAGAAATTTCCTGAAGATGTGGTTTGTGTGTGTTTATCATTTCTCGTGCTGATGTCAGCAAGGCATCTGGACAACGAAAATGGAATTGATGATAACTAAAATGATTCTCATCCACTTCATCCCATTCTTGTTGCCAGTAAATGTGACTCATCCAAGCATTCGAATAATTTGGATGGAATGCGATTTTTTGTGTAACGTTCATTTTCTCTACGCCACTTGCTTGATAGTAACGATCTATATTCTTCGAGAGGAACGAAATTTCATCGGAATGAAAAACTGGATAATTTACCTCATAACGATTTTGAAAACCAAGCATATGAGCAATAGCATGAAAATCTTCTAAAAAGAATTCATCTATTTTATTGCTATAGAAATGGCTACAATTTTTAGTTTCAGTATGAAAATCGTCATGATTAGGTGGTGCAGCCAAATAAGGTATTGAAATTCTTTGTTGTTGGAGGGATTTTTTTATCATTTTTGCTTCATTCGGTTGTTGATAATAAACGGCCCATTGATATGGAGAAAAACCTACATTATCGATTTCATTTATATTTGCACCATACTGGATGAGTTGGTTTATGATTTCCCCTGTTTTTTGCCATTTTTTCACTGTTTTTAAACGAGATGCGTAAATAAGAGGACTAATATTCGATTTATCACAGATGTTTGGATCCGCACCTAGTTCAAGTAATAGAGAAACACATTTTGTCATGCGATAAGAAACTGCTTTTGTTAAGGGAGTATCTCCAGACTGGAAGGGTTTATTTAAAAAATCTGGACGATGATCAATAATAAGCTTTGTCATTTTTAGATTTTCATCACTTGAACCTAATGAATATTCTAAAATAATATTCCAATTTAACGGAGCACCAAAAGAAATATATGACGCAAGTAACTCACTGTTTTTTAGTTCCTTAACAGCATGGAAACTAACCTTATCTAAATGTTTTGGGGAAGCTTTGGCTCCATATTTATGTAAAAGTCGTGCAACATCCGGATTGTTTATGAATGAATAAATTTCACTCGAAGCAGTTGGATTGGCTCCATGTTCTAAAAGGAGTTGTACAATTTGTATATCCCCTGTTTTTGCTTGAAGTAAGGGGGAACCATACATATGACGAGGGAAATTTTCATAGTTGAGTAGATCAGGATCTACCCCAGATGACAAAATATATTCTACCACTTCTTTTTTTCCTTGACTCACCGCGTCATATAATGTCAGCGATTTGAGCTCATCATCACCAGTAAATGCTTTCTTCCCAAACAGTTCACAAGTAGTTATGGTAGAAGCAAGGTGATATGGTTTTTGTCCAAGTAAATTTTTTGTTTCTATATCTGCTCCTTCCTGGAGGTATAGATGTGCCACCTCTGCTAGACCTTCATAGGCAGCTACATGCAAAGGTGTATTTCCCCATTGATCTATATCGTGAACAGATAAACCTTGCTGAAGCAGATACTTTGCCATCTGAGAGGATAAACAGAAATAGAGTAGACTGTTCCCAGTTTTGTTTTTTTGTGTTATCTGCTCGGGGTATTTTTCTAATCTTATTTTTAATTTGTCCAGATTGTCTTCCAGTATGAGATTACATGTTTCCCAAAAATGTTTATCAGATTTATCCATGTGGTCAAGGTAATACATAATTACGACCTCCTATAAGTGATACAGTGGGAGTTCATTTCCAATATAGAAAGTAAGATAAAAATTAAATTCACTCAGTAAGAGGAAACACTATGTTTACATATTACAACATTAGAGAACTCTTTGATGAAAATACTTATAAACGACTTTATATCATCTATTTTTTGGTGACCTGCCCTTAGAACTTTCAAAGGTGAAATCATTCATAGCTATAAAGCTCCTAGAGGAAAGCGAAATATACCCCCTATTGGTGGTAAAGGATTCGAACTATTGGTACAAGCAGTAGAATGAGAAGACATCTCAATCGAGCGATTCGGAGAAGATATTTGTATTACTGGATATCCTAAAAAATAGGATAAAACTTAGAGAATTTACCAATGAACATGAAAGCCCAACGTTTGTTGGGCTTTTGCATTTTTAATCTATGAAGAACAGTTCACCTACAAAAAAGTTGTACCCGAATCAATGATGTAATCACCAAAATATTTAATATGACTGGTCAAGTAAGTATTTTGAATCAAACATCTTCCGAAACCAAATAAATAGTTCGCTCTTTTACCTTTATAAATACAAACATTTTATTTTTTGCTTCTATCCTGTGACACGAGACGCAATTCAAGAAAAACTGGATGATAGGGAGATTTAACTGTTGTAGTGGTCTAATCTGCTTTTGGTTGCCAAACTCCTTGATCATTGACAATTGACTTGCAGTCACTTATAATTGACTTCAAATCAATTATAAGTGACTGCAAGTCAATTATTGATATGGAGGTTTTGTTTATGAGTCAAAATGTTGTTTTGATTACAGGTGCATCTTCCGGCATAGGTAAAGAAGCAGCCATCGAGCTGAAGAATAAGGGCTTTACTGTTTATGCAGCCGCCCGGCGTATAGATAAAATGCAAGATCTTGCAACAAAAGGGATACATCCAATTTCTTTGGATGTAACTGATGATGCATCCATGGTTCAATGCGTTAATGAGATTCTAAAAAAAGAAGGCAGAATTGACGTCCTGATTAATAATGCAGGATATGGTTCGTATGGAGCAATAGAGGATGTTCCAATGGAAGAAGCCCGACGTCAAGTAGAAGTGAACGTATTCGGACTTGCGAGAATGATCCAGCTTGTGGTGCCAAGTATGAGAAAAAATAAATTCGGTAAAGTTGTTAATGTTTCTTCAATGGGAGGTAAAATTTGGACGAATTTCGGTGGCTGGTATCATGCGACAAAGTTTGCGGTGGAAGGTCTTTCAGATTGCCTTCGGTTAGAGTTGGAACCGTTTGGGATTGATGTCATCGTGGTGGAACCAGGCGGAATCAAAACCGACTGGGGTATTATTGCCGCTGAGAATCTTAAAAAAGTATCTGCCAAGGGGGCGTATGCTCAGGCAGCCTCTAAAACAGCCGATGGCATGATCAAAAATTATTCGGGCAATCAATTGTCGAAGCCTGAACTAATCGCACACACCATTGGAAAAGCTGTAACAGTCAAAAGACCGAAAACACGATATCTTGTCGGTTTTATGGCAAAACCTATGGTGTTCATAAAAAATGTTTTTGGAGACCGCACTTACGACAGACTCATCAAAAGGTTCGGTTAATAAACCACAACATCATAATTGCGAAAAGGAAGGATAAAGGTTATAGCTAATTTTGATCCACTTTTGCCGAAAACATCAACCTATTGGAATAAACAATGATATTTTTCTATATGAAGCACACGAGTTTTTTCATATCCATGGAGGGAACTTTTGAAAGAAGCTCACAGGGGATAAAGAAACAAAAGTCATAGTAATTGACAATCGTGAAGAAAAAGGGGCATGGATGTAGGAGGAGAATAAAGTCTGGATGGAAGTATCAGCTGAAGTTAACAATGATATCCTCAAAAAGGTCGTTACCTTAACAAGTGATGCCATTGCTGCAAATGCAAATTAATAGGCTCCCCAGAAAAAACGAGGCTGAAAAAATATCCAGAGCGTTTTGCAGCGACTTCAAGGACGAGATAGGGGTGAGGGAGATACATGTAATTTCAGGACATAAGCTGTTTAATATTTCTATTTCCATTTGTCGAGTTCTATGATGGATTTACTGGAAGTCGTGTTGTATAACAACCACAGAAATCATCCATTTATCAGGGTTTTAAGAGAAATGGAAAATATCCCTATTTTATTTCTGATTTTTACACGTATCTCCCCGCAACCCTATGTAAAGATCTATAAACATAGATAATTGTGGTTATATATCTCGACTCTAAATCGATTAGGGATTAAAATTAATCGAAATGGAGTGATGAAGTTATGGCAAAACGTGCGATGACTCCTGAAGCAAAGGCTTTAAAAGCTCAGGCTATTCTAGATAAAGCGGCAGAAATGTTTCTTTCATCCGAGTATAAAAAAATTAAAATGTCCGATATAGCAAAGCAGATGGGCATGTCTAACGGCATTCTATTTGTGTACTTTAAAACTAAAGAGGCCTTGTTTTTTAGCCTACTTTGTCGAGAGTATGAGAAAAGGCTTGCGCGTCTGACAGAAATGGCGAAAGAATCGCCAATCAGAGATTTCGATGACTTCAAGAATCTTGTCATGAATGAGCTTACAGAATTGGTTGACCATAATCCCCTGTATGTAAGACTGGAATCCATGCGTACGGCGGTATTCGAAGAAAATGTAGACGCGGAAACAATGTTAAATCAGAAATTGAATCTATACAAGTTGATGACGGATTTGGTGACCATCATTTGTGAAAATAATGCATTAACGCAAGAGGATGTAATCGATATCCTCCAAGCCGAAACATCGATTATAACCGGTTGCAAGTTATCTGCCACCTTGCCTGCGGAAGTTATAGATATTATCGAAAAATACGGGCTGGATGGACTTAAACGTGATTTTAAGAATGATGTTCTTGCTACAATGAATCATTATTTAAATGGTTATATTAGAAATAGAAAATAAAATCTTGAAAAGGGAGCTGGTCCGTATGCTTCTGGATCATCCATCGTACAGCCGGATGATCGAACTTGTGCACCGAGAAATCGGATTGTAAGGCGAAGGAGCTGAGCGAACTCAACTTCTCCAAGTTTCGAATCTTCGAATGTCTAGATCTTCTCGTGAAACCTGTGACCTTACTTTCTTGGTAAAATGTAGGAATCACCCTGTGCCAAAGCGCTGGGAGATTCTATATTTTAAATCCTTTTACATTACATAAATTCCATTGAAGCAGTCTTATAAAAATCCCTATCTCTCCATTTAAACATAGAAAAATCGGGATTTTTCTATGTTTTCTATCTGTATGGCCGTTTTTGGACTTATCTCGGACTTACCTCTCTAAAAGTTGACATAGAGAGCTGTTGTCAAAGAAGTCGAAAAGTAGCACGCTCAAGTCGTTTTGTATATGTGAATGAAAACACTGTATTATTTGGACTCCATTCTTAAGAGTGGAACGAGGTGGATTTCTTCTTCCACTAAATATAAGGAATATAAAACATTCACTATTGAGAACCGAGATCAATGGCTCCTTCGCATCCACCCTTTGGATGGATGCGAGGTGCCAGGACAACCTTAGAGCAGGTCACTAGGAGCGACAGTTCATCGCCTTTGGGTCCTTTTCAGGTCGATGTCCCTTGATGTGTTGAGTTCGGGAGCTTTGGGCGTGCATTCTCTCGATGTGCCTGGATCGCGGACTTTCGCTCATACGGCTGAAAGTCCCCGGCGACTGGACATGATTTTGCTGCTCAGATCGCTTTCGACCGAGATTCAGCAATATGATGATGAGGGAGAACAGGATAAGAGGCAATTCAACCATGACTTCCCTAAGGTTGTCCTTTATTGTTACTATATTCACAGGAGAATGGAGATAGCAAGTATATTGGTCAAATTGCTCTTTGTAACACAGATGCTGGCTCTAGGTCATATAGAAAATAAAAACAATCCAAATAAATTGGATCGTTTTTATTTTTCAAAAGGTACACATGACATTAAGTGCTAATGAGGCCATTGATTTTTATGTGAAAGCACTGGATGCAAAGATTGTCTATATCATTACGCGATATGCCGGAAAACCCGGAATCCCCGCTGTCACCAGAACAGAAAAACTTGATTAACTATGCCATTTTGAAAATCGGTGAAGCAGAGCTTCAGTTATCTGACCATTTTACCCGCAGTGATTACCAGAAGGGAACACAAGTGACCATCGTTGTTCAAACCGATGATAAAGACCAAGCTGTTAAATATTTTGAAGCACTGAAGGAAGGCGGTCAGATAAACGATCCACTAGAAGCAAATTTCTTCAGCCCCGCTTATGGTAATGTAACGGATAAATTCGGCGTTACATTCCGAATTCTCGCAAAAAGGCAATAATGGTTTATCTCTGCAAGTCCTCCATACTCAAACAATAGGAAAAGCAAGCGGCTCTTTTCGCATCATACGCGGAAGAACTGCTTGCTTTTTGATGGGATTGGGGTCCCTGGCCGGAGGACTTGTTTTAAAATATGGATCAGCGACGAATCTTGGGTTTATAGGTGGAGGATCTGATTGATCACATTTTTATTCGTTTGGTTAAGTTATCGATTCGTTAAGCAAACATCTAAATTATTTCACTTTCGTAAACAATGAGCATTGCAAATCGAGACAATTATAAACAAAAATCAACAACGATGTATCAGTTGGTTAATTCGCTCTACTTCCTGCAAAATATAGCGACTAACCTCGTATGCGTTTACCAGCTCGTCTTGCAATGAGCCCAATACAGCGATTCACGTTTGAACTCTATTTTGATTTCCCTTTGTTCCTGTGAATAGTTATATGGTATGTCCCTTAAAGGAATTCATTCGTTATTTAATTTTTCACAAGGTAGAAACTGAGCATCAGCTTGGCACAACGTACACTTAGTAGTATTTTATAGTATTGAAGATCTTAATCAGTGCTGAAGCAGCCAGTAATTAAATTCTGACTACCCCAGCTGGAGTGAATTTGTTTACTTTCTGTAAGTGACCTTCACACCCTTACCAAGTTCATTATGAGTAATCGTCACATTTTCACCCGGATGAAGACTGTAGCGGTTGGGTTTGTTGGGCAATGTTGTAATTACTACTTCATCGATTTTATACGTATCTTTGATTTTACCGCTCCTACTAATCCGAATTTCAAAACATTCAAATGAACCCGGTTTGGAAATGGAAAAAATCTCACATACATCTGAGATCCGATAATCCATGCCGTCGGGAAGATTCTCGATAATAACATTCGGATTTACCTTGGAAGTATAAGGTGATCTGGCCATTGTCCACTCCAATTCAATAAGGGAACTTTGATGAATTCCTCTTATTGAAAGGATACATCATGAAAAATCAGATGTAAATAAAAAGCCATCGGTTCACAAATAAGGATAATACCACATATCCATCAAGCTAAGAAAAGGAAATTCAGGATTGACCAATCCCATGGAAGTTTTGTTCAAATCAAAAACTGCTAAACACACGGATGAGCGCAACCATATTTCCTAATTTTTTATAGCAATCTAAGAAGACAGTTATATTTCCTTTTTCAAAAGGTACACATCACATTACTGATGTGATTTCTCACTGTCTTTTCACTGATAAACAATTGACCTGCGATATCTTTGGTGGTCTTATCTTGAACAAGTAACTCAAATACTTCCCTCTCCCGATTGGTAAGCAGGGTTTTCCCCTTCTGATTATGCAACTTCTGTGCCACCCTTCCTTGCTCGAGCATGTTAGATAAGAGGGTCCAGGGATTCAGTCAAGTTATCTTATGAGCCGAAATACCTATAGGTGAGAGCAAAAAAGGAAAATTGGGCAAGATTAAGCATAAAAAACGTGAAGTTGCGATCAAAGAAGACATTTTATTAATATATACTTTCGGTTTTATTGGGCGCCCATCAGAAATAGGAGCAGGTCCAGGGAATAAGCCTCTGGACCTGCTCCTAACAAGTGGAGGAATAACAAACCGCTGCATGCCATTGCCGATGTGCTCCAGATCCCATGCGAGCAAGGCCAAGGAACAAGTCTTTTACTTGAAGGAGTTGTTAGTACTATTTTACCATCTCGTTTTCACCATTTGCTATAATACATTTTATTGAAATATAGAGATTTTCCGTTTTTTTGAATCTGGTCACACAACAATCAGACTTAAACTTGCCAACAAAACCTAAAATTCAGATTAAATGAATGAATCTACAGTCGAATGATCTCTTCACTTGATATAGAAAGGGAATACAATCCATCTGTTTTCACTGCATATGTATTCTCAATCCCTACTACGCCCCTTCCCGGGAAAGTGAACTTGGGTTCGATCGCAATGACCATATTCTCTTCTAAAGGCTGCGAAAATCGATTTGCTAAGATCGGAAATTCGTCAATTTCCAAGCCTACTCCATGTCCAAGAAACTTTGCTTGGTCATCCCCATACCCCATGAAATAATCTTGTAATCCTGCATCATTTACCATCTCTAGGGAACGTCGATAAAGCATTTCCCAAGAAACACCAGGTTTTCCTAATCGCTCAACTTCCCTTAAGATATTGAGGCTTACTGCATATGCCCGCAACAATTCTTCTTCCAATGAACCAATTACTGCTATTCGCGTCTGATCAACCATATAACCTTCTACAACAGTACTAAAATCAAGTAAAATAGGTTCATTTTTTTGGATGGTTTTCATACTTGCTCCTTGAGGGCTCGCGACTGTCAAACCTAAACCGCCGGCAGGACCATCAAAATAGGTTGGTGTCGAAGCAGCAAGTCCAGAAGCGACCATCCCTAACGACAACTCTTGATTATAGCCACGCATCCGATTCAAGTTAATATTTCCTCTTACACGCAGATAATGTTCAATCTTCGCTGCTAAGGCTACTTCTGTCATTCCAACAGAAAGCCAATCAGGGATTAGCTGTATTACTTCATCAACTAGTTGTGCAGCCTTACTAATCTGGGCTTGTTCATACTCTGATTTTATTGATCGCTGCAAGCGAATAGCTGGAGAAATATCTTTTATTTGTACATCCAGCATCTGTTGATATTTCAACCCAAGTTGATACGGTAAAACATCCAATTCCAAGCCAACAGATGCCGGTTTTCCAAAGCGGGAGACAATTCTCCCCCCTAATGACTTCATACTTCCAAGCGGCTCTACTTGTATGGAACTTTCCTCTATTGCTCGCTGTACACTCTTTTTAACATAAAAAATGGGATCGTCGGTTGCTGGAATATAAAGCAATCCATTTTGCATCGTTCCAGTGTAATAAAAAATATCTACATTTTGCGTGATCAGCGCAGCAGATATCGATTGCTCCTGTAATACGGTTTGCAATTTTTGGACACGCTTGTCTATTTCTATTTTAGAAATTTTTGTAAGAAAATTCATCATACCATCCTTTACATAGAAGGAATTTTTTGGTGGAAAGATAAATATATGGGTGAACCTGATGAAGGAGGTTACTTTCATTAAACATAAACCAATTATATGCCTGTTAATCGATTCCTTGATGGATACGCCATTACAAGAAGAGATTCAAGCTGGGCGAGCTCCGGCACTTCAGTTTCTTCGAGATAATGGAACATATCATTCACGTGTAGTAAGTACTTTTCCTACAATGTCTGTTTCCATTGATTCTACCATGCTCACTGGTGAACCACCAAAAAAACATGGGATCTATGGTCTAACTTATTATCACCAAGAAGAAAATAGGGTGGTAAATTTCGGCACAGGGCCAAAAGAAATTATGTTGTTTGGGATAAAACGAGTTTTAATAGCGGCGATGATGCAATTAAATCAATTATTAATTAACAGTGATGTCAAAACCATTCATGAAGCAACAGATAAGCCAACAGGTTCAATCAATGCTATGGTTTATCGAGGAAAAGAAAAAACAGAAATCAAATCTCCTTGGATTGCTTGGATGATTGGACTGCTGCCAAAAAAAATCGAAACATTCGTGCCGGATACTTTCTCACTTGGTTCAATGAGATACATAGACAAAAGATCTCATCCAAAGAGCATGCTGTCAAAGTTTGGATTCAATGATCATTTTTCGTCGATGGAGATCATTTCACTCATCCAAAAAGGCAAATTACCACATCTTTCGTTTGTTTATTTCCCAGGAAATGACATTATTGTACACAAAAAAGGCACCTCGGAAGGGAAGGGAATAAAAAATGTCGATCGAGAAATAAAAACGATATTAGACTCATTCGGTTCATGGGAAGAAGCCTTGCAAAAGTGTAATTTCATCGTTTTAGGAGATAGCGGCCAAACCAATATGATGAAAAAAGACACTTATATTGACTTACGTAAGATCCTTCAACCCTATACAATTATGCCTTTATCACGTGAGACACCTCTGCCAAAAGATCAGTTGATTACATGTGTAAATGAACGTATGAGTTATATTCATATTTTAGATGAAAAAATACCCTATAAAGATATTGTACGTCTATGTAAAATGGAAAAAAAATTAGATGTGATTGCATGGCAAGATGAGGATGGTTGGATTCATGTCGTGAGTGGTCATGCTGACGGAGCACTAAGTTTTCGACATGATGGAGATTATACAGATGAATATGAACAAAAATGGCAGTTAGAAGGGGATATATCTATACTGGATCTCACGCTCGATGAAAATATAGTCCAATATGGAATTTATCCAGATGCCCTATTCCGATTAGCAGGAGCACTTCATCCAGAAAGAAAAAGTGTAATTGTCACTAGTTCACCTGGGTATGAAATTATTGGTCAAGGATCTCCAAAACATAAAGGAGCGTCACACGGTTCCCTTCATCATTTGGATTCCTTAGTACCAATGATTGTGACTGGGATAAAAACTGCACCAAAACATTTGCGTATTATCGACTTAAAAAAATGGTTTTTACAATTATTAGAGGAATGAACCAAGCATCCCCGTTCATAGATGTAAAAAAACAAGGAAACGGGGATTTTTCATGTCGATATTGCAAAAAAAACTGGATATTTCTGCGATCCATTGGGAACGATATTGGCCAAATTTATCATCGTTGTATTTATCTTTTTTGGAATTAGAACGGGACCCTTACTATGAATTTTTACCCTTCGACAAAGTAGAAGAATATTTACAAAAAGCAATAGATATTGGGATACAAACAGCTAAACCTTATATGCAAATGAATCCTTTAACTTTTTTTAATCATGTGCTTAAAGCAGATATTCGTATTCGGCTATTAGAACGGCACCCAGAGCACTCCTCCATTCGTGCACAATATATCAAAAAAAAACAGACAATTATTGTCTATAAAAACTCGATCAAGGACATAAAACAATTTTTCCAAAATGAAATCAGTGACGTTTCACCTATAGATCTTATCGCAATACATGCTTATCATGAATGGTTTCACCACTTAGAATACACAACGATTGGAAGAACAGATTTAAAATTCCCCAGTGTAATTATTAAACAAAGAGGGCCGTTTCTTACCAAGCGCCCATTGTCGCGTTTGCGAGAGATAGCAGCTCATTCCTTCACACAGGCTGCATTAGGATTAGATTGGTCACCACTTATTCTCGATGAATTTCGTTACCTTTTATCCAAAGGATACTCCTATGCACAAATTCGGGAGAGTTTTCAAGACACGAAAAACAGATACTATGCTATAATAAATAAAAAATAAGTCACTAACTGATGAGAAGTGGAGGGAATTCGGTGGAAAGTTGCATCTGTCCTAAATTTGAAGCTGCGATTGAAATTTTAGCAAAAAAATGGACGGGTCTTATCTTGCGAGTTCTCATGGAGGAAAAACGCCGTTTTCGTGATATCCGGGAGCAAATACCGCAGATGAGCGAAAGAATGTTAGCAGAACGTCTGAAAGATTTAGAGGCTGCTGGACTAATCAATCGGCAAGTTTATCCCGAGACACCTGTCCGCATTGAGTATACACTAACAGAAAAAGGAAAAGCACTTCAGCCTGTTTTGGATTCGATTGAAAACTGGGCACATGAATGGATATAATATACACTTTCTCAAACGACTCACGCCGCTACCTATACAGGTAGCGGCGTGTTGTAGTAAAACTACTAGAAACTAGTTCCAAGTCGTCTTACCAGCACGAGCTTTCTCAATCAACAGATCGAGAAGGTCCAAACCATAAACCTTCTCAATCTGATTATGGAAATCAGAAAACTTCTTATGAGCAGTATCACGCTGGGTACGGAGAGTATTACGATTCTTGAGCTTGTTCTCCATCTCTCGCTGAGCAGCTTCCCTAATCTTCTCCTGCTTCGGATCGGAACTCAGTTCCAACTTGTCTCGAATAGTTTGGTGGGCTCTCACTGCTTGACAAGCAGTATCGTAATCTGCTTCAAGCCGCCTCCACTCACCATACAGCGAGTGGTGCATCTTCAGAAGCTTGGTGCGATGCTTATCATCGAGAAAAGCCATGGTTCATCCAATCAAGTCGTGTTTATACTGAATTTTATTATAACATTTAAGTATTATATGTTTCAAAAGTCTTTTTTCTGCCATACTTTTTTGCATACCTATGTTAAAATAATGATGACTTTGTGCCAAAAAAAAGAGAGGTTTTTGACATGCAATCATTTGAACAATCCATGCTTGCACTCATAACGGACACATCTACTCAGCTCTCACCTGATGTCCGTGAAGCGATTGATCGAGCAAATGCAAAAGAAGACAGCGGAACACGGGCAGCACTTGCTCTTGCCCGCATAACGGAAAATATTGAAATGGCAGAACAGAAAGTATCTCCGATCTGTCAAGATACAGGAATGCCAACCTTTATCCTCCATGTACCTGTTGGCGCCAATCAAATGGAAATGGAGAAGGCAATTAAAAATGCGATCGCAACTACGACGAAACAAGGAAAACTGCGTTCCAACTCTGTTGACTCTTTAACTGGAGCAAACACAGGCGATAACTTAGGTCCTGGAACCCCAGTGATCCACTTTCATCAGTGGGAAAAAGATTACATTGATGTCCGCTTAATCTTAAAAGGCGGCGGATGTGAAAACAAAAATATTCAATACAGCTTGCCGACCGAATTAGAAGGACTTGGTCGTGCAGGACGTGACTTGGATGGTATTCGCAAATGTATTTTGCATAGTATTTACCAAGCCCAAGGACAAGGTTGCAGTGCTGGTTTTATCGGAGTTGGCATCGGCGGAGATCGGACTACTGGTTACGAACTTGCAAAACAGCAATTGTTCCGCCATGTGGATGACGTAAATCCAATCGAAGATCTCGCAAAATTAGAAGCTTATATATTGGAAAAAGGGAATACACTTGGGATTGGAACGATGGGCTTTGGAGGAAATACGACGCTACTCGGTTGTAAAATCGGTGTAATGAACCGCTTGCCAGCAAGCTTCTTTGTATCTGTTGCTTACAACTGCTGGGCATTTCGTCGTCAAGGAGTTTCTATTAACCCCGTTACTGGAGAAATATCTGGATGGTTATACAAAGAAGAAAAGCCAAAAGTCGAAGTTCAAACAAAAGAAAAAGCAGAAACAACTAGCTCCAATCATCAAGTTGTACTCACTACCCCGATTACCGAAGAACAAGTTCGTAATCTTAAAGTCGGCGATGTAGTTGTCATCAATGGCTTGATGCATACTGGCCGTGATGCTTTACACAAATATTTGATGGATCACGACGCCCCTGTCGATCTAGAAGGCAGTGTTATTTATCATTGTGGTCCAGTAATGTTAAAAGATGACGAAGGAAAATGGCATGTAAAAGCAGCTGGACCGACGACGAGTATTCGAGAAGAACCATACCAATCAGATATCATTAAAAAATTTGGCATGAAAGTGGTTATTGGAAAAGGCGGGATGGGCGCTAGAACTCTAAAAGGTCTGCAAGAACATGGAGCTGTTTACCTCAATGCAATTGGTGGTGCAGCCCAGTATTATGCAGAGTGCATCAAAGATGTAGAAGGGGTTGACTTTCTCAACTTTGGTGTACCAGAAGCAATGTGGCATCTCAAAGTAGAAAATTTTGCAGCCATTGTAACAATGGATTCACATGGAAATAGTTTACACGCAGATGTAGATAAATCTTCTCTTGAAAAATTAGCACAGTACAAAGAAACTGTATTTCAATAAATTCCTGTTCACTTCTGTGACACAAAACGGTAAAATGAAGGGGGATTATGTAATCCCCTTTCGTACTTGTTTTTCAATTTTTAAGGAGGTTTGACTTTGAAACTTTTATCAAAGCTTGCTTTGGTTTCCCTCTCTCTGTTAACTGCAGTGACAATTGTCCTTCCGAAAGGAACTTATGCAGATGCAGTAGAAGGCGACACTGTAGTAACACTTGGGAAAGACCTTACTCTACAGCAACAAGACAGCATCTTAGCTGAAATGAAAGTACCAAATAATGTGAATAAAATTTACGTTACCAACCAAGAAGAACATCAATATTTAGGAAAATATATGTCTGCTGCAACGATCGGAACTCGTGCCCTTTCCTCAGCGAAAATAACAATTGCCGCTTCAGGATCAGGAATTTCTGTTAAAACCAATAATATTACAACCATAACTGATGCTATGTATGCAAATGCAGCAATTACCGCTGGTGTTCGTGATGCGGATATATATGTGACAGCACCTATACGTGTATCTGGTACAGCTGGCTTAACAGGTATTATCAAAGCATTTGAACAAGCAACAGGAAAACAGATCAGCGAAAACCAAAAACAAGTAGCCAACCAAGAGATTGTTCGTACACAAGATGTTGCCAAAGACATTGGTGGAGATTCCAAAACTGCTGGGGACAAAGCTGCACAGTTTATGAACTCTGTAAAACAAGAAATTGCAGATCAAAAACCACAAACTCCACAAGAGTACCGTGACATCATTGTCAATGTAGCTGGGGATCTAAACATCAACTTGAATCAAACAACGATCAATCAATTAGTGCAGTATGGTCAAGCATTCTCTACATTAGATATTAATTATGACCAATTGAGCGATCAAATTTCCAAATTACGCGGGAGTTTGAGTGATGTATTAAGTGTAGACCCACAAGGGATTTTTGATTCTATATTAGAATTCCTTGGAAATATCTTTAGTACGATCGGAAACTTCTTTACATCTTCCTCTTCTCGTCAATAAAGAAGAGATATACAAAAGCCACCCGGAATAATATGGGTGGCTTTTTGTATTTGTGTTATTTACGGACCATCTTATTAAAATAATTTTAAAATGACTCATGAATAACAGTATCTTCTAGCGGTAAGCGTATGGTTTTATACGGAGAAGAAGCAGCAATTCCAGCAGCGATCATCATCACAGGTACATAACGATCAGGAATATGCAAAGTCTCGACTAATTGATCTGCTTGAAATCCACCCATTGGAACAGAATCATATCCCTTTGATTTAATCGCAAGCATCAATTGCATGGCAAATAAGCCCGCATTTAAAAAGGCACTCTCTCTTCTATCAGCTATAGGAGATTGATAAGCCCCATAAATATCCCTTGTTGTCTGCTGGTATATTTCTTCTGACATAAGCCCTGCATTTACTAGTGGCCTATTCACTTTGTCTGCTGTCTTATTCGCTTCTATATCTCCTAAAATAACGAATACAACTGATGCATCTATTACTTGTCTTTGGCTGTAAGCAATTGGCAAAAGTGCTTCCTTCTGCTTAGCATCTTGAACAAGTACCACTTTCCAATGATGAAGATTCCAGGCCGAAGGCGCCGTTTGTGCTAGTTCAAGAATCTCCTGCAACTCGTTTATTGGGATAATATGATTTTTTTGATACTGACGGACAGCATGACGCTCTTTCAATACATCATCGAAAGATTGCACCTTTTCAGCTCTATGCATATTGATCACATTTTTGTTTTTTTGTAATTTCCTTCTTAGAACTGACTCTCCAATAACCTGCTAAATTGGTTCCTAAAACTCCCAGTATTATCATAGCAGCACCAATGATATGAATATAAGTAATCTGTTCATGCAGAAATAAAACCCCTGCCAAAATAGAAACCAATGTACTTAAATTATTAAAAACACTAACTTTATAAGCTTCCAATTTTGAAAGTGCGTAGTTAGAAAGCAAAATGGCAAAAACACCACTAAATGCTGCCAAATAAAAAATGCTAGTTACAAAAACAGGTTGATAGAATGGTTGAAATATCTCTCCTACTGTTCCATTTATGATATGTTGAACAATGCTGATGACAATAAAAACGAAAGAACCTAACATAATAATCACAAAGCTTAAATCGTAAGGTTTGTACGTTTGACTAGAACGGCGAACCAAAATGGTATATACTGCAAAAGTTAAAATGGATAGAAGAAGAAATCCAATACTGCCAATATGATCAATAGAAATGGAGTTTCCTTGCATAGCAAATATGAAAATCACGCCAGAGACAGATAAAATCAAAAATAATCGCTGCCATAAATTTGTTTTCTCTTTCAAAAAGAATGTACCGAGAATTACTGTAAAGATTGGAGTAGTCGCTTGAATGATTCCTCCTTCAGCAGATGATGCACCTAGCAAACCCAACGTTTGAAAAGTAAAAAAGAGAATTGGGTATAAAAGGGCAAACGGAATCAATCGATAAACATTTTTCCATTTAATTTGGAGTCTTATCCAGCCAAATAAAACAGGAATCGCTAGCAATAGAAACGCTAGCAAAAATCGAGCTGCCAAGATATCAAAGGTTGATGCAATAGGAACGATTAATTTCACAAACATAAACGAGAGCCCAATGAATAGGGAATAAGTGATAGCAGCAACATAAGCCATTTTGTTTCCTGGTTTCATGATTTTTAAAACCTCCTATCTAGCAAATTAATTGTCGATCTAACCGACTATGGTAACTATACATCCATAAAAGTATTATGAATATATCGTATTACCGTAACTGTACCGGTACAGAAAGGATGTCCAAAATATATAAATATGAAGAAGTAGTTCAGGACTTGTATCAAAAAATAAGCAATGGAACATGGAAAGAAGGACAAAGTTTACCATCTATTCGCCAACTTGCTGAACTGTATCAATGCAGCAAAAGTACTATCATACGTGCCTATACAAAATTGGAAGAACAGCACATAATCTATGCGATACCACAAAGTGGTTATTATATAGTGAAACAAGAAAAGCAAGAGATCAATAATATTGATCACATCATTGACTTCAGATCTGCCTCTCCTGATTCTACTTTGTTTCCCTATCGAGATTTTCAACATTGTTTAAATCTTGCAATTGACCGATATCAAAAAAGTTTATTTGAATATGGAACACCGCAGGGGCTGCCGTCCCTCCTCAGAGTTATCCAAAGACAACTTACTGATTACCAAGTATTCGCTCGAATCGAGCAATTTGTAATCACTTCAGGTGTCCAACAAGCACTTTCTATCCTTACTTCCATGCCCTTTCCAAGTGGTAAAGAAATAATTCTAATCGAACAGCCCAGTTATTATAAGTTTATTCAAACACTACAGTTGTTGGGTAAAGTCATAATTGGAATTCCTAGAAACATAGATGGTTTTGATTTAGATCTACTCGAATCAATTTTCCGCCAAAATTCAATCAAATTTTTTTATACAATGCCTCGATTACAGAATCCCTTAGGCACCTCTCTTCCTTCAAAACAGAAGAAAGCAATCGCAGAGCTCGCAAAAAAGTACAATGTATATATAGTGGAAGATGATTATTTAGTCGATTTAGAAACTGATAAAAATAATGATCCAATTTTTTCCTATCAAAATGGACATACCATCTATTTAAAAAGCTACTCCAAAATATTGTTTCCTGGTTTGCGTATTGGCGTTTCTATTCTTCCGGAAGAACTAATCGAAACTTTCCGTTCCTATAAAGAATCCCAAGATATCGATAGTTCTATGCTTTCACAAGCAGGTCTAGAAATATATATGAAAAATGGTATGTACCGTTACCATCGAGAAAAATTAAGAAAAGCTTATTCTCACAGAATGAAATTGGTCTATCAGACATTGAAAGCAAATCCTATGCAGGATTATGTCATGTATCCATCTGTGCAAACAGGTGTACATACACATCTTGTTATAAAACAACCAATTTCTTTTACAAACTTAAAGAAAAGGCTGTATAAAAAAACATATTTCTATTGGTTCCATTTCTGATCACTATTTAGATAAACAAAATCGAAGCAATATTATTCACTTAAACATTTCAAATGCAGTGGAAGAAAATATAGCAGATGGAATACAAATGATTTTGTCTGAAATCAAACAAATAGCTGATTTACATCGTCGTCAGTTCTTTTAAAAAGATACAACCGGTTTTTTGTTGTTATCTTCGAATATTTTCCAACCAAGTTTTGTACGCTTTTAGAGAATAAAGTCGATGCTAACTTCATCTTCAAATGCAATTCTCTCTTTTTGAATTGTATATCTACAAACTAAAATTCAATCTAAGGAAATTCCCTTTTCATTTTATGGTATCATGTGCCAGTCTTGTGTCATTTCTTTTTGAAATAGAAAGCAATGATATAATAATTCTATTCATGCAAAAAATTACATCCTACTGGTGGTGATAAATAAGTATGCGAAATGTCATACGATTGAAATGGTTTTGGCTCGGATTATGGGTCGTTTTGTTATCGATAATCTTATGGACAATGCCTTCCATGGATACACTGATTCGGGAAAAAGGACAGCCAAATTTAAATGGTTCCTATTCGTCCAGTACTGCATCCAAGTTACTTGCAGAATTTCATAAAAGCGACAAAGGCGGGAAAAATCTAGATACAATTCTAGTGTTCCATGATCCAAAAGGATTTCAATCAGCAGAAAAAAAGCAAATTGAGCAGAAATTAAAACAAATGCTGGGAAACAAAGCTTTACATATTCAGTCCATCTTAACCCCGTTTGCTAGTAAAGATGCAGAAAAACGGTTATATTCCGCTGACCAAAAAACAATTATGGCAATCGCTAGTGTAGAAAAAACAACACAGACGATTCCTCAAATCCGCACACAGTTTGAACAACAGATGAAAATACAAGGTATTCAGACGTATATTACTGGCGATGGATTCATTGAAGAAGATTATGCACAAAATTCCATTGATGGCGTGAAAAAAACAGAACTTTTTACTGTAATCTTTATCGTTCTTGTTCTCATTCTGGTTTTTCGTTCCCTGATTACACCTGTTATATCTTTGCTTATTGTTGGTGTAGCATACCTAATCTCGCAAGGGGCAGTTGGATTATTGGTAGAATACTTTGATTTCCCTTTTGCCAATACCACACAGATTTTTCTCATCCTTGTTTTGTTTGGAGTAGGAACAGACTACAATATATTACTATTTATGCGCTTTAAAGAAGAATTGGGTCAAGGAAAAGGCTTAATTACTTCTATTGTAGAAACATATCGCACAGCTGGGAAAACCGTATTTTTTAGTGGATTAGCAGTATTGATTGGATTCACGATGCTGGGATTTTCCACATTTTCGATTTACCAATCAGCGGTGGCTGTGGCCATTGGAGTAATCTTTTTACTTGGTGCGCTCTTCACAATCAACCCAATAATAATGGCACTGATGGCTCAACGATTGTTCTGGCCGTTAAAGAAATTTCATGGTCATGGTCAAAATCGCTTATGGTCGCGTCTTGGGCATTTTTCGGTCATCCGAGTATCAGTAAGTATTCTTTTAGTCGTCGTTTTGTGTGTTCCTGTGTTTCTTTTCTATAAAGATAAATTATCTTTTGACAACCTTGCAGAAATTGGTTCCGATTCTCCTTCTGTGAAAGGATTTACGATTGTTTCTCAATCTTTTGGATCAGGACAAATCTTACCTACTACTCTTGTCATCAAATCCAAAACACCGATGGACACAGCGGATGGTCTGGCTTTCTTGGATCAAATACACGAACGTTTGACACAAGTAAAAGGAGTAAAAGATGTTTATGGTCCTACTCGTCCTAACGGCGAATACATCAATGACTTATACTTGTCGAAACAGACCAAAGGAGTAAGTTCAGGAATCGGACAATCCAGTGATGGTTTGGGGAAAATCACACAAGGTCTGTCTACGGTATCCGATAAGATAAAAACTTCCACCTCTGGTGACTTAAATGATATCAATAAGTTAATTGAAGGAACGGTCTCCGTTCGCTCTGGTCTCAGTGAAGTACAAACAGCATTAACCCAGATAAACCAAGGCGTAAAGCAAGGAGCATCTGGCGCAAAACAAATTGAATCTGGATTGGCTACTTTGGAAAGCTCATTAAAGAAAGTGAACAGTTCTACCAAACAGTTACTTGCTGGTTATACCAAAATTAACAGCAGTATCGGGCAGCTCTCTACCGGCTATCAAGGAATTGCTGCAGGAATCAATAGTTTAGGAACATTAAACGGCTCCATGCAGACTGCGATTGCATCCATGGAAAAAAATCATCCCGAATTAGAAGGCGATGCAGATTTTACCAGCTTGAAAAACTCGAGTAATAACATGAATCAAGCACTGCCAATATTACAGAAATCCATCACGCAGCTTAATAGTTCATTGACAGCTTTAAATAATAGTTTATCTGCTGCAAACAAAGGATTATCACAAATTACAAGTGCGCAAACGCAAATTGCCTCTGGAACAGGAAAATTAAAAGATGGTGCTGGTAAATTGGCTGAAGGTCTCAAACAAGGAGCAAATGGGCAGTCGCAAGTAATCGCATCGATCCCTTCCATGAATGAAGGTTTAGGAGCAATAACGAATGGACAACGTCAGGTTTTAGCTGGGTTAAACGATTTTGAATCGAAAATGAAGCAATTGCAAGAAGGATTGTCACAGAGTGTAACAGGGTTAGATAAGATCAACAATGGTTTGAATTCCGCAAATAATTATTTGACAGAGGTTACAGGCGAAGGCTCAGCATATGGAACATTTTTTGTCCCGAAAGAAGTTCGTAACAGCAAAATGTTCCAGTCGGCACTGGACATATACATGTCCAAAGATCGCAAAATCGTGACTTGGACGATACCTTTATCCGTTGACCCATATTCAAAAAATGCAATGGGTGTCGCCCATGAAATCGATAAAACAATACGAGAAGCAATTTCTCACACCCCATACAACAATATCCAAATCGGAACTGGCGGAGTATCCTCTGCTAACTACGATTTGAGCAACATTTCCAATAAAGACTTCTCCCTAACGATTATATTGATGTTAGCAGGTATAGGAGTATTACTTCTCATCATGTATCGATCAGTATGGATCACAATTACAATACTAGGTACTTTGATTCTCGCATACTATTTTTCTTTGACCATCTCAGAAAACATCTTTATTCACTTCTTTGATGTGTCAGGATTATCATGGACCATTCCGTTTTTTGCTTTCATCATGGTAATCGCGCTTGGTGTAGATTATAGTATTTTCGTCATGATGCGTTATAAAGAATACAAACATCAAGGAATGGTAGTGGCAATACTCAAAGCAGTTGAACGCACAGGCAGTGTAGTCATTTCTGCTGCGATCATCTTAGCTGGAACATTTGCTGCCATGTATCCATCTGGTGTAACTACACTCGTACAAATTGCAACAGTAGTAATTATTGCCCTTTTGTTGCTGGCATTTGTACTATTACCAATGGTCTTACCTGCATCGATCTCTTTGTTGGACCGCATTTTAAAGAGCGACCAAGAAACAGTGGTTCCGGAAAGAAAAGAAGATATATATTTGTAAGTAGAGGCGTAATTAATATGAGTTCGATATCCAAAATCAATGCTCCAAAAAATAAAGTATGGGATGCAATTACCAAAACAGAATTAGTAAAACAATGGCAGTACAATAGTGACCTTATCACTGATTGGCAAATCGGTAGTGATATTCGTTAACTAAATGAATGGGAAGCAAGTATTTATGAACAAAATGGAAAAGTGTTAGAGGTCAAGCCATACGAGGTCATCAAATACACCCTGTTTGCACCACGGCCTGGTCTAGAAGATGCACCTGAAAATTATTTTGTCATGAGTTACTTGCTGACTGATGATGCTAACGGCACATTGTTGACCATTAAACAAGAAGATAATAGACAGATGGAGAACGTTCCAGAAACCGATGATCAAGAATCACCTATTTTAAAGTCGTTAAAAGATCTAGTAGAACAAAATATATAAAAAGAAAGAAACTAGCTAAAAACAGCTAGTTTCTTTTGTTTACTGTATCTAATGATGCTTATCGTTATCATCACGCTGGTGGAATATCCACCAGCGCATATTACTCTTTCATTGGTATCAACGCCACTGCTGAGGGCCGATCCAGATCTGATTCGCATAAGGAGCTGGCAAAATGAAAATGTCGCCATCATATCCTTCAACATCAAAAAAATCATCTCGCAAATTACCCTCTTCAAAGATTGCATTAGGAATAGAAATAGAAAACTCTTTCTGGGTCTTAGTCTCTCTATCTTCATAATTTCCTTTTACTCGATGAAGAGAACCTGTATCGCCTTCGATGATCAGAAACCCTTTGTCTGTAAGAGAGAGCTTCAGATCACCCGAATATTCAACAGTGTAAATTCCGATTTGCTTAGTAGTCTTCTTCATGCTATCTCCAATGAAAAAGTAACGATTTACTTACTTCTTAATTATATTTTTAACATTACCAATCTTCAATATTCATTTATGACTTACTATTCCACATCATATTACCGCGCTGATGGATACCCACCAGCGCGTTTTACTCCTCTACCGGTATTAATATTCGCTATTTTGCGTAAGACCAAACCATACAAAATGCTTAAATCTATCAAAAGAAACAAAAATGTCGCCAGTCATTTTGTCATGACGACAACCAGATCCCAGAACACCTTTTTGGAAATTCACATCAAGAAAAGAAATAGAGAACTTCTTTTTGCTGTTATCCTTCTTATCTGTATAATTTCCGGTAATTTGGTGAAGGGTACCGGTGCCTCCTTCGATAATCAGATGCTCTGTATCTGTAAAAGAAAATCTGAGATCACCTGAGTACTCTACAGTATAAATTCCAACTTTTTTGGTGGTCTTAGCCATGCCATCTCCAATACAAGAGTAACTATTGCTTACTTCTTAAGTATATTTGATCAATCTTAGTTCTTTCAATAAGTATGCTCTGTATAAACAAATACCATTTTTACAAAAACTAAATAAAACCAATATCTATCTTTTAAGACATTAGAGAAATAAATTTTTAAGAGCAGAACCACCCATTTGTTAAGATTTTATCCTTTTTGCAAGCTATGACGATTTCTTGACGCTCGATAGATGTTGGGAGTACAATAAGAAACGTTGAAGAACCATGAAAATGATTATTTTCGGTAATGAGAAATGGAGGCTTAGTTGTGAGCAATCAGACCGATTTTCTCAACCGGCGGCTTCACTCCCTTCTTGGTGTGATACCGGTTGGCTTTTTTTTGCTTGAACACCTTTATACGAACTATCATGCAACACAAGGCGCAGACGAATTTGTTGATGCTGTAAACTTTTTATGGGGTATTCCCATTTTGCCTGTCCTTGAAATTTTCTTCATTTTTATTCCTCTGATGTACCATGCGTTTTATGGTCTGTACATTGTATTTCGAGCTCGAAATAATGTAAGTCAGTTTGGAACGTTTCGTAATTATATGTTTCTTCTCCAACGTGTAACTGGAGTAATTACTCTTATCTTTATATTATGGCACGTTTGGGAAACCCGGGTTCATGTTCTATTGACACCTGGTATAACAGCAGATGGACTTGCAACACACACTGCAAGCATTTTATCTGGTAATGTAACAGCTATTTTATATGGAATAGGGCTTGTATCAACTGTATTTCACTTTTGTAACGGTATGTGGTCCTTCCTTGTAAGTTGGGGCGTCACCATTGGTCCACGTGCACAACTCGTTTCCACATGGGTTTGGATTGTTGCTTTTATCGTTCTCTCCTATTTCGGCATTGCATCGATAGCTGCATTCCATGATCCAAACTTTGCAAATAATGTATCAGCATTGCGATAGAAGGGAGCTTTACCAATGAATGAAAAACTGATTATCGTTGGGGGCGGTTTAGCAGGATTAGCTGCTGCTATGCGATCTGCTGAAGCTGGTGCTACTGTTGAACTATTCTCCATAGTACCCGTAAAACGCTCCCACTCCGTCTGTGCACAAGGCGGTATCAATGGAGCAGTGAACACAAAAGGAGAAGGAGATTCTCCATGGGTACACTTTGATGACACGATTTATGGAGGAGACTTCCTGGCTAACCAACCTCCTGTAAAAGCGATGTGTGAAGCAGCACCAGGTATTATTTATTTAATGGATCGTATGGGAGTTCCATTCAACCGTACACCAGAAGGTTTGATTGACTTCCGTCGTTTTGGAGGAACAAAACATCATCGTACTGCGTTTGCTGGTGCGACAACAGGTCAACAACTTCTTTATGCATTGGACGAGCAGGTACGTCGCTATGAAGTAGAAGGAAAAGTAGTAAAATACGAACACTGGGAATTCCTTTCCATCGTTCAAGATGATGAAGGCAGATGCCGTGGTATTGTTGCTCAAAATATGAGAAGTAATGAAATTAAAGCTTTTTCTGCCGATGCAGTAATTTTAGCCACTGGCGGCCCTGGTATTATTTTTGGTAAAACCACCAACTCTATGATCAATACAGGAACCGCAGCAAGCAGTGTTTACCAGCAGGGTGCTCATTACGCAAATGGTGAGTTTATTCAAGTTCACCCTACTGCAATTCCTGGAGATGACAAATTACGTCTCATGTCCGAATCGGCTCGCGGCGAAGGCGGTCGTATCTGGACATACAAAGACGGTAAACCTTGGTATTTCTTAGAGGAGAAATATCCAGCATATGGGAACCTCGTTCCACGTGATATCGCCACCCGTGAAATCTTCAAAGTTTGTGTCGATATGAAACTCGGTGTAAACGGCGAAAACATGGTATATCTCGATCTATCTCATAAAGATCCAAAAGAATTGGATATTAAATTAGGCGGTATTATCGAGATTTATGAGAAATTTATCGGAGAAGACCCACGTAAAGTACCAATGAAAATCTTCCCTGCGGTTCACTACTCAATGGGTGGTCTATGGGTAGACTTTGATCAAATGACCAATATCCCAGGTTTATTTGCAGCTGGGGAATGCGAGTACCAATATCATGGTGCAAACCGCCTCGGTGCAAACTCTCTTCTTTCCTGTATTTTTGGTGGTTTGATTACTGGACCAAAAGCGATCGAATACATACGGGGATTGGATAAATCAGTCCAAGACTTCGATCCTTCTTTCTCTGAATCACAACAGAAAGAACAAGAAGCGAAATACGAAAATATTCTTAAGATGGAAGGCACAGAAAATGCTTATGTCATCCATCGTGAACTTGGAGAATGGATGACAGACAATGTTACTGTTGTTCGTTACAATGATCGTTTAAAACAAACAGATGAGAAAATTCAAGAATTAATCGAACGCTATAAAAAGATCAATATGGTGGATACGAGCAGATGGAGTAACTCCGCTGCACCATTTACACGCCATCTCTGGAATATGCTGCAGCTATCTCGTGTTATCACATTGGGAGCACTCAATCGTAATGAAAGTCGTGGAGCACATTACAAACCAGAATTCCCAGAACGCGATGATGAAAACTTCCTAAAGACAACTAAAGCTCGTTTTACTCCAGATGGGCCAGAACTAAGTTATGAAGATGTCGATGTTTCATTAATTAAGCCACGTGCACGCCGTTACGATGTGGCGAAAGGAAGTGACAAGAAATGAGTGAACAAACTACAACAGCAGCAGAACAACAACAAACCGTTCACTTGATTTTTACTCGACAAGATGGTCCTGACAGCAAAGCCTATCAAGAAGAATTCCGAGTACCATATAAGAAGAATATGAACATTATTTCTTGTATGATGGAAATTCAACGCAATCCAGTCAACAGCAAAGGGGAAACCGTCGCTCCAATTCAGTGGGAATCCAACTGTCTAGAGGAAGTATGTGGAGCCTGTTCGATGGTCATCAATGGCAAACCCCGCCAAGCATGTACTGCCTTAGTAGACAAACTGCAACAACCGATTCGCATTGGTCCAATGAGTACTTTCCCAGTTATCCGTGATTTAGTCGTCAACCGCGGGCGCATGTTTGATGCATTGAAAAAAGTAAAAGCATGGGTACCAGTTGACGGTACACACGATCTGGGTCCAGCTCCCCGCCAATCTGCTACTGAGCAGCAATGGCGTTATGAGCTATCCAAATGTATGACTTGCGGGGTATGTCTCGAAGCTTGTCCAAATGTGAACGATAACTCAGCATTTATCGGACCTTTTGCTGTAGGTCAAGTAACCTTGTTCAATACACACCCAACTGGCAAGCTCAATAAAGAGGAACGTACCGAAGCATTGATTTCGGATGGTGGATTGCAACAGTGCGGAAACTCGCAAAACTGTGTACAAGCATGTCCAAAAGGAATTCCACTAACGACTGCCATTGCGACGATGAACCGCGAAGCAACAAAACATATGTTTAAAAAATGGTTGTCTTTCTAAGTTTCTTTGATAAAGCATTTCTCGATCACCGAGAAGTGCTTTTTTGTTTTTATCGATATTTCATTCCTGTCATTACTCGTTAAAGTCATTCTCATACAAAACTAATTAAATCACTTTACACCAAATTACATTATTACACCATTTCAAATTCTGATATAATTTCTACAAGTACAAGTGATCATAAGGAGTGTCATGAGCTTCACAATCCTTCGTCAGCGGGATGACAGCGACTCTCTTCTCCTTGGAGATATCAAGGAGTCAGTCCTTCAATCCATTCCTGACTGTAAGAAGAAAACGGCATCCAAATTCCTAAGCTCCACATTCAAGAAACTGGACAAGGATCAGCGTTACCTCTTCCTGAAGGCGATGCCCCTTTTCTTTTCCAGGCTTGAAACTGCCATGCATGAGAGTTCTCCTTGGGTGCCTGGGTTGACAGTCCAGGAAAGCATCCAAATCTCAGCACGATTTGCCATGCTCTCAGCTGAGATGGAAGAAGCTGTGAAGCTTTCTCTCTTCTTCTATGCCAAACGGCTTCAAGCTCAGCAGGTAAATGAAAGCCGCTTGCGCCGATCTCAGTCAAGGAAGCCGTACCAGTTCCCTGCGGAAATCATCATGCTTCATTCTCTTTTTGAAGAAGCAGATGATTACTTGGACACTGCCAACCGTGTCTTCCAGTTCGAGATTTCCCATTACACCGCTGCGCTGTTCAAATTGGATGGGCAGCAGCGTCAGGAATTGGATGACTGGATCTCCGTACTGACCAAAGCTCCTTGCTCTCAGCTGATGAATACAGCTCGCAAGCTTATTAGCTGATCGAGCTTCTTTCGAGTTAGTCTTGGAGTCCAGCTCTGCACACAGATCATGGTCACGGGCAGCAGATCATTCTGTTGCCCATCCATTTTCAAATGATCCATTCATGGTATAAATAAATTTAATTTGTCCCTTACGCATTCCTCAAAAAAGGAAATAGTATATTCCTGCACAGAAAATTCTTATCATTTATCTCTCATTTATTGAAAATACCGGTTAACTTCCTTACAATAAAATTAAGGTAAAAGCGACCACACAAGGAGTATGTACCGTGAGCATCAAGTCTGTGCTTCGGAAGTTCATTGACTCGACCGAGATTCGTAAGCAGGAGATGGAAGGCTTCATTGAGGAGCTTCCCGAGGGCGACCGTGCAGAGGCAACCAGCGTGATGGAAAGCTTCGTCGACAGTTTCAGTGTCAAGGATCTCCAGTCACTGCTGACGATCTACATGGAGCTGACGATCTACCAGCGAGTCCGCTTCCTCCAGGCACTCACGCTGTTCAACGAGCGCTTCCGTTTCCGTCAGTACGAATATCACATGAACAAGGAACTGCCTGTCCAGGACCGAATTCGGCTGGCAGAAGCTTTTGCCAAGCTTTCTTCCACGATGCTGGAAGTGATCAAGCTGTGCATTGAGTTCAGTGTTCTGAAGTCGGAAACGCCGAGGTACACCGACAGCAACGGCTACAAAACGCTGAATGCCCTGTTCAACGAAATCGGTGAGGGATGTGACAAGATGAATGTCATCCACATCCGAACGAAGAACATGGAAGAAGTGAGCGCTGAGCTCTTCAAGGCTCAGCGCAAGCTGAAATCAAAGGAAAACCAGAAGATTGAGCTCTGGCTTGACTGTCTGTCGAGCCCTGTTCTCGGGGGTCACCTCAAGGCGGCTCGCGAGCTGCTTGAGCAGTGAGACTGACAACTCACAAGGCATATCTGCTTTGTGTGGTCGCGGGCAGTGAATCCCATTCGCTGCCCGTCCATTTTCATCTGCTGATTAATTTTCCAATATACATAAAAAACATGAAATTTTCGTAATAATACCCACAAAACAATAGCAACTCCAATATCTTCAATCGGATAATGATATAATTTTTTAAATACAAAATAAATTACATTTCAAGTAGGAAAATAAAATAAACGAAGAGAATACTTTTGTAGATGGGAGTATATCATTTAATTACATCAAGAAAGGTCGTTCATATGTATATTATAACGCTTATATTGGAACTTACCCCAGAAACTGATTTTAAAGCCACGATTGACTACTATGAGAAAAAAATTGCCCCTGCATCTCTACGCATACCAGGTATTGAGAAGATTAACTGTGTACAATTAAAATCCACACCCTATAATGAATATGACCGAACACCTCTACGCAATCTCTTTTATCAAATTCAAATATCATTTTCCTCCGAAGATGCTGTAGAAGAAGCACTGCAAAAGCCAGAAACGATGAAATTAATTAAACGTTTTCTCATCTCAAGCAAATGTAACTTTCACTGGTTTGTGGGACACGAACAAACCTATTATGCGCAGCTGCAAAAAGAAAGTTCTTAATATGTAACCGTAAACATAATGCATATGCTTCAATCATTAAACGCTCAACTATACTCCATCCGATAAGCAAAACATTTACTGAAAAATGGAAATAAGAGGTCTTTATACGTTTCTTATAAGAATAGGAAAAACCACACATCGTTTGTGTGGTTTTTTATATGGTGAACTGTTTTTAGAAACAAAGAAACTTCATTATAGAAAACTTGCATGGAAAACTCAAAACGACAAAAGCCCTGCCTCTCTTTCATCTTTGCGGCTCCGATGACCGCGCCAAATGAATTGGGCTTCCAATACTAGAACTTTCTCTGCTTTCATGTATTACTAGTTACTACCAAAAAGAAATTATATCATCAAATCATAATTGATGCAACTAATTGAAAATAATATCGATTCTTTTTCTATCGTATTCCAAAATCCAATTTAAATATATGTTATGTATTGTTTCTAAAGAACTCTTTGAACTTGCAATCATATCACATCCTCGATCATCGTAAATGAAAAAAATGATTCCTTTACCAATATGAAAGTATGATCTATCACTCTACTACTAGTTATGATAGTCTTTCCAATATAGCAACCGCAGGACGAATCGGAGGATAAAAGAATGAGCGACATCGAAAGATTCACCTACTACATGGAAAAGAAAAAACACATATTGGATAAACCCTTTTCTCCTAATGATACAGTTGGATATCTTGCAATTGTTGAAATCCCCCATGTATTTCAGCTTGCAACAATTACTGCAGCGAATTTAAAACGATTTCAAAAAGAGGTATCTAGTTTCCCTTATTATTTCGCTTGGAAATTATCAAATTTAAAGAATGTAACTGCTTTTATAGAGCTCATGCTAGATTATTTGAATGAGAACCAGTTAGATAATAGCAAAGTAGAAGATGATTGTTTTGATTTATTGATTCATGAAATAAAACCCTTTATCATCAAGGAAATTGATCCTTACTCTACTTTATAGCACGCTGAATTTCTCACTTGTTAAAAATTACCATTTTTTAGATTTTGTGTCGTAATACGCTTGTAACATTCATAGCATAGAGTAGGTTACTAAAGCGAGGTATGACATAGAATGATTCAAAAACAAGCCATTAACGAAACAGCCAAACTTCACATAAATAGAAGAGACTTTATCAAACGCAGTTTTTATTTTTTATCTGGATTAATAGGCATCACTGGTTTAACTAGTGCATATTCCCGTTGGATTGAGCCATACCAACTGGAAACAACCAAAGTCGATATTACTCTCCGCAACTTACCTTCGAGTTTTCATAACTTCACTATTTGTCACTTTAGTGATCTTCATTTGGGCTTTCATCTTGAGATAGACGATCTTTCTCCACTTATCTACGCCATTCAAAATGAAGTTCCCGACTGTATTTGTTTTACAGGGGATTTATTTGATAAGGAGCCAAACAATCTCAAAAAAACAACAAAACTGCTCTCTCAATTAGAAGCTCCGTATGGGAAATATGCTGTCTTTGGCAACCATGATAATTGGTCGAACCAGCAGTCCGTGAAACATGTTTTGAAGAAAGCTGGATTTGAACTATTAGTAAATAAACACATCTCATTAAAAAGAAAGACAAACAATCTCTATATCGCTGGAATTGATGATCCTTGGGTTGGAGATGCAGATATCGAGGCCTCTTTACGTGGTATTCCAGAAGATAATTGCGTGATACTTCTATCCCATGAGCCTGATTTCGCGGATGAATTTTATCGTTATCCCATTGACTTACAATTATCCGGGCATAGCCACGGCGGACAAGTCCGAATTCCTTTTGCAGGGGCTCTCTATACACCACCCCACTCAAGTAAATATCCCTATGGTTTAAATAGAGTTAAAAATAGCGAGTATCAAGTGTACACGACAAGAGGCATTGGAATGACTCGCATGCCTATTCGTTTTCATTGTAAACCTGAACTAACGATAATCACATTAAAATCACAATCCGAATAAAACGCTACGAAGCGAGAGATAATCTCGCTTTTTGAATACATTTTTACTGAATTTTATATTCCGAACTTCATTTATAACCTTTTTTTGCAATTACACGAATAACTATTTACATGTACTTGTTTGTTCTCAAATATGATAACTCCACCTTTTAAAGGATACAGCTTTTATGGATTCTGGCAACTTTTTTTGGCTTCCAACCAATTATAGGTTTCTGGTATACTTAACGAAGATTTATTGTAAACTTAAAAATATATTCGGTTTACAATCAGAAAGAGGTGTATCTTTGTCAGTTAAATATACGGAGTTATTGGAAAAAAACAAGAAATATTTATGGAATCCATTTACACAAATGAAGAATTATCTAGAAAGTGAGCCATTAATTATTGAGCGCGGTGAAGGTGTGAAACTGTTCGATGTACGTGGAAATGAATATTATGATGGCAACGCCTCTGTTTGGCTAAATGTCTTTGGCCATAACAAACAAGAGTTAAATGAAGCTATTGTGAGTCAACTGGAAAATATCGCTCACTCCACCTTACTTGGTATGTCAAATGTCCCATCTATCTTATTAGCTGAAAAATTAGTTCAGCTAACTCCTCCAAGCTTACAAAAAGTATTTTACTCCGATAGTGGAGCTACAGCAGTAGAAATTGGTCTTAAAATCGCTTTTCTCTATTGGAAGCATCGAGGGAAACCACAGAAGAATAAGTTTCTAAGCCTGCGAAATGCATATCATGGAGATACGGTAGGAGCTGTAAGTGTTGGAGGAATTGATACTTTTCATCATGCTTTTGATCGATTGCTTTTTCCAACAGAAAAACTATCCTATCCTTATCCATACCGTTTTTCTGGGTCCATGATGGAATGCAAGGAAGCGTGTCTCATTGAACTTCGGCAAATATTAGAAGAGAAAGCAGAACAACTAGCTGGCTTAATATTAGAGCCAATGGTACAAGGAGCCGGCGGGATCATAGTTATGCCAGATGGTTATCTTGCTGAAGTAGAAAAATTGTGCCGGAAATACGATGTTTTACTACTGGCAGATGAAGTTGCAACTGGGTTTGGTCGTACAGGGAAAATGTTTGCTTGTGAGCATGAATCAATCGAACCAGATATTATGATGGTTGGGAAAAAATTAACAGGAGGTTACTTACCTGTTGCGGCAACGCTCACCTCGAACGAAATATATGATGCATTTTATGCTGATCAAACAGAAGGGAAAACGTTCTTCCATGGTCATTCCTATACAGGCAATCAATTGGGATGTGCAGTAGCTCTTGCTAATTTAGATCTGTATGAAAAAGAAAATCTGCTCGAACATGTACAAACAACTAGTAAATTGCTTGCCAATGAGCTATTGAAACTGCAAAATTTGACACACGTTGGTGAAGTACGACAAATAGGCTTGATGGCGGGCATCGAACTCGTAAAAGACAAAATGACGAAAGATCAATACTCCATTGAAGAAGTAATTGGTGAACGAGTTTGCCATCGTGCTAAAGAACTCGGGTTAATCACACGTCCACTAGGTCCAGTGATTACTTTTCTGCCCCCTCTCATATCATCAGAACACGAAATAAAAGAGATGCTGCAACGTTTATGTCAAGCGATTCAAGAGGTTACAGAGGCATGAGTAAGGGAGTGTTTGTTACAGCAACAGGAACCGAGGTAGGAAAAACCATTATAACTGCTGGACTAGCGCTCGTCTTTCGCTCTTACGGACTTCGAGCAGGCATCTTGAAGCCGATTCAAAGCGGCCATAAGCTGTATTCACCTGAAAGTGATGGTATGCGATTAAAAACGTTGGCAAAATTGGAACAAGCAATAGAAAATATTGTTTTATATAGTTTTGATGATCCTGTAGCCCCTCAGTTAGCCTCCGAATTAAATGGCGTAACAATAGACCCAGCAAAAATATTGGAGCGGCTAAAAGAAATACAAAAAAAGTATGATGTCGTTTTGGTTGAAGGTGCAGGCGGTTTGTTGGTTCCAATTCTAGAACACTACACAATGGCAGATTTAGCACGAGACATTGGTTGGCCAATGATTATTGTTGCCCGCCCTCTTCTAGGTACAGTGAATCATACTGTCTTAACTGCATTAGCAGCCCGTCAGTACGGATTAGTTCCAAGTGGCGTTATTTTAAATGGTTTAAAAGAAAGTGAACAAGATTTGAGTGTACCACATAATGCTAAATTTATTGAACAAATGTCATCTGTTCCTGTGTTAGGGACTGTTCCTTGGATAAAAGAAACCATTGAATCAGATATTTTACAACAAATAATTCAGCAGTACGTAGATATACCAAAATTAATTTTTCATTTGGGTTGGAGGATATAATGAGTAAACAAATTCAAAAAACAAGCAATCTCCTTTGGGAGAAGTATGCAGATAAAGCTTTAAATGGCGAACGATTATCAATGGAAGAAGGACTATCCATTCTAAACGCAGATGATGATCAATTAATGCCGTTATTGCAAGCTGCTTTTCGAGTTAGAAGGCATTACTTTGGCAAAAAAGTAAAACTCAATATGATTATTAATACAAAGAGCGGTTTATGCCCAGAGGATTGTGGTTATTGCTCTCAATCGATTGTCTCTACTGCTCCGATTGAAAAATATAACATGCTAAAAAAAGACGTGATTATTTCTGGGGCAAAAGAAGCACTGGCACGTCAAGCAGGCACTTATTGTATTGTTGCAAGTGGACGTGGACCGACTGAAAATGAATTAGAAGAAGTTATTCAAGCAGTAAAAGAAATAAAAAAAGATTTTAAAATGAAGGTATGTGCATGTTTAGGTATTTTACGAAATGATCAAGCTGCTCGTTTAAAAGATGCTGGTGTAGATCGTTATAATCACAATATCAATACAAATAAAGATCATTTCGACGTAATTACAACTACCCATAATTATGATCATCGAGTGCAAACAGTAGAGATGGTCAAAAAAGCTGGGATGTCCCCTTGTTCTGGACTTATTGTAGGTATGGGGGAAACAACGGAACAAGTAGTGCAAACTGCTTATGCATTACGTGATTTAGATGCAGATTCTATTCCAGTGAATTTTTTGAATTCGATTCCGGGAACCCCGCTAGAAAATATGAAAAACTTAAATCCTCTTTACTGCCTAAAAGTATTGGTGCTCGTGCGTTTTATTAATCCTAGTAAAGAAATCCGTGTATCTGGAGGAAGAGAAGTAAATCTTAGACAGTTGCAACCCTTATCTCTCTATCCAGCTAATGCTATTTTTGTAGGTGATTATCTTACAACAGAGGGGCAAGCATCTTATTTGGATCATCAAATGATTGAAGATCTTGGCTTTGAAATCGAACAATGCGCTCTATGAACTGGGATAATTGGATTCAGCTAGAGTTAGATCAGTTAACAAATAGAGGATTGAAGCGTGAGCTGAAAGTATTATCTCAAGCAGATAAACCGATTTGTTACTGTCAAGGTAAAAAAATGATTAATCTTTCATCCAATAACTATTTGGGATTAGCAAATCATTCACGACTTATCGATGCAATGCAAAACGCTGTGTCATTTGGTGCTGGATCACCATCTTCTCGCTTGATTGCAGGTCATAACAGTCATATAGAACAGTTAGAATCAGAAATAGCGGATTGGCAAGAAACAGAAAATTCTCTGGTTTTTGGTTCTGGTTATATGGCCAATACAGGGATATTGTCTGCGTTTTTAAGTAATCGAGATGCAGTATTTAGTGATCAATATAACCATGCAAGCATTGTAGATGGAATAAAGCTCAGTGGTGCTGCTTCATACCGATATCGTCATAACGACATGAAACATTTAGAAAAACTGTTACAGCTGGCCGATAACAAAGGACATAGAAGAAAGTTAATTGTGACAGATGCGGTATTCAGTATGGATGGGGATATTGCTCCGCTTTATGACATTATTCATTTAAAAGAAAAATATGGAGCAGTACTGTTACTAGACGAAGCACATAGTACTGGTGTGATGGGACCATTCGGAAAGGGACTTGCCCATGAATTGGGTGTTGCAGATCATGTGGAACTCAAAATGGGGACTTTTAGTAAATCTTTTGGTGTCTATGGTGCTTTTCTTGCTGGTAAAGCAGAATGGATTCAGTATCTCATACATACTTGCCGCAGTTTTATTTATACAACCGCACTGCCCCCTATCGTAATTGCCGCAATACGAGAATCATTGCAATTGGTCAAAGATAGCGCCCTTTCCAGGCAGAGCCTTTCAACCAAAAGTAAATATTTTCGTGATGCTTTGTGTCGAGCTGGTTTTAAGACTGCCGGGTCTTACTCCCAAATCATTCCTATTGTAATAGGAAAAAACGATATGACCTTAAAATTTAGCGAGCGATTGCAAGAGTTAGGAGTACTAGCAGTTGCTATTCGGCCGCCAACCGTTCCACTAGGTAAAGCACGAATTCGATTTTCTTTAATGGCACATCACCAAAAGGAAGATTTAGAGAAGGCACTTCAAATAGTTATCAGTGTAGGAAAAGAGTGTGGATTACTCGATGAATAAAGCATTTCTTTGGATTTCAGGATGGTCGATACCATCTAAAATATGGGAACCATTTTATCAATTTTGGCCAAATGCAAGGCACTACTGCCTATCATTCGAGATGTGTACCAAAAAAGAACAGATTTTTGAATATTCCAAACGTGTCTTAGAACAAATAGATGCACCCTCCGTTAGACTTGTTGGCTGGTCACTCGGGGCAATGATTGCTTTGCAATTAGCCTCCCAGTTTCCATCCAAAATAGAACATCTATTTTTAATTGCAGGTGTGAATCGTTTTATTAAACAAGATTCTGCTAGTCTTGGTTGGGATGCATGTATCTTACAACAAATGAAAAAAAAGCTGTATTCCAATGCATCTTTGGTAGTACAGAAATTTGATCAAAAAATGTTTACGAAATTCGAAAAAAAAGCAGGTTATTTGCAAAAGTGGAATCAAGAATTTCGAGGTAAAGAACTTGATGTGGAAATGCTTCAAGCAGGCCTAGATTACTTACAATCTTTTCATTTCACCAATGAACAACTAAATATTCCAATCTCACTGCTCGCTAGTGAAAAAGACCAAATTTGTTCTGTGGAGATGACAACTGAGCTCGAAAAGCAATTAGCCCTTGTAAATTGCAGCATTTGGAAACAATGTGGTCATGCGAGTTTTTGGATACAGCGTGAAGCATTTCATCAATGGATCCAAGGGGAGCTTGATAATGAGCATAAATAAATCGTTTGTTTCACGTCGATTTAATCGGGCAGCTTCTACCTATGACCAACATGCCATTATTCAAAAACAAATGGCAGAACATTTAATCCAGATGTTACAAAAATATAAGCACCCAGTAGAATTCATTTGTGAAATTGGCTGTGGGACAGGGTATTTAACAAACTTACTCAGTCAAACTTATCCTTCTGCAAAAATAATAGCTATCGACCTGGCTTCGCAAATGATTGAAACAGCAAAAATGAAACTAAGTAATCCTAATGTTACATGGATTGTCGGTGATGCAGAAGAAGGATTGAAAGACATAACTCATTCCTTTGATATAATTATTTCCAATGCGACTATCCAGTGGTTTTCTCACCCGTGTGAAACACTGCAATACTGGTTGCAACTTTTACGGCCGGAAGGCCTGTTTCTAGCTTCTACTTTTGGAAAAGATACTTTTCAAGAGTTGACAACGCTTTTTCATCAAATAGAAGTAGAATTGGAAATAGAACACAGCCAGCATCATTTAACGATGCAAGATAGGTTTTTTTGGAAAGAACTGCTAAAAAAACAAGGCTTAGGTTGTGTGATAACAGAAGAAAATAAGATAAAAAGCTTCTATAAAAACAGTCGCTGTTTTTTACAAAGTATTAAAGCAACAGGTGCAAATTATAGTGAAGGAGTTTCCACTCTCTCTGCAACTCGCCTTCTACTACAGAAAGTTATGCAGGAGTACAATTACAAGTATCAACATAAATCTCAAGTATTCGCTACTTACCATCTAATTTACTTATACGGGCAAAAAGAGTAATGCCAGGAATTGCCAATTGATATAGTTGTGTCGGGTGAACACATTCCTGTTTCCCGACACATACTTGTATATAAATGGAGAATCAAATTTTGTTTCGAGGCTGTCCGCAAACAATTACTCTTCGGTCAACAACTTCGTAGATTCTCTAATAATAAGTCGGTGCGGAACAATTACTTGTGTTAATAAATCTTTTTCACCAGTTAACTTTCGGATCAAGTGCTGCACTGTCTG
The DNA here is from genome assembly GCF_059510415.1 of Shimazuella sp. NTD247. Taxonomy (NCBI): domain Bacteria; kingdom Bacillati; phylum Bacillota; class Bacilli; order Caryophanales; family Thermoactinomycetaceae; genus Shimazuella; species Shimazuella sp. NTD247. The sequence continues at coordinate 35,192 of NZ_JCAJZU010000011.1, read as the reverse complement.
ATATCCTAACTGATAAATCCCAACATCAATCGTCGTAATGGGTGGATTGCTCATATCAGACATATTAATATTATTAAATCCAGCAATCGAAACATCCTGCGGGATACGAAATCCAGCTTCTACTAATTCCCGGATCAAATGAATTGCGATCATATCATCAATCACTAAAATCGCAGTTGGCCGTTGATTCGTATTCATCAACATGGAAATGGTGTGATATCCATTTTGTTCTAACATCTCAGCACTGATGATCCAATCGGGATTTAGCACACAAGCCGCTTCTTTTAAAGCTTTTTTAAACCCTTCTAAGCGGTCTTCAGAAACTACCAGATCAGGTGATCCTGTTACAATTCCAATTTTGCGATGTCCTTTGGATAACAGAAAATTTGTCAAATCATAAGCAGCCTTAATATTATCATTGTTGACAGATAGAACATGCGGATATTCTTGCGATCTGCCGAGCAGTACAAAAGGAAAATCATACTCTAGTAATTTTTTTACGATTGCATCGTCTTTACTTGGACTCATTAAGATGACACCATCTATCCTTTTTCCCAAAACCATACGATTGATTGCCTCTAACTCTTCATTTTGATTTCTAGCTGAAGATAAGAGCAGATCATATTTTTTATTATTTGCATATGCTAACATTCCTCTTAAAACTTCAGAAAAAAAAGGATTTATAAAAAGATTATCCGAAGAATATGGAAGAACTAGTCCAATCGTCTGTGTATGTTTGGAGACTAGACTCTTTGCCATGATATTCGGATGGTAATCCAGTTTACTCATTGCATCTCTCACTTTTTTCTGTGTCGCAGGGCTGATTCTCGGATGATTGGAGATGACTCGAGATACAGTCGAAGGCGAAACTCCTGCTAACTGAGCCACATCTTTAATTGTTACAGCAGACATAATCCACCTCCTGTGCAAACGTTTCCACTACTATATTAACAGATAAGAATTCATATGCAAATATCGTATAGAATTTTATATAATTCAATATAATTTATTCATCTTTGCCTGAAATTGCATAAAAAAAACTGTTTTCATATCGATTTTTTTATTGTAGGATAAAGGCAAACGTTATTCTTGATTATTTGTTCTGTATGAAAGCGGTTTCTTTTGCTGTTTTCGTGTCAAGTAATCGGACATAATCACAAATGTATTTTTCCATTAAAATACATTTAGTGCAAACGTTTTCCAGTATTTTATAAAGGATGGTTCAAATGAAACTCGGTACTTTTACAGTACTATTTAGCAAAATGAAGTTCGAAGACATGCTCGATCATGTCGCAGCAAAAGGCATTGAAGCCGTAGAAATTGGCACTGGTGGTTATCCAGGCAATGCTCATTGCAATCCTCAAGAACTTTTAGAGGATGCATCAAAATTACGCGCTTTTAAAAAAGCAATCGATGATAGAGGGTTGACCATTAGTGCCTTCAGTTGTCATGCGAATCCGCTAACTCCAGATCGTAGTTTTGCAGAGGAGTCGCATAACTTATTTCTCCAAACGGTTCAATTGGCAGAAAAATTAGACGTCCCAGTAATCAATTGCTTTTCAGGAACTCCTGGAGACCAAGAAAATGCAAAACACCCAAACTGGCCTGTTGTTACTTGGCCAACAGAATACCGTGATGTTTTAAAATGGCAATGGGAAGAGAAAATTATTCCTTATTGGAAAGAAGCGGGAAAATTTGCTCAAGACCATAATGTGAAAGTTGCATTGGAACTACACGGTGGTTTTTCTGTTCATACTCCTGCTACTCTTTTGAAATTACGAGAAGCTGTTGGGGAGGTGATAGGTGCAAACCTTGATCCAAGTCATATGTGGTGGCAAGGAATTGATCCTGTTGCAGCAATTAAAATTTTAGGAAGAGAAAATGCCATTTATCATTTCCATGCAAAAGATACTTCCATTGACCAAGAGCATGTGAATATGTATGGAATTACAGACATGCAACCATTTGAAAACTTACAAACTCGTGCATGGCAATTCCGTACTGTTGGATTTGGTCATGATTTGAAAACATGGGCCGACATTCTCAGCACGCTTCGTGTAATTGGTTATGACTATGTGGTGAGCATTGAACATGAAGATGCATTCTTCTCTGCAGAAGAAGGGTTCCAAAAAGCAGTAAACAATTTAAAACAAGTTATCCCACAAGAACCATTACCAAGCTTATGGTGGAATTAGGAGTGAATACCATGGAACCTTTACGTATTGGAGTTATTGGCTGTGGTAGTATCGCCAAACATCGCCATATCCCAGAATACGCTCAAAACCCAAATGTAAAACTAATAGCATTTTCCGATGATGTACTAGAAAGAGCAGAAGAATTCTCTACACTTTATGGAGGAACTGCTTACAATGACTATAAAAAATTGCTGGAAAATGAAAAACTAGACGCGGTTAGTGTTTGTACACCAAATGCTTTTCATGCTCCGATCTCCATTGCAGCAATGAAACATGGTCTTCATGTCCTCTGTGAAAAACCGATGTCCATCACATTGGAAGAAGCAGAAGAAATGATCCAAACAGCGGAAGAAAATAAAGTGCAGCTCATGATTGGTTATAATCAGCGTTATTTCTCTCCACATGTAATTGCCAAGGAAATCATCGAGAGTGGACGACTTGGGAAAGTATTGACTTTCCGTACTACCTTCGCTCATGGTGGACCAGAGCAGTGGAGTGTAGAGAAAGAAAATTCTTGGTTTTTCTCCAAAAAGAAAGCTTTTATTGGTTCTTTAGGAGATCTGGGCGTACACAAAATTGATCTCATCACATGGTTGTTAAACGAAAAAATTGTGGAGGTTAGTGCCCTTATTGCTACCTTACAAAAACCTGGTGATGTAGATGATAATGCTGCCATTGTAGCAAAAACAAGTTCTGGAGCAATCGGAACCATCACTACAAGCTGGACACTTGTTCCAGGAGAAGATAACAGCACTGTCATTCATTTTGAAAATGGAACAATGAAATTAATTACAGATACTGAATATCCATTGATTGTAGAATACCGTGATAGTTCAGTAGAAAAACACACCGTCGATGCTGTATCCACCAATGAAGTGCAATTAAACAGTGGTGTGATCGATGCATTTGTCGATGCTTTAATCAATCACCGAGATGTACCGATTACAGGATTAGATGGACTTAACTCAATGCGAGTTGTTATAGCTGCATTGCAATCAAGTGAAGAGAGAAAGACTATTCCTATCGCATACTAGACATGGAGGAAACATGATGAAATTAGGGAAAAAACTTCTATCGCTTGGTATTGTTGCTAGTCTGGTCGTAGGTATCACTGCTTGTTCTTCCAATACGACAACAGAAGATTCAAAGAAATCGGAAGTTGTTAACCTAACATTCGCACGTGGAAAAGATGCAAATGGTAGTACAACAAAATTGATCGAAGCATTTGAAAAAGACCATCCAAATATCAAAGTACACTTCAAAGAAATGCCTGCTGATTCAGGACAAAATCATGATCAACTCGTTACTATGCTCAGTAGTAAATCTAGTGAAATTGATGTTATCGATCTAGATGTTATCTGGCCTGCTGAGTTTGGACAAGCTGGTTATCTTCAACCGCTAGATCGTTATATTCAAAGTGACAATATCCCAATGGACAAATATGTCCAAGGTGCTGTTGAAGCTGGGAATGTGAACGGACAGCAATATGCAATGCCTCGTTTTATTGATGCCGGTCTTCTATTTTATCGCACGGATTTAGTGAAGAATCCTCCAAAAACGTGGGATGAATTACTAGCTCAAGCAAAACAATTAAAAGGGCAAGGCGGTACGCAGTTTGGTTACCTCATGCAGGCTAAGCAATACGAAGGACTTGTATGTAATTTCATCGAGTTTGCTGGTTCTTATGGTGGTAGAATTTTAGATAGCAAAGGGAATGTGGTAGTTAACAGCCCGGAAACAATCAAAGGCTTGAAAAAGATGATGGAAATTGCTCAGTCAGATGTCGTGCCTAAAAACATCTCTACCTTTACAGAAGTAGAGTCTCATACTGCATTTATTCAAGGGCAATCTCCATTTATCCGTAACTGGCCATACCAATATGCCCTTGCACAAGATAAAACACAATCCAAAATCGTTGGAAAAATTGGTGTAGCTCCGCTGCCTGCTGGGGATCAAGGTTCTGCAGCTGCTCTAGGCGGCTGGATGTCTGGTATTAGCAAATATTCGAAGCATAAAAAAGAAGCTTGGGAATTTTTGAAATTTATTACCGGTCCAGAAGGACAAAAAATCGCAGCACAATACGGTTCTACACCGACCTATCTTCCATCATTCGATGATAAAGATGTGCAAAAATCTAATCCACTTTATGCAAATAAAAACTTCATAGAAGGAATTAGCAAAGCAATTCCACGTCCTGTATCCCCTGTTTACCCAGCTTTGTCCGACGCAATGCAAATTGAGCTTTCCAAAGCTGTGACTGGACAACAAACTGCTGAAGTAACCGTGAAAAACATAGAGACGAAATTGAATGCTATCCTGAAAAAGTAGTGAAGGAATAGAAATCTTGGAGAGTCACCTCCATGGCTCTCCAACTTCTATAGGTGGTGAAAGATTTGAAGTCCAAACGAAGCTTAAATGAGAAAAATATTGCTTACTTGTTTATTCTGCCTGCTGTTCTCATTATTCTTGTCATTGCGGTTTACCCGGTTATTCGCACATTTTGGTTAAGTTTATACGATGTAGAACTAAATAACCCTTCTAAAAACGATATATATACAAGTTACAACCTAGATATGGATGGTTTTGTTGAAAAGTACCCTATCTTCATCAACTTGATTGATCGAACAAGTAAAAAACCCGAAAATAAGAATAACACAGCTGCCCTCGATAAAATAAGGCAACAAGCAGTTGCAGTCAAAGAAAATCTAGCACAGGACGCTAACTTTGCAAAACAGTATAACCAAGTCGATTCGATCCAATTAAATGATGGAAATGTTCCAGAAACATTAGCCACATTTTCCCTGAATAAAAAATCTGCTACTTATTTACTCCAAGAATTGAAAGCGCTTCAAAAAGAGGTGCGTGCTTTAACGGTAAAAGATACCTATAAACAGGGAATGCTAGGATTACTAACGGGATTGCAGCAAACCGTGATCGTACCAAACTTTGTTGGCTTTGACCATTATATTTATTTGATGAAACAAACTCGTTTCTGGCTTTCCATTTGGAATACCACACTATTTACAGTTGTTTCTGTTGGCATAGAATTAATCCTTGGTTTAGCTATCGCATTATTGATCAATCGACAGTTTCGCGGACGTGGCATTGTACGTGCATCTGTACTTGTCCCTTGGGCAATTCCTACAGTTGTGTCTGCTTTAATGTGGAAATTTATGTTTGACGGCCAAAATGGAATATTAGCAAAAGCTTTTCATTCCATTGGACTTATTCCAGATATGGGAACACTTCTTACATCCAAATTCTGGTCGATGTTTTCTGTCATCTTTGCTGATGTTTGGAAGACTACACCTTTTATGACATTACTACTGCTTGCAGGGCTTCAAACTATATCAGGCTCTTTGTACGAAGCAGCACATGTAGATGGGGCATCTCGGGTACAACAGTTTTTTAGTATCACTTTGCCTTTATTGAAACCAACCATACTAGTAACACTATTATTTCGTACACTCGATGCTTTTAAAATTTTCGACCTCGTCTATGTTCTCACAGGAGGCAGTAATTCCACCGAAACCATTTCTATTTATACGTATAAAGTTATGTTTTCCCAAATGAATTTTGGTGAAGGATCTGCTCTTTCTGTAATCGGTTTCATCTGTATTGCCATCATCAGCATCATCTACATTCGTTTCCTTGGTGCGAATGTGATGAGTAATAATCAATCCCATTAAGGAGGGACAGTCATGCGTAAGAAAATCTTTTTTTACCTTTTTGTTTGTTTGTTTCTCTTCGCTGTTCTGTTCCCATTCTTTTGGCAATTTATTACGTCCATTAAACCACCTGCTGAATTGTTTGGGGATCATGCATTTACGTTTTATACCACAAACCCAAGTTTGCAAAGCTATATGAATGTGTTTACAGATGAAAAGAGACCATTTCTTCGTTATTTATGGAACAGTACAGTTGTCTCTACAATCACCACTGCTTTCAGCTTAGTTATTGCATCTTTTACTGCCTATGCGATAGCTAGATTACACTTTAGAGGGAAAAATATACTCCTTGGGGTTATCCTCGCTATTTCGATGTTTCCACAAATTGCAACGATCGCCCCACTATTTTTGTTCCTGCAAAAATTTGATCTGACCAATAGCTATTTTGGATTGATTCTACCTTACACAACGTTTGCCTTGCCTCTTGCAATTTGGAATTTAACTACGTACTATAAACAAATTCCTTTGGAATTGGAAGAATCAGCAAAAGTAGACGGCGCTTCTGCCTTTCAACGTTTCTATCGAATTATCGTTCCACTCGTTCTCCCTGGTACATTTACAACTGCAATCTTGGTGTTCATTGCTGCATGGAATGAATTCCTTTTTGCCCTAACCATTAATACTGAAGAAATGTACAAAACGATTCCAGTAGGAATCGCTTTATTCCAAGGGCAATTTATCATTCCATGGGGGGACATTGCAGCTGCATCCGTCATCGTCACCATACCACTCATTGTATTGGTGTTGTTCTTTCAGAGATGGATCGTTGCAGGCCTTACCTCAGGTGCAGTGAAAGAATAGAACCGTGTTACGAACCGATATTTATTTTTATCGGTTCGTTTCTTTATATAAATAGCTGTTCGCTGATTCCAGACTTTTTGAACTTAGGATTCTAATATGGGATTTCTCATTCATGTAAATGAAATCACCACTAATGACCCTAAGCAGGATAATATAAAATCATGCTTAAATTCGTTTGCTCCTGTCCATTATTAATATAGTCATGTGGTCGATCTGCTTTAAAGCGGATTGAATCCCCTGAATGAATCACAAATTTCTCATCACCTATGCTTACCGTTAATTCCCCATCAAATATAGTGATATATTCTTCTGTGCCTTCTGAATGTGCTTCTGATTGAACAAATGCCCCTGGTTCAATTTCAACGGTATAAATTTCAAATCTCCTTCCATCTTCAAAAGGAAAATTCGAATATACCCTATATTTCCCATCGCACTCGGTCAACGTTTGTAATTCGTTTTTTCGGATTACTTTTGTATCTGGCAGAGGAGTATTTATTAAGGAACTAAACGAAATTTTAAGTCCACTCGCTATTTTCCAAATTGTTTTGATAGTAGGGCTCGATTCTCCTCTTTCGATCTGTCCGATCATTGTTTTGCTTACACCCGTTAGTTCTGCCATTTTTTCTAAACTCAGTTTCTTATCTTCTCGAAATGTCTTAAGGTTTTTCGCAATAATATGGTTTATTTCTTCCATCTTAAACTCCTTTTAAAAACAATATAACGCATGATATGTACAATAAAACGTATTGTATGTTATAGTGTCTGTATTAGTCATTATAACATACAACGAGGAGCGCTTGGTCATGCCAGTACTATCTTTTTTACTCTATCTTTTTGTCACGAGCTTCACACCTGGACCAAACAACATTATGGGCATGGTTTTTGGAAATAAGTACGGCGTAAAACGTTCCATTCGGTTTTGTTTAGGAGTTGGGACCGGATATTTTTTTGTTATGTTAGCATGTTGTTATCTCAATCTTTTGCTGCAAAATATAATTCCTAGTATTCAATTTGCACTAACTATTTTAGGCGGACTATATATGCTTTACTTAGCCTATAAAATTCTTACCAGCAAAACACTAAATGAAAAAGAAGAAAAAGAGCAGAATCATATTTATGTGACAGCGATATTGTTGCAGTTTATTAATCCCAAAGGAATATTATCCGGGATAACATTAGTGACAACTTTTATTCTTCCTTTCTTCCATTCGAATATAAGTTACATACTATTGTCTCTCGTTGTCGCTTTCACAGGATTTTTATCAACATTATGCTGGAGCTCATTCGGTTCTGTTTTCCAATCCTTTTTAACAAAATATCGTACTCCTTTTAATGTTGTAATGGCATTATCCCTTGTTTATATCTCTGTTTCTATTTTTATGGAATGATGGTTCTCCTTGTTACGCTGGAAAGCAAGGATGGGGGGCAGCTTAATCCAAGGGACTTCGTTATTCAAGGCGTAAAGGGAGAGTTTTATCCAGCTCGTCCAAGTAGCTTTCAGATTCGCTATACGCCGCTTGGCGGCGATAAGTACAAAAAGAATCCTGTTATTGTAGAAGCGCTGAAGTACATTGGTAACAACCTAGAGGAGATTAAAAGTTTGCCAAGAACAGTGTCGTTTCTAAAAACAACAAGCTTTACATTCGTACACATCGTGGCAACCTCGAACTTGATGTCAATGCTTATGCAGTTACGAATGCTACGAATACAGGTTTCATTGTGCATGAAGGAAAACTCTTCGAACAAACCCATGACCTTGTGAAGTAATCAAAGGGTACTTTTTGAGGTTACAAAAATAAAACACCTCAAAAAGGGCGAACTGATTATATCAGTCCGCCCTTGCAATTAAATAAATCCACCATTGACTCGAATCGTTTGCCCTGTAACCCACTGTGATTCTTCACTTGCTAGAAATGCTACAATATTCGCGATATCTTCTGGTTCTCCCAATCTCCCAAATGCATTCCCGCTGCCAATAGCATTAATTTGTTCATCTGTTTTCCCTGCAGTAAACAGTTCCGTGTTGACAGGTCCAGGAGCGACCGCATTAATCGTAATTCCTTTAGAACCCAGTTCCTTTGCTAACTGACGAGTAAATTGTTCCACTGCACCTTTTGTTCCAGCATATACGCTATATGCTGGAAACATCTGTCCAACCATCGAAGTAGAAAAATTGATGATACGTCCATTCTCGTTCATATGGAGTGCTGCTTGCTGAATGGCAAAATAGGTGCCTTTGACGTTTGTAGCAAATTGTTTGTCAAAATCTTCTTCTGTCACTTGTAGTAAGGCTTTATTGGTCATCACACCTGCGTTATTAACCAAGATATCTAATCTCCCAAAGATAGAGATTGTTTTCTGAAATAAATTTTCAATGCTGGATACCTTGCTGATATCTGCTTGTACAGCAATCGCCTCTCCACCATGGGATTGTATCATCGCTACAGCTTCTTCCGCTTGAGATACACTATTGGCATAGTTAATCACAACCTTTGCACCTTCCAGGGCAAGTCTTGCTGCTACTTCCCTTCCTATCCCTTTGGCGGCACCAGTTACGATTGCTATTTTGCCATCCAATTTTTTCTCCATCATCTTAACCTCTTTCAACGTTAGCAATTGCAATAGATTGCACATATTTTTCTTCCATTTTGTGGTAAATCTCAATTTTATCTTGAATCGCTTTTAGATTTTGTTTCACTTCATCTAAATGTTCTTCTACTTGCTGATGGTAATCTTCAAGCATCTTTCGTCTCTGCGTAATTGTCTCTTCTCCTTTTAAACGAAGTTCAGCATATTCTTGCATCTGTTGAATAGGCATTCCTATCGCACGTAGACGATTGAGAAACTCTACCCATACAATATCGGCTTCGGAATAAAGACGATATCCGTTCTCCTTTCGTTGAATAGAAGTGATCAAACCAATTTTTTCATAATATCTTAATGTATGCGTACTTAAACCAGTGATTTGAGACATCTTTTGGATCGTCAACAATTTAGTCATGCCTTTAGTATACACTTTTGAGTTTAATCTAATGTTCATTTTTCTTCTTTTTGCGTAAGCATTTGTTTTAACGTGTTCAGTGCATTAATTGCTGTTGGAAAACCAGAATATGGAACAGTTTGGATAATTATTTCTTCTATTTCTTCTGGTGTTAGACCAACGTTTAATCCACCGCCAATATGCACTTTCAACTGAGGTTCTCTTCCTGCTAACACTGTCAGCATTGCAATCGTAGCGATCTCTCGTTCTCTTAAACTCAATCCTTCTCGACTATAGATATCTCCAAAAGCAAACTCCACAATATATTTACCCAAATCTCCCAATGGACTTACTACATCATTTCCTGCTTGTCCATCCACTTCTGCTAACTTTGCTAATCCGCGCTCAAATCTTGTTTCTTCTACCATTTTCATCGTCTCCCTCTGTTTCATCATGTTGTTTATGTTCGTACTTGGTTATGGTGCAACTATACACCTTAGAGTTCACTCTAATGCAAGCCTTCTATACGAAGAAAATTTATTATGTATATTCTGATAATAACAAAGAAAAAAACCCTCAATCGAAGGGTTTTCATTTCTAACTATATAATTCTCTCTTCTGTCTCCTTATCAAAGACGTGTGTCTTATTCATATCGATCGCAAGTTGAATTACCGTATTTGGAGTAAAATGATTTCGAGCATTCACTCTAGCAGTCAATGAATCCGTTCCAAAGCCGTTTACATACAGGAACATTTCTGAACCCATATTTTCTACTACATCTATATTAGCTTGAATAATACTATCTTTTAATGTCTCCATTACAACCAGCTCATCGTGAAGCACCTCTGGTCGAATACCAAGCACGACTTCTCTCCCAATATAGTCTTTTTCTCGTAAAACTGATGAGCGTCCCTCTGGAAACTTCACACTCCCATTTACAGTATCAAAAAACAGCGCTGATCCTTCTTCGCGCAATTTACCAAGAACAAAATTCATAGCTGGAGAACCTATAAAACTAGCAACAAATTGATTCGCAGGACGTTGGTAAATTTCCGTTGGTGTATCGATTTGTTGGATAACACCATCTTTCATCACAACAATTCTTGATCCCATTGTCATTGCTTCTGTTTGATCATGAGTTACATAAATAACCGTCGTTTGAAGCCGCTGATGCAATTTACTGATTTCTGTACGCATTTGTACACGCAGTTTGGCATCTAGATTAGAAAGCGGTTCATCCATTAAAAACACAGAAGGTTCACGTACAATTGCCCTGCCCAAAGCTACCCGTTGACGCTGGCCACCTGAAAGCGCTTTCGGTTTGCGATCTAATAAATGCTCAATATCTAAAATTTTTGCCGCTTCACGTACTTTTTGATCAATTTCGTTTTTTGGCGTTTTTTTCAAGCGCAGTCCAAAGGACATATTTTCATAGCAAGTCATATGGGGATATAATGCATAGCTTTGAAAAACCATGGCGATATCTCTATCTTTTGGATGTACATCATTAACAAGACGATCGCCAATATAGAGTTGTCCTTCAGTAATTTCCTCTAATCCCGCAATCATTCGAAGTGTTGTCGTTTTTCCACATCCTGATGGCCCTACTAATACGAGGAATTCTTTATCTTTTATTTCCAAATCCAAATTATTAATGGTGGTAGTATCTCCATAACGTTTGTAGATGTTATTTAAACGCACTCCAGACACAGATGAAAACCTCTCTTCACTTTTCAGATTAATAGAGTAGATTTGGTTAATTTTCTATTATCGATCCTACTTATAGCATAATCAAAATCTCCTTATACCTCAAGAATTATTTATCTCTTTTTAAATATTTTATGTCAACTGTACCTATATAAGGCAAAAAATGAAATGATAGATCGTATGTTCGTTATTTGTCAAGCTTATCTGAAAAATAGTCAAACTTACGAAAGAACAAAAAATATTCTGATGCTCGCTTTCATCCCACGATTTAAACTTTGAGTTTTTTCGCTCGCAATGTTATAAAAAATGATTTAGACCTTCCTCATCTCCATTAGAAGCGAATGCTAAACTATCTAAGGAATCACAATTGAATTTAAAATTCATCAATCAAAAGAGCAGATTCTATGCTAGAAGAGCCTGCTCTTTTGATGAGAGTATGTAATTTTTTGGGATAACTTATTCTGTTAAATCAGCCACTTCATAGCCAATCCGTGCTATAGTCTTGCGTAAGCTATCTGTCATTTCACCAGTAAACCTTTTTTCTTTTCCCATAAACAACGATACTTCACAGGGGGTAACTTTTGTTGCCCTTGTCATCATTTCACTGCCTAGATCGGAAAAAATAAGCCCTTGTATTACTTCTTCAGATTCAAAATGAGTTTCCATCATAAGTTCAAATCCATTTAATTCTTTTGAAATATCAGGACTAATATGAGAGATAATTGTTACATCTGTACAAATAATCCCGGGCATTTTATGAATGACAGGATAAATTTCCTCAGTATAATGTTTTAGTAGAGCATCTAGGTTCCCAATATTTTTAAAGACTGTAATCAATTTAACCATACTTCCATTCTCCCTTTTTCACGTCAAAGATGTAAGCCCATACAATTTATTTCATTACAGATGAATTAATATTATTTTTGAAATAATAGTTATTATAATTTATTTGGTATGTGTTGGTTTTTTCATGAAAAATAGTCATTTTCAAGAGTATGCTTCATCTGTCTCATGGTTTAATTTATCAATTTTTCGATCAAATAGAAAGACCAAGTTGCATAAATATTTTAAAGGAAACGAAAAAACCAAATCTCCTCAACTGAGGAGGTTCTTTTTACTTATTTGATTGGCTATTCAGCAGTTATAAAGACTAGTTCCAGTATTTATAAAGATTCAGGAAATCGTTAATTTCACAACTCCCAGAAAAATTATTTTTAATAACAAAACAATTATAATGCAAAAGTTTACTATCACTGTTATTTCTAGTTAAAAACTTTTTATTTATTTCTTTTAGAATATTAATTTATAATAGAATATAAAGATAAAATTTTGAAATTTGGAGGAACTAGTTTGAAACATTCTATTAATAATCCCTTTCCTTGGTTTAAAACAATGATTACGGAAAGCCCTGTCGTTTACGATGCGGATTTTGTACACTTTTTTGGTTCAAAAGGTACATGGCATGTTTTTCGTTATGATGATGTACAGAGCGTATTAGGCGATTATGAAAATTTTTCCGCGGAATATCTTCCTAAAGTAGAAGAAAGTCCGTTAACAGATGCTTTGCAGGTTAATGATCCGCCTTATCATACGAAACTTCGTTCATTAGTGTCCAAAGCTTTTACGCCAAAAGCAATTGAAGATATGAAACCTTGGATTGAAGAGATCACCAATGAATTACTAGATCAAGTCACTGACCAAGGTGAGATGGATATCGTAAAGGATTTAGCAACTCCAGTACCCATCCAAGTTATTGCAAAAATGTTAGGAGTCCCCTATAAAGATCGAGAAAAATTTAAATATTGGTCTACTATCTTTGTCAAACAACCATCAGAAGTAGAAGGTGGAATCGAAGGTTATCTCCAAGTTCAGCAAGAGATGAGTCAATATTTTATAGAAATGATTGCAACACGTCAAGAGAATCCCACAAATGATCTGATCTCTCATCTCGTACAAGCAGAAATAGATGGCGGAAAATTGTCTACAAAAGAGTTATTAGCTTTTTGTATCACTTTATTAATAGCTGGAAATGAAACCACTACCAACCTGATTAGTAATTCCCTGTTTATCTTCATGGAAAATCCTAAAATGCAAGAACATCTCTACCAACATCCAAAAGATATTGCAAAAGCAATCGAGGAAGTATTGCGATATCGCTCACCTATTCTATATACCACCCGAATCGCTACCAAAGATATTCAACTACGAGGACAATTGATTAAAAAAGGCGACCTTGTCAATACTTGGATAGGCTCCGCCAACCATGATGAATCCGTGTTTGAAAATCCCGATCAATTTGATATTCATCGAACCAATTTGAGACATACCACGTTTGGACATGGAGTTCATTTTTGTATTGGAGCCCCTTTAGCTCGTTTAGAGGCAAACATTGTACTGAGAATTTTGTTTGAACGGTTCAAACAATTTCAATTAAAGTTTGATGGACCACTAACGATGAATCAAACTGCTCTCATGTTCTCCATCAAGGAGTTACCTGTAATTTTCCAGAAAAGATAGAAATATGACACTCCATCTGAGAGTGCACCTTGCTGCCTTGCCAACCGACGAATATATTAAAAATAGATGAGAATGAACTGCACTTTCCACTGTTAGACACCCTAACAAATGAAGGTGCAGTTTTTCTATTAGCAACAAAATTAAAAATTACTTACTTCTATGTAGCCTTTGACATAGAGATTGCTCGTTCCGCAGAACAATTCGAGCTGTTCGCCAATCTTATATAAAATATTGATAAATAAAGAGCAATCAGATGAAAGTAGAATGTAAACCACATGAATTTTATAGTACCATTAGAAAGAGGTGATTTTCCCATGAAATATTCCACTATTCTATTTGACTTGGATGGAACATTAATTGATACCAACGAATTGATTTTAGCTTCTTTTGAACATACATTTGATAAACACTGCCCTGACAAATTTACACGTGAAGATGTTTTACCGATCATGGGCGAGCCTTTAGTTGATCAAATGCATTTTTTTGATCCAAATCAAGCTGAGGAAATGGTGGCAACGTATCGACTATTTAATGAAACGCAACATGATCATTATGTAAAACAATTCCCACATGTATTGGACTGCTTACAAACATTATTTGAACAAAGTATCACAATGGGTGTCATTTCTAACAAACGAAGAGTAGCTGTAGAACAAGGTTTACGGCTCTTTGATATGGATAAATGGATGAAAGTGATCATCTGTGCGGATGAAGCAGGCAGAAATAAACCGCATCCAGATATGCTTTTCAAGGCTTTGGAAAAACTAAATGTTACAGCAAATGAAACGTTGATGGTTGGAGATAGCCGTTACGATATTATGGCAGCCCAGCGAGCTGGAATTGACTCCGTTGGTGTTTCATGGAGCTTACATGGAGAAGATATTCAACGCCACCACCCAACTTATTGGATTGAAGATATTCGTGAACTTATATCGATGGGGTTATATTAAATGGACAATGGTACAAATTCTATTTATGAGAAAATAGGCGGAGAAAAAACAATCCGAAAAATAGTAGACATTTTTTATTCACTTGTACAAAAACATCCAGAATTACATCCTTTATTTCCAAAAGATCTGAGCGACACCAAGGAAAAACAATTTCTATTTCTCAGTCAATTTTTTGGAGGTCCGCCGTTGTATACAGCTAGACGCGGGCATCCTCGTTTGCGAGCAAGACATCTGCCTTTTCCTATACACCATCATACAGCTGAAGCTTGGTTATCTTGTATGGCAGCAACCCTCGACAAAGTAGGGATTGAAGAGAATATAAGGGAAGAAATGTGGTCTCGACTCGTGATGACCGCATACCATATGATAAATCAAGAAGAGGAAAGCTAACAAAAATTCCATACATTTTGCTTCATATAGGAGTTGGTAAATACCAATTCCTTTTTCTAATCATGAAAAATAGACATAAGCTGAGACCAACACATAGACAAAAACATAGGTATAGGGTATATAACTACGATTTGACTATGTGTTGGGGGCTAAATAATGTTTTCAAAATGGAGAAAAAAAAGACTGTCTGCATCCGAACAGGAAAAATCAGAGAAAAATACATTATCCGCACTCAGGAGAAGAAGAAGGGCAAGAAGAAGGAAAAGACAAAATCCATACGGTTGTGGACCTCGAGTGATAGTAGGTCCTACAGGGGCTACTGGACCAGAAGGGCCAAGAGGTAAACGAGGTAAAGAAGGCGACGATGGAGAGAGAGGACGTCGCGGACCGACAGGACCTCAGGGACCAGCTGGAATCATGGGACCAATTGGACCGAGGGGGTTATTAGGACCAACAGGTCCGAGAGGACTAATGGGACCAACTGGATTAGGAGTTGGCGATCCTGGTGAAACTGGAGCAACAGGAGCCACTGGCGTTACAGGAGCTACTGGCGTTAAGGGGAACACTGGCGTTACAGGAAACACTGGTGCTACGGGAGCCACTGGCGTTAAGGGAAACACTGGCGTTACAGGAAACACTGGCGTTACAGGAGCTACTGGCGTTAAGGGGAACACTGGTGCTACGGGAGCTACTGGCGTTAAGGGAAACACTGGTGCTACGGGAGCTACTGGCGTTAAGGGGAACACTGGTGCTACGGGAGCTACTGGCGTTAAGGGAAACACTGGTGCTACGGGAGCTACTGGAACAGCTATAAGTGAGTATGCAAACTTTTATAACACAGTTGCTGTAAGCCTCCCAGTTACTGCTGATGTGATCACATTGCCTTTCAGCACAAACGGAGTTATCAGCGGTTCCTTTAATCACACTTCTGGTCAATCTGACATTGTCATCAATAATACTGGAAACTACAGTGTAGAGTGGAATATTATTTTACCATCTGTCCCTCTCAGCACTAGCTTTGCTGCCGGATTGCGATTAGGAGTTGCAAATATAGATGGTACATTTGTAGGAACTACCGTAAATCCAGGTGAAAATATTGTTTTAAAAGGACATTCTATCATTAATGTTTCTGTTCCTAACTCATCCCTCTTACTTGTAGTTTATCAAGATCTTTCACAAGCAGCTACTTTACCAACAACAATAGCTGGCACTCCAGTGGCGAACATACAATTAACCATCACGCGCCTTTCTTAATTAGTACCAACTCAGTTGCCTCCATATAGGAGGCTTTTTACTTTTGACTATTAAAAAAAGTTTTAGTATGTTACATTCATAATTCATATCAATAAGTGTTTCATCTATTAACCTCAGGAGCGTGCATAATGACTGATATCCACTTCGTAAAGCAAGACTTTTCCCAATATATACATAGTCCTATTTCCAATGGTGATGATCTAAAAGTAGATGCTTCTGCATTTCAAAAAGCCCCTATTAAGAATCTATTAAAATATGCTTCTAATCATCCGGAGGCATTAAATGACCTATTGTCTTTTTTAGACAATGCGCTGTCCCAAGAAATAGATATTTATAAAAAAGGAATTTCCAGCCTGCTCAGTGGGACACTGATAGAGATGGGCGGAGACCCTAATATTATTGTAGATACGATTGTGTCTCAATTAAAAAAACTTTTACCTTTTGCAGAAGCATTTTTAGATATCGTAAAACAAGAAAACATCTCGATTGATTCGCTAACACCTAAATCGTTGAATTATTTGTTTGCCTGCGATGCAGATGCAACAAAAAGTTATTTGATTTCTCCATTTATGGTATTAGCAGCGATGACCTCTGTCTGTCGAGTAAAAGAAGCAAGAAAAAAGCTGCGTGCCGATTCTACACTTGTGAAACAAATTTTTCACTTAGAAGATGATATCGATAATCTGTATTACCTCAAACAAGTTATTTATAGTGTTGATGATATGGAAATGATCGTTTTACATCCAGAAAGTAAGACTGGTCTGCGTTTAAAAGCAAATATGATTCAAAATAACTTTCATTTTTTCACATTGCTGCAAGGCATTTTTCTTGAGCAATTCAGCAGTCATGTTACTTTTGCTGACTATCAAAAAAATGATATTGCAATTGACTTAGCAAAAGGGACAACGAAAATAGAGAATGTGCATGAAACATTGACAGATACTGCTCTTTTTGGATTTTATACTTATGAAGCATTAGATATCAATGGTAAACTCTCTTCTGCTATTCCACCATCGAATTGGTTATTTGGAGAAGGAACACTTTATCATGTGCCTCAACTTAAACATATACCAATAGTGCTTTTAGGAGAAAACAGCCTTCAAGGTCGTTCATGGGATATTCATTTTTGCACACCTGTACATGAGGCACTCCAACCAAATTTAGAAGTTGTAGAGATATTTACGACCGAACAAGTACAAGAGCAAATCAATTTCATCTTATCTCAGCAAAATAAAGTAATGTAGTTTAGAGGATGTTTGTGTATGGAAAAAAAGGTTAATCGAATAGTAGTTGGAGCCTGATTATTTCATAATAATTCCAACTGGGTTCCTTTCCAAGAAGAAGAACTAAATATAGTAAAAACAGAAGATTGGTTGAAATACTATCAGCCGAATTCCATTCATGCTATTGTGGCGGAGCATGTATGGGAGCATCTAACTTACCAAGAAGCCGTCATAGCAGCCAAAAACTGCTATCTATTTTTGCAGAAAAATGGCTATCTTCGGTGCGCTGTACCAGATGGCTACTTCCCCAGTAAGAAATACCAGCAACTCATACAGATTGGTGGACCAGGACCAAAAGATCATCCTTCAAGCAGTCATAGAACAGTATTCAATTATCAAACGCTAACGACTTTGTTTGAAGAAGTTGGATTGGAGACAAAATTACTGGAATTCTTTAATCAACATAGATCTTTTCATTTTTACCCTTGGGATCCCGATGAAGGAAAAATATATCGATCTCTTCGTTTTGATCACCGTAATGGTGATAGGAAAATTGGTTTCACATCCTCATCATAGATGCTGTAAAAAAGGTGTTTAAACAACACCTTTTTCTTTATTTTACGTCATTGTGATTGTATCCAATAACATGAATATCCGCACAAATCATCAATCCCCAACACATAGAATCAAATGAAATCTCATGTATATCTTTTATATTAATGTTATAATTCTTGCTATATTAAATAAATACTATTCATCATTGGGAGAGGGGAAACTTCTTTGAAACCATCGGATTTTCCTAGAGATATTCGTTTCCGCACTGCTGGAGATGCTTTCATTGAAAATGGTGTAGCCCATTTGAGAAACTATGCTGATATTAAACGTGTGATGTCAGACGATGAATCATTGGAATTCACGCAAGATACTTCTTACTGGGCACCGAAAGATATGCGTATTCATATAAGTTGGTATTTTATGTGGGCTACTGGGAAACACAAGGCAGATGGCTCCTCTGGACGTCATCAAGTACTCCGAAGTATTATTGAACCGTATTTCCGCACAAAACCAGTCAAACAACTGGCTCTGCAAATAGAAAAAGACTCCAAATATTTTATTCGAAAAATTATTAAAAAAGGTACTGGACAGTTTAACATGGCAGAAGAATACGCATATCTGCTCTCCCTTCGTACAATCTGTTCGATGGTAGGACTGCCGTTTGAACGGGAAACTTGGATGAAAAAACAACTGGAAAATTTTACTCAAACTCCCGATTTAGAACAACTTCAGCAAGAACCACAAGAAGTAGAAGATTATTTTCGAGAAGTGATACGTTTTCGTAGTCAAAAACTAGGGAATGAAGCCATTGATATCTTAATAACTGCGTGGAAAGAAAATAAAATAACAAAATTAGAGTTAATGGGATATATGTGGGGACTTTTTCAAGCAGGAACAGATACAACTGGCACCAATATTATCAATACATTTTCTCTGCTTGGGGAACATGGTTTACTAGATGAGGCACGTGCACATTTGTATGATGAAGATTGGATCAAAAAAACGGGAGAAGAAGTTCTTCGTTTCGGCACTCCATTTGCTGCTGGTCCTTCCCTAGCAATTAAGGACGTTACACTAGACAGCGGACTACAGATTCCAGCTATGACAATGATCCGTCTATGGTTTAGCGCCGCAAATCGAGACAAGCACATTAATGGAGATAATCCCGCTGCATCCAGTCCTGAAATTTTCGATATACATCGCTGGCCAAATCAGCATGTGACTTTTGGTTTAGGATCACATTATTGTATGGGTTCCCAACTAGCCAAATTAGAAACCCGGATTGCTCTGCAAACACTATTACAATATTTACCTGATCTTCAATTTGATGAATCCAAACCATTCGATCGATTTGCTGGAATCGTCGACGGTGTACGAGAAGCTCATTTTACTTTTAATCAACAAAAAGCGGAAAAACTTTTCCATAAGCTCTCTTAAGAACCCCCCCCTTTGGAAGAAGGGGGTTTCTTTCGTAGTGAAATATATCACTTAAACCTTGACTATGTTCATTTGGCATAATGGGTAACTTTGTACTTGTAATGGATTCGGCGGTTCAGATAGCTGTTTAGATTTCTCTTTTTTCATTAATTTATACAAATTAATGAACATATCGCCCATAATCAGGAATTGCTGCTTTTTTGAAATTTTTTACAAGCCAATCCAAACCATCTTCTAATTCTGTTCCAGAAACAGGATTTCCATGACCTGTAACCGCTACACTTGGGTTTAATGCTTGCAGCTTTTGAACAGATGCAAAAGCTGCATCCCAATCTGGAGTGAAATATCGAGGAGGTCCAACGATTTCTGTCTTTTGCGTCAAAACATCAAATAGACGGTCTTGACGAACGGTTATAAATGCATCTCCTGCAATGAGTACCTTATCTTCTTCTCGAAACAAAGACACATGACCTGCTGTGTGTCCAGGTGTATGAATCCACTTCCATCCAGACATATATGGGATATGATGATCAACTGGAAATGACTTTACATGCTTACCAAGGTTAATTGGTTCATTTGGAAAAAAAGCAGATATTTTAGCCAATAATCCACCTTCCACTGTAGGATCAGGCTCAGGATAACTTTGTTTTCCCGTTAAAAATGGAATTTCTAATTCATGAGCATAAACTGGTACATTCCATCTTTTGACTAAGTCTACTATCGCACCAACATGATCAAAATGACCATGAGTCAAGACTATTGCATTTGGACGAACTTCTCTACCAAAACGCTCTTCTACTAACGATAAAATAGTGTCAGCTGATTTTGGCATTCCAGCATCGACAAGCACCCATCCTTTTTTATTACCAACCATGCAAATGTTCACTGCTTGGATATTATAGGTAAATAAATCTTTTGCTAATTCTTCCCCTAAATGAGAAGTAACAGAGGTGATGGGAATATATTTATTATCTTTACCGTACGCTAGGTCATCTATCATCGTTGAACCCCTTCTGCTAATAAATAATACTTCTTTTACTATTTTTCCAATCGAACCAATATATACAAAAAAATTTTATTTTATGGAAAAGTAATTAGGTAGAAAGGCTAACCATTGGAACCAACCTTACATAAAATAAGAAAATTCAATTTTTCTAGAGGGAGGAAAAAATATGGGGAGTCGTGACAATCGTCAACTATTCGAAAATGCAATTTTCTTATTAGCTTGCTGTGGACAAACAAAACATCTGGATAATCGACTTCAATTTGTCGTACCGAGAAACTTAGGTTATCGTCTGGTACAAATATTTCGTCTTCCTCGAAAATACGGTCGAGAAGGTTTTGCTTATTTATTAGAAAGTAGAGACAACCTGATTCTTGTGTTCAAAGGCACTGGTTTTCGGGTCTTTGACCTCTCCATCGATTTGGATCTATATCAAACAAAATATCCGTATGCAAAACACGCAGGTAAAACACATGAAGGTTTTACTTACTTGTATGGATTTCTTCGAGATCAGATTATACACACCTGTTGTGAACTTGCAAAACGGAGAGAATGTAAACTATTTGTTACAGGATACAGTTTGGGAGGAGCACTTGCGACGTTAGCAGCGCTGGACATAGCCAAAAACACTCCTTTTCGAAAACCAAAAGTATATACCTTTGGTGCTCCGCGTGCAGGAGATCCCTTATTCGTCGCAACCTATGACGCAATAATCGATGAAAGCATTAGAATTGTGAATATTCATGATTATATTCCACTAGAACCACAAGCGAATATCAAACCACCGTTTACCAAAAAGGGTTTAAGATACAAACACGTAAAAGGATATTGTCCTATTTCTTTTCAATGCAAAAAAGGGAACGAGCCGCAGCGGTTCCCCTTATTAAAAAATCACCAATTAAATATGTATTTTTCTGCATTAGAAAAATTTTGCCCCCTCTATACAGAAAAAATTTGTCTTACTGATTCTCGTTTTTGTCCAAAAATACATGTGAAGAATCTTAATTGGCAATAACTTTTGCACCAATTCCAAGTCCAAAATAGCGATGAAGTCGATTGGCGGCTTCAATTGCTCGATCACGGTCGATTACACAAGATAATTTGATTTCAGAAGTAGATACCATTTTTACTGGAATATTGGCTTCACTTAAACAGGCAAACATATTTGCAGCTACTCCAGGACGTGTCATCATACCAACTCCAACTGCAGAAACCTTTGCAAGTCCTCCTTCAAAAAACATTTCTTCATACCCGAGAATTGCCTGTTTTTCCTCCAATACTTGCTTTACTGCTTCTCCTTCTGCTTCAGAAATACTAAATGCAACACTAATCTGATCAGCTTGGTGTTCACTTTGCACAATGATGTCCACATTGATATGAGCGTCTGCTAATGCAGTAAACAATTGTGCTAAAATATCAGGACGGTTTGGTAGTCCAAGCAATTTTACTCGTGCAACATCCATATCATGGGCTATTCCTCTTACTTGCAAGCTTTCTTCCATTTGATCCTTCTCCTTTATCCATGTTCCTTCCACTGTTTCAAAACTTGATCGCACCACTAATTTCACTTGATGTGCTAAAGCACATTCCACAGAACGCGGATGTAATACACCAGCACCAAGCCTTGCTAATTCCAGCATTTCTTCATATGAAATTTCTTCTAGCTTTTGCGCCTCCTCTACAAATCTAGGATCTGCTGTGTATACTCCTGTTACATCAGTATATATTTCACAGTACTCTGCCCCAAGTGCAGCCGCAAGTGTTACTGCAGTAGTATCTGATCCGCCACGGCCAAGTGTTGTAATTTCCCCTTGTTCTGTGATTCCTTGGAATCCGGCAACAACTGCAACTTCATTTTTATCAAGAGCACTTACTAATTTTTCTGTTTTTACATTGTTTACAACTGCTTTTCCATGTACCTCGTCTGTAATAATTCCAGCTTGCCATCCAGTAAACGAGCGAGCTTCTATTCCCAGACCATGAAGGGAAACACTCAGTAAGGCAATACTGATCTGCTCACCAGTGGTCAATAACATATCCAATTCCCGTGCTGAAGGCTGATGGTTTAATTCTTTGGCAAGACCTACCAGCTGATCTGTCGTTTTTCCCATAGCAGAAAGAACAACAACACATTTGTATCCACTGTTTACTTTTTCTACTACTCTTTTTGCTACTTCTCTGATTCTTTCTGTACTCCCAACAGAAGTACCGCCAAACTTCATAACGATGATATTCAACAGGTTGTCTCTCCCTTTTCTACTAGATAAAATACTCCCCCAGTTGAGGAATTTACTAACATTTTTTTCCGAATCCGCTCGATATGCATATTTTCCGCGTCTGCCCACAAGAACACAAAAGACACTACAGCCAATCAAAGCGAGACTAGGAGCACAGCGACTTAGCGAGACTTGTGCCATTGTCTGAGGTGCATATCTTCGCTAGAATCGTTTATATCTATTTTTGCTCAAGCAGAGTAAGTCACTAATTTCATCTGATCTGTGTAAATTCTTGTCTCTACCAATTTTAAAGCAAATAAAAAAGACCACAGCAGAGAGAAACACAAGCTGTCGTCATAAGCGACTTCTCTCTGTGAGATAGTACTCCACAAGCAGTATTACTTGTGACAGTGTCGTGTCTATTTGACAACGACCCCAGTCGAGCATTTGTAAGGGCAAACAACTCAACTTCGGCAATGACAGCCTTTCTCCATTTCTCTTTGGTCCTTATCCTCCAAATGGATACTCTTCTTCATTGCAACCTCTACTACACAGGGTAAATATGTAATTTTATATATTTTACCACATTATTTTATTACATGACAATCTCCTTTTTTCACAAAGGAAACATATTTTTTTAAAAATAGAAAATTATTTCCAATCGCCTATTTTAACTTCTATAGCTAATAAATCATAGTTTACTTCTTATATTTAATACTATAAAGCTAAAATTGAATCTAAAAAAGTGAATGAATTCAAAAATCCAGGAAGGCACCATGTTCCAGGAACAAATATTTACATCTAAATCAAGTAGGGTATGGGTGTGAAAGACTAAGGAAAAAGTCTGGTTACAAGGGTACAAAGTGTAACCAGACAAAAATTAAAGTAAAAAGCCAAAAGTTTAGGAATACAAACGATTTATGAAGTATTATCCTTCTTCATCTTATACCGGCAACGGTGGTCTCCCTCCGACATACAAGCTGTGCGCTCGATGGAATCGGCTCCCAAAACTTCTTTAAATAACGCCAACTCGCACTCACACGCTTTGTTGTATTTATTTGCTACTTGGAAAATAGGACAATTGTATTCGACAAACTCGATCTCATTTTCGTTAATTATCTCTGTCTCGACCATATAACCATTTCGTATCTGGATATCTTTTAGTTCCATCACTTTTTCTTTGAAGTTTGGTTTTTGATTAATCCGTTCCCCATACTTCTCTTTTAAACGCTGCTTACGCCGTTCAAATAACTGATCTACCTTTTCTTTCCCATCTATTGCCTCTATATCCTCTAAAATCTCTACTGATATGGAGTCATACTTCTGAGGAAACAGGGCTTTTCCTTCTTCCGATAACTGATAAAGCGTAACCGGTCGACCCATTGCTTGTTTATGTTGAGTGGAACATATCAAATTATCTTTTTCTAATTTATTTAAATGCTTGCGAACTGCCATGTGCGTCACTTGCAACTCATTCGCTAAACTATTGACACAAGCTTGGTTATGTTTTTTCAAAAACTCCAAAATATGCTGTGTTGTTGGGCTAATCGATAACATCTCTTATTCACCTGCTTCCTTTGCCCATTTCGTCATGATACACTTTTTATACCACAAAGTATAAAATATAAACAACTCCCTGACAATACCATCATTTCCTGTATATTTCTTTCCTGTACTTCTATTTTTACAAGTGAAACAAGATAAATTTGCACATTATTACATATTCAAACGCTAGACAAGGTGATTGGTGTAATTAATAGTGTTATTGAAGTAGAACCGCTTTTTAAATAAACAAGGACGTACTCACATAATGAATACATCCCTGTTTGCATTTTGGACTCAGCTTTCATCCCCTTGCATTGATTTTGTTGATTTGTAGGTTCAGTCAATAGGTCAATTAGCAAAGTGTACAGTTACAAGTGACTTTGTAACAACTTACCTGTAGCAGAACTTACAGCATAAATAATCAACTGAAGATCTGTTCTCTCTGACGGCTGTAGAGTTACATATTCAAACTCTAAATTCCCAATAGAAGGAATACTCCACTCTTTATGACAATCCGTCACTGCTTGAATATCTTGACGATTCCAATAACGACGAAACCATCTATTTGTTTCCATTAACTCATGGATCAATTTATTAATAGACTCATCCTTTGGATATTGAGAGCTATGAGCTCGAAACCTCGCAATCATCACTTGTGCTTTCTCTTCCCAGTTCGTTGAATTTAATTGAACAGATTCATCAACCAAAAATCTCTTTAGCCAATTAGGTCTCAATTCTAATTCCACTTCATATTTCGGAAGGCGAAAAACGACTTCTGCTGCTCGATTCCAAAAAGCTAAATCCCAATTTCTCTTTAAAATCATCGCTGGATTAGGATCAAGATTGAAAACAGTTCTTCTCAGCCCTTCCGATATGGGCGAATCATTTGCTTTTTGAATGACAGTTGGTCTAGCCAATCTATATAAATAAAGCTTTTCTTCGTCAGATAGTTGAAGAACCTTAGCCAAGCTGTCTAGTACTTGATCAGATGGGTTGTTTTGTTTATCCTGCTCCAATGCTGTATACCAAGATATCCCAATATTCGCCAAAAAAGCTACTTCTTCACGTCGCAATCCTGGTGTTCGTCTTCGACCAATGGAAGATATTCCAGCATTTTCAGGAGACAGACGCTCACGACGAGAGCGTAAAAACTGTCCGAGAGTAAAGTGTCCTGAATGTCTCATTGTTTTACGTTAGATCAGAGTAAAATTTAGATTTTGCTCTGATTGATAACGAAAATCCTCCTTCCTTATTGCAAGAGAATCTCACTCTATCCTATTACTATTAATCGTACCATAATTACAGGCAGGTTCTATCAAATGGAACCTGTCATACTAAAGAATACCTATTGATATTTTCTTAAATAATGGAGGGTTCCTAAATGATACTTATCACAGGTGGTATGGGGTTTATTGGTTTACATGCAGCAAAGGCTCTTCTTGATATCGGTGAAGTTGTATTACTTACACGTTATCGCGAAGATCGAATGCCTTCCTTTCTTCAGAACTATCTAAACAAAAGGCTTTTTGTAGAAACGGTAGATATACTAAATTGTGCAAATCTAACAAAAATAACACAAAAACACAACCTCACAGGCATCATACACCTCGCTTCACCACCCATGCACGGACCTATTGAAACAGGAGTACAACAGAATGTAGTAGGTCTGTTGAACGTACTGGACGTTGGTAGAAGACAAAATGTAAAGCGAATTTTACTTGCCAGCTCCATAGCAATCTATGCAAATGTAGATGGGCTCTGGAAAGAAGATACTCCGCTACCCATTGATTCACCATATCCAATGACTGCATATAAAAAGATATTTGAGGTTATAGGAGACTACTACAAGAATCAAACTGGGCAAGATATCGTAAGTGTACGTATTTCAGCATATGGCCCTCTTACTAGAGGTTTGTATTTTTTTCCAGCTCAAGCTGTACATGCTGCAGTAAAAGGAAAACCAATAACCGAGTTCACTCCAAATGGATCACTTCCATTTGCCGAAGATAGTATTGATTTTTCTTATGTAACGGATACTGCCGAAGCTTTAGCAAAATTACAAACAGCTTCTACGCTTCATTATTCCATTTATAACGTTGGTAGTGGAGAAAATAACACAAATAGAGATTTTGTTGAGGCAATAAAAAAAGTAAAACCAAACTGTAAAATTGAACTTCAACCAAATCGAAGCCTTCCATCCTATCCATCACTAGACATTTCCAGAATCAAAGCAGATATTAACTGGGAACCTCGTTACACAATCGAAAGAGGGATTGCTGAATATATTGATTGGTTAGAAGCAGGTAACCCGTTTTGAACCACTCGGAATGGGTGACTGATATCTCGCCTGTAGCCAAGTACGATCATCTATTGTAACTAAAACAGCATCTTGCCACAAAAGTAAACAAACAGCATGTAAAAGATTATCCTTCCAAAAAAGGGATGTATCCATAACGAATACATCCCTTTAAATATGCACTTTCTCCTCATTGTTCCATACCACTTTCTTCCATTCCTTTGCATTACTCTGTTGTTCTTGCTTTGGAGGTTTTGGTGGTACACAACTACATGGGTAATCTTTTGTAAATGAACATCCACCTGCGATCAAAAGAAACGAAACACATCCTGCTAACAATATCCTTTTATTCATATCCAACACCACCTTCCTAAAAAAATTAAGGGCAATTTTGAAACAGATCAAAAAAACATCGCAGTCCTGTTTTTCCCTGTTGCTTCCTTGAAATATTATCTTCTTTAACTCACTAAATAAATCCAAGTGGAGAGAATGGTGATAATAAGAAAATAAGTGCTATATATAAGTAGGATCGAATGGTTTATTTCGTAAACATTTAAAACCCATCACTCCTAAGGCTTTTCTTTTATCATCGCATAACAGAAGTTCAAAAAGCTATTGCATTTTAAAATCATTTGATGTTAAATAACGATATAACAATTTTTTATACTTTATAGTTTAAAAAGTATAAATTATAAGGAGCGATTGATATGACTACCTTTACT
Organism: Shimazuella sp. NTD247; assembly: GCF_059510415.1. NCBI lineage: Bacteria > Bacillati > Bacillota > Bacilli > Caryophanales > Thermoactinomycetaceae > Shimazuella > Shimazuella sp. NTD247. Next base: position 7,672 of record NZ_JCAJZU010000011.1, on the reverse strand, counting down.
TTGCCTGAATTGCCATTTTCTCCAGATGCACTGGAACCACATATTGATAAAGAAACGATGCAAATACATCATGGGCGACATCATCAAACCTATGTTGATAAATTAAATGAAGCGCTTGCTAACCATTCTGAATTAGAAAATCACTCCTTGGAAGATCTCTTGAAAAACATAGCTGCATTACCAGCAGATATTCAAACAGCGGTACGAAACAATGGCGGTGGACACTACAACCACAGTCTCTTTTGGGAAGTGATTACGCCCGGCGGAGCAAATAAACCAGTTGCAGAAGCTGCAAAAGCGATTACCGATAGCTTTACTAGTTATGAAGCTTTCCAATCTGAATTTACAAAAGCAGCACTTGGTCGATTTGGTTCTGGATGGGTATGGTTAGTGGCAGATGGAAATCAGCTGGAAATAGTACATACTCCTAACCAAGACAATCCTTTGATGGATGGAAAACAAGTTATTTTAGGATTAGACGTGTGGGAACATGCATATTATCTTCGTTATCAAAACAAAAGACCAGACTATGTAGCTGCATTTTTCCAAGTGATTAACTGGGATGTTGTGAACGAGAAATTCAAATCTCTACAGGCTTGATCTTGTTGAAGGAGAGGTCAGAAAATGATTGTTGAAACAATCAAACGCGAGTTACTTTCGCTTGATGGGGTTACTGTTCATGAACATCGTTTTGGTGGAGTCGAATTTCGATATCAATCCAAAGAATTAGGACATATCCATGGAGAGACACTTGCTGATTTACCTTTTCCTAAAAAAATCAGAGATGAACTAGTCGCTTCTAACCTTGTTAAACCACACCATATTTATCCTGATTCGGGATGGGTCAGTTATTATATCAAAAGTGAAAATGATATTCCGGATTTACTAAAGTTATTTTCAATGCAGTATGAGAGATGGAACAAAAAAACAAATCAATAACCCTGATGGAGGAATACAATAATGTCCAAAGTATTATTTATAAAAGCAAACAACAGACCTAGTGATCAAGCAGTCAGCGTGAAAATGTATGATGCATTTTTACAGAGCTACCGGGAAAATCATCCCAATGATGAAATTACAGAATTAGACCTGTTTCAAGAGCATCTGCCCTATTTGGATCATGTGATGCTAACAGGACAGTTTAAAGCAGGCCAAGGTCATGAACTAACACCCGAAGAGCAAGAAGCATTAGATATCTCAAACAAATATTTAGACCAATTTTTAGATGCTGACAAAGTTGTCTTAGCTTTTCCATTGTGGAATCAAACTTTCCCAGCAGTGCTGCACACCTATATTGACTATTTGAATCGTGCAGGAAAAACGTTCCGTTTTACCCCTCAAGGTGCAATTGGTTTAGCTTCTGATAAAAAAGTTGCCCTTCTCAACGCAAGAGGCGGCGATTATTCTGGAGATCGCAGTACTGCTGAAATGGCAGTTAACTTAGTATTGCGGAACTTAGAATTGTTTGGAGTTACAGATATAACTACAGTTATAATAGAAGGACATAACCAATATCCTGAGCGCAAACTAGAAATTATCGAAAAAGGAATCGAACTGACAAAACAAGCTGCTGTAACTTTTTAAGTAACAGCCAAAAGCAGCCCTGCAAAGTTAAACAGGGCTGCTTTTGTTCAACTACAGCAAGTTCAGTTGATACTTTCCAACGATTTACCTGAAAGGTATGAGAGGGATTTAGATCAGACAACACTTCTTCATCTTAATTCCATTTAAATTTCCTAAACATAACCACAGACGTACAACTTCGATATTATTCGTTCTGCTATATTTTTTAATATTCCTCCAATTGCTCCAATGCCTCTTCTGAAGAAATATGATATTATTTATCTGTCCATAACCAACATGGAAGGACAACAGATGAAGAGTAAGGGCTTCAAGGAGATCTGGATCTCACCACACAACCTCAAGGAATGGACGGTGGAGATCCATTTTCACAATCTACCTGAATGGATCTCCATTTGCAAATCGCAGCAGGAGATCGAGGCATTTTTGAAGGGAATTCCAGAAGTTCTGAACTGTTTCTCAAAAAAACAGGCAGAGACCTGCTTCCGAGCGTGGACAGACCACCTCAATACTTACACTGGTGTCATTACTAATATTGGTGAGTTCATCTGGCCTGACTAGTTTCACTGGTCATGTCAACACCACTCGAGGTGACTGACATGACCGCTACATCTTTATTTTCTATCATACAACCCGCCTTTGTTTAAACTACTGTTATTTTAAGAAAACAAAAAGATAATGAATCAGTGATACAGTAGTTTTCGTTCTTCTATTTCTGACCCATGCATTTCTTCGTATCCGTTACCCACAACTACTGCGACACAAAGTTATAAAAATAGTTGTTCGGTATCGTCCTAAAAACAGGACGATACCGAACAACGAAGCCTCTTATCCCACGCTTGAAACTTTGGGCTTTCAGCCTGCACAACTCTGTAATTATTGCCGAACCCCTATGAAATTAATACTCTAAACCTGTAGTTGACCATACTTTGTCTTGTTTCGCTAAGTCTTCTTCTACAAGATGAACGGTATTGATTGCATTGATAACAGACATTGCAATACTCCCGCCAATATGTGTACTGCTGTCGGTATAATAAAGACCATTTACTCGTTTGTCTTTAATATTTGGCTGAAAAAAATTGCTGATATTTACCCGGTCAATGGTAGTATGTTTGGTGCCGATTAGTTCTTCTAGCTCTTTTGGTCCATAACACTTTTCGGTAACAATTGATTTCTTTAAATCTACCAAGCCCAATTTAGTTTCCAGCCAATGAACAATAAAATCTTTGTAATTATCATAGTAATCCTGCTGATGAAGGCGGTTATCTGTATTGTAAGAAGGTACATTCACATGAATAACCAAGTTACTGCCATTCGTAGCGCGTGTTGACTCTGAAAACCCAGAATAAGAGACATGAAGTGTAGGAGATAATGACCATTCTCCCTGTTCAAATATATCTACATATTCTCTGCTATAATCCATTGGGTAAAAATAATTATGATGATGCAAATGCTTGTATTTTCTATCCACTCCTAGTAAACACAGAAAACCAGAAGAGCTCTGCTGACTGTTCTCTTTCGAAGGTTTCTTCTCTCTCTCCATCAAACCACGAAAAGTAGCAATATCAACACTAGAAATAACAAAATCAGCATCCCACAAGTATTTTTCCGTTCTTACCTCAAATAAATTATCAGATTTTACTATAATTTGATCTGCTGGAGTATTATGGAAAATATGGACATTCAGATCAGTTGCAAGCCGTTCCAATGCTTCGATTAATCGATAGTTACCTCCTTCTACATAATAAACTCCTTGTACCAATTCCAAATAAGCAAAAAATCCTAGTGCCGCAGGTGCACGATAAGGCGAAGAGCCAACATACGTAGAATAACGATTCATCATCGCCAGTAACCTAGGATCGTCAAAAAACCGTTTGTGAAATGCATCCATTGTCAAAAAAGGATAAACAGACAGAAAAGTTTTCATCCATTGAAATGATAGCAATTCAGACCAATGCGTTGCGGGGTTATCGAAAAAGTTTTCATCAGCTATTTGGTAAAGTCTCGCTGATTCATTTAAATAATCAATAAACCCTTGTCTGTTTTCCGAGGACAACATACGCAACTGGTCGATCATATAATCCGGATCTGATGTAAGATCGATCATCGTACCACTTTCAAAAAAATTACGGCTGTTTACAGCAAGTGGAATGAATCGAAGCTTTGGGTCAATTGTCCTGCCTGCTTCTCGAAATACCCTTTCAAATATCCACGGCATCGTAATCATAGATGGTTCAAAATCAAATTGAAAATTATCTAATTTTACTTCTTGGATTTTCCCACCAAGTGTTGATTGTTTTTCCAATAAGACGATATCATGTCCACGCGATGCCAAAATGGAAGCAGAAACTAAACCAGAAATTCCACCTCCAATAACCACGCCTCTCGCCATCTAACTCCCCCCAACCTAAGATGTTATGCAACACCATCCAAAAATACAGAAACTACTGTCAAACTAAGCTGAGTAATAACCGTTTCTTTCTGCTTGTTTTCAAAGGCCTGCCGACTTAATGAATCCAATAATCCTAACCATACATGAGTGAGTATCTCCACTTGCTGGATTTGATTTTGTATTTCTCCTTGCTTCATTGCTCTTCGCAATAAAACCCGATGAGGTTCAACAATGTATTTATCATAAGCTCGATGGACTTTCTGAGTCAGGACTTCCGATAAATGCTCGTTTACATCTCGCATAAGTGTAGACAAGCACATCGTTGCATATTTAAAAAAACCATATGCAAGTGTAAAAAGTTTTTCACGGATACTCATATCGCCTTCGATACTTGCTACAATTTCTTTACCAACTCGTCCCAACCGATTGCATATCACTGCTGCATACAAATGCTCTTTGTCAGGAAAATAATGATACAGGGTTGGTTTGGTAATACCAACTTCATTTGTAATTGAACTTATCGATACAGCAGCATAGCCGCTCTTCATAAACAAGCGGTCTGCATGTGTCAAGATAAGTTTATCTGTATCTTCTAGTTCACTATTTGTTTTTCGTTTTGGTCTACCTGGCGGCCGTTTCATACGTGAATGAGGAATAATTAAGAATCCCTCCTTTTCGAATAAAAATCTTAATACTATTAATTATAGATGATAGTGGAATTGGTAGCAATCTACTAATATTTCAATACTTCACAAAAAACCTTTGTTCATAATAACAAAGAAATTCAGACATAAAATATAAAATTATCTTTACAAAAGAAAAATTTTCATATTGTTAGTATTTCTTTTTAATAATTTTCAATCGAACTTAAAATACTCAGTGAGAAAAACAGCAGTTTTTAACATAAAAAACTCCATTCCCCCAAAATAATGGGGGAACGAATTATTGTTGTTCTCCATTTAAATGCATTTGTATGGTTTCGGCTAACTTCGAGGGAATTCCAGCTTTTTTAAATTCCTCTGTGTCTGCATTCTTTATTTTTTCCATGGACCCAAAGTATCGGTATAGCTGTTGTTTCCTTTTTTCTCCTATACCTGGAATCCCATCCAGCGTGGATTGAAGAAAACTTTTACTCCTTGTCTGCCGATGAAAAGATAATGCAAAACGATGAACCTCATCTTGAATACGCTGAATCAAGTAAAAACCATCTGTTCCTCTTTTTAACGGCGTCTCCGTTGGTGGTTCACCCATGATTAGGGTAGCTGTCTGGTGTTTTTCATTCTTTGCCATTCCACCGACTGGGATCGCCAGTCCAAGTTCATTCTCCAATACATCTAAAGCAGCAGCTAATTGTCCTTTTCCCCCGTCAATTAAAATAAGATCAGGCAGAGGAAGGTTTTCTTTTAATACACGTGTATAGCGTCTTCGAACCACTTCTCGCATTGTCTCATAATCATCTGCACCAGTAACTGTACGGATTTTGTATTTACGATATTCTTTTTTCGCTGGTTTTCCATCAACAAAAACTACCATTGCAGATACTGGATCAGTACCTTGAATATTTGAGTTGTCAAATGCTTCGATCCGTTTAGGTAAATCACTGCCGATTGCGTCTGCGAGCTGTGTAAGAGACAATGTCGTTTTACTCTCATCCCGTTCCATTAAACGCAATCTTTCTGTAAGAGCCACTTGCGCATTTTCGGTCGCCATTTCGACTAATTTTCGTTTTGTTCCACGCCTAGGAATGACGATCTTACCATCTGGAATAAGTCCTGATACGAGTTCCTCATCAATTCCTTGCGGAAGAAGGATTTCTTTTGGGAGTGCTGGTGCATCATAATAAAACTGTCCCACGAAACTCAAAAAATCTTCCTCGGGTTCTTGAAAATGAGGTGAAATAGAAACATTCCTTTCTAACAACTTTCCTTGTCTAACAAAGAAAACTTGGACACACAAATATCCTTTTTCTACGTAATAACCAAAAACATCACGATCAACTTGATCAGCAAGTGAAACATGCTGTTTTTCCATTAATGTATCAATATCTTTAATCAAATCTCGTAATTCTTTTGCTTTTTCAAATTCCATTACTTCTGAAGCCGCCTGCATTTGTTCCGTCAGGTCTCTTTTTAGTTCAGGATGGTTTCCGCCAAGAAACCGGGTGATTTTTTGGGTCAATTCCTCGTATTGTTCCGAAGACACTTCATATTCACATGGAGCCAAACATTGCCCTAAATGATAATATAGACACACTCGTTTTGGTAAATTACTGCATTTTCGAAGTGGAAAAAGACGATCCAATAGCTTTTTCGTCTGCTGAGCTGCACCAGCATTTGGATACGGTCCAAAATACTTTGAGCCATCTTTTATTAATTTTCGCGTTACTAACAACCTCGGATGGTGTTCTTTGGTTAATTGAATATATGGATAAGACTTATCGTCTTTTAACATGATGTTATAGTGCGGATGGTGTTTCTTAATTAAATTTGATTCCAAGATCAGAGCCTCTAGATCACTGGAAGTCACGATATATTCAAAATCAACAATATCCATTACAAGCCGAGTAGTCTTCGCATCATGTGAACCGGAAAAATAAGAGCGCACTCGATTTCGCAAATTTTTTGCTTTTCCTACATATATGATTTCCCCTTGGTTGTTTTTCATCAAATAACAACCTGGTTGACTTGGCAATAAGCTTAGTTTTTCTTTTAGCATGATTTCTCCCTCGCTTGTTCTCCTTTCTATTGTACGATATACATGCAAATACCTCTAGTTCTTTGCAGTTTGTTGTACTTCTGTCAAGAAAAAGTACGCCTGTTCATACTTTATTATTCTCTTTTCGTCTTTTGGGGAGGGATTTGGGATCCGTGATAGATTCATATTTTCTTGCAAATCTGCGAGTTTCACTTCGGTAGCCAGCATATTTTTTGCAATCCGTGCCAAAAATGCTTCGTATGTTTCTTCTTCTTTTCTTGTGACCGCACACACTGCCGCTACCACTTCTTGAGGAAATCCTTCTTCTTGTAATTGACGTGCCGTAACATCCGTATCTTCCAAAACATCATGAAGCACAGCTACAATCTTTGCATCGATCGACTCTACTCGATTCATCACTGCCAAAGGATGCAAAATATAGGGATGTCCTCCTTTATCTACTTGTCCTTGATGTGCTTGAAGCGAAATAAGAATAGCTTTCTCTAGTAATGTCATTGTATCTTCCTTCCCTGTAATGAAAATAAAAAATGTACAGACGTTAACTTTATAACATTGCGAGTGAAAAAACCCACGGTTTAAATCGTGGGATGAAAGCGAGCATCAGAAGAAGATACTTTTTTGTTCTTTCGTAAGTTTGACTATTTTTCAGATAAGCTTGACAAGAAACGAACATACGATCTATAATATTCTCAAAATTCCAACAAGGGGGTGATTCTATGCATAAAGCTTTTTCTTACCGTCTTCGACCTACCAAAACACAGGCGATCATGATCCATAAATCCATCGGCTGTAGCCGTTTTGTATTCAATCATTTTCTAGGCGAATGGAACAAAGTGTATCAAACAAGTGGAAAAGGGCTGACGTATTCCACTTGTTCCCGTGTCCTAACGGAGAAAAAGCGAGAATTAACATGGCTGAAAGAAGTCGATTCTACCTCCCTTCAAAACACCCTCAAACATCTTGCGGATGCCTTCCAGCGCTTTT
>NZ_JCAJZU010000010.1:0-116009 GCF_059510415.1 Shimazuella sp. NTD247 | reverse complement strand
TAATAATATAGCATGGACATGTTTATGAAGTCAACACATTTTTTAAAAAAAGTGTTATGGAAATTTGGGCGGCCCTGTTGCCAAGGCCGCTTGCCAGTGAGGATCTGTGCTTTTAAACCGCGGTAATAATCTCTGTCACCCAGTATCCTCGCCGGTTTTGCATTGTTTGTGTGTGGACAGCACACACATTATCCAGATGTATTGTTCTCTTAGCAAGACGTTGAACACGGACGGGTCCTTCGCTCCAAAAATCAGCTGGCCGATATTTGGTGAAAACAAGTGACCTACTTCTCGTCTCCATGACCCAGTTGCCATCTCGAATGACACGAACAGTACATGTTCCCATATGGAGGCTCATTCCCTTGGCATATAGCGAAGCCACTGGCTTCCAGCGCCCTGTATAGAAATACCAGCCCAACAGAACAAGTTGGAGCAGTGTCGCTGTTCCTTGCAGGAAGGAGACCAGCGTCAGATTCGCGCTGGACGCCAACAGCCAAAGGGATGCACCCCAGATGCCATTCGCTAACAAACTGCTGAGCAACATGATACGATTAGCTCTGACTGCTTTGAGCGAAGATTTTACAATTTGCAGTGCAGTGTTGGTGCCATGGGTAAACACCAACAACAAGAGCCACATCTGTGTCATCTCTAACGAGCTCTTGTCAGTTGGGAAAAAGAATGGAACCACCCAAGCACCACCAACGAAAGCCGTAGCTAGCAGCACAGCACTACAACAGAGTGTGCCCATCAAGAATGTCACTGTAATGAATGAACGGATTTGCTTATAGTCCTTGTTACCATAGTACCCAGCGACATAAGGAGAAATCACCGGATACAACCCGGTAAACATCGCCAGCGGCACAAGCATGATCTGGTTGGCAATCCGCTGTGTAGCCAGCACATCCACCCCATAACGCTGGAGCGTGTGCAGGTAGTACGCCATACACGCCTGGAAGCCTAGCTTATCGGAGATCAACGGCCAAGCTTCCTTGCACGTTTGCCACTGAAGTACCCAGTCTGGACGCAGTGGGACTACTCGGCGCGAAAACACTTGATGTGAAGCGAGCAGGCGAACCAGCATCACCAGCTGCACAATAATCGCGACAACGTTTGCACAGGCTACGCCTCGAATTCCCAGATCAAACACATAAATCGCCAGCGAGCCAAGCACAACATGAGTACCCAGCATACAACCTGCGGCAACTGTTACACTTCGATGCTCTTTCAAGTTATTGAGTGTACTGGTGAGGCTACTGACAAGCGAACTGACGACGACGGAACCCATGATTATCTGAAAATATGGTGCTCCATGTGCAGCTACATCAGACTCCGCTCCTCCAAATTGCAAAATCACTGTTGGAAAGACAATCGCCAAGACACCGACGAGCAGACCAAGCAGCAGGCTAGAAAACAGCGAGTTAACAGTGATGTGTTGCACCAACACTGTCTTTACATACTCTTTTGCGTCCAGTTTTACAATCTTTGTTGCATCCGCTTCTGCATTTTCTTTTACTCGTTTTAGACACTCTGGCAGATTGGCCATTTTTTCACTGTTTGACTGACCGATCCAAGGACCAGCCACTGCCTTCAACCCATTTTTGTCAATACTGACAAAGAAAAAGTTGATAATCGCCGATGCAGCCACTCCGGCAATCGCTGCTGTACCCAAGTGAGCGAGAAAACCCATATTGATCAGATCACTTGAATAAGTTGCAAGACCAGTCAGCACAGACCACTTTGTCACTTTGAGCACATCTTTATAGGCGGACTGTTTTCGATGATTCCGGTGAGCCATGTCCATCCCTTCGATTGAGAACTATTCTCAGTATATACCAAAACGATAAAAAATCATCTAATTTATTTTTTATAAGCATGTTGCATTTTTAAATAATTTCAAACGGTTCATCGATCCTTCATTTTATTTAAAGTCAGACAACCTATTATCAGCTTGTTAAACCTTAAATAAATAAGTTCATGAACAAACATTCAAACATATACGCTATATTATCGTACTATTAATTGCTCCTGTTTACCGCTATGATACAATATTTGTTTGGAGGGATGACTTTCATGTTATTATCAGGCAAATTAAATAAAATACGTACGTTTGCCCTGCTTCTCATCTTTGCAGGGGTAGGGGTGATGTATATTGGTTTTCTCATCCCTGGTTGGATGGCACTTTTTATTGCATTTGGCATGATTTTTATACTCGGTAGTGTGGGGATATATTTTTGGGTAGGAATATTATCTACACAAGCTTTGCGGGTTTCCTGTCCAGAATGCGGAAAACCGACAAAGGTTCTTGGCCGAAGAGACAACTGTATGCACTGTAAAGCTATTTTATCGGTAGATCCAAAAGACGCTCCAGAAAATAAAAAAGAAGAGCCGTTGTCTTAAGACGAGTGCTCTTCTTTCTTTTCTGTCAGCTCTTTTTGACACATCGGACATGTACCGTAAATTTCCAGTCGATGTGTATTTACTTCGTATCCGGTCATTTCACTCGCGGATTTCTCGACTTGCGATAATACAGGGTAATCAAAATCCGTAATATGTCCACAATGGTGACAAATAACATGATAATGGTCATCCATATTGGCATCAAATCGACTGGAGGAATCACCATATGTTAATTCACGTACAAGTCCCGCCTCGCGGAACAGACGTAAATTGTTGTAAACAGTAGCAACACTCATATTCGGAAAATTACTAGATAATGACTTATATATTTCATCTGCCGTCGGATGTTGGATACTGGATAACAAGTAATTCAAAATGGCATGCCTTTGAGGGGTCATGCGAACTCCTTGTACTTTTAAAGTTTCCACCGCCTCCATCAATCGGCCATTCGCCATTTCCGTTCACCTCTTTTATGAAAATCATTCTAACTTAAGAATAACTATTTACTTATAACCTTGTCAATGTTTGCTTGCCCAAATTTGCAGTAAGGCAACAATTCACACCTAGAACACTTCGGATTTCTAGCCATACATAACCTTCGTCCATGCCAAATAAGTTGATGATGCGTATCTAACCACTTTTTCTTTGGAATTTTCTTGGTAAGCTGCTGTTCGGTTTCCACAGGTGTTTTGCTCTTAACGAGAGCTAGTCGGTTGGATACTCTTTGTACATGTGTATCTACTGCTAATGCTGGAACACCAAAAGCATTGCTTAACACTACACTCGCTGTTTTTCTGCCAACCCCCGGCAAAGCTTCTAATGCTTCACGCTCCATTGGTACTTGTCCATCATATTGTTCTACTAATATGCGACATGTCTGATATATATTTTTGCTTTTATTACGAAATAATCCTAGACCCCTTATTTCTTCTGCTAACTGATTCTCTGTCATTTGGAGCATTGCTTCCGCTGTTGGGTATTTTGCAAACAGTTCTTTGGTTACTTTATTCACTTGAACATCCGTTGATTGAGCAGAGAGAATGGTTGCGATTAAGAGCTGGAAAGGCGTTTCAAAATCGAGCTCGCAATGGGCATCCGGATACATATGGGCTAACACTTCTAGTATCTTCTTTGCTGAGACTCGCAACATTTTATCTCCTCTCTATTTTTACCGCTTCCATAATCAGCTCTTCGCTGCTTTCGTCAAAAGGAGCACGATAAAAAGTACCATACCGATTTTGAACTTTAAATCCACATACAGCTAAAAGATGGTTCAATTCAGAAGGAAAAGCATAACGCAGTCTTATTTTGGATTTATTTCGTCCTAATGAATCACCGCGTTGATTAAATCTCTCCATGTAACGAGTGATATTGGCAATCTGATTAAATGTATCTAATTCCATAAAATCATACACTTCTAGTTCATCTTTTCCCGACGGAAAGCTGCCTCGGAACGTATATTTCCCTTCCATTTCTATCAATTTCCGCATATGAGGGACAAATGCATGGAATGCAAATACTCCCCCTTCATCTAGATGACGTCGAATACTTTTTAATGCACTCAATTGATCCCGCACATTGATCAACTGTAAAAAAGACCGATCAGGCATAATAACCAAAGGGCATTTTTTACCAGGAATCATAAAATTGGTAATACTCGCTTCGATCCATTTGATTCGATGGCTAAGCCCTAAGTCCTCCGCTTTTTTACTAGCTATTTTTAGTTTGTCCGCACTAAAATCAACACCGAATACTTCAATTCCTTCTTTTGCGATCGCAATTGCACAACGGCCAGTTCCACATCCTAATTCAATTACCGGTCCCCCAGTTTGCTTTGCTAGTTCTACAAAATAAGTTAGATCTTGATCCATATCACTTGTATTACGGGCAAAAAAATTATAGTATTCGGTCATAATGGGTTCATTATATCTCCCCATCCGATTCCTTCCTCTCTTCTCTATTTAGGTAAGGTTCTCTTTTATATAACGCAATGCTTCCGCTACATGATCTTTCACTTTTACTTTACGGAAGATTTTTACCACTTTTCCTTCCGAATCTATAATAAAAGTCGTACGTTCAATTCCTATACCCGTTTTCCCAAACATCGTTTTTTCCTTCAACACATCGTACTGCTTACATACTGTTTCTTCTGCATCACTTAAAAGCAAAAAAGGCAGATCATATTTAGCAGCAAACTTACGATGAGAAGCAGTAGAATCTCTGCTAATTCCAAGGATCACTGCATTTACATCGCTGAATTGTTGATAGGCATCACGAAAATCACAAGCCTCCGTTGTACATCCTGGTGTGTTGTCTTTTGGATAAAAATATAAAACCACATTTTTCCCACGAAAATTAGAAAGAGATACTTCTGAGTCATTGCTAGATACTAATGTAAAATCTGGTGCTAATTCACCTTCTTGAATCAAACCAAACACCTCCAAAACATGCATCACATTATTTTATCATTTTGCATAAATGTGTGCTATATCAGATAGTTTACCCAATCCTCATGTATTATCATGGATAAGTTGACCTATGAGTAAGAGAAGTATATTATAGATATTAGTTATCTATAATATACTTTAGGAGGAATGGAAAATGGAATTGCGCATAAATCATTCCAAATCAAACCCTGCAGCTTATGCTGCGATGATTCAACTGGAGAAATCAATTCAAGAAATGGGCATCGATCCGATTCTTTACGAAATAATTAAAATTAGAGCATCTCAACTTAATGGGTGTTCGTTTTGTTTGGATATGCACTCCAAAGATTTTCTAAAAAAAGACCAAAGCATCGACCGGCTCATCCAAATTCCTGTTTGGAAAGAATCTACCCTTTTTACAGACAAAGAAAAAGCTGTATTAGAACTTACCGAAGCTGTTACCCGAATCCAACATGGTCTGTCCGATGAAATTTACCAACGAGTACGGGAACATTTTGATGAAAAAGAATTTATGACATTGATCATGGGCATCAACGCAATCAATGCGTGGAATCGTATTGGGGTATCGACTGGGATGTTTCCAAATTGCTTTTCGAAATAACTATGCCAAAAAAGGCCTCCTCTTGAAAATAGAGGAGGCCTTTTTCTTCACTCAAATTGTATCGATAATTGGCAATACACTGCTGACTAATCTGATATAATCGATTTACAGTAAACCTTTCCACTAACCCTGTACGAAAGGACAGTCCAATGCGTTTCGCAAAACGCTTCAATGAGGACTTCAGTGTGATGATCCCAAAAATTGTTCATGAGATCAAAGCAGCTCCCGACCCCTGTGGAGAGGAGGCGATGGATGCAACCGTTCTCGTGCTCTCTATGGCTCTTCACTATGTTCGTGAAACTCCGAGCATGGGGTGGGGAACCATGGATTCGATCCGAGCAGCGATGATTAACATCCACTCTGGTCAAAAGCTGACAATGGAAGAATTGGGCAGACTCGTTCCGTGGTTCCGCTGATCTGACAGGGTAACAAGACTGTATGAAACCAATGAAAAATCGGTCCCATACAGTCTCTGACAATAATGTGTTAATCCTATATATTCATGGTAATACCATCAAAAAGTAGTGACCGTCTTCTAACGAAGGCGGTCATAGAAAACACTATTTACTTCTTCAGATTAGCCCTCTCCGACTCAATCGTTTGGAGTTCTCTCTCCAACACTTGGACAAGCGGGGTAATATCATCAGCTGTCTTCTGAAGACGCTGAATTTCTTCATCCCATCGTGATTTGCGATTACGAAGTGCTTCGTCCTTGATACCGTCCATCGCTCGAATAGCTGCAGCTTTGTCCAACTTCATTCGATCTGCTGCGCGAAGCAAGTTACTTCGGATACTTTCGCACTTTCCAAAAGCACTCTGGTATGCCCGAATATCATTATCCAAAATATACCGATAAGACTGCAGCGCAGCAATATAACCTCGAAGGGACGTAACGGCTTCTCCATAGTAAGTATCTGTATTGTTTTGCTTTACCTTGTCCCTACTCTTAGCCGCATTTCTAGCTCGGATCAACTGCATTTTATAGTTACTAGAGGGATAAGAAATCTTGTTAGAACGAGGCTCGGAAGACGCCACTCGTGCGAAGTCTTGGTATGCCGTTTGGAGGTTCTTCAGTTCTTTTGGAGGCAGGGTGAGCATGATTTCCTCATCTGGTCGAAAGGCTCTTGACAAGTCCTACGATATCACAAAAAAACCATCAGGATAATATTTTCATATTTCGAAAAATTGGTAAACCATTACAACGATATTTTGTTAAAATAAAAAGGAGTAATCTCTCCTAAATTCATTGGAGAATTAGATGAGTGCTGACGCTTCCTTCCAAACAGCGTACAACAATACAAAAGGAAAAGCAGAGAAAATCATCGAAAAATACTGTCAAAAGAACCCTGGTAAGATTCCGGACGACGGTGACTTTTCAGATATCAAGGAAGTAGTTGATTCCATCCAACAAGCTTTTAAAGTAGAATGCGAAAAACTAGGTATGGACACCACGAGCCGCAAATATGGACTCGCCAGTTTCTATGATGTAATAGAACTGGCAGGTCATATTCGAATCTATTTCTAAGTATTCAGTTCTGGGCAGACAAAAATGTCTGCCCAGACACTAAGTTACATACACCATTTGAACTTTAGAAGGGTACCGGCAATTTAAAATCTGAATATTATTAATACTTTATGTATAAAAAAGGGAGTGCTGTAATGGTATTAAAAAAATTACTTTTGTTGTTTTTATTCACTACCATGGTTTTTTTGTTTTATCAACCTTCTTCAATATTCGCTGCTGACCTTCCTATCTATCAAATTGAAATCAACAAAGATACGAATAAACTGTACTTATATAAAGATGGAAAAGTAATGAAAACATACCCTGTCGCAACTGGCCGTTCCAACGACCTGACTCCTGAGGGCACATTTCCCATTGTAGTAAAAATAGTAGATCCAGCATGGAAAGATACACCTGGGGGTGACCCAAAAAACCCGCTCGGACCGAGATGGAATGGATTAGAAGTAAAAGGCGACCGCGGACGTACTTACGGTATACACGGCACGAACAATCCGGATTCTATAGGTTCACATGCTTCCAGCGGGTGTGTGCGAATGTACAATGAGGATGTTAAAGAATTATATAACTTTATTTATGAAGGCACTCCAGTGTGGATTCACACCGGAAAAAGCGACAACACATGGAAAGGTGAACCAAAAGTTGGACTCCAAAAAGAAGAAGGATCTGTAACAATAGCAAGAAATCAAGTGAAGCTGTGGACAGGACCAAATGTAGGTTCTTTTATTACCACAACAAAAGCAAAATCCACCCAATTACAAAAAACAGGCTATTCAGATAATTGGATTCAAGTGAAATTCGCTGACAAAAAATATGCTTTCATTCAAAAAAACTTTCTTTCACCTGCGGAGATATCAACTGTTATCGCCGATGTAGATTTAGCAAATATCCGTTCAGAACCAAACACTACTTCTACTGTTTTGCAAAAAGTGCCATATGGAACTATTTTGACATTTACTGAATTGAAAGATGATTTCTACCAGTTACAACTAAAAAACAACAAAGTAGGCTATATCAGCAAAACAGTTGTCCAACAGTAGAGTCAGAATAAAAACTCCAAATGAAATGCTGTTCAGTTAAACCATCACCGGTTTAACTTTTTATTTTGAATACTAATCCCCTCATTTATAAAAAATCTCCATTTACTAAAGAATAGATATATAACTTTTTAACAGGATGGTATGAACATGAGTTTCTTCAAACGAATGGAACAAGGAAATACAGTTTTCTATATCTTTCCATAATCCTTGTTTCATTTTGGTTTTTTTCTTCCCGCCTCTATTACTAGAAATAAAAGAAACAGAATTAGAGGAGCTGGTGATGCTCAGTGAACAGCCCCTTACTTTATTACAAGAATCCGTCTTAACAGCAGGCAATATAAAAGAAATTTTCGATTTTGAGGCGATATACACAAATTTATTAGCTGGTTTTGCGATTTTTTTACTTGATGGAAGTGACACTTGTGAAAATATGTCTGCAGGTAAAATAACCCAGACCAGTGTAACGATTATGTACATAAAAGACCTTGTGGATGAAAAATTAATCCAGGAAGTGCGTAGACGCTTAAAACAAGTAGACTTAAAAAGTGTATTAGAGAGTGGAATGATTGAGCAAGCGATTCAAGACAAAAAGCTAACACCATTTCCAACAATATATAATACCGAACACATCCATCGTTTCTACAGATAGTATCTATTTGTCCAATCTGCATCGTTTAAAAGCTTTTTTAGACTTTTTTTGTGCTATTTTGCCTATTTGTCTTATGCTAGCCATCGGATTTTTCCAAACAAAACGAAGGAAACAAAAGAAAATATAAATAAATACACAGTTATTAGCTGATTTATTATACTTTACTCTTACCTTTGTGTGTACTGATCCACATGCCGTTCATAAATCAGCTCCACAATTTCTAGATGATTAAAGTAATAGATGCCTTTATCGATGCCGTCGGGTAGCTGAACTCCAATATAATCATATGCTTTATAACTATATCCATTATCATAACTGTTCTTAGATTCCTTTACTTGGCGTTTACCAGTGATTAAGAGAGTATGTATTTCAGCACCTACTTCTGCTTTCACGATAGTTCCCACATTCAATAATACATCTTTCAATTGTGTTCCTCCTTGATGTTTAAAATCAACTGAGTTTTCCTGTTTTACTCCGCTATTGCAATTTGGATATTAAAAGTCTTCACAATCTTTGTTGCATGTCACTTCTTTGCAGTCATTGGCCTGTCTCAACTTTTTCATAAAAAAATTGTTTCATTTGTTTATAGTCTTGCGAGTGAGAAAGCCTACGGTTTGAATCGTGGGATGTTAGCGAGCATCACTACAAAGGGAGCACAAGTTTCGCCAATCCACTAAAGTGGCAAGTCTCACTTTGTAGACGAAAGAGGTTTCTACCTCTCGCGAATATTACAAATTTTTCAAAAAAACAATTTACAAACATACATTCTATCGTTAGACTATCGACAGTTGCTCTTTGAAAAGTGGATAGTATATAGGGTTGTGCAAACCAATCGTTTTGCACGTAAAATGCTATGCGTACCGAAAAATGGCTAGACTGAAATGCGAAAACCTAGCAGTAAGTCTTTGCTATGACGTAGCAACAAAAACTCTGATCAACCGTGGGGCTCACGGAGTTAGCTTGGTAATGAAGTAGTCAGAAGGCTACCGTCCCAAGAATCCCATGGCTTCAGCCATGTGGAATGTCAAATAGGAGCATTTTACCTCATGCTCGTTCCAACGATTTTGCTCATTATCGCGTCATTGAGAAAACAAAAATCAAATCGATGAACTTTTCCTTGCTTATTCTCAGCCCAAGGGATATTTCTACTTTTTCTTCTAAAGGGTAAAAATCAATAAAGAGGAAAATTATATTTACGAATTTAATTTAATTGTGTTATTTTAGTAGATCAATGGTATGAAAGAGCAAGCTTTTATTTCCCCATTGTCCATGTCCAGGTACAACCGTTTTAACTTGTGGATATTTGCTGATTACTTTTCGAACAGAATCATCCCAGTGATCTACATTTGCATCAGATAGATTTCCAAGGTCTTTTGCATCTAATGCTTTGATAAAACAGCCTCCAAATAATATTTTAGATGAAGGAATCCAAACAGTAATGTTATCCTTTGAATGGCCTTCTCCAGGATAAAAAGCTTCAATTGTAGTGTCGCCTAATTTTATTATTGGATGAACATCGAGTGTAGGTTTAGGTGAAGGATATCCCAGTTCTTTCGCTATTTGAGCTGTTAAATTTGTACTATGCACTGCGATTTTGTTTTTTTGTAAGGTTGGAATGCCTCCAATGCTGTCATCATGCCCATGAGTAACCAGCGCTGAAACTACTTTTTGCTTAAAATGTACTTGAATCATTTTTAATAACTCATCCGTCTTTTTTTGCTTTCCTAATGTATCCCATGCGGTATCAATCAAAATGACGCCTTTTGAAGTGGTTATGATTAATCCATTATGAGGTATTGACGCCCCTTCCCATTCTCCATATGTTGTATGAACCCACACCTCATTACTCAATCTCGTTAAAACAATAGACTTGTCTGAATTTGTAATTTAAGCAGGTATGGATTTTTTCGTTTGCGATTGATGATCTATACTTGTATTTTGCTTTTCTTTTTCAGTAGTATTTGTCTGCTTAGACTCGTTTTTAAAGACCATCATACCGATTAAGAGACTTAAACCACTTAGTCCAACACCCAAAATTATTAATATTTTTTTAGTTATCAAATTACCATTCCTCTCTTAGATGGAGCAGTGTTTTTCTCCTTAAACAACGATGCAGCACTTCACAACCATCTCACTTCAATACAAGATCTATTTCAGCATGCTGCTTAATTCTTAGTCCAACCTATGATGTTATCTTTGATTACCCCCATACCTTTTTGGACAAAAATCCCTAGAGTCCAAATCCAAACCAGATTGATATAAAACGCCTTTCATTAAGACTTTGGTCTCAGCTAATATCAGTCCTTTGGATGTTTTTACTATTCCCACAATTCGATATGCTTTACCTAGCATAATATAGAGGTGAAACAATATGTCTGCATTTTTTATTCCTAATTTGAAAGAAGCATCAAAAGAAACATACCAACAAGAGAGAGGATTAGTCTGGACTGGACTTATCGGAGCTTTCATAGCAATGATTTGCGGAGTACTTTATTTCATACACGGAAGCAACGATATACCTCCTGAGGGGAAATTTTCGAATGTGATCTCATTCGATTTAGCCATCGGACTATTTGTTTTGACGACTGCAGTTTTATTGACCGTTTTACAGTTATCTACGCCATTTCGAAAAAAAATATTAGTCTATCCTTTGATCCTTACCGCATTAGTAGCATATTTATGTGAAACCGTCCAAAACTTAAGAGGTATTAATGCTCGTTTTACCAAAACAGACCTTCCATTCGCTTTTTTAAATGATATGATTACGACTGTTGCTGCGATGTTAATTTTACTGTTCATCGTTTTTTCCATAATAATTTTCCGCAGCAAAACGGACAAGCATCCATTGCTTTTGCTTGCTGTAAAATACAGCTGCTTTGCTGTTTTTTTGGGCGGCATCATGTCTGGCATATGGATGAGTATGGAACAAGGCAGATGGGTAGGCAGCAGCGGTAATATTATGATTATTCATTTTGTTGGTTTTCATAGCCTGCAAACGATCCCTATTATTGGGTGGTTCCTAGATCAATCCATCATTCCTCCAAGGAAAGCAAAGAAAATAATTCATCTGGCAGGGGCAGCTTGGCTGATATGTATCATCTTGTTATTTATACAAACCGCAGCTGGTAAATCAGTATTTGATTTTACTGTGTATATGGGGCTAATTAGCTTTGCTTTGCTCATCTGGCTTAGTTGCCTCTTGTGGAGTTTTTTGTCTAATTTCCCCAAAAAAATAAATTAAACTGAATCATCGGAAAACCTCTCCTTTTTATGCCAAAAATTTGGAGGAGAATATCCGCAAGATAGTACAGTTTTATATTCGCTGTCCTTAACAGGAACTGGCACTCTAACCATTACATCAGAAACCTCAGTCTTCTTTTATAATTAATGAAAACTTAATGACTGCTTTTAGGAAATGTTTCTGGGCATCCTTATACCAATGGGATGCCCAGTGTTGTTCAACTGACCCGAAGGTTTTCGAAATCACGAGTCGTCACTTCTTGTACGATTCCATCTTCCCTGAGAACTGTGATGTTACCACTTTTGGCCTTGTACGGTTCGAAGTTGATCCCTTGCGGGCCCTTGTCGAGTGGGTAAAAACGGGTACATCCTGTGTAGCGGATGCCCTCTTGACCCTTAATCGACCAAGTGCTGCACACAACGGTTCCATCTGCGTACGAGAAAACCGTGTCGTAGCAGATCACTTCGATCCGGTTTTCTCCAAACCCGAACTGAAGGATGATGGGGCGGTCGTTCCAGTCATCGGTGTAGTACATCACACCGGCGAGATGGTAGACGCCTTCCTCGTAGCTAGGAGGACTCAGCTTTGTGTGATGGACATTTTTGATCCAAATTTCGGACATCTCAGGCATAATACAATCCTGTCAATTGAACGTGATCTTGTCTATCTATCATTATACTGGAAATTGTTTTTTAGGAAAATTCATAGTTCAAATGCTTATAGAAATCTTAATTAGCTTAGAAAAAAGTTCTGATAGGACAAACAAAAAACCATTGTGTTTGCAGAAATTGAGGATCAACTGAGGGTGCTGATTTCTGAACTTGACGGTACCAGCGGTGAAACATTTACACGAATGAAAGACACCTTCGACTGTGTTACTCGTTTTGGCTAATCAATTGTACATTGTCTGTCCCACTAAGGATAATTAAATCTAAATTTAAATATCAAAATAAAATAGCCACCAAGCCGGAAGGCAATGACGACAATAAATTTCTAACTCTTTATATTCTTTCTTTCATTCATTAAAAATATTTTAAAATTATCTAATAGACTAGAAGCACTCAAATCTTGTCCTTTTTCTTCTGGTTCTAAATAATAGATGAAACTTTCCATATCCTCAGGGTAATCAAAGTCACTGTAGATTAAGTAAATCTCCTCTAAAAGAACTCTTTCATCCTTAATCATATTCTTTAATTCCATCAGAGCGCAGTATCGCCATTTTCGTTTCTCTAGATCATATTCATCACCGATATTCTCATTTCCTATTAATTGTTTAAGTAAATTTATAACTTCTACAACACTTGTTTTGTTCCATGCTAGGTCAAGAATAAGATCGTTAGAATTATCATCTTCAGACACCGCATATTTACTAACTTCTTGAATATCAAGCAATTCTAATCCAAGACCTACTAATAGTGTAATCCAATGATATTTTACATTATATTTCTTAAATAACACTAAATTGTACACACTATCACCTTTTAAAATTTTCTGGCATTTAGTTTTCCTGTCACTTCCACTCCTTCGATAAACCTCCTATGTGTTACCCCTTTTTTAGGATTAGGATCAACTATCGATTCACAATCTACTTAAAGCAGTTTGCCTTGGTCATCATCCAGCATCATACCTGCTTTAAGGTCTTCGGCGGCTACCAGCCAAATCCCTTGATTCAGAAGGGGTGATCGTCGGTGGTTTGGATTTTTTCTTTTCCTACATGGACGATATACAATTTGTCTACTGTCTTTTGGAACAGCGATGCGACGTTTTTATATGCTTTTTCTTTTCTCATATAAGTTTCCGATAGTCCGCTTCGTTTTCCAATATGTTCGCAGAACACATCTTTTTGCTTTATAGAGAGAAGAGTAATGGTGAAGGCTAGTTGGGTTCTCTGCTTCAAAGGCATTAAGTTGTTATTCACCAGATCGAGAACGATTCTTTTGTTTGTTACCGAACTATTAGAGTAAAAATAAAAATACATCTGAAAAAAGATGTATTTTTAAATATATAAAATTTATACTTTTACAGCCCCAAAGTCCTGTGCTTTAAATCCTGAGGGCCAAATTGTATTATCATCGTAGAAAACGCCTTCTAGAAATGATTTTTCTAATTTATTACATGTCATATTTGCACCAAATAACTTTGCTCCTTTCCATTTCACTCCCGAGACATCTGCATTTGCTAGATAGGCTTTTGTTAAATTGGCATTACTTAGATCTGTTCCAGATAAGTAGGCACCAATTAACAGTGCAGACTCAAGATTCGCATTTGAAAGATTTGAATTCCGAATAGATGCTAAAATTAACGATGCATTCCCAAAATTAGCATTCCTACAATCTGACTCATCCATTTCTGCGTTTCTCAACTCAGTACGAACAAAACTGGCACCTGACATATTTTCTCGGTTCAAGAATGCTCGATGAAGATTTAGACCATCTAAACAAGCATTTTCAAGTGTATCAATATCCAATACAATTGGATCATTCCCAATGTTGTTAATAATAATCATAATAATTTTACCCTCTTGTATAAGATTACTTGACCTCTACTCCATCTACACGAAGCAGTTTCCCTTGGTCATCTTCCAGCATCATACCGACTTTAAGGTCTTCGGTGGACGACCCAGCCAAATCCTTTGATCCAGAAGGGATGATCATGGGTGGTTTGGATTTTTTCTTTGCCTCATAGATGATGTAGAGTTTGTTTACTGACTTTTGGAACAGCCATGCGACGTTCTTGTAGGCTACTTTGCCTGTTTTATCATCTTTGGAAACTTTGAAAAAGAAAAATTTCATTTAATAGATATAAAGTCACTGAAGATCCCTGCATTTTTTACATTTAAATGAATCTAGTTTATATAACGATACTGAAAACATAAAAAGAAATAGTATCATCACAGATACTATTTCTTCTCTGGTAATAGATTTTTATTAATGGTTATTCATAATACTTAGCTGCAATAAGTATTGTTGCAATAAAACCCCAATTAATTGTTTTAGGCTTAGTTTGATTAACATTTTTATAAAAACCATCCATATCTTCTATCCATGAATGAATAGCATCTAGATAATCTTCTATATCAATATTAATCCAAGAATCTTTATTCTCTCTAAAATCCTTACATAGCCAACTTAAAAAATCTAAAAAATCTTCTTTGTTGTTAATACTACTTATATCCTCAATTTTCATTTTTCCACCCACTATTTAACAATCATTGATTGTCCATTTCCAAGCTTTAATCTGATTGATTTTCCATCTGTTTTAGTAGTCATTTTCCACATCTGACTTTGAACTTTTTCAGCGGAAGCCCAGTTAACTGGTACACTATTTATATTAGATAGTCGAAATGCTATAAGTCTTCTATGATCTAAAGACCATACTTTTCCATTTGTATCTTTCCAAACGTTTAATGGTGGAAGATCTCCCGGACTTAAGTCGCCATTTTTTAGTGATTCTACATTCCCTAATACGGTATGACTCCCAGTTTGATTTTTGGCAGAACTCTGCATAAAGTGAATATCTTTAGGATCAAGTTCTCCACACATGTTATGCGTCCATACATGCAAGTTCGACACATAGTACGTATGAAAACCTTGCACCTTGAAGTTATATACCTTCGACTTCTGCTGCTTAACTTCTACTTTTGCTACTTTTAGCAGTTTGCCTTGGTCATCTTCCAACATCATACCAGCTTTAAGGTCTTCGGCGGCTACCCAACCTAATCCTTTCATCCAGAAGGGATGATCGTGGGTGGTTTGGATTTTTTCTTTGCCTACATGGACGATATACAGTTTGTCTACTGTCTTTTGGAACAGCCATGCTACGTTCTTATAGGCGACTTTGCCTGTTTTATCGTCTTTAGCAAGGACTTTGTCTCCTACTTTGACTTCTTCGATCTTTTTGTCGCCTTTGCTGGTTTTGACTACTGTTCCAGCAGTAAAGCATTTACAGGAGCGGATTACGTCTTCTACTGCATTGCTCGTTTTGTCAATTCCTTTGTATACTAAAAAATAAGACAATCTAATTTATAAAATATAAAAAAGTCGTCAAGCTGGAAGGCATTGACGACATGCAAAGTTTCTAACTTTTTATAACCTGACTTTCATTCTCTAAAAACGTCTTGAAATTTTCCAATAGATTAGAATTACTCAAATCTCGTCCTTCCTTTTCTGGTTCCAAATAATAGATGAAACTTTCCATATCCTCCGGATAATCAAAATCACTGTAAATTAAGGAAATCTCCTCTAGAAGGACTTTTTCATCCTTAATCATATTTTTTAATTCCATCAGAATACAGTATCTCCATTTACGTTTCTCTAGCTCATATTCATCACCGATATTCTCATTTCCAACTAATTGTTTAAGTAAATTAACAACTTCTACAACACTTGTTTTGTTCCATGCTAGTTCGAGAATAAGATTGTTAGCAATATCATCTTCAGTTTCCAAGAAGGACACCGCATATTTACTAACTTCTTGAATATCAAGCAATTCTAATTCAAGACCTACTAATAGTGTAATCCAATGATATTTTACATTATATTTCTTAAATATCTCTAATTTGTACATATTATCACCTTTTTAATTTCCTAGCATTTGGTTTGCCTGTCACTTCCACTCCTTCGATAAACCTCCTATGTGTTACCCCTTTTTTAGGATCAGGATCTACTATCCATTCAAAAATTCCTTGCTTACCATTATATGAACCCTCAATTTGATATAAAGTTCTCTTAACACCATCTCCACCCACTAAGTTAAATTTTTTTGCATCGCCAGCATAGTTATCTACAATATCATTAAATGCATGAAGCTCATCTTTTTTTAATGCACTACCTGTTCTAATATTATTTATTACAGGATTACTAATTTTTGATTTTTTCCCGATACTAGCTATACCTTTAATTAATCCAGCACCTACTAATGGTACAGCTACCAGTAAACCATAACGCCAGTCTGTTGATTCACCCGCGATGTAATCATGACCAGTAAATAAGATGCCTAAATCGTTTAATTCACCTGTAACTGGTAGAGATCCAAATAAAATACTAAGTTCTTTTCTCTCGCCTGAACCATTGCTGTACCATTTCTTAGGTGTACTCGCTTTCCGTTTCGGTGCGGAGGACGGCTTGGGTTTTGTTTTATTACTCGATCGCCTAGAAGCTTTTTGGGTACTCTTAATATGTTTCTTTGTCTTTTTCTGCAGATTTTGGATGACTTGTTTCGTTTTCCGATACGTCTTCTGCACCCATCGTTTGGCTCGATAGTAAGTCTGTTTTACAACTTTTTTGATCCTGTTCACAGTCTTAGATATGACTTGTTTGGTCTTCTTAACTACAGATTTAGCTACAGCGCTTGCTCTTTTGACTGCTTTTTTGATCGGTTGGACGATATTCTTCTTTACCCATCCAGAAAAGGACCAGTGGCCATCCATATCGGTAAAGGCGAGCGGGTTGCCGGCAGCAAATGCATATAGGTTGTTATTCGCTGGGTCTAAGACAATTCCTTTGTTGGCAACGGAGTCATTGTAGGAGTCCGGTGTGAGAAATCTCCCAAGTGCTGGGAAGTAGTCACGGAATCCGAGATCATAGGACTGGGTATTTGGATCCCAGCGCTGTGCTCCAAATCGGTACGGATTGTATACTTCTTTGTCTGGTTCGAATGGATCTGGTTTATCTATACCAGTGAACATGCTGGTATCGTCTTCGCCATAAGGGGTGTAACCATACGTTGCTTTGACATCACCGTTTTTGTCGGTAAGCATTTCCACATCGATGTCCGTGTTGTATTGGTAGAAAGAAAGTTCATCTACGTCTTGTTTCAACATGGACAGACGGTCTCCCCAAGGGGAATAGGTATAAGATTTGGTGATCTGACCTGCGACTTCTTCCGAGATCATTTGATCGGTCATGCCTAAATAGTTAAAATTCGTCGTTTTTGCTTCGGTTGTACCTGCTTTTTCTATTTTCGATGTCGTGCGGTCCATTGGATCATAGGTGTACTGTGTTGTTGTCTTGGATACCCCATCGGGTTTTAGTTTCGTGTGTTCGATCGTTCGGTCAAATGGATCATACGTAAATTGTTCCTCTACTTTGTCCTCTTTGGTGATCTTTTCTACCCGTCCCATCGGATCATAAGAATAGAGCGATGTTTTGCCGTCTTTCACCATCGAAGTCAGTCGGTTTTTATCATAGGTGTAGGCGGTAACTTGTCCATTGTTGGTTTTGGTTATGATGTTGTTATTTGCATCCAATACATACGATTCGGTAACAGGATTATCGCCTGTTTTGTCATACTGTACCAAGCGGTCACGCGGATCATACTGATACGTAAACGTATTGTTAATCGCTTTGTTATTCGCATCTTTTCCGGTATACACATCTTTGGAGCGGTTCCCGTTTTCGTTATACTCTAAATCGTGTTTTTGGATTACTGTACCGTCTGATTTCTTGGTTTCCATTTGTTGTAGCGAATCATCAAGATAGTAATCATAGGTTGTTGTGTTGCCATTTGGCAGGGTTTCCTTGGCGATTTCCCCACTTGATGTATAGTCATAGGTATACACTTGCGGCTTTGTATCTGTTGGACTGGATTTTTTGGTCAATTTGGTCATGGCGTCTTTTGCACCAGTGTATTCCATATCCAAGATTCCGCCTGCATGTTCTTGGTGCGTCGGATTTCCATGAATATCATACTCAAACTTACTGGAACGTTTGATTTGTCCGCCTTGCATCTCGTCGAGCTGGGCTACTTGGTTGAGTTCATTATAAGTTGTCTGGTACGTATCAATAGTAGCTCCTGAACTGGTATCGTTCATTTTTACCAGATTGCCATTGACATCATATTGATAAGCAAACTGTTTCTTTACTGCGTCAGCAGTGGTGCCAGCTGTTTGCAGACCGTCATCTGTCATTGTCTTCAGTTTTCCATCAGCATAAAATGACCAGTTCATGTTACGGGAAACACTGCCATCCGAACCGGTGATAATTCGTTGTGTTTCTTGTCCCATGTTGTCATAGGTATACGTCGTCTTGATGTTCCAAGGGTCAGTGGAATTTTTGATTTCACCGTCATCAAAGTATTCAAATGTTGTTATGAGACGGTTGGATTGACCTTCTGATGGAGGCATGCTGACTGAACTGACATTACCCGTTTTGTCGTAAGTGTAGATCATTTTCTCAACTGCGGAGTATCTTGGATTATCACTTGATGGATCATTTGGAAAAATTACTTCTTTTACTTGATTGAGTTCATCATATACTACTTTTTGCACGTAATCGTCGACTGTCGCGGTAGCAGTTCCTTTCGGTGTTTCTACTGTGGTTTGGTTGCCGTTTTTGTCATACTTGTAACGCGTCGTCCGTATTTTTCCTGCATCGTGTGGATCACGAGTCTCAATCAATTGACCGACTTCATTGTAATAGTTTTCAGTGATATTGCCATCTTTGTCTTTTTCCGTCAAAACATTGCCATCCAGATCATACTTTGTTTCGACTGATTTTCCATCTTGGTCTGTAACTTTAATAGGTCGGTCATTTTTGTCATATTCGGTCTTTACAGCAAAGTCATCTGGATTGTCAGGTGTTAGATTTCCTTTTGGCTGGGTAACTTTGGTCTGATTTCCAACCGAATCATATTCATACGTAATTTTGTCGCCTTTGCTGTTGATGACGGAAATGAGCCGGTTTAGCTCATCATATTTATACGTAGTTGTATAATCGTTTGGATCGTCTGGTGTAAGGTTGCCTTTTGGCTCGGTTTCTTTGATAAGGTTTCCAAGTTCATCATACTCATAAGTTGATTTGGACTCTGGGTCAGTCGGTGAATCTTTGGGACTGATTTCTTCCAGAACGTTGTCATTATCATCATATTTATAAATATACTTCGCACCATTTGGCATTGTTTTTTCTAATATATTGTCATTTCCATCATAAACCGGAGCTGGTATTTCAATGTACTCATTTTTCGAAACGTCTTTTGGCAGCTTACTCGTCAATGGACGTTCAAATATATCGTAGGTAAAGGTACTGACATTCCCATTTTCATCGGTGACAGATAAGACTTCCCCACGATCCCCATATTCTGTTTTGGTCACATTGCCTTGGGCGTCTTTGACGATCTTGGCTTGCCCAGTAGCACTGTATCCATAATCTGCAGCGTCTGGGTCGCCATATGTTGTAACATTACCATTGGCATCTTTAATGGTTTTTAATAATCCAGAAGTACCGTGGTAGGTATGGACGGTTTGATTTCCTAAATCATCTGTAATGGTAGAAACATTTCCTTGTGCATCATAAGTGTAGTTGATTGACCTGCCTGCGGGTGTTGTTTCTTTTTTTAGTTCCGCGATGTGTCCATTTAAAGAATATTGGTATTCATACTTGGTCGATTTGCGCAGACTCTCATCAGCAATTGCATTGTTTTCAGGGTCTGTTTCTGTCAATACCAATCCATTGTTATCATATGTCCATGTTGTCACTGCACCATTTGCTTCTTCTTGTTTGGTAAGATTTTGATTTGCATCATACGTGAGTAAGGTTGTATTTCCTTTGGCATCTGTGACAGAAGTTGGATTACCGTTGGCATCCATCACGTATTTGGTTTGATTGCCTTTTATATCCGTCGCTATTTTTTCATTCCCGTTATATGTGTAAGTGACCGTCTCAGACTTTCTATTTGTGATCGTATTGACCTTCATCTGATTGGTGCCGCTGACATAGTACGTATATTTTGTTTCTTTTCCTAATGGATCTACAACGCGATTAATTACGTTTTTGTAAAGAAGATCATAGTAAAATTTGTATGTTTTGGCTTCCGCTTTTCCATAACCATCAACAAATTGCTGCAAATGGCCATCGTTATCATAGGTAAAATCAAGAATTCGCTGGTTATTCCCTTGACCAACATCTTTGATCTGTTTGATGGTGCCATCGGTATTGTAATCGATGGTCAGTGTTTTTCGGCCGGACGAATCTTCCATATAACGCAGCATCCGTATCGGCATATTGTTGGCATTAACATCTTCGTATATATATTTCAAGGAATTTCCGGTATTATCTACTTCTTCGGAAATATATCCTTGTTCATCAAAGAAATATTGTGTCCGATCCGGCTCTGTGATCACCCATTTTCTCGTTTTTATCCCACCATTTAAATATTGCAGATACATATCCGTCCCTGGCGGTCCGACAAACTCTTTTTTGGTTGTATCATACGAAAATAGGTGAGTGGTGCCATCTTCATCGGTGAGAATCATATCTCCGGAAACAATGCTGCCTTGTTGATCCACTTTGACCATATTGTCCAATGGACTGCCAACACGCATCATGCTGGAAATCGAAAGGGACCAGCCGTCTCCTAACACAGACTCAGAAGTATCTAAACTGTTATATGTCAAATCAACAGTAGTATCCAAATCTCCCTTTGATGGATTGACAAAAGCATCATAAGTAAATACCGCATTTCCCCGGAATAAGTTTAATCCTGTACCACTGTCTGCTCCTGATTCATCTCCTACTGTGGTATGCGAATCTTCTAGTCCCAGTTGTTTCCCACCGTTGGGATCTTCTACGGAAATGTATTGATTTAAGGTGGGTATCGGGTCTGCAGCTCGCTGTGATAACCAAGTTCCATTGAGGTTTATATCCCACTTGAGGAAAAATCCTTCGCGGATGGCTCCGAGTTGATTGAGATTCGGTGCTTTTACTTTTGCTCTTATAGTGACTGTCTGCCCTGGAGCGATGTTGACAGGTGAAGATGCTTCCACTCCATTAGCATCCAATGGCTTAAACGGCGTACTCAGTTGATTACCTGTATTGGTTACATCTGTTCCGTCAGGTAAAGACCAGTGATAGGAAAGGTTATCGGTCGTTCCCGTCCAAGTAGATGTTGTAGCATTGGTTAAGGTAACATCCACATCATAGGTTGCTCCAACAGTCATCTTCGTCGGTGACTTTGGTGCATAGTAAGAATTTGCAGCTTTTTTATCCACATATGTTATTTCCAGCTTCGGGCGCAATTGCGGTGCAGATGTCAATTCACTGCTTGTAGTGAGTATCCGCTCAAGCTGGGTGGTGCTTGCTTCATTCGCATGTTTCACCATCAAACCATAGTTAGACGAAGCACCATTAACCCATGACTGCACGCTACTAGTTAGGTTCCAGTTCCTCCATTGCGGATCATTGGTAACATTGGTAAGGGAAGCTGCCACTGTACTATTAAAGCCAGTCGCGTTGGAATTCCATGTTGCAGTTGTTTCAGTAAAAGCCTTGTTCAGTGTATGCACATTGTAGACAGCAGAAGCCGTTCCTGTATTGTCTGCATACCAAGTCCAGAGTCCAAATTGAGCGTTAGCAATATAGGATTTAGCTGGGATAGACGAAATATCAAATTTATAGAGCGATCGAGTATTTCCATAAGTCGCGCTGTTATTTCCTACTCCATCCCATGATTCTCCATCGA
Organism: Shimazuella sp. NTD247; assembly: GCF_059510415.1. Classification (NCBI taxonomy): domain Bacteria; kingdom Bacillati; phylum Bacillota; class Bacilli; order Caryophanales; family Thermoactinomycetaceae; genus Shimazuella; species Shimazuella sp. NTD247. Next base: position 93,657 of record NZ_JCAJZU010000010.1, on the reverse strand, counting down.
ATAAATTAAAATTATTTGCGGGATAAGCACTAGAAATCGTTGTATCTGCTGCATTTTGTAAGATTTGTTTCGTATAGCCCGACTTAGGCAGCTGAACATATTGCGAGCGGCCGGGTATGAGTTTGCCATCCCTCGTCTTCACTACCACCATATAGTAATACGATTTGCCGAATAACTGACTGCTGTAAGCTGGAGTCGGCTCTGCTGTAGTATCCGTAAATGCTAATGTATTGGGATCTGCTATAGGTGCTACTAGTGTTGTTTCATCTGGAGTAAAACTTTGCAGAGGGCTGCGGTGAACTTGGTATTCTACAAAGTCATCACCATTGTATTTGCTCCATTTGAGATCGGCACCATTGGCATGAATTTTTGTTGGTTCCTGCAAATCAACTGCTGTTTTGTCATAAACAATCTTCAACAGAGGACGGATGGATTCTTCTCCTATTTCACTCGCTTCGTAGCGAACGCCGCCGATTTTCTGGGTTTCATCTTTTGCTTTAATCAGAACCCCGTAATTTGGCTGTTTTCCATCAATCCAATCTTGGACTAAATCTTGCACGGTGAAGTCATGCCACATATTGTTTTGTGATGTATGACGAGTAGCAAATCCGTATTTCGTGAACTTCATCGCATCTGCAATCACATAACCATTTGCCTTGTCTGTCATCACTACTTTTCCAGTGTTACCAGTATTAAAATAATAGGTTCCTAGGTCTTGCCATGCTTTCGTAGAATTTTTTTGATCAATAGTCTTCGCAGTTGTTCCATTTGCATGGGTTATCGATAAAGGCGTGTTCGTCGCACGATCCGATGCCGGAACATTAAACATTTCTACCTTATAGTTTCCACCCTCGTTAAAATAAGGCTGCCACGTAAAAGTATCTGCTCCAGTTGTACTAGCAGCACTGGCATGATAACTATCGCCGACTGCTCCAGCAACACTGGAAGAAGTAGTCCAAACACCATTGGCAAATGCTGCTGTTGTGCTGCTGTCATCAACGATATGACTCGTTGTTTCGAAACTCGCGTTATAGGTTCCGCCTTTGTTCGTCGAGGTCCAAGGAACACCCGTTTTTGCTTGATTCCAAGTGACTGTCTTTGGATCCCAGTCTTGTAATACACGATGAATAGAAAAGTCTATTAAATTGTCAGTTGTTGTACAGCTATTACAGAAGTTTTGATCATAGTACAAACTAACTTGTGCGTAATTGACTTGTACACCTTGAGGTACACTGCTCAGATCAAATTTCACCAAAGAACGTGAGGTTTGTGTCGGATCTGCTCCTACTGATAAACGCCAATTTCCGTCATAGTTGGTAGTAGGAGTAGAATTGTTGATCATCGCATCTTTACTAGCTTGCTGCCCGGTAGGAGGCGGCTGAATAATAATGGTTGGATCAATCGTAAGTGGGTATTTTCGCTGTGGGCTTTTCATCCATTCTGCATCCGCTGTTACACGTAAAGTAATATCTGATCCTTTTTGAATGACATCTTGGGTTACATTATCACTCCATGAAAAGCCTGTTGGAGAGGCACTCTGCGGGTTACTATCAAACATAAAAGGTTTAGGAATAGTAAAAATCGGCCGGTCTTCCTTCGCACTAATAAAAGACACGGAACCATCTTTTTCTTTTTTAGCTCGTACACCTTTTAGTTGAAAATGGAAATCAAATGTATTTTGAGACGGGGGTGATGATAAAATGAGACTTTCTTTTACCGAATCACTGAGAACATTATATTTTAGTTTCGATTCAGGAAATATATTTTCATAGATTACTTCATTCTTTTCTGTTTTCGGATTAAATGGAGTTGTCGTAGTGGTTCCTGCTCCAAGAACCAATTGATGTTTGCCATCTGTAAATTTAAGCAGAGAACTATTTTTATTTCCGAAATAGGTTTTCATTTGGTTTGTTTCGTTTCCAAACAAATAACCTTTTTCTTTTGAGGTCTGCACCACTTTATTGTCTATCTTTTGCCATTTCCCTTTTTCATCTTTGTAATGAACGGGGTTCAGACTGATATCCGCTTCTATTTTTCCATCGGACAATTGATAGAAGGTAGAAGTGGCAGTCCTTTTCTCAACTAACTCTTTTACAATCGTAACTTTTGGCTTATCTTTGCCTTGCGGCACAGGATTGTGAAAAGGCAATGTTTGTTTATTCTGCTTCTCTTCCGCTTGTTCTTGATCAGATTTTGTTATTTCTTTTATATTTTTTACGATTTTAGAGTCTGTAACATAATCGATCACGGAATCAAAAATAGAAGGATCTTCATTAAAATCTGTTTTCAAGTCTTTTGGTTTTGTTTTCTCCTTTTCTATCCAATCCATTACTAAATCCGCTGCTAATGATGTAGAAGGTTCAGCTGCTTGAATCAAAAATACAGCAATCAGTAAAATCAAAGCTATTTTTTTGCACACAGAAAAAAACGATTTCAAATAGAAATCCTCCTCGCTTATTCATCGCTATTAGCTATCTTTCAAATGTTACCTCCATGTTCGAATTTTGGACACAAATTGATAGTACATTATTCTAAATTGAAATACAACTATAAAAATTAATTTTTTATTTATTTAAAATTAAATCCATTGATATGAATTTATATATTTTTCTATTTATAATAAAGTAATACATTTAATTAATATAGAGAATATACAATGATTCATTGACGAAATAGGCAACTCATAAAACTCGTTAACATCACTACAAATCTAGGCAGATAAGGAACATATTTTGTCAGCTAGATAAAAAAACAAGATAAAGTCAGATCTATGCGTTCCATGCATGGACCTGGACTTCATCTCGTGTAATTGTATTTTTTAGCGTCCTGGTCTTGGATGTGGTCTAACAGGCCGAGGTCTAAATGGCTTTCTTGGTCTTCCAGGGATAACTGGAGGTTCTGGCCGACCAGGTCGCGTTGGTGGTTCTGGTTCCACAGGAGGAATCGGTCTTTCTGGAACAAGCGGGCCTTCTGGCAACTGTGGTGCTCCCTCTGGTTGTCTTGGTTGTAATACTCGATAGGCTGTATTTTGCAGATTGATAACTGTTCCCATATTAAATGAAGCAGCACCATCTATTAAATTTATTCTAATGCATCCCACTTTTACACAAATCATCAGATTAACCCTGACCTTCCTTGGTCAATTAAATCCGGATCGATATTCACATTACGCTCAAAATCAGCATTTCTGGAAAAATCACCTACTGGGGAAGATCCCCCAACTGACTTAGAATTACTCTCTGAGCCAACATTGATGGTATTGCCAAAATTTACGGAGGCGGTGCTGGACACACTGTTGATGCGTAAATTAAAAATATTGTTTATGGTTCCCACCGACTCCTCCTCCTTTGATTATTTAGTCTTTTTTTCGGTACCGTAGTTCCAATACTCCTTTTTTATACCGTGCGGATTGATATTTTGATTCTACTTTTACCCCAAGCGGGATGACCCGCTCAAATACTCCCCGTTTTCGTTCCATCAAAGTCGCTTCATAAGCTTGATAAGGCGATTCAAAAGCCCCTTTTAACTTAAGATCTGTATTCTCCACATTGATATCAATAGTGTGTATATTTTCCATACCGGGCAAATTCACTACAACTATCACTTCATTGCGTGATTGGTAAACATCCGCTGCTGGATCTGAGGGGGAAGCAGAAGAAGTAATCCGGCCCATCTCTTGAAAAAAATCATCTCCAAGAAAAGCTCTCGCCAACTCATGTACTTGAGAAAAGTTTGGTTGATTCAAGTTTCTTCCCCCCTTTTAACCGTTGTTAGCCTAGTTTATGCGTCATGAGACGATATGGTCACCCCATATAATAAAGAAATGACAATAACGAATGGGAGTGGAAAGTATGAATGATGAGTATTGGCAGTACTTGGAGTATTTGAGACAAGAAATAGAAAAAATCCGTAATGAAAATGCAGAACTAAAACAACAAATCTCGGAATTAAAACCGATCAGAGTAGACAGATTGGAATACAAAATTCAAGAATTAAATGTTGAAAATTTAAATGGCATTTTAAATTTAGGATTGAGTTTAAATGGCGAAGGAGAACACATGTCGGAATTGGCGGAACGCATCGTCAATGAGGAAGGAGTATCGGTAGATTTGGGCAAAAGAAAAGAGCAGGTTAATTCCCCGCTCCCCGATAATGACGAATCCCACGATTCCACAACATGACGGCAATCGATATATATACCAAACCGACAATAGGTGTAATATATGCATAAATCCGCCAATCTCCACGATCAAGCAAAAAGCTGGCCGGATAAAAACCAACAAAGGCAAACGGCAGTATCCATGTCAATACAAACTGTACAATCCGATTATAAATATTAACAGGATAACGGCCGTAGTTACTCACATTAAAAACAATCGGTTGAATATCTGTCTTAGAGTCTGTATAAAGACTAACACTCGTCAAGGCAATAAATATTCCACCATATACTAAGACACCACCTAAAATAAACAAAATCATCAATAGTGGGTCATACCAAGTCCAATGCAAATGAAGCCCTGAAGCACCATAACCCATCACCGCTAAACCGGTGATTACTCCTATCAAAGACTCTGGTGTCATCGATTCCATGATAATCTGTAAAAGACTATGTACCGGTCGAGTCAACACACGGTCGAGTTCGCCTTTGATAATATAACGATCATTAAAGCTCCATAAATTAAAAAATGTACCAAATATCGCCCAAGGCAGCAAAAAGTAACCATAAATAAATACTACTTCTTGTTGGTTCCAGCCGCCCAGCTGTTTTGTATGTCCAAAAACTACGACGATAAAAATGAGGTTAAATGATTGGGAAACCAAATCAGTAATAAATTTTACTATTAAATCAAGTCGATAGGAAAGCCTTGCTTTCATATACTGTTTTACGTATTCCCAAAATATCTGAAATTGTACCATCTCAACCACCTTGCACAATAAGCGTTTTGCGTGCTTTCACCCATATTCCCCAGCAGATCAATGCCAAAATGATTGTCCAAGCAAACTGAATACCGATCGCTGGCAGCCACTTATCGATACTCAATCCTCTTACTAAAGTATTGCTTGGAATATAACTAATCGCTTGGAAAGGTAGAAAAGCAAATATTTTTTGAAGCACAGCAGGGAAAAAAGTTATTGGGATAATTAATCCTGATAAAAGATCGACCAAAAATCGTTTTGCCCAAAGTATTCCTTGATTGTCTAAGACAAAAAATGCAAACAGCCCGATGATCAAATTGACTTCTACATTAACAATAAATCCTAATAATAAACTGATCAAAAACTGAATCCATACCAGGGGATCCGTCGGTAACTGAATCGGATAAATGAAAGAGACAATCACCATCCCTGGTACACTGAATAGGAATAGACGAAATAAACCTTCGCCGAATCCCTGAAATACTTTTACCATCAAATAGTTATAAGGTCGTATAATTTGAATGGCGACCGAACCATCCCTAATTTCTTCTGCAATTTCCCGATCCAAATTATTGTAGTAAAAAGCGCGTGCCATCCAAGAAACAGCAATATAGGTCGCCATTTGAGTCGCAGTAAACCCCACTAAACTCGGCTTGCCATTGTAAACTGCTTGCCACAAAAATACATATGCGCCAATGTTGATACTATAAATGATTATCCCACTGTAATAGTTAACTCGGTAAGCCAGCATCATCAAAAACCGAATGCGGATTACCTCTCTATACATCGCTAACACGTTTAGCCCTCCTGGTAAATCTTCCGAACGATTTCTTCTGTCGATACTTCTTGTATCTGCATTTCATGAATCGGCACACCAGATGTCACCAACAAAGACAAAACTTCTGATGCACTAATGGAATTGCCTTGTAATTGTGCTGTGAACAAATTTTTATTCACTTCACTTTTACTCCATATGACAGGAAGAGCAGCTGTCAATTGATCTAAACGATCCAAAGAAACTTCTTGATCGAGTTCCAAGTGAATTTTCTTTCCTTCTCCCCACTCTTGTTTTAACTTTGTCAGTCCGCCATCGTAAATAATATTACCTTTATCCAACATAATCACACGACTACAAAGTGCTTCAATATCCGTTAAATCGTGTGTTGTTAGTAAAATAGTAGTGCCGAATTCCTTATTCATTTCACGCAGAAACTGACGAATATTTTCTTTTACTAGAACGTCCAAACCAATGGTTGGTTCATCCAAAAATAGCAGGGAAGGCTGATGAATTAACGAAGCGACTAATTCGCAGCGCATCCGTTGACCAAGACTTAGTTTTCGAACAGGTTGATCGAGCAGCTCACCTATATTTAATACTTCAATCATGCGGTCAAGCAGTTTTTGATTTTTTACTTGATATACTTTTTGCAACAACGTAAATGACTCTTGTACAGCAATATCCCACCACAACTGGCTGCGTTGACCGAAAACAACACCGATCGTCTTCACAAACTCTTCCCGTTGATTGTGCGGATCAAAGCCATTTACTTTTAACTCGCCAGAAGTTGGTTGCAAAATACCAGTTAACATTTTAATGGTGGTCGACTTCCCAGCACCATTTTCCCCTATATATCCAACCATCTCCCCTTGAGGGATGCTTATATTCACTTCATTTACAGCACGGATGGTACGATAGTTACGATTAAACAAATCACGAAAAGCACCAGTCAATCCTTTCCGACTCTGATAAATTTGAAATTCCTTTGTTAATTTCTCTGCTTGTATTGCATTCATCCCTGTTTCCTCCACATAAAAACGTTCGCTCTGTGAAAAAGCGAACATCAGATCACTTACTATTGTAAAGTACATTTGTCGATTCTGCAAACAATATTTGTGATAATTTATTTCCTTATCATACCTCAACAAAATATAATTTAATTGAACGGATTTCTCAGATTAGGAAAAAATAATGGGTACACTTCGAATGACATACTCCTTTGATAGACAAGAAAATAGACCAGATGGCAAGATCACAAAAATCCATTGGCATGTAGCAGGAAAGAGAAAAAACAAAGAAACTCCTTCTTGCCATTCAACGTGCATACAATGGACATGTAGATAAATCAAAGCAAGGTATTATCAAGATGATCATCGCAATTGAGATGCTTAGACGAAAACTCACTTCCTCACAAGTCGCAAAACTGCGGCAGGAACTATCAGATGCGGCTATTTGCAATAGCGACTGCCAAGTGTAGATTCTATTTCTACCATACAAATTCATTTCAAATTGGAAAAAAAATAAGTATACTGATAGTATCCAGCAACCCTTATCCTTTCTAAGGAGATCACATGTCGAAGTTCGATCTTCGCTATCATCTGGAACCCGCATCCAACGGAGCAATCAAAAAAATCCATTGGCATGTTCCTGGTAAGTCCAAATTCGCACAGAAGATGTCACTAGTCGTACAGGGACTCAGTGAACCCATTGCCATATATCGTCCTACTACTGACGAAGGTATCATTCATCTCATCGTAGAGAGTGAGAAAAAGAAACGCAGACTCACTACATCTCAGGAACAGAATCTGCGAAACGAACTCCATGAGGCAGTAAAGAACGGGATCTGCTACGATCAAAACTGCAAATAGCTCCTCAGAAAAACACCCGATACTGCTAGGCGGTATCGGGTGAAAACTTGTACAACGGGTTAGCATTTTGTCATTGTTGTATATAATTTAGGTGACCATTTGTCTAGTTAACATAGGAGAAAAGGATGTACCTTGTACTCCACCTCCCCAAAGGGGTAACGAGAGAGAAATATATCAAACATCTGGAAGACACAGCCAAAAAAGTCAACTGACCAGATTCCGCTGAGAAAACAAAACGGCAAATGGAAGAAATTAAGCATTCTCCCACACAAATTTGTGCTGGTTCATATGGTCAACATCATTCTTACTCTTGTGTAACAGAACATCAACAGAACATCGCCTCCTCTAAGTTAACTCCCCAACTTTGGGGGGCAATTTTATGCTGTATTTTGTATGTTATTTTCTTTTAATCTTGTCGTATTCCAAACTACCACCGCTAAAATGATTAATAAGATAGCAGTCTGAGCAAGAATTGATTCCCAAGTAGGATAAATCCCGATACTACTGATAGATGGTAATATGTTCGATGTATGCGCAGGCAGTTTATTTGCTACTTGCAGTGAATGAATGCTCTGTCCCATAAATTTGATTGTAAGATAATACATAAAGATAGCTGCAATGATGAAAAAAGGACGCAAAGGTATTTTTGAACTTATCTTTAAAATCAAAAGACCAATGATCACTAACAATAAACTAGCAACAGCGATTCCTAACAACATTTGATTTGTCTGAATAGAAGGCGCCATCCCTATAAAAAAGATTAAAGTTTCCGCACCTTCTCGCAAAACAGACAGCCCGCTTATCGCAAATAATGACCATAGACTTCCAGTTGCAATCGCTGTTCCCATCTTGTTTTGAACATATTTTTTCCAATTTTTCATATTGGACTGGGAGTGCAGCCATGCCCCAACAGTAATCATCATGATTACGGCGATAACACCTGTGATTCCTTCGATCAATTCCCTTGTACTGCCTGTTGCAATGTCAGCCAGAAACGCATGCAGTATAACGGCGATTCCAATACTGAGTATGACACCTGTTACTGCCCCGCTCCAAATCCATTTTCGTTTTCCTCGGTTATTGGACTGCTTTAAAAAAGCAAGTAATGCTGCAATAATGCACACTGCTTCTAATCCTTCGCGAAGCAGTACAATTCCTGCATCCCATGCATTGTAATTTTCATTTGTCGATACCATCTCTAAGGAAGTGATCATCTGTTTGATTACTTGTGATGCTTTTTTTGTCTGCACAGGAGCAGATACCAAATAGCTAGATGCTTCTGCCATTTGATTTTCTATTTTCGTATAGCGTTCAGGCGCTTTAATCTGGACAATTCCTTCTACATTCGGCCACTTTTGAATGAATAATTGCATTTGCTCTGCTGCTTGAGAAGTTTGCCCTGAAGATACAAGACTATCTGCCTTTTTTAAAATTTGCAGCACAGTTGCTATTGTATCTTTGCTGCTATTCGCAGATATTTTCACATTTCCATTGCTGTAATCTTCCAGCGTTTTTATGAGTTCCTGCATTGCTTGGATTACTTTTGTTTGATCGACCGGCTCTGCTTGAATATAAATCCGCGCCAAACTCATCTTTGTCTCTACTTGCCCATAAAAAGCGGATGAATCATTACGAATAAGCTGTTCATTTTTTGTCCACTCGATCGTAAATTGCTGGTAGCAGCTCTTTGTTTGCAATTGTTCATTTTTACCAGCAAATGTTAGGCATTTCTGCATTTGCGTTAAAAGTTGCTTTGCTTCTTCTTTTCCAGACTTTTTCGCGATCTGCTGCGAGCCGGAAACAAATTTATCGGTAATCTTTGCTAGATTGGAAATCGATTGAAAAGCATTTGACGGGTTTTGATTTGCTGTTTTCAATGCTTGATCAGCCTGTAAAAGAGCTTGATTGATTGTTTGTTGTGTTGCTTTATCAGCAGTATTTTTTTGTTGTTGCCATGTCTGTTGATACTTTGTCAAATCCGCTTGAACCGTTGTCCAATCTTTTGCCCCTGCTTTTGCCAAGGCGTCACCTACGAGAATCATTAACTCATCAGAAGAAGACGCATACACCATTGCAAAAGGTTGAAGAAAAACAAGTAAGCTTAATAGACATAATATCTTTACATTACGTTTAATCATTATCAAAACAATGAACCCCCTATGTAACCACCTTGATGGGTTCCTGGAAAACAAGCAAAAACCGCACTTCCTACATGTGAAATATATTCATTCAATTTATCAGCTTTGGATAGACGCATCTGAATAGGAACAAACTGGCGCCGCGGATCACGCTGAAAACAAATAAATAAAAGTCCTGCATCCAAGTGTCCTGTTTTATCTATTAATCCATTGGTATAAGAATACGAACGACGTAAAATTTCGACTTTACCATCACCATGTGCCAAACGAACATGTGAATTATCGGGTATCATATAGCTGCCGTCTAGATTTTTCTTATCCAAATCGAGTTTATCAAATTCATTTTTCATTCCTAGAGGTGCTCCACTGTCACGATGTCTGCCAAATGTATTTTCCTCTTCTTGAAGAGTAGTGCGATCCCATATTTCTATTCGAAACTGAACTCTTCTTACAACCATATAACTACCATTTACCATCCAAGGCACTCTATCAGCAGTTTGTGCCCAAACTACCTGTTTCATCTTTTGCATATTGCGAATATCTGGATTTCCCGTTCCATCTTTGAATCCTAGTAAATTTCGAGGAGTGCCTTTTTGGGGGTCCGCTTGTGCTGTTCGCTGAAAACCAGACTGCATCCATCTGACTGTAACTAAACCTCGGCCAATTCGAATTAAATTACGCACCGCATGAAATGCTACCTGCGGATCATTCGCACATGCTTGAATGCATACATCTCCTCCACACCACTCGTCTTGTAAATTATCACCAGTAAAAGCAGGTATCTCTGATAACCTAGCTGGCTGTTTTGCGGCTAAACCAAATCGATCCTCTCCGTCTTTGCGAAAAAATGTTGTCCCAGCTCCAAATGTTATGGTTAGCGATGATGCTGATAGTCCAGCAACTTCACCAGTATCAGTGGGAGGGATCAGACCTTGTTTTGATTCTTGTCCAACTGTTTGACCTTTACTCATACGTGCTGCCGCTTCTGTCCACTCACGGAATAATTCTCGGATATCATCCAATCGCGTTGCAACTACATCCAATGCAGCAAAGCAAACAAAGTCTTGAACTGGTGTAATAATTCCAGCTTGATTTTTCCCATGAAACGGAACAACATCAATTGGCTTTTTTTGTTGCAGTGTTTTACTTGCAATCCATGTTCCACTCGATCCAAGCATTAGCCCCAATCCACCAATGCCTGTAAGTTTTAATACTTCTCTTCTGCTGATTGGCTGCGATAAAATATCACCATTTGTTGACTTCACGAAGCTCCCTCCAAAACAGTACCAATTTTTGATAATGGTTCTGCTAGAGCATCGAGAAGTTGGGATAATTTTTTTACCTGCTCTTTACTCAAATCACCATATAATACATAGCCATCGCCTTTTTTATACTTTGCTAATTCAGTATTTAGTGCTTGGAACTTGGTTTGGATATTATTAGCTAATGATGCATCTTTCTTTTGTAAAGAAGGCTTTAAATAGGTGAAAATCTTTTCCGAACCTTCCACATTAGCAACAAAGTCATATAGATCCGTATGTGAATAACGTTCTTCTTCTCCCGTTACTTTGCTGGTAGATACCTCGTTTAACAATTCTACTGACCCAGTGACCAGCATATCAGGGGTAATTTGAACGGTTTCTACTTTCGCTCTGAGTAATTGGACATCTTGTAAAAGTTGAGTTGCTACTTTATCCTGTCCTTTTATTGTTTTGTCGCTCCACAGCGCCTTTTCTAACTTATGAAATCCAGACCAGCTAACTGCTGGGACATCATTTTCGCGGGCATCTATTTTTGGATCAAAATCTCCAAGCGATTCTGCAATTGGTTCGATTCTTTCATAATACATTCTGGCAGGTGCGTATAACTGCTTCGCTTTCTCCATATCACCTGCTTGTACAGCCTGAACAAAAGCTTCTGTGTTTTGTACTAATTGATCCGTTTGCTGCACAACATAAGTTCTATATTCTGAAACCACTTGATTCAATTCAGGATTTGCCTGCGTCTGTTTCACAGGTGCTGTTGAATTTTTGTTAATATCAGTTGTTTGTGATGTACAACCAGTTACTAAAACAAGAACTACACCAAGAAACATCATACTTTTATTTATTGATTTCATGAAATAATAAACTCTCCTCTTCTGCGCTCTCATTCCTTCCTCATTATCATTGATATTGATTCTCATTGTCAACGAATAGTTTCATAAAATATACAAAAACCTCTCGCTGAAGGATGAAAGAGTCTGTGAACAAATACATAGGCCATCCTGAGCCCTGAAACAAAACTCTTTGCTGGACATTATGTTTCCCTTCAGAATAGTAAAACACACAAAGGATGCTGCAGTTCCTCAAAAAAACACTGCCTACTAAAAGAAGGCAGTGTTTTTTAAGGATCATATCGTTTTTAATATCTCATTTTTTACACGATGGGAGAGGTATTCTTTTCCTTGATGGATCTCATCGAGATGTATAACAAATCTACCAAGTCTTTCATCTAACTTAAATGCTTCTTCCATGGAACTGAATAAATCATCCCCCTTTTTATCCAAATGCATGATGACTTCTACTTCGTTTTGATGAGCAAAAAATACAAATGCTGCACCATCCAAATCAAACTCTATTTGGGTAGTAGGTTCACAATGATACATTTGTACGAATGGATGTCTCGAAAAGTGACGCTCAAAATCAAATTCTACTTTAGCTAAACGCAAACCATTTGACTCAATTGCTTCTAAAATCATATCAATATACGGATGCGGCAATACTTCGATTCCATCTACATCTTGTGGATCTTTTGCCAGTTTAATATCTAGGCCTGTCTGTAAATATATTGGAGCACCAGAGGTAGAAACAGGTGCATCATATGGTAACTGAAATTCAAAAGCAAACTGTCTATCTTCTTTTGGACCAATGGTAAATGGTTCGGTAATTAATATTTTCTCTACCAAATACTCAGACATATTTCCTTCTAGTTCATATTGTACTTGTAAATGCAAATATATCTCATCAATTTTTTGTTCTGCACTTCCACCTAGTACATGCACTTTCCCTCTCACAAGTTCCCCTTGCATATACGTAGATTTTTCTAAACGGGTATCAACTTTTGTAGAGCCTACTCCAAAAGTAGCAAGCGATTTCTTAAATAAATTCACGGTGTTCCCCCTATTTCCTTCTCAACAATGATCTAAGTTTTTCAAATGGATTTCCTTCGGCAGGCGCTCCATTAATGCGAAATGTACTTTCAGGATCACGATGACTCCATTCAAAAGTACTCTGCAATGCTTGCTCTGCTCGTAAAATCTCCATTTCCATTTTAAAAGAAGAGGTTGTATGTGTGAATACCACAGAAAATTCGTCAATAACTCCATGATTCGAACCTGTGGGACGAAAAACAAAAACTTGCATAAACGGAAAACCTGCTTTTGGCTTTTGGATTAATTCTAAGTTTTCAATTTTATAAAGAATAAAACCTGCATCTTCTATTACTTTTAAGATATGTTGAATTAATTTCGCTGGCAATATCGTAATTTTATCTTCATCTTTGGGATCAACCGCAAACTTCGCATCTAAAACCGTATTAATATAAATGGGAAAATGACCGGTTGACATTGGCAACATATCAGGCAAAGTAAATTGAAAGGGAATTCTTTGTATCTCATGTTCTTGTATTTTGATTGGCCCTGTTATTTCAAATGTTTGGGCAGTGAAAGATTTATTTTTCAATTCTCCTTCTGTTCGATATTCTAATGCAAGATGTAATTCAATATGATCAAAAACTTGGGAACCAAGCCCTCCTTTAATCACCACTTCACCCGAAGCAATATCTCCTGGAGCATATTGGTCCCTTTCTAAATGTGTATCTACTGTCGCTGCACCTATTCCTAAACTAGACATCCAATTAAACAATAAATAATCTCCTTTCATAAGAAAATAGGAGGTGCCTGGCCTCCTATCGTTTCTTTTTAAACAATTTTAAATACTGTTCGAACTGTTTGGCAAGTGTTGCATGTTCAGTTGTATCTTTTACAACAGGAACCTCCGTTTTCTTTGCTACTACTGGGGCTTGTGCAGTTTTTGGTTTTTCCGGCTCTGGTTTGGAACGTTCAGGTTTTGGCTGCTCTTTTTTCGGTTGTTCCTTTTTCAGTTGTTCCTGTGAGGGTTTAGGAGCTTGGTTATTTGTTTTGGTAGACTGTTGTTTTTTCTGCGGCGGTTTAGGCTTAGATAATTGATCTTGCTGCTCTAATTCTAATTCACGTTCCAGTTGCTGCAGTTCTAATTCTCTTTTTCTACGAGCTTCTTCCAAACTCATATCTTCTGGTGATTTTTCAGCAGATTCAGTTGACGGATTGTCACCAGACGCTGCTTCAGTCACTGCTCCTTCTGTAGCCTCGGTATTTTCAGTCTTTTTCTTTCTTCTCCGTCTTCTCCGTCTACGTTTCTTTTTCGGTGCTTCTTCTCCTGTCGCTTCTTGACTTTCGTCTGAAGTCTCTTGGTCTTCTTCTGTATCTTCATCTTCTGATTGTTTTACTACCTGTGACGTTTTTGGTTTTTCATCTGCATTTGCTTCTTTTTGCTGTTCTTCTTCTTTTTGCTTTTCTTTTAGTACTTGCTCTGCTTTACCAATAACAGCTTCCATCGTCGGTTTTGACACAGGATCTACTGTTTGTTCGGGCTTTGATTCAGCTACTGACTCAGTTTCCACTAAATCTTCTTTTGCTACTTGTTCATTTGTTTTATCCTCCATTGCTGCTTCTTCTTTAGCAACAGATTGCACCTCCTCTGTAGGAACTGCTTCTGCAAAAACATTATCAATTTCAGCATTTTCTTCCTCTGAAATTGGTTCCGATTCTTTAAAAATAGGGGACTTTTCGTTGGACTCAACTGCTGGTACTCTGGTTTGTTCGTTTACTGTTGGTTCCACTGCTGTTTTTTCCGATTGATCATGCACAACAACCTTTTCGGCTAATGACTCCTCTGGAGTTGTAAAAGGAGACAAGGATTCGACTGAATCTTTCTTTTGATCGGAAACAATTGGATTGACAATTTTTTTCGTATCTGAAGGTATTTGGATAGATGGATCTTCATTGATATTTGCCTCAATTTGTTCTTGTTCTGCTTGCAATGCTGCTAATTGTGCTTGAGTCCGTGAGTGGAATTCTTCTTCTTGTTGTTTTAATAGCGTTAATTTACGTTCTTCATATTCTGCCTGCAATTGCGTCAGCAGGACTTGTTGACGTTCTTGATATGACTTTTCTTCTTGTGCCAAAATCGCTTTTTGTTTTTCCAAAAATTGCTTGCGTGCATCTGCTAATTTTGCTTTGCGCAATTCTTCTTTTTTCTTTCTCTCTTTTGCTAGTCTTGCTTCTTCCTGAAGTCGAGCCAGTTCTTCTTGTTTCTTTTTCAATAGTTCTTGTTGCTGGAGTTCTAATTTTTTCCGTTGCTCTTCTAACAGACGTTGCTGTTCTTCTTCCAGTTTTCGACGGTGTTCTTCGATCAGCTCTTGTTCTCTGCGCTCATACTCTTCGCGCATTTTTTTCAAGCGTTCTTGTTGTTCCTTCTCCAATTCTTCTTGCTGTTTGTTGAGTTTCAGCACAAAAGATTGGGAAAGATCTTGTCCTTCTAACTGGGCCAAAGCAGGAGAAAGTTTAAATGTTGCTTGATTGGATTCTGGATGCTGCTTGACAGCTTTTTCTTCTTCCTTTGTTTTTTGTTCTGGCAATTGTTCTTTTTCATTCGTTGTTGCTTCTTCTTTTTTTGCTTCTGATGCTGCTTCTTCCATTACTGGTGATATCTCGATATCAACACGCTCAACGACCTGAAAAACAGGCTGTTCTACTACATCTTCTTTTGGTTGTTCTTGTTTTGCTTCTTCTGGTTCCTCAACAAGTTCTTTTTCTGGTTCCTTAAACACATTGGCATCTTCTTCTGTGGTTACATTCGATTCTGCTTGTTTGGAAATAGCAATTTGCTCATCCTCAACAAATACATGTTCATCTTTTTCTCCTACCAAAGGCTCTTCTGCAAAAAATTCTTCTAATTCGTCTTCCCATTTCTCTTCTTTTTCCAACTCTTCTTTCTTGTCTTCCACAGGTACCGTTTTTTCTTCTTCATGAATAACTGTTGCTACGGGAGATTCTTTGGTTTCTTTTGTATCATCGGTCTTATCTAAGCCTTTTGCGTCGTCTTCGTTCACCAATGTGCCCCTCTCTTGGATGACGATGTGTTTGGAATCATCCTCTTCTGACCGGTTGAATTTGTCCGTTACGATCGTAGTAGCAGGAGAATTTTCTTCTTTCAATGGATGTTCAGTACGATGAATCGGTCGAATCACGGGAGAGAAAGTCTCCACATTGCGCTTGGTTGTATTGGGTACGAGTACAGTATCATTTTCAGCCTTTTTTTCTCCCCAAAACTTTCCCAACAATCCACTGCTTGACTGTTTATTTTCGAAAATCTCCACTTGTTCTAATACAGGTGGAACGGAATATTCTTTAAACGATTTTTGAATTAGCCGAGACATTGCTCTGGATACTTTGAAATTTTTTGGCAACTTCAAAATCGGTCCATCCAAAAATTGTCCCGATAACATGCTGTAAATAAATGTTCCCCAATCCAATTTGGACTCATAAACCATAATATGTTCCAAGCCACAGAAAAACAGTTTCAGCTGGTTCTGATCGTCTATCCCTACATTCCGTAAATCAAGCAGTAAGTACATGGACATCGGTTTGGAGCGTAAAACTGCTTCCACATGCAATAACTCCCGCACCCATTTCACTACTTGTTCTTCCGACAACTCTTGCATTGTAATAATTTCACGAAGTGGTCGAATTTCCACATATGGTCGAATAAATACTAACATACCTGGTTCATCATAAACGTCTAAATATGGGATCACTTGTGGCAATTTTAAATTACGGTATTGCGATATCGCGCGCAGTGGTGCTTGTCTATTTAAACTTGCAGATTGTAAGTAGTATCGTTTGTTTTCATATACAGCAATCGCCAGTTCACCTTGAAAGAAGGGAACAACGCTCTCTATCAGATACCTTTGTCGATATACATCGCCTACTTCAAAGAAAGCCATGCTACAACCTCCTTTAACCAGCAAAATTTGTAAAATAATAAGAGAAATTGATGAATAGCTTAAGAATATCATAAGAACGCTTGCTTTCACAATACACAGAAAGCACCGATATTTTCCATTAGAAGTGAAAGTGAAAATAGTGAGTGCAAATTTATTGTTTCCTGCTGATATGTACAGTATAGTTAAAGTAATTCAACAACTCGATCAAGGCAGGATACATGTCCGAGGGAACATTGCTCGCCAATGAGATCACCGTCCGTGAATGGGGCGCAACGAATATCGCAGCACAAATCTACTTGCGCCAGAACCCCGACGATACCACGACCATCCCTTACGGAGTGCCTGGCGTCACCGAGCACATCACTCTCGAAGAATTCATGGCGTTCTTTCGCTTCAAGAGGTATGTGTTCAGTAAGCTGGAGAAAGACACCACGCTTGTCTGGGTTAGTGAGAAGGGTGAAATCAAGCGCACCACCTACCCGCCCAAGACCACTCTGATCTGGGAGAATTGGATCATTGGCAGGTGCGTCACGATCTCATTCAAGACCGAAGAAGAGTGCGATGCGGTCGAGCGGGCTCAGGCTCTGCTGAGGAGACTGTCGGTGAAACCCACGGACTCCGAGCTGCATGCGGCTCTCCAGCCCTGCATCGATAAGACCCAGTTCGTGTGAGGAAACACATCCTCATATGAACACCACTGGTCACCTGAATTTCATTTCGGGTGGCCAGTGTTAGGATATATCCATTTCATTAATATAAAAATTTTTGTGGGTCAGAGTTTCTCTCTGACCCACATTTTGCGTTAACGGCAAAATTACCTGTAAACCTTCTCTTAAGAGTTCAGTATTTCGTGCAGAGGAACATCTTTCACGACATTCGTCCAAAGCCCGTTGAAAAACAATTGCTTCTTCTTTACTCGAAATCTGTCTCTCTCTCGAGTAAGGATTCCATCCAGGCTGACGACATCTAGAATTGTAAGTTTTTTTCCCCTGTACTCCACTTCGTTATTCCTTGGTAGATAATCTCCCTCCAAGACTTCTCTGCCATTAAACAGATACAGCTTCGAAAGAGGCACTTGAGGCAAGAGTCGGATATTGACGTTTACCTGCTGGACGAGACCTGCAGTCTGCAAACCTCTCAATTCCTGTTCCAGAGGAATCAGAAAATCGCGTTGCAGCTCACGAAATCGTTCCAACGCATCCGGATCCGCTGGGCTATCGATGTCCACTGGAAAAATAAGCGGAGAAGATGTATCCGCTGCAATAATGCGTACAGTGAGGTACTTTGGCGGAACAAGCTCACCAGATCGAAATGCTTCAAAAATCGGTGTGATTTTTTTGTATAGCATTTCTGTTGTAAAACTAATTGCTTCAATGATTACTTCGTATTGGCGCTTTCCTCTAGCCTCACGCATTAGTTCACTCTTGCTAAATGCCCACCAAATGCTGTCTTCCAACATTTGCATGGCGCGACCTTCGTTTTTCAGCATACGAATATCGCCATCATAGATGACTACCCAGCGGCCGTCCTGCTCCTTGATCAAATTTTCGGCTGCTAGCTCGTAGAGTGCATTTCGAATCGTCGCCCATGAAGTTTGAAACTCATAGGCAAGAGCAATTTCCCTTTTTAGTCTCATTCCGGGTGCAAGCTTCCCTTGCAAGATCTGTTCTTTCAAACTGTCTGCAATTTGCTTTCGGGGAGGTGCAGTATTCATTATTCTCCTAAGAAAAGTGGTTCGGTATCCCTAATTATACATACTCTCATCGTATTACTTCTACAGTATTTGAGTGAAAATAACAATAAAAATATAGCTTCTCTTCCTTTCAGATTCTATAATATAGATAATGTATCATCTCTTCAGAAAGCGAAATTCGATGCAAAAGACAAAGCAGATGACACCACTCGAATTGCGTGAACAACCTACATTCGAGGAAATTTTCTATCTTAGCAATGGCCGTCCGATCACCTTTTGTCTCCATGGGGATTGTGGAGTTGGCAAGTCCGTTTTTGTCGAAGATATGATTCTCTATATTACAAGAGAATTCAATCACACCCATGAACACGTTATCCGACTCTTTTATCCAGGACCGCTTCAATGTGTTGATATCAACCCTGATCACTTTCTCACACCAAAAGAAAAAAGTGGCAAGGCTGGACAAATTGGTTCCAAGCGTGCATCAGAAACGTTTCGGCAAGCAGCACGTCAACATGCCAAAGAAGTGCGAACCATTAAGGTTAACTTCATTTCTGAGTCCGGTGACAATGAAGCGATGCGCGATGTTGTGATTGCCGATGCGAAGGAAGAAAATCGCTTTGTAGTAGTACTCTACTTTGATGCAGACTTTGCAACAGCTGTTGCTCGCAACGCTAGAAGGACGCGACAAGTAAAACCTCTGATTCTATACCGTGTGAATGAAAAAGTTCGCGAGGTTTATGAATCGATCAAAGAAACTGCAGACGTATTTTACATTATTCCCGCATATGAGGTGGACAACAAGAAAGTGGCCAGCAAAAGTACTGCTGATTCTTTTTTGGAGGAACTTGGGCTAGAAATTGCCGAAATTGAAAAAACGATAAAACTAGGTCAGAATAAGAACGATGTAATCCTCGTTCAAAATGCTTGGTGTCGTGCCAAAAACCGACTTGAATACAAGGAACAGAGTATTCAAGCTTATCAGTCTGATCCACACTCGGAGTCTGTCATTCGTCTGTGGGAATACCTTTATGCGAAACAGACAGAAGCATGGGACACATGGATGAGCATGGAGACCCGGGAACCTGTAAAAAAGGTAATGCAGCTTACTCAAAACACGCTGCAGGCTGCGGATCGGGTTGATGAGGTCATTGGTCAACTTGTCACAATCATCACAGGTGAAGGTTTTCATTTCGCCTCGAGAGCAAAAAGCAGAGAAAATGTAGAGTACAGTAGTCTGCAGATCAAACGATTCCAGACAATCATTAAAATGGCACAAGTAGCCGTTCCCGAAGCCGAAACGGCTAATAAGACGGCTTGGAACCGCCATGCACAATTGGAAGATACGAACTATGATGGAAGTTTTGTAGAAATTCCTCGTGAACTTGATGTGTATGAGGCTGGCATGGAGGCAAAACTCGCTTATCTTCGTTGGGATGCGTTGAAACTTGATGCTGACCTCATCGAATGGCAAGCCGTCCTTGGAAAGCTAGCTTCAGTCATCAAACGTTGGCATCTCGACAAAACTTGGGATGATGACACATGGAAGAATGCAAAAAAGGAATACTATAGAATCTTGTGTTCAATCCATAAGAAGCTCCCAAATAGTCAGGTTTAACTCCATATTTTGCAGAACAGCAGTGATGGATATAGTCTTCCATCACTGCTGCACATTACAAAAAGAAGTGAATTATACAAAATAAAAACTGCTGTAAACACAGCAGTCAGTGTGGACTAACTCAAACCATCGCATTATTTTAAAATGTAATCGTTCACATCTTTACATACAAATGTATTTGTTGAACTCTAAATAACACTTGCTACTTATGGTTACTTTTACCTCCTAAAGAATAGTATTCAATAATAAATTCATTTTACCATATACGAATCAGAAAGAATATAATTTATTAAAAATTTTGATTGCTCTCTCTATCAATATCTCTATTTCTGTTAACCTCATTACACACACCTCTCCTAGAATATCCCTGTAAACAATAATCTATTTATTTTAAATTTACTCTCACCTAAAAACCGCCTTCTTCTCATGTATAATTACGAAGGAAGAAAGGAGCAATAAAAATGAAAACAAATACATCACAAAAGCTATACCAAGAAGCGCTAGACGTCATTGTTGGTGGAGTCAACAGCCCATCACGCTCTTTTGGAGCTGTTGGCGGTGAATATCCGATCTTTATGAAACGAGCACAAGGGGCATATTTTTGGGACGAAGATGATAATCAATACATCGACTATTTAGCAGCATTTGGGCCGATTATACTAGGCCATGCACACCCGGAAGTAACCAAAGCGATCCAAGAAGTGGCGTCTCTTGGGATTCTCTATGGCACTCCTACAGAAAAAGAAGTGCGATTTGCGCAAACGATACGGGATGCCATTCCTTCCATGGAACAAATTCGCTTTGTAAATAGCGGTACAGAAGCAGTCATGACAACAATTCGACTCGCCCGTGCATACACAGGCAGAGATAAAATTATCAAATTTGCAGGATGTTATCATGGTCATTCTGATTTAGTTTTGGTAGCGGCCGGTTCGGGCCCTTCCACATTAGGCATTCCCGATAGTGCTGGTATACCTGCAAGTATCGCTGGAGAAGTGATCACAGTCCCATTTAATGATATAGAAGCATTCAGACAAGCGCTGGAACACTGGGGAGATCAAGTAGCAGGAATATTAGTGGAACCGCTTGTTGGTAACTTCGGGATTGTTCCTCCAAAACCCGATTTTCTGCAACAAGTAAACAACCTTGCACATCAAGCAGGGGCACTTGTTATTTACGACGAAGTAATCACTGGTTTCCGCTTCCATTTTGGCGGAGTACAAAACCTATACAATGTGGAACCTGACCTTACTGCTTTAGGAAAAATTATCGGCGGTGGGCTTCCAATCGGTGCATACGGTGGGAAAAAAGCAATTATGGAAAAGGTCGCACCAATGGGACCAATGTATCAAGCTGGTACAATGGCTGGGAACCCATTATCCATCACTGCTGGAATGGCTTGCTTAAACGAATTAGCAAAACCAGATACATATGAAACATTAAGTAGTATGGGTGAACAGTTGGAAGATGCGATCTGGGAAGCTGCAAAAAAATACAACATAACCATCCAATTAAACCGTCAAGGCGGAGCGCTTACTGTTTACTTTAGTGATCAACCCGTCACAGACTATGAAGGAGCACGAAAGGCAAGCAGTGAGAAATTCGGTCAGTTTTTCCGCTTGATGCTGGAAAAAGGAATATATTTAGCCCCATCCAAATACGAAGCTTGGTTTCTCACTACTGCACACAGCCAAAGGGATATCGAAAAAACAATAGAAGCAGTCCATCAATCATTTAGGCAAATGACAAATACCTGATATATTCATAGATTAACATTTAAATAGTAGGAATATTTATTACTATGGCGAATAATATACCTATCCCCATTTGAGATGGATAGGTATTTTTTTAGTTCTGCATTCAACATACATCAGGAGGTGAACTCTGCTACTTAGTAGAATGATATCCAGTTACTGTACACTAATTTTAAATTTACATAAAAAATAAAACCCAAAATAACAAATTTGATGTAGGATACACCGTGAACTTCGTGGGGATAAAGCTTACGAGTGTTCATACCATTATGACAAATTATTTCGAAACATTCCCACATTTTTGTCATAATGAAATAAACTATTTTCAGTAGAAAATCATGTATACGGAGATGTTTTTCTATATTTTTAGTAGCAGAAAGGAACAAGTGTACAAAATTATTGCTTTATTTTATGATGCGGAAGACCCCGAAAAATTTATCAAATACTATGAAGAGGAATTTGTACCACTACTTCTTTCATTACAAGGAGTTATCAAAGTAGAAGTTACTCGATTAGCAAGTGATTTACCTTTTACTGGAGAACCTAGTCCATGTTTTCTCATGGGGCAAATGTATTTTTCTAGTCAAGAGGCATTATCGCATACTCTCTCTAGTATGCAGGGAATGGAAACAGCGAGAGTGTTTTTAGAAACAGCTGGAGATATTTCAACTGTCTTTGTTGGTCAATGCAACACCCATTATTCTACTCTCTAACATAATTGATCTTTCTTGCTTGCTGGATTGACACAGCTTAGAAAAGAGAGTGATTTGATGACCGAAAATCGATTATATGGAACATGGAAATTAGTCTCATTTGAAAGTATTTTAGCAAATGGGACAAAAACACATTTATATGGAGGAAATCCAAAAGGATATTTGCTCTATACAAATAAAAACTATGTTCAAGTTGCTATCATGCATGAAAAATTTCCACTCCAAGATGACCAGCCGGCAAATGTACTAGACTACTTATCTTACGGAGGAAAATTCGAGATACAGAATCAGATGATAATACACCACTTAGAAGTGGCCTCTGTTCCCAGCTGGGTGGGAGGAAAACAAGAAAGGTCATTTCAGTTTCTAAATGATAGAGAATTATTACTATCAACAGTCTCTCCTATAACAGTTATGGGAAAAATGTTCCTATCCAACGATATTGTATGGAAAAAAATAAATGATTAAAAAACTAGTGCTAGAGTCAAATCTAGCACTAGTTTCTATCTTAACTATGTTTTCCTTATTCGTGATTATCCATTTGGTGTCTTAAAGATTTTTTTAATGCTGATTGAAAAGCTTGATTTTTCTCATGTAAAAAGAAATGACTGCCTCCAAACATTTGGAGGGAAAAATCTACAGGATTTATATCTCTCCACTTCCTTAGATCTTGTTCAGAAATAATATCTTTCTCTGAACCATAAACTGTTATTGGGCAAGCAAAGTTTGTAACATTTGGTTTGTACTTTTCCACTAACTTAAAATCATAGCGTATGATTGGCAGCATATAGGACATAAACTCTTGATCTTGCAGCACTTCTGCTGGCATTCCCCCTAAATGCCGGATCTCTCTCAAAAAAACATCATCATTTTCATCAGCTATGCTATTTCTCCTGACATTAGGCGGATATGCTCCTATAATATATAAGTGACTGGGCTTTTTATTTAAAAGTAAAAGCTGTCTAGCAGTTTCAAAAGCAAGAATGGCTCCCATACTATGGCCTAATAGAAAGACGGGCTCATGAAAAAAATTGACTAGATCAGGAACTAATTGGGAAGCAATTTCTTCTGCTGTAGATACTAAATCTTCTTGATACCTCCGTCCATGACCAGGCAGTTCAACAGCTAATATATCAAGTGACAAATCATTTAACCAATTTGTCCATGTATGAAAAACTTGGGAATTACCACCTGCATGATGAAAACAGATAAGCCTTCCCTTTGGATAAGGAACAGATGAAGAATGTTGTAAGCTCATTGTATCCCCCTTTTACTCTGTAATGGTTTCCACCAGATCAATTATGGAACATCCTTGTAAAATAGGGATTATCGAAATACGTGTATTCAAATCTTGTTCTAGTGTATTTTTTATTCGCAATGCTAATATGGAATCTAACCCTAAATGAATTATCGGTTTGTCCAGAGGAATTGACTCGATAGGTATTTTTAAAGTAGCGCTTATCACACTTTTGATATATTCGTCTAATACTATTGTTTTCTTGGTTTTATGTGCAACAACACTTTTCACAGTCTGCATTTCTTCATAGGAGGAATCTATCCAGTATGAATGATGATCCCAAGCATAAGTTGGAATTCGCTCACTGGTCGGCTGCGTACCAAAAACCGTTCCCCAGTCAAAAGGAACACCATTGCTGTGTAAACTCCCAAGGGATGATAGTAATGTAAAGATTGCTGATTGATCACGTTGTAAAGAAGGCAGAGCTAATATATTTTTATTCCATGTATCAGCACATTCCGTCATTGCATTTAACAAACTGGGTTGCGCAGATATTTCTAAAAACAACGTTTCCTCCTTCTTTAATAAAGTCTGCATGGCATCTTGAAATAAAACAGGTTTACAGAGATTGTCGCACCAGTACTGTGCATCTAAGCGTGAGCCATCGTGAACCAGCCCTGTTACTGTTGAGTAAAATGGAATTGTAGTTTTTCGAGGTTTTATGGGTGTTAACTGATGAGATAATTCTTTTTCTATTTCTTTCATATAAAAACTATGAGAAGGATACATAGATGTTTCTAATAGCCGAACGAATATTCCCTGTTGATTGAGTTCATCATGTAACTTCTTCAGATAAAGACTGTCCCCCGAAAGGACATGGCTGCAGGGACTATTGTAAACGCCAATTGCGACTTTTCCAGCTGATTTTTGCACCAAATCCCAGGCCGTTTGATGATCTATTTGTGCAACCAGCATGTTCCCTTTGTTTTTCATTTTTTCAGCACAATTACTTCGTTGTATGACAACTTCAACCGCTTCTTTGAGTGTTAATGCTCCTGCCACATATGCAGCCGCAACTTCACCCAAACTGTGACCAACAACTTTTGATGGCCTAATCCCCCAAGAAATCCATAAATTTGCTAGAGCAACTTGAATCGAGAAAGCAAATAGCTGTGTTTGTTTGATGTTATCTTTTTCAATCGCAGTGGTAGAAAACAAATCAAATAGGGAGAAATCAACACGTTTATTTACATATGCTTCTATTTCTTCTACTGTTTTTCTAAATACAGGTTCCTCGTTGAACAAATTAGAACAAATGGACAGTTGTGGTCCTTGCCCAGAGAAAACGAATACAACACGATCTGTTTTCGATACTGTCTTATAAAAAATATTGGTATCCTGCTCTTCGCTTTTTGCTTTAGCTAGCAGTTTTATCGCCTCTTGTTTATTTCTTGCAATAATGGACAATCGTTTTTCTTGCTGATCTCTATGGTACCAAGCGTTAGTTGCAAGCGAAATAAAAGAGGATTTACTTTGCTCTAAATGTTGTTTATATTGTATAGTCATCTGTTGCAGAGAAGTGTTGCTTCTAGCAGAGAGTGATAATAGGAAGTAATCGCGCTTTGGTTGAGAAATAATTTCGGATAATGGTAAAGACGGTGCTTGTCCTAGTATAAGATGAGCATTTGTTCCTCCAAAACCAAAGGAACTCACTCCCAAATAGGTGTTACTTGGTATATCTACTCCATCGGTCACAACTTGTAAGGGGTACTTTCCAGCTGGAATATCAGAATTCCATTGTTCAAAGTGAAGATGTGGCGGTATCCATCGATTTTCAAGGGAAATTGCTGCTTTAATCAGACCTGCTATTCCTGCTGCTGCTTCTAAGTGCCCTATATTTGTTTTCACAGAGCCAAGATAAAGAGGCTGCTTACGTTCTACTGCATATACTTCTGCTAAA
Source organism: Shimazuella sp. NTD247 (assembly GCF_059510415.1). Lineage (NCBI taxonomy): Bacteria > Bacillati > Bacillota > Bacilli > Caryophanales > Thermoactinomycetaceae > Shimazuella > Shimazuella sp. NTD247. Next base: position 67,895 of record NZ_JCAJZU010000010.1, on the reverse strand, counting down.
GCAGAAACTTCAATTGGGTCACCTAAGGGTGTACCTGTACCATGTGTTTCAACATAAAAGATGTCAGCGGGGTTAATTCCTGCCACCTTTGATGCAGTCATTAGTAACACTTTTTGCGCATGTACATTGGGAGCAGTTAAACCATTGCTTCTTCCATCTTGATTCACTACTGATCCCTTGATAACTGCATAAATATGATCTTTATCTTGGATAGCTTGTGACAGGCGTTTCAAAACGACTACTCCTGCACCTTCACCACGCACATAACCATCAGCTTTTGCATCAAATGTTTTACACTTACCGTCTGAAGCTAAGGCACCGCCGGAAGCAAATCGGATCGAATTACTTGGTGTTGCCATAATATTTACTCCTCCGACAAATGCCAAAGTAGATTGCCCGCAGCGTAAATTTTGACAAGCCAGATCTACTGCAACAAGAGAAGAGGAGCAAGCCGTATCAATTGACATACTCGGACCATACCAATCCATCCAATAGGAGATTCTATTTGCGACTATACTTGAGGAATTACCTGTTAAATAATGAAATTCATTTTCTTTAGCAAGCAAATCCGCATAATCATTACCGGAAACCCCCATATACACAGCAGTATTACTCCCTTTTAATTTTGCTGCTGAAATTCCAGCATCCTCCATTGCTTCCCATGTTACTTCCAACAATAGTCGCTGTTGCGGATCCATTAGTTGTGCTTCATGAGGGGATATTCCAAAAAATGCAGCATCAAATTGATCTATTTTCTGCAAAAATCCGCCAAAATTAGGATAACCATTCAATTTATCTGTTTGCTTCCATCTTCCTTCTGGAACAACGCTGACATGGTCTTCTTTCCTTTTTAGCATTTGCCAAAACTTTTCCGGTGATGACGCCCCAGGAAATCGGCAACCCATTCCAATAATAGCGATCGGTTCTTGGGAAGTGTTACATTCATGAATTTCCCGCACTATCTCTTCTTCTCCCAATAGAAATCCACATAATGATTCAATGGTAGGATAATCCCATAAAAGAGTAGGTGATAACTCTCTGTCTAACAGCTCTTCTAAATCCCCAGAGATAAGAAGATTTTCTTTGGAGCCAAGTCCATATTGTTCCAATGGCTCATCTTGCTTTATATCGTCAGGGGAAAGGTTCAAACTCTCTGCTACACGATTTTGAAGCCATTTGATTAATTGATCTTTCATCATGGCTTCTCCTCGATTCGTTCGAGCTGATCAGCAAGGAATGCCTTTTTGATTGCTTGTCTTTGTATTTTTCCACTCGATGTTTTTAAAATGGTTCCTCGTTTGATAAAAACGACTTTATATACTTGGATGTCAAATGTTTGTGAGATAACTTTGCGTATTAAACTGCTCAGCATTTGTTTGGGATTATCCATTTCTTTCAGTAATCGATTTTCTAATTCGGAAACAACAATGAGTCTTTCAGCACCTCTATCATCAATGGAAAAAGCAGCTAGACAATTTTTGCGTATTCCCTCATGTGCATTTTCTATTTCCCATTCCAGATCTTGTGGTGCAAAATTTCTTCCATTGATGATAATTAAATCTTTTAAACGAGAGTAAATATACAACTCATTGTTCCTAAAAAAACCTTGATCACCTGTGCGTAAAAATGGACCATCTTTTGTATCTTCTGTATAAGCACGAAAAACTTCATCCGTTGCAATCTCATTCTTCCAATATCCAAGTGATACACATGGGCCTTTCAGCCAAATTTCGCCCACTGATCCTTTTGATACTATTCGCTTTGTATCAGGATTAACGATAATTACGTCATGATCAGAAACACCTTGACCATTTCCTACTAGTTCTCTGGCATTAGGATGATCCGCTGCCACTTGTTTTACAATCCCCTGTTCTAATAAAACTGCATCAAAATGCGCATAAACTGGTTTCTTTTTCCAATCACCGCCAGCCACCATTAAAGTCATTTCTGCGATGCCATAGCCTGGATACATTGCCTCTTCTTTAAACCCGACATTTGAAAAGTAAGTAGAAAAGTTTCGCAAAGTCGTTGGCCGAACAGGTTCTGAACCATTAACCGCTACACGCCAATGCGTTAAATCTAATAAATCGCGTTTCTCTTCTTTTATTTTATCCACACATAAATCAAAACCAAAGTTAGGAGATATCGAAATTTCCGCTTGATAATCTGAAAGTGCTTGTAACCAGCGGATAGGGCGCTGCACAAAATGAAACGGGGTCATCATTATCGCTTCTGTGCCAGCTAAAATCGGAGTTAGTATCGTTCCGATCAATCCCATGTCATGGTATGGCGGTAGCCAGCTCACCATTTTAGAATCTTCATGTATTGCCCATTTTTCGATCATTCGTTGGCAATTTTCCATTAGATGTGCATGATTTAACATTACGCCTTTTGGATTTCCCGTCGAGCCGGAAGTATATTGGAGAAATGTAAGATCGTCCGCACGATAATCGATAAAAGGCGGCTTAGATGGAGTCAATGATAACTCCTCTATCACGATCCAATGTAAATTTGGAAAGTCTGCCTCCGTCCATTTTTTTAATTTCTCATAAATATTCCGGCTTGTTATCGCAAATTTCGCTTCTGCGTCTTGAATAATACTGAGCAGTCTGCCATATTGCTTTTTCATACTAGGTGGATATGCTGGAACCGCAATTGCTTTTGCGTACAGACAACCTAAAAAAGCCAGGATATAATTCATGCTGGGTTCTAAGAGAATAAGTACCCTTTCACCCGTCGCACTATCCTGTACCAAATGAGATCCAATAGAACTCATTTTATGCTCTAATTCTCGAAAGGTAAGCCGTGAATCATTACCCCCGATATCTCGTAAAAAAGTAAAAATCGTTTTATCGGGGCGAATTGCTGACTGCTTCTGTATGACTTCTATCCACGTTTTCTTACCCATGTATGGTAAAAATACCTCCTTAGAAGTTAGATTATATACATATTCTAGTATGTGATTGTTTTATCTGTCGGGATATATATGATGTAGTGAGAATGAGGAAGGAAAGGGAAATAAAGGATTGGTTTACTGCATGAAAATCGCTGCAAATCTATAAATAATTTTATTTTATATTAATAATATTATAAATTATTTCGAAATAGCATTCAACCGCAAAAGGATAAACAAATTTTTCTCAATCTGTTTCCTTTTCTTCCTTTCTGTCTGAAAAAAAAATAAATAATTGTGCTATGATGGATTAGTTGATTTACGATGTGTATATAACGAAAGAGTGAAAAACAAATTTTTCAAGGAGGTCATTTCAGTTGATCGTTGCAGGTATTGGTATCATCATTGTACTCAGTATTGTTTTCTTAATCACCAATTCAAAAAAACATAAGAGTAATAACAACCGAGAAGAAAATATCGCAACACAAGAACCTACAAGCTTCCATCAATTGCTTCAGGAAATATCGTGGGAAGATATCGAGCAGGAAATGATTCGCTTGAAACTCGATGAAAAAAAGGAAATATCCTTTTTGAAACAAATTTATGAAGGACTACAAACGGAAGAACCAAACAGTAATCCTCCCAAAAAGTTCTCACTGTATCTTCATATCAATGAAGAACGTAACTTTATCGACGTTTGTTCAAAAGAATCAGGCGATCCATATACAGAATATATGATTGAGTATGAAAGTTGGGGAAATGTTTTAGGTTATACAATTTCTCCTAAATCACTTCAACAATACAATAAAGCAACGCTTGTTTCTGCTATACTATATAGTATGAGTTCAAACAGTGTTTCCGAAAATGAATTCAACCAAAGGTTCCAAGTCCATACAGGCTGATATTGTATTGTATGGAGGGAAAAATATGAAATACATCGGCTATCTACTTTTTATACTGACATCCTTCTTTCTATACAAGTGTCTTGATAAGTTTGTAATGGAAGAAATTTGGGTGTATATACAGCAAGTGTACACGATTGACACAGGACTTATTTATACCATTGACTCCTATATCCCTAATATCCTCTCACTCATTCTGGCAATTAGCCTAAACGGTTGGTTCTTCTCTTTGTTCCATTGGGAGGTACCTTTTTTTGATGTTTCACGTCAAACCCAAAAACCTGCTGAAATAGAAACAAATCGAGTAGAATTAGCGATGAGCAGAGTCCAAGTAAATGAAAAGTCAATGGGTAAGCAATATGTTGTCCAACTTACAGAAGATGAATTACTGCACTTTTGGACAACATTAGAAGAACTCGACAAAAATTTGGAAGAGCAGGTATTGTTTCATCTCCCGTCTTCTGACTATCCTCACTTATCTGTAAAACTGATAGGGGGAGAAGTAAAACCATATAAACGGTGGAGACAAAACTTTATCTTTTTGCTGTTTATCGTGGGGACTTTGCTTGGTATTTATTTGGTAATCACCGAGATTTGGAGCCTTATCACTAATAATTAAAGAGGCTGGATAATGAACAAATCAAAAGTCTTCCAAACAAATGATGATCTCATATTACATATGAGTAAAGATGATCTGCATTATACCATTCATGAACTGCAAAAACTGTATGAAGAAGGCGGGCAGTTTAGCCTTCGGCTCGATAATGATGATTCATTTCTCATCTTTCAAAAAGTCCAGATTGACGAGAATAACAAGGTTGAAATGATGAATAGTGGACCATCCAATACCATTTGGTCATCTGTCGTATTCTTTGTTCTCTGTATTTTTTGTTTCATATCTGTTCTATATGTACTATTTCAATTTATATCCTAACACGTTAGCATAAGACAAACATTAGAGACAATCAGATGTTTGCCTTATGCTAATATTTTGTTCTTAAAAATTTGGAGACTGGATAGAATCGGATCTACCCAGCCTTTTTGCTTTCTCTATTATCTTATTTTTACTACTGCAAAAGCGTTACCTGGCAAATCTCGACTTTTTCCTCACCCTTTTTAATATAAACAGGCGTTTTCTTACCTACTTTAAGCTGATTACGATGCACTTCTACTACACAATTATTTGCATTATTCATGATGCGAAAATGTGTCGTTTCCATAAGAAAAAGATAGGTGTCGTTGAGCTTAAAACCTCGAAAGATTCCCCTAGCCTCAATCTTCCAGATCGCCTTGAGCCTAGCATTGATCATGGTCAACTCAGCCATTGGTAAACTCTTTCTATCAGGAAGAGACTACTCTTGCAGTCATTACTTATTCTAATACAGGTAGTATTCAAAATCCACCTTATGACAAGTTGAACCATCCCTTGTCTAATTTTCCATTCCCTGCAATATCTTCACATCTGTAATGATATAATAAATGCTAGGTATTTTGACGACAGCAGTAAGGCTGCTCACTGATAACGAAAGTCAACTTACAAGCAAGCCAAACTGTTCAATATATATGTAAAATCTCACCAAAATAAACATTGATTCATTAGCAGTTTATAAAGAATAGGGGTAGATTGTTTATGCTTCGCCGTTTTTTTTCTTATTATCGACCTTATAGAAAATTATTCATCTTGGATTTTTCCTGCGCCGTTATCGCAGGATTACTGGAATTGGGTTTTCCAATCGCTGTTAACCAATTTGTTGATAAATTGCTTCCAAGCAAGTCTTGGTCTCTCATTCTTGGAGCTTCCGCACTATTACTAGGCATATATGTTTTGAATACCGTGCTTAACTACATTGTTAACTATTGGGGGCATATGCTCGGTATTAACATCGAAACGGATATGCGCAAAAAAATGTTTGGTCATTTGCAAAAACTGTCCTTTCGCTTTTATGACAACCATAAAACAGGTCATCTCATGACGCGAATCTCCAATGACCTTAATGAAATTGGGGAAGTTGCGCACCATGGCCCTGAAGACTTATTTATTGCAGGTATGACATTGGTAGGTTCATGTATTCTGATGATGTATATTAACTGGCAAATGGCGGTTATAACATTTTTGGTGATTCCATTCCTTGTATTTATAGCGTTTTATTTCAATCGAAAAATGACGCAAACTTATAAGAAACTCTTTTCTAATTTAGCAGATTTTAATACAAGAGTGGAAGAAAATATAGGCGGAATTCGCGTCGTTCAAGCGTTTGCAAATGAGGAACATGAAAAACAATTATTTGCAGTAAGTAACGGCAAATATCGTGCAGCAAAATTATTAGCGTATAAAACCATGTCAAAAAGTATATCGATTAACTATATGCTCATGCGTTTCATCTCTTTGTTTGTCCTAATTTGCGGTACTTGGTTTGTTATTAATGGTCAATTGACGTACGGGGAATTTATCGGATTTCTGTTGCTGTCTAATGTCTTTGTGCGTCCTATTGAAAAAATCAGCGCCATTATCGAAAGCTATCCGAAAGGAATTGCTGGGTTCAAAAGATATGTTGAAATAATGGATACAGCACCTGATGTTGCGGATGCTCCGTATGCTGCTGATGCTGGACAGTTAGAGGGAAATGTCTTATTTAAAAATGTGTCGTTTGGTTATGAGGATTTTGCACCTATATTGCAAAATATTAATTTGAAAATAAACGCTGGTGAAACAGTAGCTTTTGTCGGACCTTCCGGTGCAGGAAAAACAACGTTATGCAGTTTATTGCCGCGTTTTTATGACACTACAGAGGGCGCCATCACGATTGACGGAAAATCTATCACCGATATAACTCTCTCTTCCCTGCGTCGTAATATTGGGATTGTACAGCAGGATGTATATTTATTTTCTGGAAGCATTCGTGAAAATATCTCTTATGGCAACTTGAAGGCAACTGAAGATGAAATATGGGAAGCTGCTAATCGGGCACAGTTACAAGATTTTATCTCAGCTCAACCTGAAGGGATGGATACCATCATTGGAGAACGTGGAGTGAAGCTATCCGGAGGACAAAAGCAGCGGTTGGCGATTGCCCGGATGTTCTTAAAAAATCCACCCATTCTTATTTTGGATGAAGCAACCTCTGCATTGGATACAGAGACAGAAACAGCCATTCAGCAATCCCTCAGCGAATTGGCGGTCGGCAGAACAACGCTGATCATTGCCCATCGCTTAGCAACGATAAAAAATGCTGACAAAATTGTAGTTGTGACAGAAGAAGGGATTAAAGAAGAAGGAACACATAATGAATTGCTTGCATTAGAAGGACACTACAATCGTTTGTATGATGCACAGTTTGGCAAAGCACCTGTATTAACATAGGAATACAAAACGCGACAAGAGAACCGTCCCCTTGTCGCGTTTTTTTAATGAGGAAGTGTTTTAAAATACTCGTATATTTTATTTAGTTTTTCTTTTTGTCTTCCCTTAGGACTCTCCATATTGCCGAACTCAAAAAATTTCACTTTTTTTATACCGACAAAGTTTAACAATGCTTTTTTCATCAATACTTTGTGAGCATTGTTTAGCCAAAATAAAGGATAATATGCAGGTCCCTTCATCATTGAAATACAAACAACTGATTTGCCTTTTAGTAATCCTTCTGGAAAAAGCCCACCCCTGTCTTTATAAGCAAATCCAGAAGCAAACATTTGATCTATATATCCTAAGAGCATAGCAGGAGGGCGTCCCCACCAGATTGGATACACAAAAACGATTTTGTCCGCCCATTTAATTTGTTTGCGATACTTTTCTAGTGATGGATCAATATGCATATCTCTTCTTCGTTTCTTCTCATTGAATACGAGCAATGGGTTAAATTGTTCTTCATATAAATCTAATATCTTAAGTTCTTCTATATTGGGATTTTCACTGCTTCCTTCAATAACTTTTTGCAAAAAAGCATAACATAGACTCTGATGATTCGGATAAGTGTAAATAACCAGTGTTTTCATATTTCCATCCTTTAGTTATCAATTGATAACTAGATTATACAGAATGCTCATTTTGTTGTCAATTGATAATTGTCATTTGATAATAAATTGGTTATTCTATCACTATGAGGTGAGTTGAATGATGAAAGAAAACTTTTCCTATAAATTTGTTGATTTTCTCATTTCTGTTCATCAAATAACGGATGAATTAACAAAAGAATTCAAACCTGCAGACCTGACTCCGATACAGTTCAAGATAATGCAATACATAGGAGTTAAACATCCTATTACACTTAGTGAACTCAGTGATTGTTTGCAAATATCAATGCCTAACACAAGCCGTGAACTCAAAAAATTAATTGAAAAAAATTTATGTGAAAAGACTGCTGTTGTAGAAGATCGCCGCAAACAATATATTTGTCTGTCCAAAAAAGGAGAAATGTTAATTAACGAAGCTTTTGCAAGGATAGAAGATCGATTTCATGATAAGGTAAAAAATCTGTCTGAAGAAGGCATAGAAGAAGTGAGGCAAGCATTGATAATACTGAATACCAGAGTATTTTAATTCAGATCTATATCGAACCAATCAGTTAATGTAATCAAAAACACCTGTACCATATGTGCAGGTGTTTTTGATTACAGCAAAAAATATATTAGATTCGATAAAAGAATAATCAGTTTGATCTGGACAGCAAATTTCATCTGCCCAGATTGATTCGAAGTTATTTTTTCTTTGTAATCCTAATCACTTTTAGACCACTGCGAATTGTCTTCGAATCGGTCACTTCCTCCTCTGAGAAGCCTCCACCAGAAACTTTCACACTATCCATGGAAATATCAATTGTAACAACAGTATCTTTTCGGTTATCAAAATCATAGATAACATGCCTGTCGTATGTATTTTCCAAAGGTCCATCCAAATAGTATAGATTGGTAGAAAACTCCCAGACATCGGAATAACGGCCGAGATTTGTATACTTTTTCATTGGAATCCCTTAGATCAAAAAGGAAAAATTCCTGCCTCTTATCATTTTATATGTAACAGTATTCATTTTCAATTTATAGTTAATCGTGCCCGAACAGCTTTGCAAGCTGCTCGGGCTGATGGGAAAATATGATCACTTTTTTCTACTTCTTGTGACCTTTACTATTTCCCCATTACTGTTTCGAAATGTTTTGGTTCCATTCGCTGAATCATGAAAGCCGCCTCCAGAAATTCTCGCAGAGTTCTTCTCCAGCACCAGAGTTGCTACTTCATCTCCAACTCGAAAATCTATTGTGACATGGTGATTTCGAGGAGCTACTTCATAGCCGCCTTTCTGAGGCACTGTGGATTCTACTTTCCAATAAGGCGAGAAATCGTTGCCAATTCTGATCTGATTCATTTGGAATCCTCTCATTGTAGGTCCATATACAATTTCATTTTATGTGGTTACTTCTTTTAAATCAATCGATTATTTTATTAAAAAAACACGCTCCAATTAGAGCGTGCTTTTTTAATAATATGGAGAAATCATAATATAAACCAATACACCTGTAAGGCTTACATACAGCCATATCGGCATCGTCCATCTTGCAATTTTGCGATGTTTATGCAGTTTATTTTGGAGCGCAAAAACGGCTGTAAGCAAAGCAATCAAAACTGTAGGTACCGCTAGCACAATATGCGAAATCAAGATAAAAAAGTAAATATATTTTAAAGGACCTGTGCCTCCATAATGCGTATCAGCCGCATTGATATGATAAAACACATAGGTAACTAAGAAAAGCAGGGTAGTTGTAAATGCAGCATATATAAAGCGTCGATGCAAAACAATATTTCGCCTTTTTATAAAAAACAATGCTGTCAAAAGAAAAATAAATGTGAAACTGTTAAATATCGCATTCATCATCGGCAAAAATGTCAAATCAAGATGGTTCAATCCTTGGTATTTAGGCAAAAAGAAAATGAGTACGATAGCTAGATTGAGTACAATCGTGATTGTCACAATCCAAGGAGTATAATTTTTGTCTTCTGAGAGTAGAGCCTGATTTTTGTCTTCCGAACTCACATATATCACTCCGTTAGCATTATAGGAACAGCCCTCCGCTTTAGAAGGGGAGAGCTGTTCTTTCTTACATTAAAAGAATACCAAGTGCAGAAATTACTGCTACAAAAATCCCGAAAATAATAAAGATTGTATAAAACGCTGTACCCTTTTGATCTAAGTGCATAAACGTAAATAGCTGCAAAAAGACCTGAATGACAGCAAATATGAGCAATAAGGGAATAACCCAACCACTAGGAACTTTATCAGACATGACTACAAAAAAAGCAGCAGCTGTAAATGCGATCATAAACACAAAAGAAAGGATATGTTTCATCGCACTTTCAGGTTTGCGACTAATAGCTTGGTTATTTTCTTTCGCCACTATTTAGCCCACCTTTCCTAGCAGATAGACGAGAGTGAAGATAAATACCCACACAACGTCAATAAAGTGCCAGTACAAACTACTTACAAATAATTTCGGAGCAGTTTCTGTTGTAATTCCTCGCTGTGCAGTTTGGATGATCAGAGTTGTAATCCAGATGATCCCAAAGGTTACGTGAGCTCCGTGTGTTCCAACTAGCGCATAAAATGATGAACCAAATGCACTACTCATAAACGTATGTCCTTCATGAACATAGTGCTGAAACTCATATATTTCTAACACAAGGAAGCCTAAACCCAGCAGCAAAGTAATGACTAACCAAGATACCATCCCTTTTAGGCTACGTTGGTTCATTTTGATCATCGCCAAAACACTTGTCAAACTACTTGTTAAAAGAAGTGCTGTCGCCAATGCAACTAGCTTTAAGTCAAATAACTCATGTGTAGTTGGTCCTTGCAGTGATTGATTGCGGAGCGCGAGATACGTACCAAATAAACAAGCAAATAGTACCGTTTCTGCACCTAAGAATAACCAAAAACCTAATACTTTATTTTTCCCCTCAAATGTAGACGTCTCCAAATGGTCTGGCATTTCTGTACTGGAATTAACATGATTAGCCATGATTATTCTTCTCCTCCCTTCTCAGGATCGACTGGATCCACATGATACCCATGATCATAGTCAAATGATCGAAGGAAGAGAGCTATTACAACGACTGCCAGTCCTAAAGCTGCGGCAGGTATGGCTCTTGTAATAAATCCAAAGCCAGCAAAGAAAAATCCGAGTGACATCAAGATCGGTATATATGACGGCGATGGCATATGAATCGAACCTAATGGTTCGGCAGGTGTCATCGACTTATTACCAGCCTCTTTTTCAATCCATAATGCATCAAATCCACGAACCAAAGGTGTTTGTGCAAAATTATATTCTGGTGGAGGTGATGGTATCGACCATTCCAATGTACGACCAAGACCCCAGGCATCCGCTTTCGCTTTTTCTCCATTACGAAGTGTACGAATGACATTGATGAGGAAAAGGATCGTTCCGATGAACATACCAGCTACTCCGATGGTACTAATTTCATTTAATTTTTCTAAGCCAACATTCGATTGATATGTAAATACCCGACGTGGCATCCCAAATAGTCCTAAAAAGTGCTGCGGGAAAAATGTCAGATGAAATCCGATTGCAAAAGTCCAGAAGTGCCATTTTCCTAAACGCTCATTCAACATTTTTCCAAACATTTTGGGCCACCAGTAATAAATGCCAGCAAATAATCCAAACACTGTACCACCAACAAGCACATAGTGGAAGTGAGCAACAACAAAGTAACTATCTTGATATTGATAGTCTGCAGGTGGAAGTGCTAGCATCACACCAGTCATCCCACCCATTACAAAGGTTGGGATAAATCCAACAGCCCATAACATCGGTGTTTTAAATTGAATTTCTCCGCCCCACATCGTAAACAACCAGTTAAAGATTTTAATACCAGTTGGCACTGCAATAGCCATAGTTGCAACCGCAAACACAGAGTTAGAAATGGCACCCAATCCTACTGTGAACATATGGTGCACCCAAACCATAAATCCTAAGAAACCAATCAGTACTGTTGCGAAAACCATCGAATTATAACCAAACAATCGCTTTTTGGAAAAAGTACTGATTACATCAGACATAATACCAAATGCAGGGAGAATAACGATATATACTTCTGGGTGACCAAATATCCAGAATAAGTGCTCCCAGATTACCGTACTTCCACCCATCGTGTAATCAAAGAAATTTGCTCCAAAAATGCGGTCAAACATCAACATCAAAAGAGCTACAGTAAGAGCAGGGAATGCGAACAAGATAAGACCAGATGTAACAAAAGCAGTCCAAGTAAACAGAGGTAGACGTAAAAAAGTCATGCCAGGCGCACGCATATTAATAATTGTTACGAGGAAGTTTAGTCCCCCAATCAATGTACCGATACCAGCTATCTGTAATCCAAGTACATAGAAATCAACCCCAGGACCAGGGCTATATTGATTTAGAGCAAGCCCAGTATACGATGTCCATCCAGCATCTGGTGCACCACCAAAGATCCAACTCAAATTAAGAAGTAATCCTCCAAAGAAAAACAACCAAAAACCGAGTGCGTTTACAAATGGAAAAGCAACATCTCTTGCACCGATCTGCAATGGAACAACCGCATTCATTATCGCAAAAATCATCGGCATTGCGGCTAGAAAAATCATGGTTGTTCCATGCATGGTCAACAATTCATTAAAGGTGCGACCAACAAACAAGTCATTTCCCGGTGCAAACAATTGTAAGCGCATAAATGTCGCTTCAATTCCACCTATGAGAAAAAATAGTAAACCAGCCATCAAATAAAGAATACCAATTTTTTTATGGTCTACGGTAGTAATCCAATCCCACGTACGACTATTTCGTAGCAGTTCTCGTAAACGTTTGTTGTAACCACCAGTAAAGATAAAGCCTAAAAACAGTACAAGAACTAATAGAGATATCAGTGTTCCCAAATAAAGTCCCTCCTTTTTGAACAGAGATCCTATTTCCGACTATCTAGGTACTTGATAAGATCATTCAACTCATCTTTGTTTAAGTAATCAATTTTGGGCATCAAAGTTCCCGGTTTAACAGCTTGTGGATTTCGTAGCCAAACTTTTAGACTCTCATCGTTATGAGGCAGTACCCCAGCAATCATCGAGCGTGTTGCGAATTTATTCAAATTAGGTCCTTGAATATTTGGGTTCACACCAGCATGACAACCCATACAGTTTTGACGGAAGATTTTTTCACCGTTTGCTTCTGATGAAGTTGTAGCAACAGCAGGAGCAGGCTGCTTCATCTTCGTTTTCCACTTATCAAAATCAGCTTGTTTTTCAGCAAATACTTTAAAATCCATCAAAGCGTGACTGCTACCACAGAGCTCTGCACATTTTCCTTGATAGACATTAGGTTCTTTTGCATCAAGAATAACTGTATTTACACGACCTGGGACTACGTCCACTTTCCCACCAAGCGAGGGAATCCAGAAAGAGTGCAAGACATCTTTCCCATGTACACGGAAAAGAATCTTTTTCCCTACAGGGATATGTAATTCTTGCGCAGTAGTAATACCATACTGTGGATACGAGAATTCCCACCAGTACTGATGACCAGTTACATCAACAATAACTGTGTCCTTGGCAGGGGGCTCTTGTGCCAAATCAAATGTATATTGCACTGTTGGGATAGCTAGAGCAATAAGTGCTGCAATAGGAATGACAGTCCAGATGATTTCCAACTTTGTGCTACCATGCACTTGTTCAGGCATTCTGTCTTGTCCTTTTCGTTTCCGATAGCGAATCAAGACATAAATGTAAATAGTAATAACGATTACAAAAACGACGGTCATAAGACCCAAACTCCAATAGATCAGGTTCAACTGAGTTTTCGCAGCTGAACCTTTTGGATCGAGAACGCTTAATGTCGGGTCACCACTACACCCAGCAAGAAATAGCGTTACAAGAGAAATGAGAAGTCCTATGCGCCATAGTCGAAGTCTTTCCACAGCCAAACCTCACTTTCTACCACATACTAAAATATCTGCCTTACTAATACATCTACCATCATCAAAAATAAAATCAGAGTAAGATAAATCAGAGAATACAAAAACATATGTTTTGCCCACTGATCCTCATCCTGCTGTTTGGAAAAACCTTTGATAGCTAAAATCAGATAGATAATATCAAGAATAATAGCTGTTACAAGAAAAGTCCATCCTACAGCGTCTGTTGCAAAGAGGAGAACCGAAGCAGGTAATAATAAAATGGTAAAGATGAGTATTTGTTTCTTGGTCTCGGCATTACCTTTTACTACTGGTAGCATTGGAATTCCAGCAGCTTTATATTCCTTTGCTTTGCGCATGGCAAGTGCAAAGAAATGAGGAGGTTGCCAAAGGAAAAGGATGAAAAATAGCGCCCAAGCTGCTAAGTCCAATCTTCCCGTTACCGCAACCCAGCCAATAACTGGAGGAACTGCACCAGAAATCCCACCTACAACTGTGTTCCAAGTGCTTGTTCGCTTTAACCACATCGTATAGATAAACAAATAAACACCAAATCCTATAAAACCAAGTACTGCTGCTAATATATTTACTCCAAAGGCTAAAACCAAATGACCTATAACCGTTAGGATAATACCGTATATCAGTGCTGTGCGCGGTCTCATTCTCCCGCTAGCAACTGCTCTTATACGCGTCCTTTCCATATGGGGATCTATATCCCTATCGTAAAAATTATTTAAGGTACATCCACCTGCAATAACCAATGCTGTTCCTACCATCGTATAGATAAATACCATCCACCCGAAAGTGTGTGTATACCCTGCCGCTAACAGATATCCTGTAAAAGTTGCGAGTAAATTAGAAGCATTGATTCCAGGTTTGGTTATATCTATAAAATCTTTCCAAATATCGGCTAGTGTATGCGGGGTTATATAACGTTCAGCGGATCTTTCCATCATTCATACCTCCTTCCCAAGAAACACAAGGCAAAGTGAATTGGTTAATTAGGTTATAACATACAAAAAATGTAATATCACAGCCATATGGCTAGTGATTTACATTCCCCTAGAAAATTATGGGACAAAACAAAATACACGCCTAATATCATCATCATTTTAGATGATTCATTTCATAATCGCAAGAGATGAACGAAACACAAAAGACCAAAGAACGGGAATTTACAACTCCATTCCATGATCAGGCAACAAATAATTCGTAAATTAGACACATATTAGCTATTTAATTGTCAAAATTGTTAGCAATCACATTTCCTTTTTGAATCAAAAAACCCCGTCAACATCGTCAACAGGGATTTTTATATCAAACTGGTTTTAGTGACGAGCTTTTTCTAAAGCCGGCAACAATCTTGGATTTAAGATTTTAATGTATGTTCCTTTCATTCCAAGCGAACGGGACTCTACAACGCCAGCACTCTCCAATTTACGAAGTGCATTTACAATAACAGATCGAGTAATGCCAACACGGTCAGCAATCTTACTTGCAACAAGCAATCCTTCTAATCCATCCAATTCATTAAAGATATGTTCAGCTGCTTCTAACTCACTAAAGGATAGAGAATTGATAGCAAGCTGTACTACTGCACGGCTACGAGCTTCTTCTTCCACTTGGCCTGCACGTTCACGTAAGATTTCCATTCCAACTACGTTTGCACCATACTCAGCGAGAATTAAATCATCATCAACGAACTCTTCTTCTACTCGAGATAACAAGAGTGTACCAAGATGATCTCCACCGCTGATAATTGGGACAACAGTCGTGTACGCTTTTCCAAACTGATTTTTCATCTCTGTTGGATAAGCAGTATATGGACTATCAATGCCTAAATTAGACATCGTTTTGTTAACTTCCATTAATAGAGAAGCAAATTCACTTGGAAACATCCGCTTTTCTATATAATCATTCATGCGATCATTATCGAATTCGTGGTTGATAGCAAGCCCAAGCATTTTTCCTTCTGGATTAACCACATAAATATTGGAGCTAATCACATCACACAACGCTTGAGCTACCTCATCAAAATCAACAAGATTATGACCCGCGTTTTTTTGAAGTATTTTTGAAATTCTACGTGTTTTACTTAATAAATTCATGTGTTTTCCTCCTTGTTAACCATTACCCTTACTATTTATTTCGTCATAAAATATGTCGTCATCCGAAATATTTTATGGAAAAATTTTGTTGTGGTAATTGAATTATTGAGTTTTTCGACCCACTACACCTACACCATTATCCGTTATTTGGTGGATCAGGCAAATCAGTTTTTGTGAACATTTTTTGAATTTCACTTGATTTTCTTATTTTTGACCAATATTTTTAAAGGAATGTTGAAAGTGATGGTCTCCATAAGATTATTTCCACTTTTCCGCTAATTAAACCGTATGGAACCAAGCCTACACTATCATAGCGACTATCACGACTCGCATAGCGGTGGCGATTATCGCCCATTACGAAAACAGTACCTGCTAAAACCTTCGTGGGACCAAAATCACCATCTTCAATAGAAACATCGATGTAAGGCTCTTGGGTCAATTTACCATTACGGTATAATTTTCCATTCCTTATTTGTATGGTGTCCCCAGGAATCCCCACAACCCTTTTGACTAAAAATCTTCCCTTTTCATTTGGGTCTTCAAATGTAATCACATCACCTTTGTGAGGCCTTCCAAATAATAACTCCCACTTATTCACCAATAATCGATCCCCATTTTGCAATGTTGGTCGCATGGACGTACCATTGACTATAGATAAGGATATCACATACTGATTTATCAGTATGACAAGAATTAATAGGAGAAGAAATCCCACTCCCCATAGAAAAAAACGCTTAGTTCCTACATGTTGCATCTTCCATTCACCCCTGAAAATTGAAGGGACAGATATTGATGATACCAGTGTGAAGAAAACTGATTGGTAAAAGGAATTTTTCCGCTTTTTACCCAAACAGACAGCTGCTTCACAGCTAGCTCGACTCTCTTTAGAATAGAGTTTGGATAGGAATACTTTTGGCTATTTTCCATAAATTCATTCTCATCGACTACTTTGAAACTTCTGTTCGGTCTAACGATCAAATCTATATCATAGTCCACATACTCGATACACCCATTGTCTCGATTAATTTGAAAAGGCGAAGCAATATTGCAATAATACGAAACAAGTTTTTTATTGTATCGATAGATCATGACAATATTCCACCACTCTTCTGGAAAAAACAGAGCAATAGAAAGACCTGGATAAGTATGAATTCTACCATCGGATTCTGTTACTTTTGGATGATAGTTGGAAACAATCAGAATTTCATCGGATGATAAAACTTTTGATCCTTTCCACTGTCGATGAAATTCACCGCCATGCTTATAACTGTTTATGTCAATTACCTCACCCACTCGAAATGGAATCATCATTTTGTCTCTCCCTAGTTATGTCTTTAGTCTCTTTATTTCCAATTACACAAGTTTCTAAAACCTAAAAATCAGAATTATTTTTTTCAAACAAAAAAAAACTTAACTCGCGCTTTTTTGAGTTAAGCTTCAATAATGTATATTTGCTTTTACACTCCATATGGCTAAAACCGCTGGAACGTCAAATCTCCTAAGCGCTCATTGCCAACCTAACACAGCGAGTCCATTTATCCGATAATTCCAAAATGACAGTATATTGATAGATTGTATATTCTTGATTTCATTTTCTGAAAAGTATTGAACTTGTAAGCGAAATATATCCTCCTCTCGTTCAATACTGGATTCCATCCCATGATTAAGCCATCATTTGCTTATATGATGATAATTCTCCTTCTCACAAACTATTCTACCCATTTCCTTAGAACGAGCAGTTGCAGCTTCGATGGTCTTCTCCAGCCCTTCTATAAATTGATATTCCCTCATCACCTGTAAACCAGCAGCAGTTGTCCCTCCTTCTGAAGTTATTTCTTTCCGCAGCACTTCAGGTTTTTTTCCTGTTTCCATCAACATATGAGATGCTCCGATTAAGGTTTGCAAAATTAATTGACGGGACACTTCTCTAGGCAATCCTACTTTTTGAGCTGCTAATTCTAGTCCCTCAACCATTAAATAAAAATAAGCAGGTCCACTTCCAGATAATCCTGTAACAGCATCCATCAAATGTTCTTCTAGAGAAACTACTGTCCCTACACCTTCAAATATCTGCTTTGCTCTATCCATATCTTCTAAGCTGGCATATTTTCCTGCTGTAATTGCTGTTGCAGACATGCCAATCGTGCTAGAAGTATTAGGCATTGATCGGATCACAGAAATGTCTTCTTTTAGGTATGACTCAATGTGAGAAGTAGTAACTCCAGCAATAACTGAAATAATCTGTTGTTTTTTGGAAAACTTATTTCCCCATTCTTCAAGCATTTGGTTTGCTATTTGGGGCTTAACAGCAAGAATTATAATATCTGAATCTAACAACATCTCTCGTTGCTGATTGATGCTTAGTAAATGATATTTTTCTGTTAAATATTCTAAGCGTTGCTTGTTAGAACGGTTAATAAAAGCTATTTGATCGGATCGAACATCTTTATGATTCAATATGCCCACAAGTAAAGCTTCTGCAATTGCACCTGCTCCGATAAAACCAATACGCATGTTGTACCCCTCCTCGAATAATAAAAAAACCCTCTCATCGAAAAGGACGAAAGAGTTTGCTCACGTGGTACCACCTTATTTTGTGTCAAAGACACCTCAACAGCTTGATATCGGAAGCTTAAACCGTAGGTTTTTCCTATTACTCCAAAGGTGGGTTCTGGTGAGTGCTTTGGCAAACTTCTCAGCTGTATGTCTGCTCTCTTTACAAAGCAACGCTCATCTTACTAGCCTTTATCATCGCAAAACGTTTAATTGTATTAAAACTTATTATGAACACTTCTCTATCTATTCGTCAAGAATTTTTCACTATTTTTCCTATTTGCCAAATCCAAGGAACATATAACAAAATGGCAATTGAAAGAAAAAATAAAATAAATACACCAAGATAGGAAACAAATAGGCTGACAAGTAAAACCATAAACCAAATAGAGAAAGACCAATAACTCCATAAACTGGGTATTTCCTTTGTTCGGAACATCACTGCAGTGTAAATCAACCCGCCTATCGCTAAACTCGTCGGAATAAAAATTCCACTGAGATGAGACAACACTTCATCCCATGCAAGGACTGTACTATGAGTTGATTCATTCGGGATCATCATTGTCCATTGCATTAGACTTGGCATCATGACCATTTCAATTAAATGGTAGAGAGTACTTGCGCACAGCGCAACTACACTAATAAACCATGCCCATTGCAAAATAGGCCGATAACTTCTATTTAGATGAAAAAATAACATCGTAAATACAAAGAAAATTGCAACAAGGGCAGCAAAAGTCAAGCTCCAGCCGACCTGAACGAGGAGCGAATTTTTGGAAATATACGTAAACCTTTCGGCAATCGTTCCACGACAAGCATCTACTAGCACAAAAAGGATTGGAAAAACGGATAAAAATACAAAACAAGCAGAGGTACGAAGACTCCACAGAAAGAATGTTTTGTTTTCTACAATTGCTTCTAATCTACTTTTCATCGAACCTCTCCCTTCCTACTTTTACTATTCTTTCCGATGTTTTCAGATTATTATACCTATTTTGTGAAAATTTTTCTGTATGATCTCCCTATATTATCTCACATACTGTAAATAAGAGGTGATGAAATTTATGTATTTTGGCAGAGATTTGGAAGAATTGAGTACAATTCCCATCGAAGACTGGGAAATTGATGAGTTATCATATCATCACTATATGTTGTCGCAAATGTCTCCCCTCATCAATGAACAAGGAGTTAATCTGCACCATCAAGTAATTGATGAAATTATGAAAAGGGGACCACATGATCACGCTTAAAAAATAAAACCAACCAACTATTGTTACATTTAATTGGTTGGTTTTTATTTTATGTTCGCCGATTGGCACTAACATTTACTGGAACATTTTTCACACTCATCTGTGAAATCTTAGCTGGAGCGTTCTCTACTTTTTTCTTTGTAATCTTTGCTTCTGGAACGGAAAAGGTTTTAATTGTTAATTTCCCTCCTGCCAGTTGAACACGTATAAGAATAGGCATATGCAGATTATTCGTAAAACGAAAATCAGGTCCGTCCCATGCAACTGTAGCATCTCTTCCTTGCGGAACAAAGGTTATTTTGGAACTGAGAGAAAAACGTTGAGTGATTTTCAATCCGATTTGATCAACAGTATTAAAAAGCGTTGAGGAGACTTGACATATTCCTCCTCCAATTCCTTCACTATATTCCCCTTGTACAATCAATTGAGCAATACGGTATCCTTTTTGTATGGTTCGCTTTCCAACGGTTTGATTGAACGAAAATATCTCACCAGGCAATAGCACTACATTATTGAGAGATTGCGAAGCAACCTTCAAGTTAATCGTGCGATTTTTATTTTTCGAATCATAATATGTTGTATAGCTAGCAATTTCTTTTTTTGAAACCCTCAATAACATATTTTTTGTTATTGAGGGTTTCAAAACGGTTAGTGAAAGTTCTTGAGGCTTATTAATAATTTGTTTGGGATTTCTCAACCAAGATTCTATTTGTTCATCATTGATTGTGTAGCCGTTTTTTTCTGGCACTATTGCATTGCCTAATTTATCTAAATCCGCATTTTTAGGATACACCGTCACTTCTTTCTTCACTTGTTCAAGCCAATCTCGAAGTTCTAGTTTATCAATCGTTTCCACATGACTCCCATCGTAGCCAATTTCCATAAGGTTTAATGTAAAATCTTTATTTTTGCCATGAAGAATAATAAATGCCGAATTTTTCACTTGGGTAATATTTTTTTGCTTATCTGCAATCGTTACAAGTATCCATTTATAGGAAAAGAGAACAAAAAAGCTACCCACAAAGAAAAACATACAAATAAGTGCAGGAAGCAAAACTTTTTTCTGGCCAAACCATAGTAAAAACCTACTTTGGTTTTCTTCTTCACTCTCTATGATTGCAGGGGCTTGAAATAATACTAGTTGCCTTTCTTCCGACTGACCACTTGCTGCCCGATTTGTAACTCCTTCTTCTTTCGACTTATTCTCGGTCACCGTTCTCTCTCCCTTAGTTTCCAAATCCCAACTTTTCTAATGCTTTTTGATATACCTTAGGAAATGCAAATTCAAGAACACTCTCTTTATCAACCCAGATCGAACGTTTTGGCATAACTTTTGGATCATCTAACAATTTTATGGATATCAAAACGATCTTCCAGTGACGATGACTGAAAATATGATCAAATTGATATATATCTTTTGAAATTTTAGCAGAATAGTTATTGATATCACAATATTCTTCCGTTTGACTAAAATGTGTCATTTCTTCTATGCGATCATCTGTAGGAAGGGCCCACATGTTTGCTAACAAACCATTAGCTGGCCTTTTTTGTACTAGAAGTTTGTTTTTGTATGTGATTGCATACATAATAATAGATGTTTTTTCAGGAGCTTTTGCCTTCGTTTTAATTGGAAGTTGCTGTTCTTTTCCTTCCTCGTATGCTTTACAATATAATTTTACTGGACAAAACAGACACTCGGGTGATTTTGGTGTACAAATAGTAGCACCCAATTCCATTAATGCTTGATTAAAATCTCCAGGATTATGTTCAGGAATAATCTGTTCTGCAATGAGTTCCATCTTTTTTCGAGTAGCTGTTTTGGCAATATCATCTTCCATGGCAAATAATCTAGAAAATACTCGCATTACATTGCCATCTACAGCTGCTGCTTTTTGCTGATATGCGATGCTCAGTACGGCGCCTGCTGTGTATGGTCCAATTCCTTTTAGTTTGGAAATCTTGTCTTTCTCATTAGGGATTACCCCTTCATACGAAGCTACGACTTCTTTAATAGCTGTATGAAGGTTTCTTGCTCGTGAGTAATAACCCAATCCTTCCCATAATTTTACGACATCGTCATCACTCGCTTCCGCTAAATCATATACTGTCGGGAACTTTGTAATAAACCGTTCAAAATAAGGGATAACCGTAGCTACTTTTGTTTGTTGCAGCATGATTTCTGAAATCAATGTATAATACGGGTTTTTGTGTCTTCTCCAAGGCAGATCACGTTGATGTTCTGCATACCACTTTAATAGTCCGTCTTGAATATCAGGTATTGTTTTGCAATCTATTTCCATTTATTTTACATCCTTTTCTATCTAACTCAAATTTATTATAACATTGCTGGCGAGGAAACCCACGGGTTTAAATCTTGAGAGAAAAACTGGTGTTTGACAAAGGCTCCTTTTGTTAATCACGTGACTATGTTTTAGAACACTTGGCACGAAATAAAATACGATCTATCATGCCCGAAATAACTCAACATGAATGTAATAACAAAAATTGAATATACAATCCCAATTGTAATATTAGCAAACTCAATAAATTTGAAATATATGTACTGAAGGTTCCTAAAAATGGATTAATTTATAAATCAGGTAATTTCTTTCATTAATAATCCTGAAATTAAACCTTGCACGATACCGGAGAATACGTTAATGATAGAAAATAAGTACGTAATCCAAAATCAAGTTATTTGAAAATTATATTTATATCATACATGTGCTTCAAGATGACTGGTATGAAAGCTAAAACATTTTATAATACTAAATCATTGGAGCACCTTCTTTATATAGAAAAGGGGGAGAATATGGATACGGGTACTCACTTCGTCATGGGTATTGGATTATATGGATTGGCACACCTCGATCCAACAGTAACACAGAACCCAGACTTGCTCTACGCTACTTTGCTTGGTACAGTAATTGGTTCACAAGCACCTGATTTGGATACACTTTATCGGCTAAAAGGAAACGCTACTTATGTACGCAATCACCGAGGTTGGACACACTCTTCTCCTATGATTTTAATTTGGCCTACTTTTCTTTCTTTGATCATCTCACTTTTTGTACCGGTTTCATCCTTCACTACCCTTTGGTTATGGACTTTTCTTGCTACATTCATTCATATTTTTATCGATTGTTTTAACACCTACGGAACACAAGCTCTTCGACCATTTCAAAAAAAATGGATTTCCTTAAATATCATCAATATTTTTGATCCCATTATATTTGGACTCCATTTAGTTGGATTTATCGGTTGGTATTTCTCACCATCATCAGCAGGCTATATATTTGCTGTAATCTATAGTCTTCTCATCGTGTACGTAGTATGGCGGAGCATTGTCCATTATCACATCACAAAATGGGTGATTCAGAAATCAGGTGAAACGGGTAAATTTACTGTCATACCTACTTATCGTTTAAATGGTTGGAATGTAATTGTAGAGATGGAAGGCAAAGTTCAAATGGGGGAGATTCGGGATAAGCATTTGGAATGGACAGGTAGCATTTCCCGTGATGATCAAACCCATCTCGCGACTGTAAAATCCAAAGAATGCCATGCGGTTGCTTCTTTTTTATCTTTTACTTCTTATGGATACCCGCAAGTAACCCAAAAAGAAAATGGTTACGAGGTAAAATGGCTGGATGTACGGTATTTCCATAAAAAACAGTTTCCCTTTGTAGCCATAGCACACCTTGATCAAAACTATGACATTGTTTATTCTTTTGTAGGCTGGCTCAGTGATAAACAAGCACAAAAAAGAGCTGAAAATCGAATAAAATAAGCTATACTTGTGACGAGGTGAAACAAAATGTTCATATTTTTAACGACGGCTAACATGCTGGATTTGATGATCCAACATACAAAGAACTTATTTAATGCCGTAGTAAAAGATCCGGTTTCCAATCTAATTTTTCCGCTGCTGGAAATCGTCTTTGTACTCGTACTCACCTATATTGCGGTAAGAGTGCTGGATCGAGTAGTGGATCATACCTTTAAATGGAGCAAAGTAGAAACAAACAAAGCACATACTTTACGGAAATTAATCAAGTCAGTCGTTCATTACACACTGTACTTTATCGCATTGCTCACTGTGCTTTCCAAATTCGGCATCAATCTTGGTCCCGTTTTGGCAGGTGCAGGGATACTTGGTTTAGCAATCGGTTTTGGTGCGCAAAGCTTGGTAAAAGATGTGATCACTGGATTCTTTTTAATCTTTGAACGCCAATTAGAAGTAGGAGATATTGTTGAAATCAATGGATTTATACGCGGGACAGTGGAAGAAGTTGGACTGAGAATTACGAAAATCCGTGAATACAACCAACGACTCCACTATCTGGCGAATGGTACAATCACACAAGTAACCAACTATAACCGTGAGAAAATGCGATCCATCGTACCAATCACTGTTCCATACGAATCCAACCTGGATGTGGTCTCGAAAGCACTAGAAGAAGTGGTCACAAAAATTGGAGAACGTTTTAAAGAAAATCTAGTAGAACAGCCCGAAGTTGTTGGTGTCACTAACATTGATCAAAATGGAGTACAGTTCACCATCACTGCACTCAGTGATCCAGATGAATATTGGAACTTAGAAAGAGAGATGCGTAAAGAAAGTGTATTAATCTTGCGCCAGCATAATATTCATATTGCCTACCCAAGAAGTGTTCTCTACAGTCCCGAGCAAATAAATGAACTACAATCACAACAAAAAGTGACAACAGGGAAATAATCCTGATGTCACTTTTTGCATTGTAAACATTCTTATTTTTTTATACAATTATTAGAGACATGTTGATTCACTTTCATCCAGATAACTCCCACAGAAGGGTAAGATGATGGCAGAAATGCCTAGTGATGAGATGCTCAGCGCCGTAGTTACAGCGCTCATGACCGCATCAGTACAGCAGATTCGCAGTGCCTCTGGCAACGGCGGATACAATGGTTACGTCGAAGTCAAGCAGGTAGCTATGACAGATCCTGAAGGAGCTAAGCAGCTGCTGCGGCAGAAAGAATACAGCGCAGCAGCAATGCGAATTCTCCTGATCAGTCTGCGAAGTCAGTAAAGCGATCGACGGATGATGTCATTGGGACATCATCCGTCGCCCAAAAAATCAAATAAAATAGTACAATCGGCAAATGTTGCATAACATTGTGTCGATTTTTTATTGCAAATTACCCATTACTATTAAACATTTTTGCATTACTTCCGATATACACAGGTAATACTAACTTAGACGAAAGGAATGATCCCAATGACATCAGAAATAAACCAGCAAATTATTCTCGTTAGCAGACCAAAAGGAATGCCCACAGCAGGCAACTTTCAATTCGTAGAACTGTCTGTACCAGAACCAGCCGACGGTCAAGCACTTATTCGTACTTTGTACTTATCCGTAGACCCTTATATGAGAGGAAGGATGAATGATCAAAAATCTTATGTTCCTCCATACAAGCTAAATGAAGTAATAACTGGCGGAGTGGTAGGAGAAGTCATTGAAACACGAACAACTGATTTAGAAAAGGGAGACATTGTACTCGGAAATTTAAGCTGGCAAAAGTACTCTATTGTTAATTCTGATCAAGTAAGAAAAATTAATCCCGATATTGCACCGATTTCTACTGCTCTTGGAATTTTAGGAATGCCTAGTCTCACTGCATATTTTGGTCTATTGGAAATTGGTCAGCCCAAAAAGGGGGAAACGGTTGTTGTATCAGGTGCAGCGGGCGCAGTAGGTTCAGTGGTGGGACAGATCGCCAAAATAAAAGAATGCAGAGTAGTGGGGATTGCTGGATCAGAGGAAAAAAACCGTTATCTCAAAGATGAACTTGGTTTTGATATCACTATCAATTACAAAACAACGTCTGACTTACAACAAGCAATTGCAGAAGCCTGCCCCAATGGTGTCGATATTTACTTTGAAAATGTAGGTGGAGTTATATCGGATGCTGTTTTATCTCAACTCAATTACAAAGCACGCATCCCCTTGTGCGGCCTGATTTCTTCGTATAACAAAGAAAATATGGATATCGGTCCTCGTATTCAAGCCCAGCTGCTGATCAATAGTGCGATGATGAGAGGTTTTATTGTTGGGGAATTTGCAGATCGATTTGAAGAAGGCACTGCCCAACTAGCAAAATGGCTGAAACAAGGAAAATTAAAATATCGGGAAAATGTAATAGAAGGATTTGAAAATACCATTCAAGCATTTCTTGGGTTATTCGCTGGAGAAAATATAGGCAAGCAGTTGGTACATGTCGCTGATCCAACTTATTAATATTTTTGCATCTCCCTACCCAAAACGGTAGGGAGACCCACAAATTTCAGGCGATTTTACCTCTTCTTCAGATGAATCTTATTTCCATCTTCCACGATTCGATAAGAATCAGGGTTCAGTCGAGTTTCCTCGGTCAGTTCTGTCTCGTTAAACAAAACAGGACCATTGAGCATATGACAGAATAGAACAGTGGTATCATTTACATAAATCCTTGATCCATCCATGATTCCAGAGGATTGTTCTTGGAGTGAAAGCTTATTTAGCACGCCTCCATCTACATTGCCGCCGAGAAATACTGCCTCACAGTTCGATCCATTCCACTGGATGTAAAGAACCTGATTTCCGATCTTATGCATGATCTCAGAATAAGACTTTGTACGAAACACGAGAAATCCCTTCATTTGTAGGCATAATTACTCCACTTATTATATCATGAACAACTCGATAGAAAGTTTTGCAGCATGCACCTTTTCGTTATATCATAAAAATGAACTTCCCCATTTGAAAGGAACATACATGAGTCGCTATACAAAAATTGCTCTTAAAGGCATCATCGCAGACAAATGGGAGATCTTGGTTCCAGCAAATATATCCTGCATCTCAAAGGGTAATACCTACCTGATTGGAGCATATCGAATTGTCACTGATTTCACCTACCCAGACCGCATTATTATTAAAAAAATAACACCAAAACAACCAAGAGGTATCGTGTTAAAAATGCTTCATCATGTGGAATTAAAAGAACCATATGAACTTTCTGGGGTGTGTAAGATCATAAAGAAGTAGAGACAAAAAAGTTTTGGACATCGAATACGGTGTCCAAACCATCAATCGTCTAGTCTAAGTATCTGAACTTAAACCAACTGAACTGCCGTAATATCACACATTAAACATAAAAAAACACCCTGCTGACATCCTGCTTTACTACTCCCACTGCATTTTACCAAAATCACTCTGAATTCTGTTGTTTTTCTTCTTTGAATCTCCACATGTATTCTATCCTTACTCTAGTCCTAATGGTGTAAACCTAACTCCTCTTACCCTAAAAATACCTATGAAATTTTTTTCTAAATAGATCTC
The DNA here is from genome assembly GCF_059510415.1 of Shimazuella sp. NTD247. NCBI lineage: Bacteria > Bacillati > Bacillota > Bacilli > Caryophanales > Thermoactinomycetaceae > Shimazuella > Shimazuella sp. NTD247. The sequence goes on along the minus strand of NZ_JCAJZU010000010.1, from coordinate 40,876 downwards.
TCCAAAGATCAATAGGATTAAAGATTTGACAACTCCATACGGCTAAAGCCGTTGGATTCTTGGGACGATAGCCTCATGACTATTTCATTACCAAGCTAACCCCGTGCGCCCCACGGTTTATGTTTGTTGATTTCTTCTTTGCCGGGAGCAAACTTGGTTTTCGTCTGTCATGACTATACATCTATTACCATGGGAATGTTTGTTTGTAAACTTGCTTTTTTCCAAAGGTTGAACTAGTGAAGGAAAATTCCTTACCCTCGTTCACGCTCGCTTTCATCCCACGATTGAAACCGTGGGTTTTCTCGCTCGCAATGTTATAAATTGACACATTCCTAAATTCCAAAAAAAGGGTTGTATAAATATAAATATATATGTATAATAATTCATATTCATTTTTGCGCTGTCAGGAGTGATTTTTATTGAAAGTAGCTGTTGTTGGAGCCTCCGGATATAGCGGAGCAGAACTGATTCGTTTAATAAAACAGCATCCTTACTTTGAACTAGAAGTTGTTTTTTCCTCTTCTCAAATAGGAAAACCGCTGGACTCTATCTACCCACATCTCGATTCGAATCTCATTTTAGAAGAACTCACTATCGAGGCAATCGCTGAAAAGGAAATGGAACTTATCTTTTTTGCTACTCCATCAGGGGTTAGTAGCAAATGGGCCCCCTCTCTACTGGAGATGGGAAAATACGTAATAGATTTATCAGGAGATTTCCGCTTATTTTCTCGACAAATCTATGAAGAATGGTATCAAAAATCAGCTGCACCTAAGAACTATCTAAGTCAAGCCAAATATGGACTAAGCGAATGGTTTAGAGATGAAATCAAAAACACATCCCTAGTCTCCAATCCTGGATGCTATCCAACTGCTACTTTACTGGCACTTATTCCATTACTTCAAGCAAAAATAATCGATCCTTCCTCTATCATCATCGATGCAAAATCAGGAGTAACTGGTGCAGGTCGAAGTGTGAATAAGGCGATGTTATTTAGCGAAGTAAATGAAAACATACGCCCTTACAAAGTAGATAAGCACCAACATACTCCTGAAATCGAGCAATTTGCAAGCTATTTTGCACAACAAGATATCAAAGTCAGTTTTGTTCCCCAGCAAGTCCCGATGAGCAGAGGAATCTTGGTCACCATCTATGCAGACAACATGCATAATTATACATTTGATGATTTATTTGATTTATACCATTCGAACTACAAAGAATCGCCTTTTATTCGTCTAAAAGGTCAAACATGGCCGGAAACCAAGTTTGTACAAGGAAGCAACTACTGTGATATCGGATTTCATGCGGATGAACGAACAGGGCGTGTCATCCTTTTGTCGGCAATTGATAACATGATGAAGGGCGCTGCGGGACAAGCCATTCAAAATGCTAACATCCTCCTAAAAATACCAGAAACAACAGGACTGCTATTTTCACCGATTTACCCTTGAATATTTACAGATAGAAAGACAAAAGACTCACCAATATTTACTGTTTGCGCATAACACAGAAAAACTGGTGCCCAAGTATTAGGAGTACATCATTTGATAGCTGAACATTGCCAAAATTAAGTTCATTAGTTTATGAAAAGAAGAGAAAAGAGAAGAGATGGCTGATGAGTGTTATCGTCCCAGCTTCATTATTTAAAGTGAGCAGCAAAGCGAGTATCACTTCGCCAAGGGGCTTTGTAGCGTCAGGAGTTCATGCTGGTATAAGAAAACGAAAATTGGATTTGGGAGCAATTATTTGCTCGGTACCAGCTACAGTAGCGGCTGTTTATACAACCAATGCCTTTCAAGCAGCCCCACTAATCGTTTCACAAGAAAACATCGGAGTTGAAGGAAAATTAAGAGCGATTGTTGTCAATAGTGGTGTTGCCAATGCATGTACAGGTGGCCGAGGGTTAACAGATGCCCAAACAACAACAGAAAAAATTGCTCAACTGCTCAATATTCCAGAACACCAAGTATCCGTGGCTTCAACTGGTGTCATCGGACAATTTCTACCGATGGAAAAAATACTTCCGAGTTTAGAAGAAGTCGTCTTCTCAGCTAATGAAGCAGGAGGAGAAAAATTTGCTGAAGCCATTTTGACAACGGATACCACTACGAAACAAGTACAAGTCAGTATTGAAATAGATGAAAAAACAGTAACCATTGCAGGTGTCGCAAAAGGTTCTGGGATGATCCATCCAAATATGGCGACAATGCTAGGTTTTATTACAACAGATGCAGCGATTGATCCGCATCACCTACAAACTTTGCTTTGGCATGCTACCGACAAAACCTTCAATATGATTACTGTTGATGGGGACTGTAGCACCAATGACACGGTCATGGTCATGGCAAGTGGATTAGCAAAAAATGATCCGCTTCATCCTCATCATCCCGATTGGGCTGCCTTTCAGAAAGGTTTTACGTTTGTCTGCCAAGAGCTTGCGAAAAAAATCGCCAGTGATGGCGAGGGTGCTACTCGATTAATTGAAGTACTTGTCACAGGCGCCCCGGCAATCAAAACGGCTCGAAAAGTCGCAAAAGCAATCGTCGGTTCAAACTTAGTAAAAACAGCAGTTTTTGGAGCTGATGCAAATTGGGGACGAATCTTAAGTGCGGCTGGTTATGGTGAACCTCTCATTCGTACAGAACAAGTACAAGTAAAACTAGGCTCGATATTGGTAGTCGATCAAGGATTGCCTGTTGCATATGACGAAAACAAAGCAACACAAGTTTTAAAACAAGAAAAAGTACCAATATTCGTCGATCTCTGTCAGGGGGAACAGACAGCGACTGCATGGGGATGTGACCTCACCTATGACTATGTCAAAATCAATGCCAGCTATCGGACTTAAGAACGGAGGATTATTGTGATTGTAATGAAATTAGGAGGAAGTGTCTTAACCCATTTGCATTCTAGCTTTTTTGTTCAATGTGCAGAACTTCGCGAGCAGAGTATCCCTTTCATCATTGTACATGGCGGGGGGCCATTCGTTTCCGAGTGGGCTCAGAAAACAGGGAAAAGTACAACCTTTTTAAACGGATATCGGGTGACAGATGACGACACGCTCAGCCTTGTCGAAATGGTACTAGCAGGGAAAGTGAACAAACATATGGTGAGTCAGCTTATTTCTGCTAGTCTGCCTGCGATTGGATTGAGCGGGATCGATCTGCAACTTGTACAAGCAAAACAACGTGATCCTCTGCTAGGATATGCGGGTGAAGTGACAGCAGTAAACAGCACTGCCATTCATAGCCTCTTACAGCAAGGCTGGGTGCCTGTAATCGCGTCTGTAGGCATTGGAACGGATGGCACACACTACAATATCAATGCTGATGAAATGGCCTCTGCAATCGCCCGAGCAATGAATGCAAGTCAATTAATCCTAGTGAGTGATGTAGATGGTATCTATACAGGAACAGGAGAAAAGAAAAAGATTCTTAGCGAAGCAACCCCTCATTTAATCGAACGCTATATTCAAACAGGTGAGATCTCTGGTGGAATGATCCCCAAAGCCCGCTCAGGAATCGAAGCTCTGCAACATGCGGTAAAAGAAGTTTGGATTGTGAATGGTGCCTCATCCCTTGTTCTTTCTGCAAACTCCGAACAACCTTTTGTCGGTACAAAATTAGTTCAAGAACAGGAGGAAGAATCGCATGTCACTCTTTCCTAACTATTTGAAACAAGAAGTAGCTTTCGTCAAAGGAAACAAAGCAACACTTTGGGATGATAAGGGAAAACAATATTTAGATTTTAGCGCTGGCATAGGTGTTACCAATTTAGGACACCAGCATCCAGCAGTAAACGCTGCTCTCTTGCAACAAGCAGAAAAACTATGGCATACATCCAATCTCTATCAGATCCCGCTTCAAACAGAAGCATCTTCCTTGCTCTGTGAACAAAGCGGGTTAAATGCCGCATTTTTTTGTAACAGCGGAGCCGAAGCCAATGAAGCAGCAATTAAATTAGCTCGAAAATGGGCCAAAGATACCAAACACATCGCGGAACCAGAAATCATCACTTTTGAAGGGTCATTTCATGGTCGAACACTAGCAACATTAACTGCAACAGGTCAACAAAAAGTAAAGGCGGGCTTTGATCCTCTCCCTCGCGGCTTTCATACAGTTCCATTCGAAGATATGGATGCAGTCAAACAAGCAGCAAATTTCAAAACAGCGGCCGTCCTCATAGAACTTGTACAGGGAGAAGGCGGCATCCATCTTGCATCTGATATCTTCGTAGACGAATTGGTGCAATGGTGCAAACAGAAAAACATTCTCCTAATCATCGATGAAGTGCAGACAGGTATGGGACGAACAGGTAAAATCTTTGGATTTCAGCATTATGCTATTCAACCTGACATCATCACTTTAGCAAAAGGACTAGGCAATGGATTCCCAATTGGAGCAATGCTTGCAAAAGATTCGTTAAAACCCATTCTCAGTCCTGGGACACACGGCACCACTTTTGGAGGCAATCCTTTGGCAATGGCGGTTGCAAAAGCAGTAATAACAGAAATCAAACAAGAACACTTTCTGCATGAAGTAAAGAAAAAAGGAAACTATCTCTATAAGCAGCTTAACAAAGCATTAGCGGGAAATGATGATGTTATAGCTGTAAGAGGAATTGGTCTGATGGTTGGCATAGAGTTAAACCAACCTGTGGCACCTATCATTCAAGAACTGCTTGAAAAAGGTCTTGTTACCTTACCTGCTGGGAAAAACGTATTACGACTTTTACCATCATTAATTGTTTCATATGAGCAGATTGATCAAGCTGTTGCAATGATAAAAGATGTAGTTCATTAGACTTCGCATCAAAGAGTGAAAAAATTGATGTTATGGTGAGTGTATCTTTCGATTGGAGTATCACAGATAATAGACTCAGGTAAGTTTGATCACATTACCAAAGATACCCTTGTTGTCTTACTTAGAAGGAGATACCAAAGTGTTAAACATAGAAATTAGAAGACCAAGAGCAGAAGATGTTGAAGAACTCACCACTTTTTTTCATACCGTCATAACAAATACATTTGCCAGGGAAAACTTATTGGAGCTGCATTCAGATATAGAAAATGAATTTGAAAGTAAAAAACAATATTTGAAAGCGGATTTAGAAAGCAATGGAAAGAAACGATATTTTTTAATCGCTTTTGATAAAAATTGCAACAAAGTTGTCGGCACAATTGAATATGGCCCTGCCAGTAAGCTGATTCAGAATTGCACAGAGGGAACATACACAGGATTAGATGAGATAGGAACAGTATTTGTACATCCTGATTATCAAAGAAAAGGGATTGGAACATTACTGTTAAATATGATATTCCTTACATTTCTAAGTAGAGGAATTGATGAATTTTGCTTAGATAGCGGATATCGTTCTGCCCAGAAAATTTGGCTGAAAAAATTTGGGCAATCTGATTATCTACTAAAGGATTATTGGGGCAAAGACTATGATCATATGATTTGGAAACGATGTACAAATGATATGACAATCCTTTTTCGTAATTGATTTAAGATTTACATTTGCGACAAGAGAACCGTCCCCTTGTCGCAGGAACTGCTTGAACCAAAATAAATGAAAAAATAAAATGCCTTTTGGATATACCTTCCTTTTGAATATGCAAATCAACTATAATAAAAAAGGGTTTATAACAATAAACAGACAATGCTTATGAAACTTATCCTCTAACATAATTCTAATGAAATTTTTCACACCTACTTACATTTTCACAAGGGGTGAGTAAAATGAATTTCACTGTAATGTTTTGGGGAGAAAATGACGAAAACCAAAAAAATAAAAAAAACGAGAAAGAAGCATACACTGGGCATTGTACTGAATGTGGTAAGTTGACTAACTTCGAATGGAATGGAAATCACTATCAGTGTACAAATTGGGGTTGCGGTGCAGAAGTTCGATAAGAATAAATAGGAGGCACAAGCTGTCTCCTTTTTCTATATAAAGGAGCGATTTTGTATTGGACACTTTTTTATCAGAACAAGCGTTTATTATGGGAATCAAACCTGCTGTGATGACTACAGATCGCTATGAGATGATTGCCTACTTAAAAGAGAAATACCCATTTTATACCCTTCAAGAAAGAGCCAGTTTTAACGAGTATTTATTTTTTCAAAATCAAACCAAGTTAACGGAGTTTATGGATACTGTCAACTGGAAACCAAATCCGAATAACCCAGAACACATCAAAATATTAGGTCTTACCCTCGGATTCCCACCAAAAGCGGTGGATCACTATGTTTCTATGCATTTTTCACCTGATAAAACGACATTATTGTTACAAAGTGTTGGTCTATATTACTGTGGCATCCACTGCACAAGTTCTATCGCTACCCTTGTAGAGGATGTAAACTGGCTTTGGAATCAATATCCTTTTCGAGAGCTGGACAAGCTGCAAATCAGATATCAACACCAAAACATACAACAGATATCCACAATCGATTATAAAGACTATTCATCTTTGCATTTATATCGATCTATATTGCAGCATGCGATAAATATTCTTGAAAAATCATACATAAAGGCTTCATCTGTTACTTCTGTAAGCTAGCTTGTACTCTCTATGGGATAGAAAAAGGAATCGAGCTGACAGCTTTAAAAACTTACTGCAGCGTCGATTTCAGTGAAGGTTTGATCTCCTAAACATACTTATCACATGATTGACAACTCCATACGGCTAAAGCCGTTGGATTCTTGCGACGATAGCCTCATGACTATTTCATGACCAAGCTAACCCCGTGCGCCCCACGGTTTATGTTTGTTGATTTCTTCTTTGCCGCGAGCAAACTTGGTTTTCGTCTGTCATGACTATACATATATTACCATGGGAATATATGTTTGTAAGTTTGCTTTTTTCCAAAGGTTGAACTAGTGAAGGAAAATTCCTTACCCTCATTCAACGCTCGCTTTCATCCCACGATTGAAACCGTGGGTTTTCTCGCTCGCAATGTTATAATGGCAAGGGCATCATCAGCTTATTTAAACTGTACTCTCTTGATTCTTTCTCTTGTCTAGAATCCAAATGAGTGCCCATAATACAACCGTAACCGCAGCCATAAAGAAGAAAAATCCGCCTGCATGGATAAGTAAAGCAACCAGCCAAATATGGCTTAAAATGAAATGAGAGGTGCGGATATACTTATTTTTTACACGTTGGTATAACCAGCCATAGACAGCTAAAATCAACAAAATCAAAAAGGCTGCAAGACCAGTAAAAATTTTAGGATCGTTAAGCTTTGTAAATAAGTAATAAGTTCCATGAATAAGGACAAACACCAATGCAAACCATCCAGTAAAAGTGTGGATGGAGTATAATCTTTTCCCCCATATTTTTATAGGTTTGTAAGGAGAGGCCAACTTTTTTTTGAACAACAGCCACCAATAGCTGATTGCACCAAGTGCTATGGCTAGGTTCCCAAAGAGGGTGAAATCAAACCCGCTTTCTTTTTCTGGTTTATGTATACCATTTGGCGGACCACTAGGATGATTCCCTATTGGATTTTGGGATGTTTTATAGAAGGAAAAGGCAACAAGTGCAAGAAAAATAATCGAAACCAATATAACTGGAATAAACACATTTTTGTTATGTTTCAATGGAATCATCTCCTTTTGTTATCTATCTGTTTTAATAAAGGACGAATAAAGCAAGGAAAACGTTCGCAGAAGATAGATTTTTATCATAAATAAAAATGAATTTGCAATTCAAGTGGTGTCATAAAAATACCATACAAATACAACAAATTCTCAAAGAATGAGTTATCGTTCCTAAATCTCGTGAAATGAAAAAACGTACCGATACGGTACGATTGTTTCCTTCTTATGAATATTTTAACCTTCCATATGACATCCGATTTTTATATTATATAAGACTCTAATATATCGATCTATTCCTCTAAACGTTCCAACCTAGTTTCACCTTTCTTGATACCGAAAATTAAAACAAAATAAGCAAACGCAAGATATACTTTTCTCCACTGCACTTCATCCACTTGCGACAAAAAATTACTTATCTCATCTAAGTGACTTTGGGTGAGAACAGAATTTTTGGACTCACTATGGTGTAAGCAAATATTCACCCATTGGACAAACGATTTTCGATCCATCCGTTCACCAGAAGCTAATTTATGATAGAGCTGTTGTTCATCACAATAATTGACCAAGTGCCAAGCCAAAACTTTTAACGCTTCCATTGGGTGACATGCACATGAGAGCTATGATCTTCGATAAGCAAATCAGTATCCTGCTCCACCACCTTGCCAATCACAAACACATGCCCATTGCCCATGTCGATCATTTGCGTATCCCATAAAGGGATATCGATCTTTTCTCCACTTTCCAAATGCAGACGAATATCTTTCTTCACCCGTTGAAAAAAGGAAACCACATGGAAATTGTCCGCTTTTCCGCCCATCTCCTCACCCCTTACCTTGTTACTTACACTATAAAATTGATAGAAAATATTTACAAATATTAAAATATTAATTACTATTATCGCAATTCAGTAATTATTATTGCTTTTTCCGACATAATCTTCCATAATCACAATAAAGATTATCCATTTTTTTGCAAAAAAGGTGATGGACATGGATTTGGTGCAAATCGGTGGTGTTTTACGGGCAGAGCGAAAGAAACAAGGCAAGAGTCTGGAACAGATCGCAGAGGAACTAAGCTGTGGTGCATCCACCATCAGTTCGATTGAACGAGGTATACTAAATGTAAGCGAAGAAAAACGAATTGCTTATGCAAAAGCAGTAGGCATGGGAAACTTATTTGGCATCGTGGAGGAAGCAGAAAAACGCATTCTACGGCTGCGGCATAAATTAGAAATAATCGAAGAGATTGTATTTGCCAATCCAAAAGAAGCGTTAAAGAAGTTAACCAAGCTAAACAAAGAAGAAAAAATTGAGTATATTGGTGTTCTCCGTCCTTTTGTTCACTTTTTAAAAGGGAAAGCAAACTTCGTTTTGAAAAATTGGGAGAATGCAGAAAAATATTTTCGTTATAGTATAGAAAGTACAGCAAAATTTCCTGAGCTTAATAGCACTAATTTATTACCAGCTTGTTATAATGAATTAAGTATTATCAAACACCGTCAAGGTAACTATCAAGAAGCTTTAAATCTAGTTAGACTAGGGATTACCAATTTCTCTCTTGAGGGAGAACGGATATTAAATTATCCGTTGTTACTTTTAAACCAGTGTATTTATTTAGAAGGGTTAAAACTGTATGAAGAAGCATTTCAATGTTTAGAAGTACTTCATGATTATGTAAATTCTACAAAAAATAAAGAAGAAGAGATACGAACTGCGTTAAAAAATACAATGTACTTTCTCTATGCTACAACACTTGTTAAATTAGGTATGCCTCAAAAAGCTCTGGAGTACGCTAAAAAAGGTGAGAAAATAGCCAAAGCTAATCGTGATCTAGATAATTTATTTTTAATCTGGAGCCAAATCGGAAGTATTTATCTCGAAATAGATGAGATAACTCTAGCTGAAGAATTTTTTTCTAAAGCACTTGATGTACAACCAAGTATTAAATTTCAAAATTACATTCCGTTTTCTTTTAAAGATTTCGCTACACTACTCATGAAAAAAAACAACTGGGTATTTGCAAAAAAAATTATCGATTTATGTATTACAATCAGTAAAACACAACAAGATGAGCGTGATCTTGTAGAATCACTAATTAACTTAGCTAAGTGGAATATGAATCAAACAAAATATCAAGAAGCCATAAATTTATTTTTAGAATCACAGTCGATTGCTGATAAACACCCTGCTCTCTCATACCTTGATACATCTGCTGATCTCTGTTATTGTTTCAAACAAATTAATGATACAGAACAATTTCAGACCTATCTAGAAAAATTTTATTGGACGTGGTACAAAAAACCAAAATCTTCTGCCCTCAAAGTTTGACGTTGCTATATTTTGATTGATATATTCTATTTTAGAAATCAACTATAGACAGATCAAGACTGGATGGTGACATCATGTATCCCAATGTTATCCGTTTTGATGGAGTTAATCCTGAGGATACTTAGAAATCATTAATAAAATAAAATTACCTAGCAAGCATATTCATCTAAGTTAAAATACAGGAATCGTCCACAAATAAGTGGGCGATTTTTTTGATTCCATTACCCCTTTTCGTTTTTACTAAAAAAAGCTGCTCACTTATTGCAAATTTCTCCAAATGGCCTTCATCTATCCAAAGAAATCAACCTTCTGCGATAAAAAGGATGATAATTTTAAATATTGTGTAATATCCCGATATCAACTATATTTTAGTAAATCTGGAAAGGAGAGTGTTTCGATGCGAATGAAAAATACTTTTTATCGTTATGCTTGGGTTCCGCCATGTCCTACTTGCGGGCAAATTGACAGAGTCGAGCAAAACAATGACAGCAACTACTGGTGGTACTGCAATCGTTGTAAGCGACCATTTAACCACTAAATTTTTTAATCCAGCCCTTATTAGACAAGGGCTATCTCTAAATGATAAGGAGATATTACTTGTGGATCTACTTCCAGAAGACGCCTTTCTATTGGGTTATAAACCCTCTTGCATCTGCCAAGAAGGAAATCCAAGATTAAAACCTTGGCTGGATCGTTTAAAAACCGGAAACTACCCATATGTCTTCCCGATGAATATACTTGGCGATTGTTATATCTTCTTTCACAAGGAAACAGACAAACAAACGTATCTCCAAACAATGAAAGGTGTACGCATCAATTCAACGGAATACTGTGAGAAACTAGGTCATACCCTTGGATTTCCAAAACATTCCATCGATTTCTTTTGTGAGCTTTGGGATATGGAAGAGAAAAAGATCAACGTAGATCTCATAAGAGAAAAAGAAGCTGTCGGTGTTAACTGTTCTGGTTTTATGTTTGTTGGACACATCCCCTATTTATTTGAGGATATCAAATGGATGTGGGAAACGTATGATCATCCCGAGGCAAAGAAACATCCTACCATCATCGATCAAGACCAAGAAAAAATCGCTGTAATCGATTTTGGAGACTACAAAGCGTTAGAAGCACTCCACATCCGCTTAAACAAACAGATGAAGCTAGGAAACTCTTCCTTACATGGCTAGCTACCTATGCCCTAAATGCGGGGAAATCGATGGGGATCAAGTAGATGCAAATGGATATTGTTTGGTGTGCGGGAAGGAATGTATTTAAAAACGGCTAGGATGTAATATCTATCATCATCCTAGCCGTTTTCCAGTCATTCATTATAGATCTTCCTCGCCATCGTCTTCATCATCTATGTCATCCAATGTCATTGTTGCCTGTATGGTTCCTTGATCATAGGCAAAATTCACTTGACTGCGGTCGATGTGGTACATATTTTGAATAGTCTGCACTACATTTGGCGGCAGTAAACTTTAACTGGGACAAAAAACCGTCCCCTTGTCATTTGGATGTGTGGCCACACACTCCTCAAATCATCCATATACCCCATACTCTTTATTAAGAAAGGTTATTTTTTTTCAACTTTTCTAGTGATTGAATACAACGATTTAGCATGTCCACCATATTCTCTTTCTCTTCTTGTGACAGTGATATTTCCATTTCATTTTCTACTTCCATAATTTCTTTGTGAAATTGACTTAGGACATCTTTTCCTTGCTCCGTTAGATACGTTTGTACAACACGATTGTTCTCTGGATGTTGTTTCTTTCTTATCCATCCAATTTTTTCAATATTAAGAATGATTTTATGCATGGTTTGTGGAGTAACAAAACATCGACGAGCTAAGCTTGCACTAGACAAACCCGGTTCTTTTTCCAATGCAGTTAAAACAGAATACTGAGGAGTGGTTAATCCATATTGCATTAATTTTTTATCCATGGCAGTCCGTAAAGCATGTTGAGCCTTTTTTAATAAATAACCAATTGATATATCCATCATATAGGTCCCCTTTTGACATTATATCAGTATGCTGATATAATGTCAGCATACTGATAACAAGCTATATATTAACAGATTTTTAGATTAAAGGAAAGCTTAATCAAAAAAGGAGAAGCAAAATGACAACTATACGAACAAAGAATCCATGTATTACTTTAGTCAACGTCTTTACGGTAGAACCTGAAAAACAAGATGAATTATTAAAGATATTAATTCATGCAACAGAAACGGTCATGAATAAGATTCCAGAATATATTTCAGCAAACTTTCATAAAAGTTTGGATGGAACGAAAGTAACAAATTACGCCCAATGGAAAGATGAACCATCTTTTTATGCCATGCTAAAAAATCCAGAGGCAACGGTTCATATGAAGCAAGCTGCACAAGTTGCAAAAAATTATGACCCGACTCTCTATGAAGTCGTTTATACGGATCATAAAGATGCTTGAAAATAACGAAGTTAATTATTGGACTTTTCAATTAATATCAAATGCAATGGAGTTGGGTCACCGCACTATGATCCCAATATGTGACCAGACTGATTGAATACGAAAATAGCTATATCTTCATAGTCTCGCCAAACAAGATGGCTAAATATATATGCCTAAGATGGGCAAAAATCGAGAAAGATCAAGCAGTTGCAAGCGAATGTTGTCTGGTATGTTGGAGAGATTGTGATAGTATGAACAAATTCCCTAGATTATGCTTGTGTCTCAGTATCACAATAATGCGCATAATGATATAATTTAGATCCGACCATCAGAAGGAGAGCACCGTGAGCTCTGTCATCAAGCAGCCCGTGCAGCCCGACAGCGACCTGAACCTGGAGCTGTCCGAGGCACTCGAAGAACTCCAGAAAAGCGAGGGCAACCTCGACAACCGTCTGAGGGCCTTCGCCGACCGAATGAACAAGGTCCTGGAACCTTTTCTCAACCGGTGGACGTCTGAGATGTTTCCCGTGCGTCTAGAGCTTTTCCTGACGCTCGAAAAGTTCTTGGAAAGAGAGGATGTCGACCTCGACATTCTGAGGAGTTTCGCCGATCCAGACACCGAGATCCTGTGGCCCGTCCTCAACTTCTTCTATCTGGAGCAGCGTATTCCGCTCAGGGGTCGGGCGCAGTTCCTGCTGTACAATGCCTCCGACGGCGCCGACAACTGATGGCTTGGGCGGACTGGTCTCCAGTCCGCCCGCCTGATTTTTATTTACTTATTTCTTCTGACACAATAAACCAAAAATTTAATTTATATCTCTTCTCCTATTTTCTTCTTCATTTCTCTTCCTACTATTCAAGATCAGCCATTGTCAACGCAGCATCGTACTTAATCGTATTCAAATTAATTTGGCTATGATCAATATGAACTATATTACTAATCGTTTGAACAACATTCGGAGGAGTTAGCCTTTCAACTCTAAAGAGGAATCTAACTCTTTCAAGAGCATAGAGATTATAACTATTTATTTCACGGATCAACCATTGATTATGTCAACTATTGATGATATAAATATACATAGGAAAGACGAGTTTCATTTACCCCATTCCGAATTCAGGTTCTATCTTCTAAATTAAAATTTTCAATATTGACTTGTTATAACGAAAACATTTCCCTTGAAAGGATCACTATGAAAAACGTAACAGATAATCTCTTTCATCAACTCGCACATGTATGTTCTGAATCTAAAAAAGCCTTTGCTGACCACATCGGTGTAAGTCAGCAAAAAATGCGGCTTCTAACACTTGTAACACAACAAGGAGAGATCAGCCATGCAGAAATAAAACAACAACTATCGTTTGACGGGGCTACGATTACCCGTATAGTCAAACAGTTTGAGTCGGAAGGAATCCTCCGTCGTCGGATCGATCCGCAAAATAATCGCTATACGCTCGTTTCTTTGACAGCCTCGGGGGAACAACTTGTTGCTAAGCACATCGAAGCACACAGTTTATTTCAAGCAAAACTTCTTTCTGGGATCACCAAAGAAGAACAGGAAATCATGGTAAATGTGCTGGAGAAGATGCGTAATAATATATCTGCTAATCAGGACAAAGATGGTGCAGGGTAAAATTAATTTAAAAAAAGCAGTGAAGGGGCATTCATATGACAAAAATAAATAAAAGTGCTCTAGGGTATCGAATTTACGAAGCGTTTAATACAAGAAACTTAGAGGCAGTAGATGAACTTTTCTCTCCCAATTTTTATAGTCACGCTTCTGGAATAAGAGGGATCGAAAATATAAAAAATTATTTAACTCAGTTATATAAAACTTCTCCTAACAAGCGTTTCGTTGTAGAAGATTTGGTGGAAGATGGCAACAAGTTTGCTATACGCGTAACTGTTCATGGAATTCCTTTAGAACCACAAGCACCTCATCCAATGATAATGGAAATATTCCGTGTGGAAAATGGTCAAGCTGTTGAAGTTTGGGGTGTTGGTACAAGTAAGCCCCACAGCAAGTAATCTTCTACCTTCTTGCAATATGTTTTTAGCTGCACTGATGTCTCGATCATGGTGAACGCCACATTCTAAACATGCCCATTCTCGCAGCTGGAGTTGCCAACATTCCATACGCTATAACGACTCCCATTATTAATAAACTGCTCACTATTAAATGCAGTTCTTTTCAACGAGCTGTATTGATAATCGATAAAGGAGCCGCTAAAGGCTTTACCGAAAAATCACCTCTGTAAAATCAATATAAAAATTATCTGATATGTATGATAAGTCGGTCAATAGGGCCTCAAAATTCCCATAAATCCGCAAGTCTATCAACTCGAATCATTGCCCATCTTTTCTGTCATGCATGATAAATGCAAATTTGCCGCCTTCGTCTGAGTTAGTGAAACCACATCTACTCGTACTGTTATTATTTTCAATTAATAATTTTATATATTAATGAAATGATTCATGATATATTTCATATACAATCTATTCTATTATCGGATTGTATACCATACCGCTAAAGGGGAATGAATGATGGCTCTGGTAAAAAGATTCCGTACATTCAGTATTGTTAGCGTTCTCTTATTGAGCTTTTTTTTCGTAGTCCCAACTTCTCATGCTGCTAGCAGTTATGATGGTGTATCTCCAACGGCAACCTCTTGTGCAAATGATGCCACGACCATACGATCTGCTAATTTATGGGATCCCAATCAAAATACTACTTATCCCGGTGGTGTCATAGAAATTCGTTATAGTTTTGCCTGCCATACCGCATGGGCGAGATTAACCATCAATTCTAACTGGCAAAACACCGATAGTCTTAACACCAATAAAGCAACGATTCACCGAAATAGCGATGGCAGAGAATATACTTGTACTGTCCCTGATGGCGGAACCTCTTGCTATACAAAAATGGTTTATGATTATGGTGTAACTTCTTACGCTAAAGCTTACTACAACTATTACTACTCTCTTGCTGGACACTGGTGGCATTTCTCAGGTCAAACTAGTTCTTATTAAACATTGGATTATAAACATGGAAATTGACTGAAACATAAAACGCTCATGCCCTCTCTCGATGTATACTAATGGATAACATCAATAGAGGGCTTTTTATATTTAAATCTGGTTCTCATCTAAAAACATTCTACCCTAATAAATAAATTGAATTTCTGCTTCATTTCTCTTATCATATAAAATGACAGAAAAGTCTGTCCCCTTAGAAAAGGATTTCACATGAGCAGTTACATTCACCTTAATCTCCCCACAGACCTTGCTAAAATCTGGGTAATTGGGGTTGCTTCCGATACTCGGAGTTCTATAAAAACAGTTAAGGGTTATTTCTTTATTGGAGATTATGAAATTCGACCATTCCCTGAACAGGTTGTGATCTTGAAGAGCAATAAGATTATTGAGAATTTGAGGTCGCGTACTAATCCAGAGAAGGCTGAATTCACTGAACCAACGAAACTTTTTCAGATTCGCCAGAGGTAACGTAGAAGTGAGGGAAGGTTTGGACGCTGAAGTTTGGTGTCCAAACCACTAATTCATTTATATTAAAAACACGTCCCCCTAGTCAGTCATCTCAACAGATGTCTTACAAGGGGGATTTTTAACCTTATGGTATTTTCAGCAGAAGGTCTTAATCAATTTAAAACAAATGAATCAAAGACCGAGTTCTTTCAGATCTGTTCGGACTTCGCCTGTGACGGAGATATCATCTGGTTTCAGTTTGATTGTGATTTTTGTGATTACATATCCATCTTCAACAAAAGCTTGGAAAGTGTCAATGTAAGCAGTCTTATGATTTGGATACCTCTCCAACGCATTATCTTCAAGTTCCTTTGACTTCAAAGCCACCTTATCCCAATGGGGAATAAACCGAGGGTCTCTCATAATATCGTGGATGGAGTATTCCACCATGACGCTCCTCTTCTCAATCCATAAGGGACATATATATTATAAACGATTAAAGTCATTGTTTTCATCCTTGAAAGCAATAAATCACACTTGGCTTTGGACGATACTATAAGCAACAGTTTGCTATAAAACAATACATCATCTACACTGATATTAGTGGAATATCTCGTCTAATTGCTGGAAGGCTGCTGAAAATGGCAAACGAAAAGACCGCCGAACAGGTTTTGAAGAGTGTCGAGCTGCATGTCCCCATATGGGTCTGCGATATGGAAACACTCTGTACAAACCAACCCGATCGCTTCTACAAGGTACAGCGAGAGATTGTAAACTGCCTTGGCTCCACTGAAACGCGCTGGTTTATGTTCGAGAGGGGAAATAGCAGTTACTCCTACGCAGAAGTGGATAACCCCGGACTTTCAACCGACAGCCATCCGGATGATCCCACCATAATGATTCGAGTTCCCGAAGGCTGGGAAGGTGAACTTTTCTAGGGCTGACTTCTAATAAACCAGTAGGGTCTAGGTGTTCCATACGCCTAGACCACAGAGATTCATTTCACATTTAATAGTATAGTAAACAAAAAAAAAGAGAGAAAAACATTCTCTCTTTTTAAATTATGTAAATTAAACCAAGTAACTTTCCACTCCAACTGCTACTAATGCTGCAACGGCAACTGATATAACAATCCAAAATACCATCCTACCGATATCTCGTTTTAAAACGCCCATTTCATTAACAGCAGCTATACGAGGTTCTGATGTTTTATTTTTCTTTGACTTCGCCACAGTAATTTCTCCTTTACATTAAGACTAATGGTAATAGCTTACCACCTCTATTAAGAAAAAACTACACCACTATTTCAATGGATCGTTGAAGAATAAAAAGCAACAGCAGAAAAATACATTCCGCTGTTGCTTAACTGCGCTAATTCACTAATTCCACTTGTTTTCCATGTTTTACTCCAAACGCTCTTGCTGTATGTAAATTAGAAATATACACATCGATATGGTTCCCTTTGATTGCACCGCCCACATCTTGAGCAATGCGGTAGCCAATGCCTTCGATATAGACACGGGAGCCAATAGGTATTACTTTGGGATCAACAGCCACTGTTACACCATCCTCTACAGGTTCTCCACTGGAGGTAATCCCGTAATAAGGATCATTCGGTTTTTTACCTGTAGACTCATAACCGGAGGTATATGCGGTTAAGGTAAAAGAACCGAGTGATTTTCCCCTGGAAAAACTCGTAGTCGCCTGTTCCACTTCATTACTTGCAACTGTTGTTTCTCGTTGCTGTTTTCCCACTGATGGGATAACTAGTGTTTGACCCACTCGGATCAAAGCAGCGTTTCTAATCGCATTTGTTTCTGCCAATTGAGCAACTGTCACTTTGTATTTTTTTGCAATGGAATATAATGTATCTCCGCGATGTACATGTATTTTTTGTAGATTTTCTGCAAATGTCTCATTTACTTGTATACTGACGAATAAACTCAACGCCACACAGAAAGTAAGAAATACTTTTTGTAACAAAACAAATATCCTCCTTGCCCATGAATGCGAATCTTTCTCCATCATTTACTGGGACAAGCAGGATTATACCTATTTATTTTGTGATAACTGCTACCTTGCTCTGTAATTCATCTTCTGTTATAACTGCCGTTTGCTTTGGTTCACTCCACTCTGGTCGATTCAGACACCTTCGTTCATATTGTGTATGAATAATAATAGTGCTTAAGAAAAATAATACACCGACTTGTGGAGAAAGAATCGGGTAATCATACATCCCATGTCCAAGCAATGCAACCATTTGCGATAAGAGCATACCCGCCAACCGTTTCTCTTCTTTTAGGTTAGCGTTTTTCCTCCATCGTCTGGCACGCTGGATCGTAACAAAGATTAGGGCAAGGAAAGCTATAAATCCAAAGACGCCAAATTCAGACGCGACACCTAAAAAGATATTATGTGCATGGACGACGGAAAAATTTTGTTTCTGCTCAAAGATTTGTCCGAAATGTAATGGCAGAACACCAAAAGCCCAATGCTCTTTAAATATTTCCAATGCAGTCAACCAAACTTCTAATCTCACTCGGATAGTACTTATGATCGTTTCTTGTCTAGGGATTAAATCAGGAAAAAATGTTACTAATCCCACTAAACCCAAGAAAATTCCAACTGTCCATCTCCTTGCACCAGTCATCCAGAGTTGAACTACTAAACCGACAACCAAACCTACCCAAGCTCCACGGGAACCAGTCAGCCATATGGAGTAGCAAAATAAAAAAAACATCAAATAAGCTGCTATTTTTTGCCATTTCAGCTTGAGAACAGAAGCTGCATAAATACTGATGAGTGCTAAGCAAATTAATAATGCTGCTGTCAGATTTGAATTACCCGCCGTCCCAAAACTTCGAACCGATTCGGTTTGAAATCGATACTCTTTGTAAAATTGCAAAAGAGCACCAATTGGTGAGTTGAGCAGCCATGGCCATTCTACTTGTTGGACAAGGCAAATAAATGCTAGATAAATACCACCAATCCAAAAAGATAAATAGAGCCTCTGAACGTCCATCCAGTGGAAATCAAGTGCATTGCGAACCCATACCGCCAAAAGATAATATAAGCCAAATAAGAGCACTACGATAACGACAATGGGTATCCCATTAAACCACGATGGATCAACTAACCAGCTAATACATGAAATAACAATAAGAAATAGAAAAAAGCTTTCCGGCCATGCTTTTAATCTCCAGTGTGTCCGATAAAAGGAAACGGTAACGATAGCAATAACTAATAAAACCACTGGAGGGAAAAATGGTGATAACAAAATAGATAAATATAACAACTCAATTAGTCGTTTATGTAAATGTTTCAAAGGGGAACTCTCCCTAGCTTGCATAGATTCCGCTATTACGCTCGCATTATTTTATCAAACATATGACAGTTTGTCGAAGATTACTCTACATTTTTACGAAAAAACGCTTTGTAGAATCCAAGTAATTTCTCGTTTACCAAGAGTTAACTCACATATCAAGTTATAGTTTATGACTAAACTAAGAAGACAAATAACTCGAAAGGATGTAAGATAGATGAAACCAAATTTGTCCCTTGTAGAAGCGATTATGCGTATTACGTGTGGATTAACTGGATTAGCTTGGAGTACTGCGAAAATGAGTAAAAGATGTTGGTCGCCAATCGGTATTATGATCGCGATGATGTCTGCGATGAAAGTAGCAGAAGGAGTAACACGGTTCTGCCCTTTAAAAGCACTCTATGAAGAAGATAAATAACTTCTTTCCTCATCATTTTTGTCGTTGGTAAAAAAGATCATGTCATTTACCTTTGCAATCATATGTACGAAATCTGTTTAAAAGCTTGATATAACTTTCATCACAGTCCATAATGAAAGCGTATGCAAATAAATTTTTATCATTATCGATATTGTTTTTCGCTTTTGCTTTTTTTAAAAGGAAAAGCGAAAAACAATCTTCGTAAATATTTAATAATCTTTTATACTTGCCAAACTTTTTCTGGTATGTTATAACCTTAATAAGAACAAATGATCGCACGTTGTTCTTTGTTAAGAAAAACTATTTAAATGTGAAACTTTATCTATTGCGTGTTTTCTGAGTTTTTTGTATAATAGTTTTCAAGATAGTAGGATATATGTCATATTTGTTGCTAATAAATCTAACGATCGGTTTAATCAAAAATTTTCAGCTCCAAGTACATGTTTCAAAACTGGCGGCATTTCTAAGCTAATTGGTTCCCTGAAAATTTTCTGGCGAAAAAGACAATTTTTTTTCAAAAAAAAGAAGGCATATTGTCATATTTCGTCGAAAAAGACAGTTAAGAATTTATTAGTTTCTGAAGGTGGCAATTCGGAGTCAATGGGCTTATAATGGTGAATGAAAAACAAGAACATACGATCGCTGATCGGATGGAGGAGTGAAAGATAATGTCACTAAGCGAGCAAGAAAAAGAAAC
Organism: Shimazuella sp. NTD247; assembly: GCF_059510415.1. Taxonomy (NCBI): domain Bacteria; kingdom Bacillati; phylum Bacillota; class Bacilli; order Caryophanales; family Thermoactinomycetaceae; genus Shimazuella; species Shimazuella sp. NTD247. The sequence continues at coordinate 20,591 of NZ_JCAJZU010000010.1, read as the reverse complement.
TGTAATCCAGTTTGATGAATCCACAAACCTTGCCACCGTTTATACGGCCAGTTGGACGGTTGCTCGAACTCTTAAAAAAGCAGGCTTTCAACCTATCCGTAGAAAAGATGGCGCATGGTGGTTTCAGATTCCTGTTCATGCAATGAGTATTGCTGGAGAAAAGCAAACGACCACCATTTGTTAAATGTAAACGTTCTTTTCTTCGTTAGGAGGTTACCCTTAATCATACCTCCTGTCCCGTTTTGGTTTTCCAATTCTATAAGGAACCCTTTATGAAGGAGGTTATGCAGTGCTTAACCACCTTTTTTTCATCCACAAGAATAGATTTTCATTTTTATATAAGATGCACTATCCTCTTTTTGCGGTATTCTCCTCTGCATGTTTTCTCTCCCATCACATTCAAATTTTTTTAATTGGAAAATTGTATTGGTATTTAACCGAAAAATCAATGCAAAGTTATATAGATAATTTATTATTGCCCTTTTCAAATTATCTGAATATATTAAAGTGGGACACTTTGTTCTAGATCTTAAAACAGAACTAGATCGAAAAAAGAAGCTATCTCTGTTTAAAAACAAGATAGCTTGATAGGCATGCAATTTTACTTGGTGTCGAACATAGAATCAAGATAATAGACGGACACTAGCAAAATCTAAGTTACTTTTTTCGCAAAGTTTTTAATGCTTCACTCCATGCGGTTGTTTGATCTAACATAACATTGACATTATCAAGATGTAGATCAGCTGGTTTAAACGAAGTAAAATTCTCAAAGTCTGTGAATAAGGATAGTGTTGGATGTACTCGAACATCCGCTACCAATAATTCTCCTAAGATACCACGTAAATGCTCAGCTGCACGAGCACCTCCAGTTGAACCATAGCTCACAATGCCCGCAGCTTTATGATTCCATTCATCACGTGCAGAGTCCAGCGCATTTTTTAGCACGCCTGTAATACTATGGTTGTATTCTGCTACAATAAATACAAATCCATCCAAACTTGAAATTTTTTCTGTCCAAGCTTTTAATCCGGTTTCTTCCCCAGTGCCTTCCCCAAAAAATGGCAAATCATAATCTGCTATGTCAACTATCTCATAATTTGCATCTTCACGCTTATCTGCTATTTCTTTTACCCAATTACCTACTTGGGGACTTACACGTCCTTGACGGGTACTTCCTAATACAATCCCAATATTTAATCTTTCCATCGTTTTGCCTCCTGGCATTACTTCAATCAGAAATTTTTATGGACTGAACTCACGAACGAGCTCTGCTATAAAACAACTGCTAACACATTGTCACCACCTTTATTAAATCAAATTTCACTACTAAATTTCATATATCGTTTCATCTTTATTAGTATTTAACTTTTTCTTTACAAAGATGCTGAAAATCAACAAAGAAATGATTGCTGATACAATACAAACCGCATAACAGGAAGGAGTAACCGAAGTATTACGAAATCAACCCAAATACGATAGAACCCAATCCAATGCCTAAATCAAATGCTGTGAAAAAAGATGCATTAGCTACTCCTCTCTTCGAAGGAGAAACCATATTGATTATGGCTATTTAAAGTGTTGATTGAGCTGAAGCAAGAAAGATGGAATAATAATAATTTCTTCGCCATATTGATCTACAAATTTCCCAGCAACTGGTCGTGTAAACGTCAGAGCTATCGCATATATCAAAAAGAAAGTGCCTGAATTGACTTTGATCGATTGAGTGAATAATGGGATGAATGTAGTAATACCGCCGTATGTCAGTGCAATGAAAAAAATAACCACTTGAAAAAATCAAACTGAGAACCCACATTGAATTCAATATCTTGACTTCTTTCCATATTGTGCTATGATGGTGATAGTTACTAATAACTAACATTAAAGAGTGGTGGAATGATGCAGAAATCAGAAACAAGGACCGCAGACCGCATTTTACAGACAGCCATACAACTGATGAAGGACAAAGGTTTTAAAGCTGTTACCATTAGAGAAATTGCACAAAATGCACAAGTAAGCGAAATGACGATTTTCCGGTATTTTGAAACGAAAAAAAGGTTATTGGAGACCGCAATTGAAAAACACTCCGTTGTTACGTCATTCCAAAATCTTTTTGAAACCCAAATTACGTGGGATCTGGAAAAAGATTTGTATCTCATCGCTTCGACTTATTTGGATCAAATGGAAGCAAACCGTTCTATTTTCCTTATTTCTGTCCAAGAGCGAACGACAATGCCAGAGTTAAGTCATCATGTCTCAAATAATCCAAAAAAACTAAAACAATCCTTAGCTCACTATTTTCAAGTGATGAGTGAAAAAAAGAAAGTAAAAATCGAAGACCCAGATAAACAAGCAATCTCTTTCTTAACTTTCTTTTTTGGATATTTTGCTTCACTCACATTCCTAGAAAACCAATTTATTACGGATTCAAAGGAAGATTTTATCCAACATTGTGTGCAAACCTATTGCCGTGGTATCACCTAATTTTTTTTACTTTGAAATGTTAGTGATTAATAACTATCATTCATTCCTGCTGTCTCTTGTCGCTATCATTCATTGGTAGACAGAAGAGGCGGAAACGCCAATCCCTTACAGGAGTGATGTGTCATGACTGCAACACTTGTTTCCTATCTTGAAAAAAATCAAAATAGAGCCAAGATTTTTGCTGTTGGCCAATTTCTAGAAGATCATGTAACCGCAAACTGGGATGTTATCTTAACTGAGAAGAAAGCTCAGTTGGACCATGCATTTGCAACCGTAGGTGAACCTTCGTATGGAACCTATTTAAACTTTCTCTACCAAAAAATCCATTCCCAGTTGAAAGATGCTGGACTGCGAGTTTCTACCCGACTCCCTGGTGATATGGAAATTTCGAGAGAATGGGGAACAAACCCAGAGGAAACAGATCAGTATCGCTGCATGTGGAGTACATTGTATGAGCATGAAACGGATGAGCCACTTGGAACCATCGTCACTGTTTTGCCACATGATCATACACAGTTTCGCATACCAACAAAACCGCCTGTCTTCGCTTTAGCAGAAACAACCAAAGATGAAGTTGTAGCAACTCTGTCTAAACGGTATGCAGCATTCGATTTTGCTAATCTTCCTGAATTCCATGTTTATGTCGCTCAGTTAAGAGCCAATCAAAAGAATCAATAGTTTATCCTTCACCTCACTCTATCGGGTGAATCATCGGTTCAATTTCCAATAACTTTCATGAGGGTTTGGTCAAGAATGCAAAAAGCAAGTGAATCAGATCAATCAACGCTTAAAAAAGATGGATTTTCAGTAATACCTCCAACAAAATTGCATACATGAACGTTTTATGTTGAAGCACCATGTAATTTTACGGTTGAAGTCTATCATTAAGTAGATCGAAATAAGCGTTGACGAAAAAATTCCTTCATAGAAGTACCGTACTTTAAAATGCGGTACTTCACATTATATTTCAATTATTTTAAATATATAGTAGAGCAGAAAAAGGAGATCGACAAAATGAGTCCATCCTATTGGGGACCAAAGGCTGTAACGTTTTGGCTGGTAGGCGTTGTTACACTATTGATGTTGTATATAGGAGTAGAAGGGTTTCTTACTCCAGAAACGGCAATACAAAGTTTTGGCCTGCCATTGAAAGATGCCGTGGACAAATCCGTTGTTTGGATTAAAGCGGACCGTGATTTATTCATGGGAGTATTTTTACTAGCTTTGATGGTGCTTCGGATGAGAAAAGCATCCATGGTATTTTTATTAGCTGCAACAGGTATGCCTGTAGTTGATGCGACTGTAGTATTGCAAAATGCAGTAGATAAAACACTATCATGGGTTCACATTGTAACAGTAGTATACATGTTGATCGTGAGTTGGATGTTGTACCAACAAGAGAAAAAAGCAAAACATTTCAATGAATAAGAAAGCAGGAGGATGATCTCCTGTTTTCTGCATGTGTTCGCAATCATTATCCTACGCGATCCTTCCTTTTAATCCCCAAAAAAGAATAGCTTTTTTTAGTTTGGGAATTCTTTTGGCTTAGCTAGTAATTATGCTACACTTCGACTTCCAAACTAAGATTATCCATTGATCTCCTGCCAATAAGAAAATTCCCCATAATTATTAACTAGCACCGAAAAATTACTAATTCCACAAATTAGCTGACTATTATATAATTTCCTTGAACACTCCCATCCTAAGGAGCATGATGTTCGACAATTTCCTTCTTGCCACCCCTTCCTACAATCAGAAAAAAGGGAAAGTGGAAGCAACCTTCGAATTGTGTACGGATGAATCGTACAATAAGGGACATTCCTTTGAACTCAAGGGAAACGTAAAAGAAACAACTGCCAGCGGGATTGACTTTTTTGTATATGGCGCTACCTTGGAAATCAAATATGTTCGCTCGAATGGAATCGCTCCGCTTCCAAATGCATCTGCTTTCCAACTGATTACTCCCAATGACGGCACCTTTATTCGTTTTGAAGATAAAGTAGAATTCGAATTTGGTGTCCAGATCAAAAAGGGGCGAGAAACGATTCACGTTCGAAATTATAAGACGATCGATTTTACCAAGCTTTTCGAGCTCTGTTTTGTCCCACTCTCCGATTGGTGGAAGAAAGTCTAGAAGCATAGTGAAGTAGATCAGGAAGTCTCCTGATCATTTCGCCCACACAAATTTATGTGTGGGCGAAACTAATTTATATAATCGTATAATCAGGCTTGACCTTCACATGATGTGATAGTTTATGGTGATACCAAGACGATAGAAATATCCATTCTCAACTATGTGAAGGAGATTCTAAAATGATTTATCCAACAAATAAACAAACTCCTCGAGTTGCCCTTGTTACAGGGGGAAATAGAGGGATTGGCAAAGAAATATGCCGCCAATTAGCGGTCAAAGGTTACCACGTACTTGTCGGCAGCAGAGATGCAGACAAAGGCGCACTAGTAGTTACAGAAATAAAAACTACTGGACTAATGGCAGATCTGCAAATAATCGATGTTAATAACGCGGCAAGCATCAAAAAGATAGTAAATAAAATAAAAAGTGAATACGGGAGGCTGGATGTACTTGTAAATAATGCTGGCATCATCCTTGATAGAGGAGTATCTGTACTAGAAGTAGAGGAGGAAGTAGTAAAAGAAACATTTGAGACTAATTTTTTTGGTGTATTACGGCTTATACAGGCCGTTATTCCTATTATGAAACAACAAAATTACGGGCGCATCGTCAATCTGTCTTCTGGATTAGGAGCTTTTGAAATTTTAAGCGGGCAAGGTGCTATTCAAATGGGCGGATCAACTTCAGCTTATCGAATCTCAAAAACAATGCTAAATGCCTTAACGTGTTTAGCAGCTCAAGAGGGAGCAGATATTGGAATTAAAGTGAATGCAGTATGCCCAGGAAGAGTAAAAACCGATATGGGAGGTGCTGATGCACCTAGCACCGTGGCAGAGGGAGCAGATACTGCTGTTTGGTTAGCAACTTTGCAGGAAGACGAGCCTAATGGCGGTTATTTTCGCAATCGCCAGCCGATTGCATGGTAGTGATCCATCGGTTTGAATCCCTATTAGGGTTTAAATCACTATATTTGAATAAAAAAGAGGATACCCATGTGGTAGCCTCTACTTATGTTTATTGAACTGCTTTTTTCGCAATATCTGTACGATAGTGTGCTCCTTCAAAACGAACCAATTCTACCGTATGATAGGCAAGTTTTAAACTGTCAACAATCGTATCACCTAATGCTGTAATTCCTAGTACTCTGCCTCCAGCAGTAACGATTTTTCCGTTAACTTCTTTGGTACCAGCATGAATAATGACGGTATGATCTTCACCTTTTTCAGGAAAATGAATTTCCAACCCATTGGGATAGTTCCCAGGGTAACCAGGTGAAGTCATTACTACACAAACAGCGGCTTGTTCTTTCCATTCTATTTTTTGTTTGCTCAAGTTCCCTTCCACAACGGCAAGCAGCACATCTACCAAATCTGTTTTCAACCTAGGAAGGACGACTTGTGTCTCTGGATCACCAAATCTTGCATTGAATTCAATAACCTTGGGTCCGTCTGACGTGATCATCAAACCAGCATACAAAACTCCTTTGTATGTAATACCCTCTTGCTGAAAGGCGTCTGCCATCGGTTGGATAATCGTTTCAATCGCTTCATCAATTACCGTTTGGGGAATCTGTGGAACTGGTGAGTAAGCACCCATTCCGCCAGTATTTGGCCCTTTATCACCGTTATACACTGCTTTGTGATCTTGGGAAATCACCATAGGAGAAAAATTCGCACCATCTACAAATGCCATTAAAGAAACTTCTTGACCAAATAAACATTCTTCAATAACCACTTTGTCCCCTGCATCTCCAAAAACTTTTTTATCCATTGCTTCGATGATTGCTGACTCCGCTTCTTCCAGTGTTTGCGCAACAACTACGCCTTTTCCAGCAGCCAAACCATCTGCCTTAATAACAATCGGTGCACCCGCTTGTCTTACATAAGCTAATGCTTCCTCACTATCGGTAAATACTTCATATTTTGCTGTAGGAATATGATACTTTTTCATCATTTCTTTGGCGAATGTTTTACTGCCTTCAATCGCCGCAGCTGCTTTATTTGGACCAAAAATCGGTAAATTCAATTCTTCAAAGGTATCTACAAGTCCTTCTAATAATGGTAGTTCTGGACCGACAACCGTTAAATCGATACTATTTTCAATTGCAAATTGGGCTAGTTTTTCTTGTTCAGATACTCCAATAGCAACATTTTCTGCTATTAACCCCGTTCCAGCATTTCCTGGAGCACAATAAATCTTCGATACACGTTTGCTCTGCACCAACTTGTGTACAATCGCATGTTCACGACCGCCATTGCCAATTACTAATACCCGCATAAGTTCCTCCTAGTGTTTGAAGTGGCGCACGCCAGTAAAAATCATGGCAATTCCGTGTTTATTTGCTTCTACGATAGATTCCTCATCTCGAATGGAACCACCTGGCTGGATAATCGCACGAACACCTGCAACAGCAGCTTTTTCGACCGTGTCAGGCATTGGAAAGTAAGCATCCGATGCCAAAACTGCACCTTGCACAGCCTCTCCTGCTTGACGAATGGCAATCTCTGCTGATCCGACGCGATTCATTTGCCCTGCTCCAACTCCGATCGTTTTGTTATCTTTTGTTAGCACTATCGCATTGGATTTAACGTGTTTCACTACTTTCCAAGCAAATAACAATTCTTTCCATTCTTCTTCTGTTGGTGTACGATCAGTTGCTACTGTACACATTTCCCGGGTAATTTTTTTGGTATCTTGTTCTTGAATCAGTATTCCACCATCAATGGACGTAGTTTTCCAAGTGGACTCTGCCAAATCTGGAGAAATAGGTAATTCTAATAGACGTAGATTTTTCTTTTCACTGAGAATTTGTTTTGCTTCTTCGCTAAATGATGGAGCAATAATAATTTCTAAAAAGATTTTTTTCATTTCGGAAGCAGTTGCTGCATCGATGGATTGATTGGTAGCAATAATTCCACCAAAGATGGAAATTGGATCTGCTTCATAGGTGCGAGTATATGCCTCAAAAACAGTTTCTCCAATCGCTACTCCACAGGGATTCATGTGTTTGACTGCTACTACTGCTGGCTCTGTAAATTCTTTGACGATTTCAACTGCAGCATTCGCATCTTGAATGTTGTTATAGGATAGTTCTTTTCCTTGCAGTTGTTTTGCTGATACCAACTGATTTGGTTTAGTTAATGCTTCGCGATAATAAGCAGCCTCTTGATGAGGATTTTCCCCATAACGCAAAGTACTAACTTTCTCATAGGAAAGTGTAAGTTGTTCTGGTAAATCTTCTTGGCCTTCTGCGGTCAAGTAACTGGCGATTAAAGAGTCATATGCAGCAGTATGACGGAAAGTTTTCGCTGCTAATCGTTTCCGAGTAGCAAGGGTTGTTTCACCAGTTGCAGTTATCTCCTCTAATACTTGTTTATAATCAGCAGGATCTACAAGCACTGTCACATCATTGTGGTTTTTAGCTGCGGAACGAAGCATGGATGGTCCGCCAATATCAATGTTTTCAATTGCTTCTTCATACGTAAATCCTTCTTTGCTAATCGTCGCTTTAAAAGGGTATAAATTGACAATAACGAGGTCAATCATTTCAATGTCATTTTCTGCACAAGCCTGCATGTGAGATGATTTATCGCGAACAGCAAGCAATCCTCCATGAACTTTTGGATGTAATGTTTTCACTCTGCCATCCAGGATTTCGGGAAAACCGGTGACTTCAGATATTTGTGTTACTGCCAGCCCTTCCTGTTGCAACAATTTATATGTCCCACCAGTAGAAATAAGCTGTATATCTAACTCAGCAAGTTGTTTGGCTAAATCGACAATACCTGTTTTATCAGAAACACTAATAAGTGCACGACGCACGCTAGACATTTTATATCCTCCTAGTAATAAGCTGCTTCACTACTTCTGGATATAGTTTGTGTTCCACAGCTTGAATTTTTTGTGTAAATGTCACAAGCGTATCTTCTGGATTTATCGATACTGGAACTTGGGCAATAATTGGTCCAGTATCCATTCCTTCATCAACAAAATGAACCGTAACTCCGGAAACTTTCACGGGATATGCAAATGCACGTTCAATCGCATCTTTTCCGATGAAAGCAGGTAATAATGACGGGTGAATATTAACAATCCGCCCTTTGTATTGATATAAGAGTGTAGAACCAATCAAACGCATATAACCAGCCAAAATGATCCATTCGATTTGCTTTTCCTGCAAAACATCGAGAATCGCTTGCTCATATGCCTCTTTATTTGGAAATGATTTTGGTGATACGAGAAAATGCGGGACATCTAATCGCTCCGCACGATCCAATACTTTTGCACCTTCTCGATCTGTAATCAATAAGGATACTGGCTGCTCCCATTTTTCTTGTCTCGACTGTGTAACAATACTTTCAAAGTTGGAACCACTTCCTGAGGCAAAAACAGCAATGCTCATTTGTTATTTTCACCTGCCCATTGAAACCCAGCTTGTCCTTCGACAATCTCTCCAAGCCGATCAACGGTCTCCCCTAGTTCGGAAGCCCTCATCATCACTTTTTCTGCTTCTTCTTTTGAGACACAAATGACCATACCGATCCCCATATTAAAGGTACGAAACATATCTTCATTAGAAATATCCCCTGAATGCTGGATTCGACCAAATATTTCTGGAACATCCCAAGCAACAGGATCGATTTGTGCAGTTAATCCTTTCTGAAGCATGCGAGGTACGTTTTCTATCAAACCACCACCAGTAATATGCGCAGCACCCTTGATTGTAAATTCTTTCATCAGAGCTAACAGTGTTTTGACATAAATACGTGTTGGTGTCAACAGTTCTCTTGCAAGTTCCAAATCGATTCCATCAGCAAATAACACATGCCTTGCCAGCGAAAAACCATTGCTATGCAATCCATTGGAGGCAAGTCCAATTAACACGTCTCCTGCTTTTATACTAGAACCATCAATAAATTTATCCTTTTCCACTACGCCTACACAAAATCCAGCGATATCATACTCTCCTTTGGCATACATCCCTGGCATTTCAGCTGTTTCTCCACCAATCAAGGAGCATCCAGCATCCACACATCCATCAGCGATCCCTTTGACCACTGCTTCTGCCTGCGCAGGCTGCAATTTTCCCGTCGCCAAATAATCCAAAAAAAATAGCGGTTCTGCTCCCTGAACTACGAGATCATTGACACACATTGCAACACAATCAATGCCGATAGAATCATGAAGATCAGTAGCAAAAGCTAATTTCAGCTTTGTTCCTACTCCATCTGTAGCAGAAACCAAGATCGGATTTTCATATTTTCCAAGTGCAAATGCACCGCCAAACCCGCCGATATCTCCTAATACTTCTGGACGATAGGTTCGTTTTACGTGAGCACGAATTCGTTCTACTGTTTCGTTTCCTGCATCGATATCTACACCAGCTTGTTTGTATGCTTCACTCATACGATTTCCTCCGCTTTGGTCGCTTCATACAACTTTGTAGGATATTCTCCTGTAAAACAGGCTAAACAATGACCACGATTTTTTTCATTGGATTGTCTGCCAATCGCTTCTATCATTCCTTCGGCACTTAAAAAAGCCAACGAATCAGCATTGATTATTTCGCAGATCTCCTCCACTGTGTGATTGGAGGCAATCAGTTGATCACGATCAGCTGTATCAATACCATAAAAACAAGGATTTTTAACAGGCGGTGAACTAATTCTCACATGTACTTCTGTAGCTCCAGCTTCCCGCAACAAGTTCACGATTCTGCGGCAGGTGGTTCCCCGTACGATCGAATCATCCACCATAACAACCCGCTTACCTTCCACTACTTTTCGAACAGCACTTAACTTCATTTTGACACCTTGCTCACGTAACTCTTGGCTTGGTTGAATAAACGTTCGTCCAACATAACGATTTTTAATAAGTCCAAGTTCGTATGGAATACCGGTTGCTTCGGAAAAACCAATTGCAGCAGATGTACTTGAATCAGGGACACCTGTGATGACATCAACTTCCACAAATGCTTCTTTTGCTAATTGTCTGCCTAGACGTTTGCGGGCAGTGTGTACATTGATTCCACTAATATCGCTATCTGGACGAGCAAAATAAATATATTCAAAGGAACAGATAGATGTTTCTTTTGGCTCCGAGAATCTTGTCACTCTCATTTCGTTATCAGGGCTGATAACTAACAACTCTCCTGGTTCAATCTCACGAATAAAGGTTGCTCCAATTGTATCGAAAGCGCATGTTTCAGAAGAAAACACATAGGAATCGCCCAACTTGCCAATTGCTAACGGCCGCAAAGCATGTGGATCTTGCGCAACAAACAATTGATCATTGGTTAAAATCAATAATGCATAAGCCCCGACAAGCTGGTTTAATGTTTCCTTGACTGCATCTTCCAATGTGTCAGCAGTCGATCTTGCAATCAAATGCGCAATTGCTTCTGTGTCTGTAGTCGTTTGAAAAATAGATCCATTCGCTTCTAATTCTTTGCGCAGTTTGTCCCCGTTAACCAAATTTCCGTTTGTGGCAATTGCTATTTCCCCTTTGGCATAGTTGAACACCAAAGGCTGAACATTTGCTAGTGTACTCGCTCCAGTAGTTGAATAGCGAACATGTCCAATCGCAGTCGAACCTTTTAATCCAGCAATTCGTTCCGAACTGAATACTTCTGTAACCAAACCCATGTCACGATGAACATGAAACTTCTGTCCATCCGTTGTAACAATACCAGCGCTTTCTTGTCCACGATGCTGTAATGCATGCAGCCCATAGTAAGTAAGTCTAGCTGCATCATGATGACCTACTATGCCAAATACGCCACATTCTTCATTTAATTCGTCGAAGATGCTGTCATCTTGCATGGTATCGCCTCTTCCCAAAGATTGGTTAATGATGCTACAGCATGATCAATCACAAGCTTTTTATTTACATTTATGGTGAGGGTTCCATCTGTTACTTTACCGATTTCTTGAACAGGCACATCAAACTGCTTCATCACAGCAATTACTTGGGATACTTTATCTTTGGATACAGAGAGTAATACCCTTGATTGTGTTTCGCTGTAAAGATAATGCGATACGTCTTCTGCTGTTTCTAGATGCACTTCTGCTCCAAGATTTCCGCTTATACAAGATTCTGCAATTGCTAAGGCAATACCGCCTTCCGAAACATCATGTGCCGATTGCACCAATCCTTGGCGGATTACAGAGAGCACTGCTTGCTGCAAAGCTTTTTCTTTTTTACTATCGAGTTTTGGGGAACGACCACTGATTACACCTGCATAAACCTGCTGTAATTCACTGCCACCCAGTTCTATTTCTGTATCTCCTAAGAAGAGTAAAACATCATCTGCTTGCTTGAATGCCCCAGTTGTTATATGTTCTCGTTTTTCCACTAATCCAACCATGCCCACGACAGGAGTAGGATAAATCGGCTGTCCTTTGGTTTCGTTATACAAACTTACATTACCACCAACTACTGGTGTTTGGAGTTCATGGCACATTTCACTCATTCCGTCGATTGCTTTCGACAACTGCCAATAAACTTCTGGCTTTTCTGGGCTGCCAAAATTCAAGCAGTCGGTGATTCCCAACGGCTGTGCACCAGAACAGACTACATTTCTCGCTGATTCAGCAACAGCAATCCGCCCACCATTTACTGGATCAAGGTAAACATATCGTCCATTTCCATCCGTACTCATTGCCAAAGCTTTTTCAGTATCACGAATGACTACAACTGCTGCATCTGATCCTGGGCGCACTGCTGTACTTGTCCGCACCATAAAATCGTACTGCTGATATACATATTTTTTGCTCGCCATATTTGGAGATTGTAAAATTTTCACCAATGCTTCTTGAGCATCGATATTTTGCAAGGAAGCTACTGGGTCAACTGTTTCGTTTTCTATATAGTAAGCTGGAACTTTTTCTTCCCGCACATAAATAGGTGCATCATCCACAAGTGTGTTCACAGGAATATCTGCTACCAATTTACCATGCTGGAACAAACGATACTGATTGCCATCTGTTACATGACCAATTACTGCAGACTGTAATCCCCATTTATCACAAATTGCTATAACCTCTGATTCTCTACCTTTTTCCACAACCAACAGCATCCGCTCTTGGGATTCCGATAACATGATCTCATAGGAAGTCATGCCTGTTTCTCGCTGTGGTACAAGGTCTAAATTTAAATCTAACCCTTGTCCTCCCTTTGCTGCCATTTCAGCACTGGAACAAGTAAGACCTGCCGCACCCATGTCTTGAATTCCAAGCAACATGTTTTGTTCTACCATTTCTAAACATGCTTCTAACAGGAGCTTTTCCATAAATGGATCGCCAACTTGCACAGCTGAACGTTTTTCTTCGGATTCTTCGTTTAACTCCTCTGATGCAAAAGTTGCTCCATGAATACCATCACGGCCTGTACTCGCACCCACATAAATCACTGGGTTACCAGTACCTACAGCAACACCTTTTTGTAAATCACCATGATTGATAATACCAACACACATTGCATTTACGAGAGGATTGCCATCATATGCGTTATCAAATACAACTTCTCCACCGATTGTCGGAATACCAATACAGTTGCCGTAGTGTGCAATGCCTGCAACAACGTTATCAAACAGGTAACGTACTTGCGAAGAATCCAAGTCTCCAAATCGCAGCGAATTCAATAATGCTACTGGACGTGCACCCATGGAGAAAACATCACGAATGATTCCCCCAACACCCGTTGCAGCACCTTGGAAAGGTTCGACAGCAGAAGGGTGGTTATGACTTTCAATTTTAAACACAACTGCTTGCTCATCGCCGATATCAATTACTCCTGCACCTTCACCAGGACCGAGCAATATTTTTTCACCTGTCGTTGGAAACTTCTTTAAGAGTGGCTTCGAATTTTTATAACTACAGTGTTCGGACCACATCACACTGTAAATACCTACTTCTGTCCAATTAGGCAAACGTCCTAAGTGCCCGATAATATTTTCAAATTCCTCTGTAGTTAAGCCCATTTCTTTATATAGTTGTTGATCGCGAATTTGTTCAGCGGTAGGTTCCATCATGATGCACGATTCTCCTTCCAGTAAGCTAACATTGAAGTAAATAATTTCGCTCCATCAGCGGAACCCATCCAATCGACTATCGCTCTTTCCGGGTGCGGCATCATTCCTAATACATTTCCTTTTTCATTGATGATACCAGCAATATTAGCAATTGCCCCATTTGGGTTCTTCCCTGCATAACGGAATAAAATTCGCCCACTCTCTTCGAGTTGCTTTAGTGTTGTCTCATCACAAAAATAGTTTCCTTCTGCATGGGCAATCGGAATTTGTACTGTTTCTCCTTGCACATAATGTTTGGTAAATGGAGAATTTGTACTTTCTACAGAAAGAGGTTCGATTTCACAACGAAATTGCAAATGATCGTTACGCATCAATGCACCAGGAAGCAATCCAGCTTCTGTCAAGATTTGAAATCCATTGCAGATGCCAACTACTAACTTCCCAGCCACTGCTTCTTTTTTCACAGCATCCATCACAGGAGAAAAAGTAGCAAGTGATCCACAGCGTAAATAATCCCCATAGGAAAATCCACCAGGTAAAAATATTGCATCATAGGAAGATAAATCAGATTCTTGGTGCCATACTGGCTGAACTTCTGCTCCTAATACATCTTCGATTGCATGTACTAAGTCCATATCACAATTGGAACCTGGAAACACTACAACAGCGGATCGCATGCTTAAACCTCCTCTAGTTCAAAGCGAAAGTTTTCAATCACTGGATTCGAAAACAATTTTTCACACATTGCAGTAACTGCTTTTTCTGCTGCTGCTCGATCGTTCGCGTTTAGTGATACTTCCAAACGCTTCCCAATCCGCACATCAGATACTTCGGTATATCCCATCGTGTGAAGCGACCCTTTTACTGCTACTCCTTGTGGATCTAACACACTCTCTTTTAACGTCACATATATTGTTGCTTTATACATGTTGCCCGCCTCCCAATCGTTTATCTATTTCTTGATATGCCTCCAACACATTACCTAGATCACGCCGAAAGCGGTCTTTGTCCAACTTATCACCAGAATCTAAATCCCAAAACCGGCAAGTATCAGGGGAAATCTCATCAGCGAGTAAAACTTGATTGTATTGATCGATACCAAACTCCAATTTAAAATCAACGAGACGAATTCTGCGTTCTTCCATATGCTTGGACAAAATTTTATTGATCAAAAGTGCTTGTTCTTTCAATTGCTTTACAATTTCTTCTGTAGCAATATTTAACGCATAAATGTGATCTTCGATAATTAAAGGATCTCCGAGACTATCGTCCTTGTAATAAAACTCTACAATCGGAAAGGGTAAGGCTTTTCCTTCTTCTAAGCCTAATCTTTTTGCAAAACTACCCGCAGTAATATTACGGACAACAACTTCCAAAGGGATGATGGTTACTTTTTTTACAAGTTGCTCCAATGTTGAGAGGCGTTCTAAGAAATGACTTTCTACTCCGTTTTCTGCGAGAAGTTCGAAAAAGTAGCTGGTAATTTTATTGTTTAATGCACCTTTTCCGTCCAATACTTCTTTTTTTTCTCCATTAAATGCAGTAGCAGTATCTTTGTATTGCACGAGTAATACATTTGGATCTTTGGTAGAAAAAAGTTTTTTGGCTTTTCCTTCGTACATTAGCACTCCCATCAGTAGTCCCCCTATAGTCCAAGCCGTTCAAATATGAAATCAACTCGGGCTAAATGATGTCGATAATCAAAGCAATCTGCAATTTCATCCTTTGATAGGTGTCCCGTGATAAATTCATCTTTTTCCACAAGACCGCGGAAAGAAGTTTGTTCTTCCCATGCTTGCATCGCTAATGCTTGTACCCGATCATATGCTTTTTCTCTTGTTAATCCCTTATCAATTAGCGTAAGTAAAACACGTTGCGAATAAATAAGTCCAAAAGTACGATCCATATTACGTTTCATATTTTCTGGGAACACTCGAATATCGCGAATAATATTTGTAAATCGGTTCAACATATAGTTTAGTAAAATGGTCGCATCTGGAAGAATGACACGTTCAACAGATGAATGAGATATATCTCGTTCATGCCACAGC
This sequence comes from Shimazuella sp. NTD247, assembly GCF_059510415.1. NCBI lineage: Bacteria > Bacillati > Bacillota > Bacilli > Caryophanales > Thermoactinomycetaceae > Shimazuella > Shimazuella sp. NTD247. The sequence goes on along the minus strand of NZ_JCAJZU010000010.1, from coordinate 4,894 downwards.
GGAACATTTTCATAAGCAGACACCATATGACCACGCACAATACGAGCCAATCCGGAAATATTTTCACAGCCAATCGGATTTCGTTTGTGAGGCATTGCAGAAGATCCCTTTTGTCCTTTGCCAAAAGGTTCTTCCACTTCTCTCGTTTCACTTTTTTGAAGGCCGCGTATTTCGGTAGCAAACTTATCCAATGATGTAGCAACTAGTGCTAATGTTGCCATGTAGTTTGCATGGCGATCACGCTGCAGGGTTTGTGTGGATATGGATGCCGTCTCCAAGCCAAGATGTTCGCATACAAATTTTTCTACAAATGGATCAATATTTGCATACGTTCCAACCGCGCCAGACATTTTACCGACTCGCACTGTCTCGATCGCATCAACCAAACGTTCACGATTGCGTTTCATTTCCTCATACCAAAGAGCCATTTTCAATCCAAAAGTAGTAGGCTCAGCATGCACACCATGTGTACGACCCATCATCACGGTATATTTATATTGTTTTGCTTGATTGCCAAGCACCTCGATCAAACGATCGACATCTTTGAGCAAAATTTCATTAGCTTGACGCAATAAATAAGATAGTGCAGTGTCTACAACATCCGTTGAAGTCAAGCCATAATGAACCCATTTGGATTCATCTCCTAACGTTTCAGATACTGCACGTGTGAAAGCAACCACATCATGACGAGTCTCTTGTTCGATTTCCAAGATGCGGTTTACATCAAATGCAGCATTTTTTCTGATCAGCACTACTTCTTCTTTCGGAATAATACCGAGTTCAGCCCATGCTTCACATGCTAAGATTTCTACTTCTAGCCAAGCTTGAAAACGATTTTGATCTGTCCAAATGGAAGCCATTTCTTCACGAGAATAACGGTTAATCAACGGTATACCCCTTTTCTTTGGTCCAAACTGCTTTTTGTTCTTTATCTGATAAGGCTGGACATATGTTTAATTGATCTAATTGTGACAAGCCTTCAGCAATATTTTCTGTTAAAAGTGTGATGTGACCCATTTTTCGACCTTTTTTTGCTTCTGTTTTGCCATACCAATGGCATTTCATATTTGTGGGTATGTCACCAAACGTTTGGAAAAAAGCTTCTTGATGTTCGCCTAATAAGTTCATCATAATAGCGGATTGATAAAGTGCAGGTTGAATAAGTGGTAAGCCAATAACTGCTCGAATCATCTGTTCAAATTGCGAAGGATTACAAGCGTCGTACGTGTAATGACCTGAATTATGAGGACGTGGAGCCAATTCATTGATATAGAGATGTCCATCAGCATGTAAAAACATCTCAACTGCCAAGAGTCCTACGATCTCCATATGTTCCGCGATCTGTGTAGCTAAACGTACAGCTCGCTGACGCGTTTCATCTGTAACCGTAGCTGGTGCAATAGAAAGATGAAGAATATGATTTCGGTGTAAATTAACAGCTGGTGGAAATGCTTGAATTTCCCCAGTAACACTTCTTGCCACGACAACGGAAATTTCCTTTAGAAAAGGGATAAATTTTTCTAAGATATAGGTTTGGGACTCGATATTGTTCTCTTTTGTCCAAGCAGTCACATCATCTGTGGAGTGAAAAATCCATTGACCTTTTCCGTCATAGCCGCCAGTAACTGTTTTTAAAACTGCAGGTAATCCAATTTTATCCACTGCCATTTGTAGTTCTTCCACAAACGCTACTTCGGCATAAGGTGCAACAGGCGCTCCAGCACGCTCAATTGCGGCTTTCTCTGTTAAACGATGCCTTGTTACTTCTAATAATCTACTGCCTTGTGGTACTGGCTTCTGTGCTTCTAAACGTTGTACCACTTTCGGATCAATATTTTCAAATTCATAAATGATTAAATCTGATAAAGAAGCTAATTGGTCTGCTGCTGTTAAATCATCAAATGATGCTTGAATATGATGATCGGAAACTTGTACTCCTGGAGCATCTTTCGCAGGGTCTAGGGTGACAAAACGATAACCCATCTTTCTGCCTTCTAGGATTACCATTCGGCCTAATTGCCCACCACCTAAAACTCCGATGGTTTGCCCTGGTAAGAGGTTACTCATGTTAGTTCCCCCTCTTCAAGTACCTTTTGTCTTGTTTGTTGTCTTCTATTTTGTAGTTTTTGTTGTACTTCTTCATTAAATGTTCCAATGATCTGTGCTGCTAGTAATCCGGCATTGGTAGCCCCTGCATTTCCTATTGCTACGGTTGCTACTGGCACACCGCCAGGCATTTGCACAATGGATAAAAGGGAATCCATCCCACTTAATGCAGAACTTTTTACTGGCACGCCAATCACAGGCAGTATGGTCTTCGCTGCTACCATTCCCGGTAAATGCGCAGCACCACCTGCGCCAGCGATAATTACTTTGATTCCTCTGTCCATCGCAGATTCAGCATAGCTAAACATCTCATCCGGCGTACGATGTGCAGACACTACTTTTTTTTCATAAGAAATTTGTAATTCTTCTAGTACATCACAAGCTAATTTCATTGTTGGCCAATCCGAAGTACTGCCCATAATTACTCCAACACGTACCATCATTCGCCTCCATAAAAAAACCCAAACAGTGCATTCCAGAAGCTTTATTCTTTGCTTCGCGAAATCCTATCCTATTTAGGTAGTGTTAGCTTCATTTACAACATGTTTAGTGTATCAACCTTTGGAAACCAAGTCAAACAAAAAAACGAACGACTAAAGGATATTGATCCTTTAATGTTCGTGAAAACGCACTTTATTCCATAGATAGATATGTTTTCACACACGAAAACTATTCAAAATAGGAGATAATATCCATTTTTAATACCAATAATTATTGAGCTATTTGACTGACTACTATTCATTTATGTACTAAAAAAATACAAAGGTTTTCCCAAAAGAATTCACTAAACTGTTAACAACAATTAGAAAATTAGGTCTAGTTGATCAACTTTTTGTTGATATCTGGGTTTATTTATTAAATAATAGAAGAAATTAGCGAAAACTAGTAAAAAGGGGTTTTGGATTTGTTTAAACAAGTGGTACATATTGTGAGTAACGAGGCAAACTCAATGGATTTAATGGAATATATGGAGTTTTTAGTCGAGGAAGTAGTTCCAAAAGTTCTTTTATTGCCTGGAGTCGTCAAAGCCGATGTGACGAAATTAACACAGATGACCATTACCCCAGAACTGCACCAAGTAGAGAGTAATAAAAATTACCTGCAAGTACAAGTTTACTATAAAGATGAAGAAGCATATAAAGACATCACTTCAAATGTAATTGATAATGATTTAATGCTAATTTTAACAGAGGGAATAGATTTTATTAAGATACATAGCGGATTCCAATATACTTTTGAAAAATATTAACTTATATGTATTTCATAACATACTGACATATGAAATAAAATCTCATTCATTTTATTCCCATTGGTGTCTGGACAACAGGTGTTGCCCAGACAAGAAAGCGATTACTTTTTACCAAACACCCAACAAGATCCTTTTCTAGAGACTGAACAATTCGCCAGCCGTTTAATCTTACAGATTGGCATCTTTTGTGGATCATTGTCTTGGTAAACAACAATCTCCTGATTCAGAGGTGTATTCTGATCAAAGAGCTTAAGTTCTCTGGATCCTTCATCATAAACAGTCACAGAATCATCGCGAAGACAAATAGCATACATGCCGAGAGGGGGAGATACAGAGAGATTAGAAGCACTGATTCCCCCCCACTTTATCTTTGTATTTACTTCAAGAGCCCAAAAATTCTGCACCGAATACTTTAGGGGGATCTTTTTAAACCTAGTAAACATGATGTGTTCCTGTTCTTCTAAATGGGATGAATTTCATCCTCTTATATATTATATACAGTGATTTCAAATGGATCAATTATTTATATGAGAATATTAATAATATTCTCTTTAGTATGTAGACAATTTCATAGAGCAAATCAACAAACCATACAATATGCTCTATTCAAATTACAAACGTTAGTGTTGCCTAGACAAATTATCATCTAGGCAACTTTTCATTAACTCTTTATCTCTGTTGTAGTTGAATGAATCCAGATTTCCTCAATTCCCTTCGCAACACTATCAGTATCAAGCAAACGTTCCACTGTGCAGATTAGAAGACTTCTCGGATTACTGTTTTCGTTAACCAATACTTTATTTTTACCAGGAGGAAAAGAGCTTTCTGTAACTACCTTGATCACATTCTTTACATCTCCCTTAATCAGCACTTTATAAACAGTTACACTTTTTGATGTGATGCGGATTGCATAGTAAAAAGAACTTTTTGATTTACTCGAAAATGATGGGATCAATCGTCGATCAGAAGGTTTACCCCATCTAATCCTATCATTTCCACAAACCCTCCATGTTTGTTTTTTATTATTTGGAGGGAAAAATGGAACGAGTGCCATGAGAAAATCCTTTCTCTCCAAAAAAGACTGATTATTCAGTCTACACTAATTGTATAGGAAACCTCTAAAAAATGCAAAATGATTAAATATGAGTCTAATAAGCTGTATGATCCTAATTATCTCTATTATTTTTTATTTATGCTCGAACAAGTATGTTCCAAATAAATTAATGGATAGTCTGTTCTTTGTGTTTTACTGTACAAATTAGTATCTTATTTTCACAACAATAAACGAGGTGAATTCCGTTTATTGTTGTCGGAGAATCTATCTTCCATTTCTTAACCAGATCACTTCTTATAGTGTGCTTTTTTCTCTATAAAAAAGTCATGCCTTCTTTTTAACTTATCAATTAAATTTAACTTTATCAATACTGTATTAATATTTAGTTTCTTCTGTCCACTCAGGATTGCTCCATACCATCTAACAGATAAAACTACAATTTCTTAAAATCAAAAAACCCACCGTAAACGGTAGGTTTTTATTTT
>NZ_JCAJZU010000009.1:0-135226 GCF_059510415.1 Shimazuella sp. NTD247 | reverse complement strand
TAAGACCTTCAACTCAGGCGTGTTACTCACTCTTCGGTTTTCAGGGAATAATTCAAACCTTTTGTACTAAAAGTATGAGAGGTTTTTTGGTGTTTATCTCTCCTTGATAAATGACGTAAAGCAACTCCAACTGCGAGAATGGACATGCCCCGAATGTGACGTTCATCATGATTGAGACATGGAATGTAGCCAAATACATATTGCAAGAAGGTAGAAGATTTCTTGCATGGGGCGCACGGCTTCAGCCGTGCGGAGTTATCAAGTAATCATGTTTTTAAAGGACGGACCTACCTTGCAGGGGGTTATTTCGATTTTTTCCCATACCCTTCCTACTACATAGGGTTCCAATGATAGCCATTTGTCTACATCTTCGCGTGTTGCAAAGTCTACGACTAACATCGAACCTATCATCTGACCATTCTCCAATAAAGCTACACCCATTAACATGTTCCCGCTCTTTACCAATTTGTCCCCTAAAGCAATATGTTCTGCACGCATTTTTAAGCGTCGTTCTAATGCATTGGGGTCAGTTGCATCATAAGCCAGTACCATGAATTGCATGAAAATCATCTCCTCTTTTATAAAAGTGCAATAATAAATTTTTCATTCAATTATTCGAAAGTATTAGGTTGATAATAAGGAATATTTATTTCATTTTAACATTTATAAACAAAAGCAATGTGAGTTATAATTAACTGAAAATTCATCGTTTATTTAATTCCCATTAAGGAGTGAAAGAATATACACGACTGGTGGATAGCATTAGGAATTTTTGTACTCACATTGGTTATGGTTATTTGGTAGCCAAGGGGCTTATCAATCGGTTGGTCAGCTACGGGAGGAGCCATCTTAGCCCTTCTGTTTGAGGTTGTTCATCTTTCCGATATTTGGGTAGTCACGGGAATTGTTTGGGATGCAGTTTTGGCTTTTGTAGCTTCTGTTTTGGTGTCTTTAGTCTTGGATAAGATTGGGTTTTTTGAGTGGGCAGCACTTCATATGGCTCGGTTTGCCAAAGGAAATGGATATAAGTTGTTTATCTATATGCTTTTGCTAGGGGCAGTGACGTCTGCTTTTTTTAATAATGATGGTGGTGTGTTAATTTTAACGCCAATTGTTTTAGCAATGATTCGTGCTCTGCATTTTGAAGAAAAGACTGTTTTTGCCTATATTATTGCATGTGGGTTTATCGCAGATACAACATCCCTCCCTTTCATTATTAGTAATCTTGTTAACATTATTTCTGCAAACTTCTTTGGAATTGGATTTGTCCATTATACGGTGCGGATGTTTGTTCCAAACCTCATTTCTTTCGGGACTAGTTTATTTGTTTTATATCTTTACTTTGGTCGTAGTCTCCCCAAAACATTTGATAGGAAACTATCTAAAGCACCTAGAGAAGCGATTAAAGATCAATCGTTATTTCAATTGTCTTGGTGGATTTTAGGATTGTTGTTTGTGGGTTATACCATCAGTGAGCCGTTTGGAATTCCCGTTTCCGTAATCGCTGGTATCGCAGCAATTATTTTTCTGTTCGCAACGATAAGGAGTCCAATCATTCATACTAAAAAAATAGTGATGGATGCACCATGGTCTATTATTATTTTTTCAGTCGGCATGTATTTGGTTGTATATGGATTAAACAATGTTGGATTTACTTATAAATTAAGTGATGTGATCACTTGGCTTGCCAGTCATGGTTTATATATTGCCACAATAGGGATGGGATTACTGGCAGCTGTTCTATCCTCCACGATGAATAATTTACCGACAGTTGTTTTTGATGTCTTAGCCATTAAAATGACCCATACCACTGGAATGATACGTGAAGCTCTTATTTATGCCAACGTCATTGGTTGTGATCTTGGTCCAAAGATTACTCCGATAGGTTCGCTTGCAACTTTGCTTTGGATCTATATCTTATCTGGCAAAGGTGTAAAAGTAAGCTGGGGTGAATATTTTCGCATTGGAATAGTATTAACAATACCTACGTTACTTGCTACCTTAACGGCTCTTGTTGTATGGTTAAATATATTGAAAGCATTTTAAACGCTAAAATCATGTTACTATGTTCTAGTGGTTTATTTTTAGGAGTGAGATAAATGAAAACTACAACAAATATCGCCCTTCGTGATTGGGCGGTTACACTAGATGAACTTGGCAAAGGAACACAGATTTTAATCATGCGCAAAGGCGGGATTCATGAAGAAACTCGCCATTTTGAAGTTTCCAGTGATAGCTTTTATTTATTTCCTGCTTATGAACATCAAAAAACAGAGCTGTTAAAAGAAGAATACCAAGGAAATATTGCCAAAAGCATCGCGACTTGGTCTCCGGAAGATGAACAAGTTATGGTGAAATATTATGCGAAGTTACATGAGGACATCGAATTGCTGGATGCAGAGAAATTAAAGGCACTCTATCCTCATCATATTTGGACAAATGAATTTGCTGTAGAACGTTTGAAATGGAAAAAGAAACTGCCTTTACATGTCTTACTGCTTCGAGTTTACCAGTTGGAACAACCAATAGAAATTCCAATGCTGGCAGAGTATGGTGGATGTAAATCGTGGTTGTCCTTTCCAGAAACAGTCCAAGGAAAAGAAGCTCACCCTGTTCTCTCTGATGATGAATTTGCAAAGAAAGTGACAGAGATAAAACAAGCATTGGTATAGGTGGGTTTTGGAAAAGGTTTGATTAAATAGCAATAGACTGCCAAGATTTAATCCAGAGATATCTAGATCAATAAGTTAACCCAGACCTTCTTTGGTCTGGGTTTTTGTTTATGCATTTTGTACTGTTAATTGTTCTAATTCAATAATAATCTCATCGACTGTCATATCGCCTTCTAAGTAGATTCCCACTAATGTGGAAACCAGTACAGCTTCTTCATCAGTAATATGTAAGAGTTCTAATAATTCTTTTAATGGGTCGTAATTTTTAGGAAAAATATGTATACTCTGTGAGCCGAAAACGTCTTCAAGTTGCAAGGTTTTCTGATAGATTTTCTTAATCATGCTTAAAATCATTTTAATTAGTTCTTTTTTTTGTGTATCCAAGTACAAAATCCTCTCTAAAAAAAATATAACTATTTCATTATACCAAACTTTGCGAACATATTTTAGATAGTGAATAAATTGCTGGATAAAGAGGAGACTAATAGTCAAATTTTAAATGGAGGTAAAGTGATGGAAGGAAATTATTTTGAAGAAGCATTGTTGGATTACAAAGAGGGCATTGAACAATTATCAAAACAGCTACCAGATGTAGTGGCTCACTATAATAAATTTACGGATGTTTGTTTTCAGGAAAGTGCATTATCTAAGAAAAACAAACATTTAATAGCATTGGCGCTCGGTGTATACAGTAATGATGAATATTGCATTATTTATCATGCCAAAGGTGCTGTTGATCATGGTGCTTCAGATAAAGAGATGCTAGAAGCCGCTGCTGTCAGTGCAGCATTCGGAGGGGGAATGGCAATGTCTCAAACGGTAACATTAGTACAAGACACCATATCTTCCTTTCAAAAACGTACACACTAAAATAGCCCTCATAATAGGGTTATTTTTTAGGTATATAAATCTAATAGGTTTATAATTATTCAAAAGAGGGTATTTTTTATTAATGAGTGAAAAATTGAAAAAAATATGTAGAGTTAACGGTGCAATATTGTAATTTTACAGAAAATGTATTGACATTCAACAGAAGAAAGCGGTAACATAAATGTGTAGAACTGTTTATTCCCTCAAACAACGGATGGATGTGCATAAAGATTAACCCGGTTAAGGGAAGTGGGAGTACTATGATTTATGAATAAGAATGCTGATCTTTTGTTTACAAAAGAAATTACTCCGTTAATTATTCCAAAAGAGAAAGTAGTTGTATTGGAACCAGATTGGTCATTGGAACGAGCTCTCTTGGTTTTAACACGTCGAGGTACAACTTCGGTTCCGGTTATTCATCCAGATGGTAGAGTGGAAGGGATTATTAGTAAAACCAACATATTGGATTTCCTCATTAATCCTAATAAAACACAAGAACTCGATTTTTCTAAACTAAAAGAATATCGTGTGCTGGATGCAATGGATCGAAATCATATGGGAATTATGGCCAACTCCATTTTTTCGTTTGCTTTTGAAGTATTGGTAAATCGCTCATATATACCAATAATTGATATACGCCAACAATTTGTTGGCATTCTAACAAGAAAAGTGATGATGGAAAAGGTTATTGAATATTTTCATGAGGAATATTTACAAACTGTAGCAACAGAACGGTAAAAAAGCCAGTTGATACCTAATAAGGAATCAACTGGTTTTTTTATTGATATAATTACAAAATATAAAAGGAAAGGAATAATTATACAGTTTATTAGTTAGACGAAGCTTCATGTAATGATATGTTGTCTGATATGAAAAATGAGTTCAAAATTATAAAACAATGGAAATAAAAAAAGTGAGGATGAAAAAAACTCAGTTTGTTTTTTTGTTAGAACGTTGAAAAGTGTGTGTAAGAATTTCTAGTTGGGTGCAGGTTTGGAAAAATTCAATCAGCTCATTCCAATAATCTGCATCTAGATCCCTATTTAAAGTGGATGCAATGTCTTTCATTCTAGTAAATAACTGATTAATTTTTTGACAATCAACGGATGAAGAACTGCTTTCATGATGAGACTGGAGGACGAGTTTCTCTAAGTCATCAAAAGTGTTTTCGTAAATTATCGTTTTAATGATCTCAGGCAGATGTGGAGCAATCTTCACTTGAGATCGACACTTTTCCCACGCTCGGAGTAATCGGCGGTTATTTAAACTATTTAGATAGTCTTGCTCTGTGTATAATTCATAGTTACCATTATCTTCATGAATTTGGAATTTTTTTTTGTCTTGTGTACGTATATAAATTACATTTTTTGATTGAAGATAATGATTAACATTGGCATCTGCAATATTTAAATTATGTTTCTTCATCCTTTCTGCCCCCAGTTGTTACAAAATTTCCCCCAAATAAAAGAATAATGAAGAGAGAATCTTTCAAAAGATACTTTCTATTGTACACTATTCTCATAAAAAGTGGGCATAAAATAATGTGAGCAATGCGTGAATATAAAGAAAGAAATTATTATAATTTACAAGTTAATTATATAAAATATATGTATCTTCTTTATTGAATTTGAAAGGTAATCGTTTCTTAAAAATAGGAAATATTTACCTATTTATTTTGTGGTTTTTTTTGTGTTTTATCCCAAAGAGGAATATACCTTGATATCATTAGATGTCTACGTTAGAATATAATGAGAATCACATGATAATCAATCTAATTTAGTTCACAACAAATGATAATACTACCTTATTTTATATATAGGTGGAAAGTTCGTGGAGGAATGTAACTATGTCAACACCGAACCTTACTATTCGGGATCTACAAGTTTCAATTGAAGATAAACAGATTTTAAAAGGAGTGAATCTCTCCGTAAATGGTGGAGAAATCCATGCAATTATGGGACCAAATGGTACAGGGAAAAGTACTTTGGCTTCTGCTTTGATGGGTCATCCCAAATATGAAGTGACTTCGGGAGAGGTAGAAATCAACGGTGAGGATCTGCTCGATATGGAAGTAGACGTACGAGCTCGTGCAGGATTGTTTTTAGCGATGCAATATCCTAGTGAAGTTAGCGGCGTGACTAACTCTGATTTTTTGCGCAGTGCAATTAACGCAAAACGCGGCGAAGGAAATGAAATTTCATTAATGAAATTTATCCGCCAAATGGATAAACAAATGGATGTTCTAGAGATGGACGAATCATTCGCGACTAGATACCTCAATGAAGGTTTTTCTGGAGGAGAAAAGAAACGCAATGAAATTTTACAGATGATGATGTTAAAACCACAATTTGCTATTTTAGACGAGATTGACTCTGGTCTTGATATAGATGCATTAAAAATTGTTGCAACTGGTGTGAATCAAATGAGAAGTCCTGAAATGGGAGTTATCATTATTACTCACTATCAACGACTTTTAAATTATATAAAACCAGATTTCGTACATGTATTTATGCAAGGACGGATTGTGAAATCAGGCGGACCTGAGTTAGCTGAGCGTTTGGAGCAAGAGGGATATGATTGGGTAAAAGAAGAACTTGGCATTACAGACGAAACCGTTGGACATAGGGTGTAAGGGATGGTGCCAACAATGAGTGTTTTTAGTCGCGAACAAATTACCCAACTATCTCGAGGTCAGAATGAACCAAAATGGGCATTGGAAAAAAGATTAGAGGCTTTTGAGGCGATCAAATCATTACCATTGCCTAGGTTGGAAAAGACCAATATCGACCGCTGGAACTTTTCGCAGTTTCAGTTAGTGCCAACGGACGATACCTATCAAACAACGGCAGAACTCCCTCAAGAAATCAGCCGGTTGATTTTAGATGAGCAAGCGAATGTTCTAGTTCAAAAAAATGATAAGGTTGTCTACCAATCTGTCGACATAAATGATGGAGTCATTTTTACGAGTTTAGCTGATGCATATAAACAACATGAAACTTTGTTGAAAAAATACTTATTTGGACAAGAGGTTACTCATCAGATTGCTGCTATACATCAGGCATTTACACAAGGTGGAGCACTTTTATACGTTCCGAGGAACGTTACAGTCAAGTTGCCGCTGCAAGCTGTGTTTTGGTTAGATGGTGAAGGCGCAGCTACCTTCCCCCATATACTTGTGGTTGCCGAAGAAAACAGCAAGGTCGAATTTGTGGCGAATTTCTTAGGCACTAGTGAATCATCTGCAATTAGCAACAGTGTGATCGAAGCTTATGTAGGGCAAGGTGCTCAAGTTCAAATAGCAACTGTCAGCCATTTTCCTGATTCCGTTGTAGATGTAATGGATCGCTTTGCAACAGTTGGCAGAGATGGAAATTTAGAATGGATTGTAGCGGATCTTAGTGATGGACGTGTCATTTCCAAAAGTATGACAAAACTCCAAGAACCAGGCGGACACGTGGACGTGAAATCAGTAGCTTTTGGAGCAAATGAGATGCGTTCAAATATCACATCTGAAATATTACATTTTGGAACACACACAACAAGTGATATTCAAGCTCGTTCCGTAATGAAAGACAAGGCTACTAGTATTTTAAACAGTATAACGAAGATCGAAAAAGGTGCTAGCAAAGCCGATGGACAACAGACTGGTAAGGTATTGATGTTAGATCCGGAAGCAAGAGGGGATGCGAATCCTATTTTGCTAATCGATGAGAATGATGTAACAGCAGGGCACGCAGCAAGTGTAGGTCGTATTGATCCATTGACATTGTTTTACTTGATGTCTCGTGGGGTTTCGAAAGAAGAAGCTTCAAAACTAATTATCCGTGGTTTCTTGGATACTGTTATTGCAGATATTCCATTAGAAGCTCTACGTGCTAGTATTCATGAGATCATTGAAGGGAAATTCACATCATGAATTCATGGAAAAAAGACTTTCCTATTCTCTCCCAACAAGTAAATGAGCATCCGCTTGTTTACTTGGATAGTGCTGCAACTTCGCAAAAGCCAAATCGTGTGATTGAAAAGGTTGCAAGTTATTATAAAGAGGACAACTCTAACGTTCATCGTGGAGTTCATACACTCGGTACAAGAGCAACAGATGCTTATGAAGGTGCACGGGGAAAAGTACAGCATTTTATCAATGCTAAAAAGAGCGGGGAGATTATATTTACTCGCGGGGCAACAACAGGTATTAACATTGTCGCGCGAAGTTACGCACTGGTGAATTTGCAAGCAGGTGATGAGATATTGCTCAGTCCTGCTGAACATCATGCCAACCTTATTCCATGGCAGCAGGTAGCAAAAACAACAGGAGCAAAGTTAGTATATATGCCTCTTGAATCAGACAGTACTATTTTGTTAAATAAGGTACGTCCTCTGATTTCGAACAAAACAAAAATTGTTGCTATACAGCATGTATCTAATGTATTGGGAACGATTAATCCTGTTGCGGAACTAGCGAAATTGGTGCATGAAGTTGGCGGAATTATTACAGTAGATGGTGCGCAGAGTGTCCCTCATATGAAAGTAGATGTGCAAGAACTTGACGTAGACTTTCTTTCTTTTTCTGGTCACAAAATGATGGGTCCAACTGGAATTGGGGTATTATACGGAAAAGAAGATCTGCTAAACGAAATGGAGCCAGTTGAATTTGGCGGTGAAATGATCGACCATGTTGATTTAGAAAATGCAACATGGAAAGAGCTTCCTTGGAAATTTGAAGGAGGAACGCCAATTATTGCTGGTGCTATCGGTTTAGGAGCAGCAATTGATTATTTGCAAGCAGTTGGCATGGATGAGGTAGAAGCACATGACCGCAAGTTAACTGCATATGCTCTATCCCAGCTAAAAAAAATAGATGGAATTCGTATTTTTGGTCCACTCGAAAATCGTATTGGCGCTGTTACATTTAATTTAGATAATATTCATCCGCATGATGTCGCGACAGTACTTGATGCAGAAGGTATTGCGATTCGTGCCGGTCATCATTGCTGTCAGCCGTTGATGCGTTTGTTAGGGGAAACAGCTACTGCAAGGGCGAGTTTCTATCTATATAATGACGAATCGGATATTGATCAACTTGTAAAAGGTTTACACAAGACAAAGGAGTATTTCGGCCATGTCTTCCTTGGATGATTTATACCGTCGAGTGATCATGGATCACTACCAACGTCCTCGTAACAGAGGTCAGTTAGATGATAAGGCAATTTCTGTTGAATTGAATAATCCCACTTGCGGTGATCGAATATCTCTGCAAATGAATGTAGAAAATGGTATGATAAAAGATGCAAAGTTTCTAGGGGAAGGTTGTTCCATCAGCCTGGCCTCAGCATCGATGATGACAGAATCTGTAAAAGGACTGTCAGTTGAGCAATCATTGCATCTTGTTGATTTGTTTTCTCAAATGATGCAAGGGGAAGAAGTAGATACGGAAGAATTTCCGATTGAGGATATTGAAGCATTAACAGGGGTTGCTAAGTTTCCTGCGAGAATCAAGTGTGCTACGTTAGCTTGGAAAGCACTTGAAAAAGGTGTGAAACATTAAATAACTGCATTACAAAATGAGAAGGAGGTTGAAATCATGACTACGATCCCAGAACTATCCGAGTATAAATATGGTTTTCGTGATAAAGACGTATCTGTTTTTCGTGCCAAACGAGGTCTTACTCGGGAAATCGTAGAAGAGATTTCTAGAATGAAAGGCGAGCCAGATTGGATGCTGGAGTTTCGCCTGAAATCATTGGAGCAGTTTTACAAAATGCCAATGCCGAGTAACTTAAACAGTAAATGGTTTTCATTGTTACCTGGTAAATTGGACGAATTGAACTTTGATGATATCACTTACTATGTAAAACCTTCGGAACGACAAGGAAAAACATGGGAAGAAGTACCAGACGAGATCAAACAGACATTTGACAAATTAGGAATTCCAGAAGCAGAGCAAAAGTTTTTAGCAGGGGTATCTGCTCAGTATGAATCCGAAGTAGTTTACCATAACATGCAAAAAGAGCTTGAAGAACAAGGTGTTATCTTCTGTGATACTGATACGGCTGTTCGTGAATATCCAGAGTTGCTAAAAGAATATTTTGGTACCGTTATTCCCCCAGCGGATAATAAATTTGCAGCTTTAAATAGTGCAGTATGGAGCGGTGGCAGTTTCATCTATGTACCAAAAGGTGTAAAATGTGAAGTGCCGCTGCAAGCATACTTCCGGATCAATTCCGAAAACATGGGGCAATTTGAGCGTACATTGATCATTGCCGATGAAGGAAGCTTCGTTCACTATGTTGAAGGTTGTACTGCTCCAGTTTACAGCACCAATTCCTTGCACAGTGCAGTGGTAGAGATTATCGTCAAAGATAATGCACGTTGTCGCTATACCACCATTCAAAACTGGGCGCCAAACATTTATAACTTAGTTACAAAACGTGCAGTAGCCGAACGCGGTGCACACATGGAATGGGTAGATGGTAACATTGGAAGTAAACTGACGATGAAATACCCAGCTGTTGTGATGAAAGGCGAAGGCGCAAAAGCAGATGTCTTGTCCATCGCTGTTGCAGGAAAAGATCAACACCAAGATGCAGGAGCAAAAGTTACCGCACTTGCACCTAACTGTACTGCTACGATTATTTCCAAATCGATCAGTAAACAAGGCGGAAAAGTAACTTACCGCGGACTTACCAGCTTTGGACGGAATTCCGAAGGCTCCAAGGCAAATGTAAAATGTGATACATTGATTTTGGATAATGAATCGACTTCAGATACAATTCCATACAACGAAATTAAAAACGATAACATCATCTTGGAGCACGAGGCCACTGTTTCCAAAGTGAGTGAAGATCAACTCTTCTATTTGATGAGCCGTGGATTGACTGAAAACGAAGCAACACAGATGATTATTATGGGCTTTATCGAGCCGTTTACCAAAGAATTGCCAATGGAATATGCGGTGGAAATGAACCGTCTGATCAAGTTTGAGATGGAAGGTTCCATTGGTTAAAGATTGGAAGAATTCCAAATCCCTTTGCTGCATGCAAGGGGATTTTTTGGTTACAAGATTTCTTTTTATCGGTCATTGTTTTATAATTTCTTTAAATAAACTGTTACGCTTCCGAGGAGTGTCATGCACACCGGTTTTGTCGTCATGAAGAGCAGCGTTATCGTCACTGCGAAGCAGCGTGGAAAGCGTAAGTACGCCGCTGAACTGAAGCTGACAATGTCGGAGTCTCTTCGCAATGTCTTCACGTACCTCCCCAAGTGGATGGATGTCGCTACGTTTCCGAACTCGGCTTCCCGTAACAAACTGCTGACGACACTCAGGCTGACGTTCCACGTCAAGCGGGATCTGGCCAGACTTGCTCCACTGGTGGTTACGCTTAAGGAGCGGGACATCATCGAGCGACTGCTGAAGGATGCTCCTCTCCACAGCTTGGAAGGGATTTACCGCGCAGTTGGGGACTACCTCACTTATGAGAGGAAGAGGCAGATCACTATGTTCCTGTGGAACTACTACGCCCTCAACCACAACGCTTGGGATCGTACCTGTGATGTCCGTTCGGACATCACGTGTGAGGAAGACGGTCTGGACCTGTCCAGTCCGGAACTCAAGGCTGCTCTCAGTGCCCTCCTTCTTTCGCCGAAGAAGGAGATGGCGCAGGTGGCGTAACACAACCCGTATGGGTGAGTGAATCTGCGGATTCGCTCCTCATACGGGGCCACAATAAAAATCATTTTGCGATTGATATATATGTTAATGGAAAACCCCACTTAAATAGAAATAGTGGGGTTTTTGTATGAAGATTAATGATTTATTTGTTATTCAGTCGGAAGTTCTATCTTGGAAAAGTACGGATATACATGGACATCATTTTCTTCTGGTTTGATATATTGCGGCACTTTTACTTTATCAATAAACAAAATTCCATCATACTGCTCTTTGGAGATCAGTTGTTCATTCCATCCACCCCAATCCAAAATAGAACGTTTTTGGAACATCCAAAGCGTATTTGCTGCTTTAACCACGTGTGACATTTCAACAAATACATTCGGATATCCTGCTTTTTCTAAAATGGATTCTACGGAACCGTTAGGATGTGGGTATTTGACAGGTAACGGTTTGCGGTCATTTAAAGCAGATATGCCGCGGTTCATATAAAGTCCTAGTACATAAGACTTCTTTTTTATTTTTGCTGGCAATAATTCACCTAAATCAACGATAGAGCGTCGATTCGGATTATTCGTTTTGGTATTCGCTTTGCGGATATGAAGATTGTGTGCCCAAACGATAATTTTTTGATTTGGATAAAGGGTCTCTGTGATCCAAGTCAAATGTTTTGTCATCGCTTGATCCCGTTTTATATTGTATTGATCGTATGCGTTGTTGGCTTGCGAAGTATTGCCGATTTGTTGGTAGTAATTATAAGACACATAGTATGGAATAACTTCAGACAAAGAATGAATTCGATCTTGTAAAACATATTGTGTGACCTCTAACATTTTTGTAGAGGCAGGATATGTCTGCAACAGCTGTTGTTTGTGTTGAATGGTGAATTCATATAAACGCTGATAATCCTGAATTAGCTTAATCTGATCCTTTTTAAATTGCGCTGGATTCGACTGACCAAGGGTACTAGAAAATCCCATCTCTGTCTGTTCTGCTAGTACTCCTATCTGTGGGTCAATTGTGTGAAACCATTTGTTTAAAAACTTTCCATAAGCATATACTGGCTGCATATCCATGCCAACCATTTGAAGGGGATGATTGGTGCTTCTGCTCTGTTTGATGTAGTTAAACAAAGGAAGTACTTCTTTGGTATGCCAAATATCAAACAAACTATTTTTCAAAGCATCTGTTGAGGTTTGCTGTTTTATTTGTTGATTGGCGGCAAATAATTCACCTAATCCGGATTCAAAAACAAGTACTTGGTAGCCTAATTTTTTGTGAAGATATTCGATAAGTCGAACTTTTACAGAACTAAACTCTGCTGTTCCATGTGAACTTTCGCCTAAAAAGATGAGCTGTTTACTTTTGAGCAGAGGGTCTAAAAACATCAGATCTTGATATTGATCTCCAATTTCAGGTCGGATTTTTTTTATAGGATGGGCGTTTGTTTGAATCCACTGCTGCAAATTAGGATGGCTGGTTGCTAATGGTACAGGTGTCACAAATAAAGACAATGAAAGGGAAATACAGAAGACAATGATCCATCTATACCATTTTGATTGATAGATATTTCTTCTTTTATTTGGGTGCAAATATTTTCTCTCCTATCTTTCACGAATCATGATTGAACAGATAGAAATAGCAGAGAGTATTTCTAATGTTTGGCTTAAAAGATTTATATCTTAGTTTTGTACATATATATAGAATATAACGGTATTCGAAATAAATATATAATTACATGATATGTTTTTATGAAAAATTATGATTGCTTACTTCAATACAAAATCACAAAAAAGATAAATAGACTATATGAAAGGTTTAATATTTTTTATAAATCACGCTGACAATGCTTTGTTATAATAATTTTAAAGAATGTTACACAAGTAGGAGTACCAAATGAGTCAAATCGTTGCAAAAAAAACCGGAAAGTTTTGTTACCGACTGACTGCACAATTAGAAGCTCCCTATCAGCAAATGATGGCAGAGCTTCCAGACTACAAAGAAGTAGATCAACTGCCTTCTTCGTACAATCGAGAAAGACTTTGTGAGCTGCTTCAGCATCTGAAGCAATGTATGTACGAACTTTCGAAGCTGCGGCTTGATGTAAAGCTGCAGGAGCGAGATGTCATATTTCGAATTTTCGAGCGAGGAAAGGCAATTTTTGCTCAGCCATATTCAATCGCCGAAAAGAGATTGGCATGGTTGATTCGAAAGCATTTCACAGATGAAAATCGTCAGAGCGAGGTAGTTCATTTTTTGTTGAGAATGGAGGCGATTGAAGCAGAAGTCTGTGATAAATTAGCAGATTTGTGTACATTAGAGGAATACATCTGCTTTTCCGGTATCCATACTCCATTTGGTTTCTTCCCAGCTCTTTGGGCAATTTCGAATGTGTGACAAATTCTGTGAAGAGAGTAATTGTTTTGCTTTCTTCACAGGATAAATGCCTGTTATTAACAATGGATATAAATATGAAGTTTAAGCCCAATCGTTACTTATACAAGTAGTGATGAGGCTTTTTATTTTGTAGGTATTCAAATTTGACTAGTTAAAAAGGATGGATTATAATGAACTAGTCAAATTTGAATAGAGGAGATCAGTGAAAATATGTCGGTGGTAAGACTACTTGTTCTGGGATCCATTCTCAGGAAAGACATCAGCCATGGCTATGGTGTTTATAACGATATTACTTCTTGGCGTGCAGAGACATGGACGAATGTAAAACCTGGATCCATCTATCATGCTTTGGAAAAGCTTCATAAACAAGGGATGATACAAGCTGCAGATTCAGATGACTCTATCAAGCGGGGGCCTTCGCGTACAGCATATCAGGTAAACACTTCAGGTGAAGCAGAATTTAAAAAGCTTCTCGAAGCTTCACTAAAAAGTACAGATATTCAATCGTTTGCAGTAGGTATTGCCTTTATGGATATGTTGACTCGCGAGAAGGTAATAGAATTTCTAACGGAGCGTTATTCCATATTAGAAGGAAATAATAATTTTTTGGAGACTTTACCGACAGAAGAACTTCCTTCAGAACCATCGAAACATCCAGAACTTGTTGGGATTTGGATTGGTTATATAAAAAATGAAATGGAGAGTACTCAAAACATATTAAATGCTGTCAAACTTGGAAAGTATGCTTTCAAAATAGAGAGAACAAAAGGGGAGATAGTTGATGATCAAAGTGGTAATGCATGATGGGAACGAAATAGATGTAGTTATCCAAGGAAAGGGACCTACTATACTGATTCCTGTAAATCCGATCCCTCTGGAGGGAAAAAAAGCGGAAGAAATGAAAAAGTGGGGTGCTGATCCTGCATTGGGTCAATCATTAATAGATGGACTTCGTGATAAGTACCGTGTTGTAGCTTTTGACTATGAAGGACATGTACTAGCAACACCAAAAGCCGATAGTTTAACACCTGATAATATTGCAGATGACTTTTTATCGATAGCAGATGCTGTTGGTGCAGAGACATTTGCTTATTATGGATATTCTTGGCTTGCGTTAAGCGGTTTGCAGCTTGCCATTCGAACCAATCGATTATCTGCTCTGATCATGGGCGGTTTTCCACCAATCGATGGACCATATGATGAGATGCTTAAAGTCACAACTGCAACCTATGAAATGTCAAAATCAAGCAAGAGTGTGGATACAAAGCAGGTGCAAGCAGGTGACTATGATTGGTCTAGTAAGGAGGATTATGATTGGTCGAATGTGGAAGTGACGATGAACCAAAGTCAGACAAAACAGTTTATGACATTATATCAAAGTCTTCAGATTTTCGATGATAGAAAAGCCCAATCCAAAATTACCTGCCCGCGTCTATGTTTCGCTGGAAGTTTGGATAAAATTGATTATGGGCAGCAGTGGGGAGATGCACACGTAGATATTGTTGGCCCGCTTATCGATAAAAAGGATGAAATAACAAATGCCGGATGGAATGTCTTTGTTTTAGAGGGACTTGATCACACAGGTGCAATGCAGGCAGCAAATGTATTACCTGTTTTGCGACTTTGGTTAGACTCGAAACTAAGTGGAGAATAATACTGTTCTCTTTTTTGCTTAAGAGATTCGCGTATACTAAAATCGATTTGCATTTCGTATCAAGACAAAAGCAGCTCACCGTAGAGTTGTTTTTTTAGGACGTTTCTCCTATACTTTTTTTTCGCAAATTTTTATGAGAAATGAAATTTGACAACTCCATACGGCTAAAGCCGTTGGATTCTTGGGACGATAGTCTCATAACTATTTCATTACCAAGCTAACCCCGGCGCCCCATTGCTGTCAAATGTTTGGACTGGACAGAACGCCAATACCATTTATCCGGAGCATTGGGAGCTGCAATAATGCAGAGGTTATTTGTGTTAGAATGGCTTACTTACTCAGAAAAACGCAGAGTAGTAGAGGTAACTGAAGTCGGAAGACAGGGATTATGGAGAGAATTCCAATTTACTTATAATTAGTTAAAAGGTTCTAAATATATAAGGCAACTCATGTGAGTTGCCTTTCGTTTGGTATATGATATTATCTACATGGTAGTCCTGATCCACTATCAGAACCAGTATAGATATAAGTATCAGAAACATAACCATAAATAGAGACACCAGCATGATCTTTTCCTAAATAGATTTTATCCCAAATGTTACTTGTCCCAAAATAGCCAGAAACAGTAGTACCTGTTGTATAACAGCGATAACTGACAGTACTACCATCGTATGCTTTTCCAATAATTTTCCCTGTAGCAGTGGAAGGATAGTCACGAACATTGACATATCCGCCTCCTGAGATCACAACTTCATACAGTTGATATGCAAATGCTTGGGATGTAAAGCCAAAGATCGTGAGAATAAGGGCAAACATTGTTGTTAAAGAAAATCTTTTCATGATGATACCCCTTTCATTTGGTGTATTTTAAATATAATTTAACTTTGAAATAATAGAAAGAGGTTTGATATAAAATGATAAGATGGTTGGGTAAAAATTTTTATTTTGTGCTCTTATTCGTATTGATTATTCTGTTTTTGGTTGTAATGGGAAATCGATTTTTTTAATTTCTAATTAATAAAAAAGAGCTACCTATAAGGTAGCTTTTTATGTTTGCAGTGTTCGGCGATTGATACCATCAACAAAAAGCGGCTGTACAAAATGTTTGATTCTCTCCATGATTCTTGCGCCTTTCATCGGCTCTGATCCACCTTTTGGCGTGTAAGAAAAATATTCCTCTAGTTCCTCCAATGTGAGATTGGAAGTGAAAATAACTGGCAGTTTTTCTGTCATTCGGTACTGAAGAATAACACCTAAAATATCATCTCGTATCCAAGGAGTAAGTGATTCCGAGCCAATATCGTCTAATATGAGCAAAGGTACAGTTTTGATTGCTTCTAATTTCTCCGTAATCACTTGACCATTTTGAGAAATCGCATCTTTCATTTCCGAAAAAAGTGCAGAAGTATGAATCATCAGTGTTGAAACACCATATTTTACAAGTTCATTCATAATTGCACCAGCAAGATAACTTTTGCCTACGCCAAATGGTCCATATAAATATAATCCTTGGGTTGATTTTCCTTCACGAAATGGGATGCAAAAATGCAGTGCCGCCTGAAATGCTTTAGCTCGCTTTGATTCTAGTGTAAATGTTTCAAAGGTAGCCTCCCGAATGTCTGATGGTATTTGCTGGCATCGGATGAGCGAACTTCGGCGTTTTCTTTCTTCTTCTGCAAGTTGGTAACGGCATGGCTTCATCTGTAAATCAAGAAATCCATTATATTCCATCAATTCCGGGGTGTGTCCAGTGATGAGGTTTTTACATCCTTGTAATCCTCTGCATGATTCACAAGCTGTTTTTTCAGTTACATATTGATCTATATTGGGGATAGAGCGCCAATAAGTAGATAGAGGAATATCTGGATGTTTTTGCATATAAGCTCGGAGACGTTTATTTTGTTGCAGTCTAGCAAATATAGCCCGTTTTGCTTTTTCTGCTCCTGAACTCGGAAATGGAGAAACTTGTTTTAAAGCTTTCATCCGATATATCCCCCCTCTCATCAATTAATTTCCGATCTCCTCCAAATAACGAGACATGAGATCAATAGCGACACCGATTGCATTTTCGTCTGGTGTTATTTTGGAATGATGCAGACCATATGGGGTATCTACTCCCAGCCAGAACAAAAATCCTGGGATTTCTTTGAGAAAGTAGCCAAAATCTTCGCCTGTCATAGCTTCTCTGCATTCCACCAGCTGATACTCGGTTTTTTCTTTCACCCAACTCATAAATTGATTCGTGATCGCATCATGATTGGTTACATCTACATACTGCATTCCCCAATGCAGATTGGCTTCACACTGAAAACTTGTACCAATACCAGCGACGATATCTTTCACACGCTGTTGTACCTTTCTCATTGTTTCCATTGATAAGGTTCGAATGGTGCCGTTCAACTCTGCATGCCCAGCGATAATATTTTCTTTTGTTCCAGCTGCCAATTTTCCCACTGTTAACACAGCAGAATCCAAAGGATTTACATTGCGAGAGATAATTGTCTGTAGCTGAGTGAACAGCTGCGTTGCTGCAACAACCATATCGTTTGTTTGATGGGGGTAGGCCGCATGACCTGATTTTCCGATCAATTCAATATTAATTTCGGATGTATTCGCAAATAAAATGCCCGATCTTGTAGCGATGGTACCTACTGGGTATTCTGGTGCTATGTGGAGAGCAAAAATAGTATCTGGTCGCCATGTTTGAAATTCAATACTTTCCATCATTGGCTGTGCACCGCCAGGGCCTTCTTCTGCTGGTTGAAATATAAAGATAAGATCATCTTTTACAGGATGATGTGCAAAATGGTGTACAAGTCCAAGTGCAATCGTCATGTGCAGATCATGACCACAAGCATGCATAAAACCTGGGTGTGTGGAATGAAAATCATATCCGGTCTCTTCTTGAATGGGAAGTCCGTCCATATCTGTACGGTAACCAATTCGTTTTCTTGGAGAGGTACCTGGAATACGCACGAGAATTCCTGTTTTCCATGTTTGAATTTCTGTATTTGGTAACTCTGACAATTGAGCGAGTAAAAAAGCTTGTGTCTTTTCTTCCATATAGCCTGGTTCGGGTATTTGATGCAGTTGTCGTCTAATTTGAATCCATTTATTCAAAGAAACAGTCATAATCGTTACTCCATTTTTGATAATAGTTGATAAAAAATAGTAATAAAGTGCGATACTTCCTCTTTTGTCAATGTCAAAGGAGGCAATAAACGGATAACCGTTCCTGCTGTTACATTGATCAGTATACCTTCTTCTAAGAAAGATTTCTGCAAGTTTTGGATGGTACTTTTATCTAATGAGGTGACAATGCCAATCATCATTCCACGACCATTGATTTTTTCTACAATCGTTGGAAAATCCCTCTGTAGTTGGTTCAGTTTTGCTAAAAGGTAATCTGCTACTTCTTTTCCAATTTCCATCTGATTTTGATCCAGTAATACTTCTAGTACAGCATTTCCGAGCGCTGCTGATAGCGGGGAAGGAGAAAAAGTTGTACCATGATCACCGGGTTGGAAGGAATCTTTTAGCTGTTTTCCAGCGATAATGCCGCCCAGTGGTAATCCGCCGCCGACACCTTTTGCAAATAAGATCAAGTCTGGAGATAAACCATATGCTTGATAAGCAAATAGCGTACCAGTCCTGCCAATGCCAGTTTGTATTTCATCTAAACAAAACAGCATGTTATTCTTTTGGCAAATCGATTGCGCCGTCTTTAAAAAAGTCTGGCTGAGTGGGACAATGCCTCCAGCTCCAAGAATCGGCTCAACTAGCAGAGCTGCTGGGTTATGTTCTGCACAAATTTTTTGCAGTCCATCGATGTCATTGATTTCTATCTCATAAATTTTTAACGGTAAGGTAGGAAAATCTTGATAAATTCCTTGTTGGCGAGTTAATCGCAGTGCACCAAGTGTACGTCCATGAAAACTATTTTTTAGTACTACTATACCTTGTTTTTCATTTGCTTGTTTCGTTGTCCATTTGTGGATGCTTTTGATAGCAGCTTCCGTAGCTTCTGCACCACTGCTGCAAAAGTATACTTTTCCGTCTATCAATGTATTTTCTACTAAACGCTCCGCTAATCGAATCGCAGGTGTATTGTAGAAAAAATTCGAGATATGAAGGAAGCGCTCGGCCTGAGCACGAAGCGCATTCATTAAGTACGGATGGGAATGTCCAAGTATATTTACTGCAAGTCCTGTAAACAGATCTAAATATCGTTTTTTATCAGTATCAAACAGATAGTTTCCAGAAGCATGATCGATCACGATAGGTAAACGGCTATACGTAGACATGACATATTCATGATCTAGTGACACCCAATCCGTCATATGTGTTTCCCCCTATAGGCTGCGAAGTTCTTCAAGAATTTCCGTTTTTGATTTTGTTTTCTCATCTATTTCTTTTATTACACGTGCTGGAGTACCTGCAACAACTACATTTGGTGGAACATCTTGTGTAACCACTGCTCCTGCTGCAACGACAGAACCGTGTCCTACAGTAACACCTTCTAAAATAACGGCATTAGCTCCAATAAGTACTGAATCTTCTATGACAACTGGTGCTGCAGAAGGAGGCTCAATAACACCTGCGATAACTGCCCCTGCCCCGATATGGCAATGCTTTCCGATATGTCCGCGTCCACCGATAACAGCATTCATATCAATCATCGTGCCTTCACCGATAACTGCCCCGATATTGATAACTGCCCCCATCATAATGACTGCTTGTTTTTCAATCTGTACATGTTCACGGATGATCGCACCTGGTTCAATTCGAGCTTTGATGTCTTTGAGATCAATTAAGGGAACAGCAGAATTGCGGCGGTCATTTTCTATCACATAGTCTGATATCAGATCTGCAGACGCAGTGAGTACAGGCTCGATATCATCCCAATTTCCAAATAAAACGCCAGAGTCGCCAGAGAAGAATGTTTTCACTTCCTCTGGAAAATTCAGATTATGGATATCACCCTTTATGTAAACTTTAACGGGAGTTTTTTTAGTAGATTTCGCTATATACTGAATGATTTCTTCGGAGTTTAAATGCTGCACAAAAAGTCACCCTTTCCTATTTGTCTAAAACAAAAGTATAGCATAAGTAAAAACAAATAGAACCCCAATTGGAGTTCTTTCAATAAGTAAATGTCCATATACTATTGCCAATTTGGTCAGCTGTGTAGAGTTTTTTGAAAATTAGTTTGCTAGACCTAAGTTTGTAGGATTGTCTAATAAATTTTCTTTAATTTCATAAGTCTTACGCATGCAGTGTTGGAACTTCTCTTCGTCGTGTCCGTTAAAGCATCCAGCGAGATTATACCAGATTTTCCACTCCATATCGGAGAAATTATACTTCTGAGCGATCTCAATGCCTTGTTCAAAGAAATGAATCGCTTTATTGGTGTCATTCATCATTTGACAAAGTTCACCAGTTAGTACTAAGTTAGATACCAACTGAGGGGCATCTTGGAATTTTGTTGCATAACGAATGGCATGCTGGAAGTACTCAAAGGCTTCTGATAATTTGTTTTGTCTTAAGTATAAGACACCAGTTCTGCTATATACAGTTACCCAGCGGTGGTCGATAGGAATCTTTTCTTCTAATTTTCTAGCCATTAGGAAGGAGGTCTCTGCCATTTCCCAATCTTTTTGAGCTGTATAAATGGTTCCAAGTACAATCCATAGATCAAACATGGCACTATATTGCTTGTTTCTTCTAGCTACGTCGATTCCTTCTACTGCATATTCGATTGCTTCTTCAATAAGACCAGTACGTCTGGAAAGTTCAGAACGTAACCAATAGAAGCCGAGTGTTGTTTCTATATCGTCTACTTCTGTTAACAAATGCCAAGAGTCTTGTACTAACTGCATTGCTTCTGTGACTCTGCCTAGTTTTTGCAACATAATTCCTTTATGTTTATGAAGAAGGTGTTTTACATGCTGCATTTCTCCTCCTTCATAAAATGCCAATAGACCATCATTTACATACTCTAGTGCTTGATCTAGGTTTCCTTGATGATCACTACAAATTCCTAATAGCAAGTAACTTGCAGCTTCCATATTGTTTTCTTGAAATGAATTTTGTTGTGCACTGCGGAGTGCATTGTAAAAAGAACGCTCTGCTTGTTTCCATTTCTTTTTTGCAACATAACATTCGCCCTTGTAAAAATATGCATGTGCAATATAAGGATGACTATCATCTAACTTTAATTCTTCTAATTTTGTCAGAGCATCTTCTACGTAACCAATTTGTCTAAGGGTAGAAATTGTTAATAAGGCAAACTTTACTTTTTTTAATTCAACTTGTTCTTGGACGAGCATTTCGGGAAGTTTGCTCATTGGTAATTCTAATTTTTCAAGCAAATAGGTAACTTTTTCAGGACTGACATGTGCTACTCCTCGCTCAATATTACTAACAGTAGCAGGAGAAATATTTTCGTCGGCTAGGTCTTCTAGACGCAGACCGCGTTCTTTACGAACTTTACGAATGACTTCCCCCATTTCATGTAAAGCTAATGTTTTCATTATTATCACCTCAACGGAAAAGTTTGGACATAAATATATTAAACTTTTATAAAACAAAAGAAAACCGAGTTTTGTAAAAATTGCACACATTGCAAAAGATTAACCTACAAATAAACCGTCAATATTGTAGGTAAGAGAAATTGGAGGGTAAAATATTGGCACATTTATTAAAAACCATAATTTACCGTTTAAGGAATAATGACGTGTTTGATACAGCAGCGCAACTTTCCTACTATATTTTGTTATCTTTTTTTCCATTTCTACTTTTAGCAGTAACATTGATAGGATACTTACCGTATAGCAGTGAAAACGTACTGTCTGTTATAAAGCCCGTGATTCCTGGGGATACGTATCATTTAATACAAGATAATTTGGTTGCTATCTTAGATGAACAAAATAGCGGTATATTGTCATTGAGTATCATTTCAACGATTTACACAGCATCACTCGTCTTCCAATCGATTATCCGCAGTTTGGATATCGCATATCAAGTGAAAAATAATCGAAGTTTTTGGAAAGGAGCGCTTTTGGGCTTTTTAACGATGTTTGGGCTGCTTGCTGGATTACTCGTAACGCTAGCATTATCCGTGTTCGGTCAATTGATGGCGAGTTATTTTTTTGGGAAAATAGCGGTTGACACATTATTTGTACATTTAGTGACATATGTCCGCTGGTTTTTTAGCAGTGCAGTTGTGTTTTTGGTTCTCCTTTGTCTATATAAGTTTGCTCCCTATACGAAAGTTACCTTTTTGGATGCTTTGCCAGGTGCGGTTTTTGCAACACTCGGTTGGCAGCTCAGTTCCTATGGTTTTTCTTTCTATGCTTCTACAAGAGATTACTCTCTCGTTTATGGCAGTTTGGGAGGAATTATCATCCTAACTGGTTGGTTTTATGTCTCTGCGCTTGTTCTAATCATCGGCGGTCATATTAATGCCGCATATGCAGAAGAAAAGAAAGCTAGAGTGATTAGTTAGTTCTTCTTATTTGTCAGAAATCCTTCTTTTTCAATAATATGTTACGATGTACGATAGAATAGATTGTGATATTGAAAGGGATGGAGATATTGCCGCAAACTAAATTTTTTCGAGCACTTTATGCAATCATATTTTTACTTCTCATCGTTTTGTTGGGAAGTAAAGTGAGTTTTGTATTTCGTCCAGTTGTTGTTTTTGTTCAAACTTTGTTTTTCCCTTTTTTGATATCAGGTGTTTTGTTTTATTTATTTCGCCCAATCGTTTCGTTTCTCTATCGCTTTAAAATTCCAAAAGGGATTTCCATCTTGATTATTTACTTGGTGATTTTAGGTTTACTTGTTTTACTCGGATTTTCAGTCGGACCGCTTTTGGGTAATCAATTTGAAGCGTTGATTCAAAACTTTCCTTCCATGCTGGAAACTGCAAAGGAACAATTGATCAAGTTGAGCCACAACCCATGGGTAAATAAATATGTGGATTGGGATATGATCTCCAACAGTGTTATCAATTACGTAAAGACTAGTTACACCACAATAGGCAGTAATCTAGCCGGTTTTTTTGGAATTGTTACCAACATTATTCTTGTCTTTGTAACCGTTCCGTTTATCTTGTATTACATGTTAAAAGAAGGGGAAAAAGCGGCGCCTTACATGCTGCGTCTCTTGCCTGATCGTGAGCGGGCACATGGAGAATCAATTTTACATGATTTAGACCATGCCCTCAGTTCGTATATCAAAGGTCAAGTATTAGTTGCTATTACAATCGGGTTGATCGTTTTTATTGGATATCTCATTATTGGAATGCCTTATGCATTGCTGCTCGCTATGTTTGCGATGTTTACGAATGTGATACCGTATATCGGCCCATTGATTGGACTAGCACCTGCTGCTATTGTCGCCTCTATTCACTCCCCTTCGATGATTATCAAAGTTTTAATTGTTGCATTCATTGCACAACAGGTAGAAGGGAACTTTGTTACACCTAACGTAATGGGGAAAAACTTAAACATTCATCCATTGACTATCATTTTGCTGCTCTTAGTCGCAGGCAGTTTGGCAGGTTTTTTAGGAATGTTGCTCGCTATTCCTACCTATGCTGTCTGCAAAGTGGTAGTCAGCCATGTGTATCAGC
Organism: Shimazuella sp. NTD247; assembly: GCF_059510415.1. Taxonomy (NCBI): domain Bacteria; kingdom Bacillati; phylum Bacillota; class Bacilli; order Caryophanales; family Thermoactinomycetaceae; genus Shimazuella; species Shimazuella sp. NTD247. Next base: position 111,329 of record NZ_JCAJZU010000009.1, on the reverse strand, counting down.
TCATAAAACTTCGAAATCAAGAGAAAACAGTATTATCAGCTGAAGAATAAGACTAATCTCATTATAATTAAATTTATTATAAAAAGATATAGTTTTAAAAATTTTAAACAGAAAAACCCGATCCTTTAATGGATCGGGTTTTATTTTAATAACCTACATTATTATGTGGGCAGTCTAGCTTTGGATGGTCATCTTTTCCGGTTAAAAGAGGGTAAGGATTTACAACATTTCCGTCAATATAAACTTCAAAATGTAAGTGCGCCCCAGTACTATATACAATCCCTTGGGCTCCACCAGATTTGGCGATAATTTGTCCTTGTTTAACTTGCTGGCCTACGGTGACATTTACTGAGATCATATGCAGATATCTTGTTTGCAGATTCACTTGTTTTTTCTGCCCATTGGAAGTTACTGTGACTTTCCCGTGATCGATCATAACTGCGTGACCGATCAAGTTATCATTAGTAGATTTAATTACTTTTCCATCCAGTACAGAAATTACAGGAGTTCCTGTCGGGATCGGGATATCATCACCATAGTGAAATTTATAGACACCAGTTACAGGGTGAATCCGGCATCCAAAGCTAGACGAAACAGTGATTTTTGCTGTTGTGGGCATTGGTAATGCACCGCCAGCCATGATCAAATTTCCATACGATGTTGGACCATTTGCCCCCATATATTCTTGTGATTTTTTTTCTACTTTTTCGGTATAATCCCATGATGTATCATCACTGCCGCTATACTTGGGTGGTGCAGTATAAAAGACCGCACAGGTAACAGGGTAAGAAAAAGTTCCAAGTGTCGCTCCTTTTTCCCGTTTTTCTTTTGCTGTTTTTACACATGTTCCGCTGCTTCTGGATGAATCGGATTGAATACGAATTTGTTCTGATAATTTTTTGGCCGTATCTTCCAGCCATTTTTTTACATCATCCATGCTCACTTTGTTTTTATCATCTTTTTCTTTGCTTACTTCTGAAGCATTACTCTCATTTTGGAATTGATGATAGTAGCCGAGTACTTTTCCTGGGTACTCTGCTGTTTCTTTTGGGGAAGTAGGTACTTGCCCGTTTTTCACCGCACCAGGGCCCCCATTGTAACAAGCCAACGCTACATCAGTTGCTACGAATTGTTTGATACAGCTCGCTAAGATTTCCGTTCCCAATTTGATATTTTGTTCTGGATCATATCCATCGGTATCTGGGTTAAGATGTTTGGATATAAAGTGACAAGGCATGACCTGCATAAGACCACGGGCACCATTCCCGCAGCCAGTAGCTCCTGACTTAGCTTTGGGATTCCAGTTGCTCTCCTGTTGTATTAAGCCAGCCACAAGCAAGGGATCAATATTATGCTGTTTCGCATACGTATCAATAAGGTTTAATACTTTTGTATCTTTTCCTTTTAAGGTAGCAGCTGATCCTCCAAGTGCTTTCAGATGAATGTCGTAAACATCCGAGTAATAGTGCACAGCTGCTAAAATCGTCCATGGTACACTGGGGTATTTACCGGCTACTTCTTGATAAAGTGCTTGAAAGGGTATATCGTTTGATTGTTCCTGTTGCGATTCCTTACTTGCCTCATTGCCGCCAATGATTGCGGTGAATAAGGTTATAGCAAATTGCAATGATATAAATCCGAGTAAGACAACGATTAATGCGACAATTCCTACTGTTTTTAATGTATCTTTGTTATCATTCGTGGATATCGGACTCATCGGTTATCCCCACCATTTTCCATCCCTTGTTGCCGTCTTGGGAGATATTGTAAATATAAATGTAAGTAGCATCCACCTTTTGTCCTTGGGTAGTATTAACGGTTACATCAATTGGTACAGTGAGTGTATTGTACCATTCTCCTCTTTCAATATCGGTGAAATAGATTTTTTTAATTTGAATACTTTTGATATTTGGATTGCCAGTTTTAAATAAGGCCATTTGCTGTGCGTATAAATCATTTGCCATTACTGATTTTAAGCTCTCAACATGTGCCGTTGGTTTGCTGGGATTATAATTTAAATATTTTTGTGTAAAATCGCGAGCAAATGCTTTGATTGAGTCGTTTTGTGCTTGGGTAAGGTCTTCACTGTTTACATTGCCTTTGGCATTTTGTTCCTCATCCGACGGTGTTGTATTGGTTACAGGAGGTGTCGTCTGAGGAGGAGTTTGTTTCTCTGCTTCATTATCCGTACCGCCAAAAATCCAATAGAGAATCAATGACAATACAACAGCGATCACTCCAATGATTACAGCAGCTTGTTTATCCATCATTCGTCTCCTTTTTATCCGAAAATTTACAAATGCGACTTCAAACGCCTGACGATAATTTCACTTGCACATTTTTTGCTAAACCGCTCGATTTTCGCATGACCTACACAACTGTTCACTTACAGCCAAGTATGGCAGGAATAGGAGCAGAGCGAGGACAGTGCTCAAGAGTCGGTGCATATTTTCGCAGATATTTGCTCAAGTAGAGTTCAAACAAAACTTTTTTATTATCCCTAAGTATAAATGAAAAATGGCATTTTCGGCTATAAATTTTCATTAGATTCTACTAGCAAGAAAGATAGGAATCTTATAAAATGAAAATAACATCCGTAGGTTAATCGTTGTATGGAATGAAGGAGTCCGTGATGTTCCGCAGGAACGGCAAGACCAAGAAGTCCGCCAAGAAGGAGATCAAGCGTTTCTCCCGCAAGTGGTGGTTCCGTCTTGTCCGGCGGATCATCAAGTGGATTCTCATCACCGCGGTCACTCTCGCTGTGCTGCTCGTGTCGGCATTCTTCCTGCTCCGGCAGGAGATCAAGGACAGTTACCACCACAAGCCGCACCACGCTCCGACCAAGCACACGCCCAAGCCGGAGAAGTCCGTCCTGGACGACATGCCTGCTCCGACTCAGTCGAGCGGTGAGAAGGTCAAGGTCGACGAGAACGCCTACCAACTGGTTCCGTAAGGAACCGCCTGTCCTGTGTTTGTATTTGAGCTGCTCATCACCCAGATGAGAAGTGCTCCAAACACAGGGCACCAGCATATAAGGATAGACCACATAAATAAAGGGCTAATGCATTTTGCATTAGCCCTTTTCCCTTTAACGATGTACTTCTGTGTAGATATCTTTGATCATTTTTTGTTTTTGTTCCCACAGTTGCTTGGATAAATCCACATGGTATTCCTCTGGATTTAAGATGCGCAGTTGTTCCTCCCAAAACAGCCCGATCTGTGCTTGGTGATATGCTCTGCTCTCTTCTAGCGTAGGGAGTTTGTGCACTGATTTTCCATTTCTGAGCAGCGGCTGCAGCAATGGAATTGCTAAAAAGTTTGTTACGACTTTTTGTTTATAGGGATGATCTGGGTGGAACAAGGTGAGCGGTTCTTCTTCCTTTAGCAACTGCTCATAAGACGCGATCCAGTCTCCTCTTGCTTTACCCGTTTCCCGATCGACAATACGAAAGATGGTCTTGCGGCCAGGTGTGGAAATTTTTGCTGGGTTAGAAGAGATTTTGATCGTCGGTTCCCATGTGCCGTCGTTTTCTTTTGCGACCATCTTGTATACTGCTCCTAGTGCTGGTTGATCATATGCAGTGATCAGTTTTGTCCCAACACCCCATCCATCGATTTTTGCACCTTGCTGCTTTAAGTTTAAGATGGTTTCTTCGTCTAAATCACTGCTGGCAATAATTTTTGTATCTTGCAGCCCTGCTTCATCGAGCATGATCCGTGCTTGTTTGGACAAGAATGATAAGTCACCGCTATCCAATCGTATCCCTAACAATTGATGTCCTTTTTCTTTCAATTCTAGTCCTACTTGAATCGCATGCGGCACCCCGCTCTTTAATGTATCGTATGTATCTACAAGTAAAACAGAAGAATCAGGAAATGCGAAAGCATAAGCGCGAAATGCATCCAGTTCACTTGGGAAATCTTGCACCCATGCATGGGCATGTGTACCGCTAGTTGGAATGCCAAATGTTTGTCCAGCTAATAAATTAGAAGTTGCATCAAAGCCAGCAAGGTAGGTTGCTCTCGCACCCCAAACAGCAGCATCATGTTCTTGCGCTCGCCTGCTACCAAATTCCAATAATGTATCTTGTGGTGCAATATGGCGAATTCGAGCGGCTTTGGTGGCAACGAGCGTTTGGTATCCTATAAAATTGAGCAATGCAGTTTCGACAAGGTGTAATTCAAAAATGGTTCCATCTAAACGCATCAGCGGTTCCTCTGGAAAAATCAGTGTACCTTCGGCAAGGGCATCGATGTCAGCTTGAAAGCGAAATTTCCGCAAGTAATCAAAAAAACTCGCCTCAAAGTCAGGGCAATTTTCTTGCAAATATGCAATATCTTCTTTTGTGAAATGGAGATTATGGAGATATTCTACTGCTCGTTCCAATCCGGCGAAAACAGCATATCCATTGCCAAATGGTAAGGATCGAAAAAAAAGTTCAAAAGATCGGCGATGGGTGTGTGTGCCATTTTTCCAGTGTGCGTACATCATTGTTAGTTGGTATTTATCCGTATGTAATGAGATAGACATCTTGATGTTCTCCTAGTAGATGATTTCATATATTAGTGGGTTGATTTGCCCATCTCGTATCTGAAATGCACTTAATTTTTTTTCTGCTTCTCGAAAGGAAATGATCCAGCAACTTAACTCTGGCCTTTCCCAATATTTTGCGTCCGATTTGGACGGATATGCAGGTAAATGTGGATGTGTATGAATAATTCCAAGGCAAGTCAACTGATTCATGCGAATTTTTTTGATCGTTTCCCAATATGTTTCGGGTACATAACCAAAAGAGCAGGGAGATGGATCGAGTATATGCAAAGGAAAGAAATGTGTGATTTCTTTGCCTACTCCTGCTAAAAAGCCGTATCCTTCCGCAGGGAGTTGATGATAACAATAAGCTGTCAATTCATCAATTACTTTGCTATGTATGGATAAATGAAGGGAAGACCCCAAGTTTTGTACCTCCTTTCCCTTTTACCTATGATAAAATAGACAATAACTTTTTATCTTAGTGAGGCGACAACATGAGCAGTATTCTAGTTGGTGTATGTGGTTGGGGAGATCATGAAATCTATCCACCCGGAACCAAACCGACAGAAAAATTAGCATTGTATGCAGGTCATTTTCCTGTAGTAGAAGTAGATAGTACTTTTTATGCCATCGCTACCTCTGAGCGCATGGAAAAATGGGTAAAATCAACCCCTGAATCCTTTCGTTTTGTAGTAAAGGCATACCGAGAGCTGACGGGTCATGGAAGAATTGGAAAAGCACCTGAACGCACTTGGAACGAACTTGTTCAAGAAACAAAAGACAGTCTTGTACCATTGCAAGAGGCTGGGAAATTGTCTTCGATCCTGTTTCAGTTTCCACCTTGGTATGACTGCAAAGAATCACACGTGCGATATATCCAGAAGATTCGTCAAGCATTTCTTGATTATCCTGTTGCGATTGAATTTCGACATCAGAGTTGGTTTCTCCCTGCTTATCGAAATAGAACAATTGACTTTCTCACGAGTGAGAATTTGGTATATGTCATCTGTGATGAACCACAGACATCTGAGGGCTCCGTTCCCATTATAACAGAGGTTACCAATAAGGAGCAGGTACTTATTCGATTTCACGGACGAAACATAGCAGGTTGGAATGATCACAAAAATCCAAACTGGAGAGATGTTCGCTACGCTTATCGTTACTCATCTAGTGAATTAAATGAATGGGTAGATCGTATTCATCAATTAGAAAAAGAAACAAAGCAAATCATTCTATTGTTTAACAATAATTCCCAGGGTGATGCAGTAGATAACGCAAAGCAGTTTATCGAAAAATATGGGATTATATACGATAATTTAGCACCAAGGCAAAGCGAATTATTTTAGACATCAAGATTTTAGGAGCGTAAAAAATGTTGGGCTTAATTGGGATCATTTTATTTGCTATTGGTTTATTTGCAGGTACGTTAGGGAGTTTGGTAGGCATTGGCGGGGGTATTATCATTGTACCCGCCTTATTATATATATCATCTAACTTTTCTGACTCCTTAACAATTACCCCTCAGATAGCAGCAGGCACATCATTGCTTATTGTCATGCTGACTGCTATTTCATCCATTCTGGCATTCCATAAACAAAAAAGAATCGATTATCGTAGTGGTTTGCTCTTTTTTATTGGAGCGGGACCGGGATCTTTTGTTGGAGCTTTTTTTTCTCAGTATTTTTCTGCAGATAGTTTTATGATTGGATTTGGTTTATTTCTGTTGTTTTTATTTTTGTTAATGTTATTTCAGGGTAAATTAAAGCCGATAAAGTTTTCACGTATTGTGCAACGAAAGTATGTCGATACTTCTGGAGAAGAACACGCATATGGATTCCATGTTACAACCGCAATTGCAATTTCATTTGTAATCGGAATCATTTCAAGTTTATTTGGCATTGGTGGAGGAGCAATGCTTGTCCCGATGATGTTGTTAGTTTTTCAATTTCCACCACTTGTAGCTACTGCAACCTCTATGTTTGTTATTTTTTTATCATCCGTGACAGGAAGTGTGACACATGTATTGCAAGGACATATTTCATGGTTAGCTCTTGTGCTTATTGCTCCTGGATCATGGATTGGTGGTAGACTAGGTGCGTTTTTGTCAAACAAGATGAGCAATCGTATATTGTTGATTATTTTTCGGACGACTTTGGTTATTGTTGCGATAAAAATGATTTTGGATGGGTTACATCTTATGTAGAGAGAGGAAAGCGTATGAAACGAATACATCTAATCCATACAAATGATGTGCATAGTCATCTAGAGGAAATGTCGATGATTGACACATATGTCAGGAGACAAAAGAAACAATGGGAATTGGATGGTGAAATTGGTTTTTTGGTAGATATTGGGGATCATTTAGATCGAGCTAGATGGGAAACAGAAGGAACGGATGGATTGATTAATAAGGCAATATTGGATACAACGGGTTATGATGTTGTTACCCTTGGAAACAATGAATTGCTTACGTTTTCTCATGAACAACTCGATCGGCTTTATACCAATTCACCGTTCCGAGTTATTTGTTGCAACGTGATTGATCCTCTTTTTGCCCCTTGCCAAACGTATGAAATCAATGGAATTAAATTAGCTTTTATCGGTGTCACTGTTGCATACTATGAACTGTATAAATCCCTTGGCTGGGAAGTTGTAAACCCTTTTCGAGCTGTGCAAGAACAAGTGATGAGATTAAGAAAAGATGGTTATCATATCCTAGTTTTATCGCATCTTGGCTATCCGAATGACGTAAAAATGGCAAACGAAATGGAAGATATCGATATAATTATGGGAGGACATACCCATCATTTACTCGAAGTACCTGAGAAGATAAATAAAACTTACATTGCTGCTGCTGGTAAATATGGCAAATATATCGGTCATTTAACTTTAGATTTTGATGAGGGTAATAATTTACTCGAAGTGAATGGAAGAGCAAGCTTATTAGAAGAGAGGCAGAGCAAAGAAATAAAGGAAGTATTCTCCCATTATCGGCCAATTGCAGAAAAAAAATTAAATGAATCAGTAGCAGATTTAGAGAAGGAGCTCATTGTAAACTGGGGAGAAGAGACACCTTTTGCAAATTTACTTGCTGATAGTTTAGTAAAGTGGACAGGAGTACCTTATGGTTTAGTAAATAGTGGTCAGTTGTTGTACTCTTTACCCGAAGGAATAGTGACAAAGCGGGCATTACACACGGCATGTCCCCACCCAATCAATCCTGTAGTACTAGCAGTAAAAGGAAGGGATTTAAAAGAGACATTAGAACAATCACTGTTAAATGAGTTTATAGAGAAAGATATACAAGGATTTGGTTTCCGGGGGAAGAAGTTGGGGTGTCTAGCTATTTCGGGAATTACTGTTATATATGATCCCACAAATCCCCCGTACCAAAAAATACAACAAATATACATGGGTAAAGACATACTCATGGATGATAACATATATTCTATAGCAACCATCAGTATGTTTGTATATGGTGTTGGATACTCATTGTTAAAAAAAGCAGAAGTAATACACTACTATGTTCCAGAATCATTGCGCATTGTACTAGCGAATGGTCTTCATTCGTACCAGCTGCGAAAGGAAAGTTGGCAAAGACGATGGCTTACTTCTTTCCCCAAGGAAGAAAAGCTTGGTATTTTTCCAACAAGAAGATAAAAGGTATACCTAATAAATAACACACGCCCAATTCTCCTATACCGACATAGATCATTAGCCACGGTATGCTCACTGGCAGTCCTCCAACAATACCTAGTAAGATGCCGACAATAATAGCATTTACAATAACAGGTGGGAGTGGCGCGAGAAATTTATTTTTAGTTAATGATGTGAGATAAGCAGCAATTAAAGTAGCCAAGCTTCCAAAGATTACATCGTAAATACCAGCGGGACTTAATAAATTGGCCAGCAATGTACCAATAAATAAACCAGGGATAGCAAGGCGTGTGAAAAATGGCAATACCGTAAGTACTTCTGAAACACGAAATTGAATGTAGTTAAATGATAGCGGTGCAAAAAAATATGTTAATAAGACATAAATAGCTGCGATCATTGCTACGATGGTAATGTTTTTAGTTGTCATAATGATTCCCCCCATAGCATATTATGACTAATTTGAGGAGGATTTTCCATGAGTTTTGCTGACGAAGTCTATTCGATGTATCGTAATCAGTTACATGATAAGGAAGAAGATGCGGTTTCTGTTGTACTTAATTTACTTGAAGATCAATCCCATCAGGATATACTTCGTCTATTAGAGAAACTAAGTGTCGACGAATTATCCCAGATGTTAGGTGTTTACTTAGTGGAAATGTTGAAAATTAAAATGATACAAGATGGAAAATTAACGGTTCCAAAATCTTTTTTGGATAGTAATCGACTGCATTAAAAAAACACTCTTTTCCGCATTTGCTCATAGGCTAGCAAAAGGAAAGGAGTGTTTTTTTTGATACAAGTAAAACCAATAACTTTAGAAGGCGATGTTACTGTACTAGGTGTGGAAGTGAAACTGCCAAAAACGACATTGATCGCAATCACTACTGATGTTGGGTACATTATGTGTGGTGCGCTTGATGTAGGGCTTTTAAATGACCGATTAGCCAGCAGAAACATTGTTGCAGGCAGAGCAGTGGGTGTAAAAACATTAGAGGAGTTACTTTATGCTCCGCTAGAATCTGTTACCCATACGGCACGGGATATGGGTATTACGGAAGGTATGATTGGAGAACAAGCTCTGCGTAAAATGCTTGTCTAACGTCTTTTTTTTAGTAATTTGCGGAGTACAATTGGCAAAACATACTTGGCAGCAAAACGAAAGATGTGGGAAACCATTCTCTGTTTACTCATCTTGGTTCCTCCTCTGAACTAGTTACTTATTATTTACTATAAAACAAAAAGAAAAGGAAGCACAAATGTGCTTCCTTTTTTTATGATTATTATCCGTTTACACGAACAACGTTTGCAGATTGTGGACCACGATCGCCATCAACGATTTCAAATTCAACAGCTTCGCCTTCTTCTAAAGTTTTGAAGCCATCTCCTTGAATAGCGGAGAAGTGTACGAATACATCGCCACCATCTTCACGCTCGATAAAACCATAACCTTTTTCTGCGTTAAACCATTTTACTTTACCCTTCATTCTCTTGGGCCTCCTTTTGTCTATTAAAAAGCGGATCCTAAGGAACTGGATCGATGAACCATCTTACAAGAGGCCACAAGACCATACTTGGGTATTCCACTTTTTAATTCTGTAACCTATTATGCCACAAATGGATTCAACTTAGCAAGTGCTCATAAGGTTTGAGATCAATGTTTTTCTTTTCCAATGTTTTTAAAAGCCATTTATGATCCCGTTTTGGGGTCGCTCGGATGTATCCTTCTATTATGAATGCCTCTGTCATATTTTTCGCATGGTGCTGCAAAGCAATTTCACCAATTTTGCCTGCTATCTTTTGTTTTGCAATATCTCGAAATAATTCAGGTACAGGTGCTACCAATTCGTTTAAAAATATTTTTTGATCTGGATTCCAAAGGTGTATGGTTTGTTCTATATAATGATTTTGCCAGTCCAGTTCTGATCTACCATCTGCTTTTGGTAAACTTTTGAGAAATTTACGGAACATAAAGTATCCACCGATTGCCATTGTTCCAATCAGTGCCACCCAAAACATTTGGTAAAAGATCGATAAAAAATAAGGAGTATTCACCAGTTATTCACCTCTAACGTTATTATAATGAAAAGGATTGCAGAAATGAACCTCTTTTGTTCCCCTATAAAAAGGAAACAAAGAGTGAAAAATATATGAAAATTGGGTTTTATTTCGTAAAGTTGTATTGTTGTAGTAAATCTGTAAAAGAATTTTTTTCTTTTTGTAATGAATCGATGCCACAATAAGGGGATAGTAAACAGTATAGTTATATGTATAATAGATAAATCAACAGGAGAGGAGTTTTTTTATGAGCTGGACAAAAAACCATAATCGAATTCGGTTGATTACTTCCCTCCTATTAACTTTGATATTAGGCGGAATTCTTTTAGCAGGTCAAAAGCTAATTTATACAGATAAAATGAAGGTATTTTATTTTCAAGGAAAACCAGGTACCTTATTTTTCGCTCTATTTGCCTGTACTATAGCCGTGTATTTTTATCTATTGACGAAAAGAAAAGATGATACTGGAAAAATAATGAAGCGCTGGTGTCTAACTATCAACACTATTTTGTTTGTAATATTGCTACCTTTACAAGTATTTAGCATGGATTCTTATTTTTATATAACCGATAAAGAGGTGGTTGAATCAAAGTTTTGGAATGTCGGGGATAAGGAAAAAGTGGACTGGAAAGATTTAAAAAAAGCAGTACTGACGGTTTTAGGCGATACGAACAGCGATACAGTATCAATCATCAATCACTTGGTGTTTCGTAACGGAAAAACATATGATATAAATATTTCTACTATTGGTAAACAAGAATTCAGCAAGTTGTTGACCTATTTAAAAAATCAAAAGTTGTCAGTCGAAGTAATAAAGCCTAGCAAAGAACAGTTGCAATTAGTTCGAAGTAATTATGGATCACAAGTGGAAGATCTGTTTAAGAATGGTTAATGACCTTGAAAAATTTTTTTGAATTTCTATTCGGAAGAACTTTTGTATTATAATTAAATGGAAAAGGATATTCATTAAACATAGTGAGGATAAAGTGGCATCAAAAAAGCAGCCGACTAGTTTGGATGATTTGCTGAAGTTCATTTCAGCTGGTCGCATTGGGCCATTCGATTTGAATGCTTCTGAGCAAGGGAGAATAATTAGAGAAATTCAGAGTCATGATACTATCGTAGCGAAACTCCTTCGGATGTTGAATGGAAAAAATTGATATGAAAATAGCACCTTTCTCCATATACAAGAAAGGTGCTCGTCATTTTTAATAGAAATAAAAAAGAGCCCTCCTTTTTGGAAGAGCTCCTTTCTTATGTAGTGAGGTAATTTTATTAGAAGCACAATTGTACGATTGCGTAGATGGATGCCCATAATGGAATACTCATTAGACTTGCGTTTAGAATACCAACAGTTGCGTTCATAGTTCATTTCCCCTTTAGGTTTGTGTTTTTCATCTATGTAAGTTATTTAAAAGTCGTGGTTAACTTGATGAATTTAGTATACCTTGCCTCATGCGTTTTGTCTTAAAAATTGCTACAATGTAATCTATATGTAAAGTTAGGGAGAAAAAGCTGTAATTAAACAACAATATGTTGTTATTTGTTACATTGAACTTCTACCACTGAGTTTAGCTAAATGCCTGAAGTGAGATTTCCTTCGAATACCCGTAGTACAACCGATTATCTAAGCAGGCTCTATCCGCAGTTCCTGCAGTGATTATTTGCTCCCTACTTTGGCTTGGTTTTTGCAACTTCGGTGTGCTTAGATGGTGGAAGATTATTTGTTACAGTCCAGTTCCTGGAGCAACCTTGTATCTTTCGTTTTAAAAGTTCCGTACTCATATGTCCTTATCTTATTCTATGAACATATTTTTCTTATCCTTCTTACGGAAAGAAAATTTGTTCAACATTATCTCAAAAGGTGATATGGAACAAACACAACTCACTACTTATGAAGTAGGAGCCTTCTAGCGTGTTTACAATAAAAGTCATTCAGTTGATAGGAGAGGAAGCTAAGTAATGATTCATGTAAGTAATGTAAGCTACCGGATCGGCGGTAGAAAATTGTTTGAAGACGTAAATATAAAGTTTACACCTGGTAATTGTTATGGTGTTATTGGGGCGAATGGTGCAGGAAAGTCAACTTTTCTAAAGATTTTAGCGGGTGAGCTAGAAGCAAATACCGGAGAAATCTCTATCGGTTCCGGAGAGAGATTGGCTGTTTTAAAACAGGATCATTTCCAATACGATAATTACTCTGTAATGGAAACAGTAATCATTGGTCACGAGAGACTTTATAACATTATGAAAGAAAAAGATGCATTATATGCAAAGACCGATTTCTCTGAAGAAGATGGAATGCGTGCTGCTGAGTTAGAAGGGGAATTTGCAGAATTAAATGGATGGGAAGCGGAATCCGAAGCAGCTATATTGCTGTCAGGTCTAGGGATTACAGAAGATTTACATCTCAAAAAAATGGCAGAGCTCGCTGGTCCGGAAAAAGTAAAGGTATTATTAGCTCAAGCACTCTTTGGAAAACCGGACATCTTGTTATTGGATGAACCAACAAACCACTTAGACATAGCAGCAATTCGTTGGTTAGAAGATTTTCTTGCCCAATTTGAAAATACCGTAATTGTAGTTTCTCATGATCGGCATTTTTTGAATCAAGTTTGTACACACATGGTTGATATTGATTTTGGAGAAATACGATTGTATGTTGGAAACTATGATTTTTGGTATGAATCAAGTCAACTTGCTTTAACTCTAACCAGAGAAAAGAATAAGAAATTAGAAGAGAAACGAAAAGAATTAGAGACATTTATTGCAAGATTTAGTGCGAATGCATCAAAATCAAAGCAGGCTACTTCGCGAAAAAAACAGCTGGAAAAAATTACTTTGGAAGATATCAAACCATCAACACGACGCTATCCATTTATTCATTTTGAACCGGATCGAGAAGCGGGTAATGATATTTTACGAGTGGACAGATTGAGTAAAAGTGTGGAAGGCGAGAAAGTTTTAGATGAGATTAGTTTTACACTCAACAAAGGAGATAAAATTGCATTTGTTGGAGACATGGAATTGGCAAAAACAACATTATTTCAATTGTTAATGAGTGAATTGGAACCCGATTCAGGAGACATTCACTGGGGAATCACCATTACAAAAGCATACTTCCCGAAAGATCATGCTGATTATTTTCAAGGAAATGAATCAAGTCTTGTCGATTGGCTGCGTCCTTTTTCCAAAGATCAGACAGAAAGCTACCTTCGTGGGTTTTTAGGAAGAATGCTATTTTCTGGGGATGAAGTTTTAAAGAAACCAAGTGTGTTGTCAGGTGGGGAAAAAGTGAGATCGATGTTATCTAGAATGATGATGAGTGGTGCAAATGTATTGATTTTAGATGAACCGACCAACCATCTAGATCTTGAATCCATCACCGCATTGAATAAAGGTTTAACAAATTTCCCAGGTTCCATCTTATTTGCATCTCATGACCATCAATTTATACAAACGATAGCAAATCGTATTATTGAATTTACATCAAATGGAATAATCGACAAACAAATGACATATGACGAATATTTGGATTGGCGTTTGTCTATTTCCTAGGAAATATTGTCGAAGTAGGTAGGGTAAATCATGAAAAAGCCAATTTCCCCACAGTGGGACCCATGGGATGCTTGGCATACAGTCCAAGTAAAACATCGATATGAGTTGACAAGTATTGAGTTTACAGTTACGAATTTGTGTAACCTTCGCTGTGAGCATTGTGCAGTGGGAGAGACGCTCTTAGATAAAGAAGAACCGTATATATCTTTAGAAAAAGTTTTCAATCGTTTGGATGAGTTAGAGACATTACAAACTATTAGCATAACAGGTGGAGAGCCTGTTTTTCATCCAGATACAGTAGAGAAATCAATCAAACCTTTGTTACAATATGCGAAAAAGCGCGGAATTTATATACAGTTGAACACCAACTTGACTCTGCCTTTTCACCGTTACGAAGGTTGGATTCAAGATGTGGATGTTGTGCACATTTCTTATAATTACCGAGACTATGAAGATTTTCATCGCATGGTCTATGCTCGAACGAATCGGACAGTATCAGCAAAAGTAGCAGAAAAAACGTTTGATTTGATGAAAGAAAATGCAAAGCGTTTGGCTGAAGAAAATATTTTTGTTTCAGCAGAAACATTTCTCAGTCCATTCACAGCACCCCATATTTTGCAAATGCATGAAGACATTGTAGAAATGGGCTGTCGTCGACATGAAGTTCATCCACTTTATCCTAGCGATTTCGCGAAAGATATGTCTCTGCTTTCTTTAGCAGATTATCGTAATGCTGTTGAAAAATTGATGATTAACCCAAAAATTTGGATTCTTTTTGGAACCCTTCCTTTTTTTCCTTGTAGTGAGGATGAAAAAGATCAATTATTATGGAAAAATTTGTATCGAAAAAGCGACGTGACTGTTCGACAAGACCCTGATGGTAGAAATCGATTGAATATCAATTTGTTCACAGGAGAGGTTACCATTACAGATTTTGCAGAGCTAAAATCATTTGGAAATATTTTTACACATTCATTAAATGATATTTTTCAATCTTGGTTAGCTCATCCAATGGCAAAAAGAATACATTGCATGTGTCCGTCTGCAAAGTGTACAGGACCAAATTTACTTGTGGCGGATAGTTATTATCCACAGTGGAATTTTGCTGAAAGAAAAGCCAATATCCAAGTTAGTTAACCCCAATCAGGGGTTTTCTTATCCAATTAATTGTTAATATTTTCAAAAAGAGGTGTTTTTTATGCGTTTGTGGAGTATTCATCCAAAGTATTTGGATGCTAAAGGGTTAGTTGCTCTTTGGAGGGAGTCATTGCTTGCCCAAGCTGTACTGGGCGGTAATACAAAAGGTTATAAAAAACATCCTCAATTAATTCGATTTAAAAAGCATTCTTCCCCTCTTTCAGCAATAGCTGTCTATTTAAATGGAATTTTTCAGCATGCATGCGAGAGAGGTTATCGTTTTGATCAAAATAAAATCGAAGGATTGTCAACGACTGAATTGATTTCTGTAACAACTGAGCAGATTGCGTATGAGAAAAATTGGCTTTTACAAAAATTACAAGAAAGGGCACCAGAGCATTCCTCATTGTTAATGCTAGATAATGAAATAAGACTTCATCCGTTGTTTTATGTTGTAGAAGGGGAAATAGAACCATGGGAGAAATTATAATAATAGATTACATTGTAAAAATTAGGGAATGTATGACAAAGTTTGTAATCTAGAGGGAGGAAATTTCTTGAAAATTGCAATCACTGGTTCAACTGGAATGGTAGGAGAACGATTGGTTCCTGCCCTAAAGGAACAAGGACATGAAATTTTTCGGATAGTTCGGTCTCGTAATACTAATTTTAATGAACCTACTATCTCATGGGACCCAGAAAAGCAATTTCTTGATCTACAACAACTGGACGGTATGGACACGGTCATTCATTTGGCAGGAGAAAATATTAGTAAACGGTGGAGTGCAAAACAAAAAGCAAAGATTCATTCAAGTAGGGTAAATGGGACAAGTCTATTATCTTCTTCTCTGGCTCATTTGAAAAATCCGCCGAAATGTTTATTGTCTGCGTCAGCTATTGGATTTTATGGCAATCATCCAAGTTCTAATTTACTTCATGAACAATGTAATAAAGGGAATGGTTTTCTGTCGGATATCGTATCTGATTGGGAAGACGCAACAAAACCTGCACAAGAAAAAGGAATAAGAGTCGTTCATATGCGCTTTGGAATGATATTAGATAAGCGGGCTGGTGCATTAAAGAAGATGTTGCATGCTTTTCAACTGGGACTAGGAGGGAAATTTGGTTCCGGAAGGCAAGTAATGAGTTGGATTTCGATTGATGAACTCCCTAACATTATTCAATTTTTACTGGAAAATGAAAACGTAAATGGAGCAGTGAACCTCGTAAGTCCTGAACCTGTAACAAACTATCGATTTACAAAAACATTGGGCAATGTACTTCGTCGTCCTACTGTATTTTCTGTACCGTCATTCGCCTTAAAAATTCTTTTTGGAGAGATGGCAGAAAGTTTACTACTTGAAGGAAGTAGAGTAACCCCAAAAGTATTAGAAGAAAATGGATATACTTTTCAATTTTCGGACTTAAAAGGGACTCTAGAGCATATGTTTAACAACTAGAAGGGGGATGATGATGACAAAGGAACAAAAGAGTTCAATTATTCCATTCGTTATGTTTCTCTCAATTTGTTGTTTTATTGCGTTAGTAGGAGGAATGATCACTGAAGTTGGTGATAAAAGTTGGTTTGATCAATTACAGAAACCAACTTTTCAACCTCCTAACTGGATCTTTGGTCCTGTCTGGACAGTTCTGTATATATGTATTGCTGTCTCTGGCTGGCTTGTATACATAAAAGAAAAATCGTCCATTCGAAAATTTGTGCTACAGGTTTATTTTATTCAACTGATTTTAAATCTATTATGGACTTTTTTATTTTTTGGATTACATTCGATACTTTTTGGTCTTGTTGATATTATCATTTTGTTGTTTACCATCTTTTATTATATTTTTCTTACACGTAAGTTATCGAGAAATTCAGCGATATTATTTATTCCATACAGTATTTGGGTTTTGTTTGCGACTTTATTAAATTTATCAATATGGATGTTAAATCCGGTATAGTAGGAGTGTCAAGATGAAGATATACCGTGTGGAAAATACGCAACATCTTAATGTTTCCTTAGATGAGGCTTGGTCTTATTTTTCTAGCCCTGTTAATTTGTCAGAAATTACACCTAGCTGGTTATCTTTTCGTTTGACCAGCTCACTCCCAGAAAAAATATATCCTGGATTGATACTTACTTATCAAATAACACCAATAGCCCGTATCCCTATTACTTGGGTTACAGAGATTACACAAGTGAAAGAAAAAGAATATTTTATCGATGAACAAAGATATGGACCATATGTATTCTGGCATCATCAGCATCATTTTCGAGAGGTGAACAATACGATTGAAATGACAGATATTGTTCACTATGCATTGCCTTTTGGACCGATAGGGAATTTATTGCATCCTTTTCTTGTCGAAAGGAAGGTACAAGATATTTTTCAGTACAGGAGAAAGAAAATACAAAAAGTTTTGTTGCCAATTGGCGAAAATTAAGTTTTATCGAAAAAGCCTTCCTTCAATAATAGGAAGGTTTATTTTTGTATTTTTTCCCTGTAACAAATATTTTTGTCGAAATAAAAGGTGATTTGTCAATACCTAATCTCCGGAATATATGAAAAAGTGTTGAAATAGGGTCTGGATCTGTAATAATATAGAGAAAAGACACACATTTAATTCTAATTTTTTTCATATTTCGAAGCAGGTTAGATGAAATTTGCTGAATGATGACAATTTCAAGATTTGGTTTTGTTTGCCAAATCTTTTTTCGCTCAGAATTTGAAGGAGGCATACCGTTGCAAAAGGATCCAAAACGTGTATTGGAATCATTACGAGTGGAAGAAGAAGATCCGCTATTACATCATCGCCCCAGGAAGTTTCGCAAGCGAAAAAACGAATTGAGTCAAGTATCCAATACAGCAATTCTTTCCCTTTGTCTAGTTACTGGATTAACTTCTGGTGTGGGAAGTGCATTTGCAAACACCCTAGATGAAAAAGCAAATATGAATCAACCACTAGATGAACCACCGTCTAAAGTCGAAATTGAGGATAAAGTGGATGTGAATCAACATCAAGCTCCTCAAAATAAGACTGATGAGATTATCCCGACAAATCCTCCACTAGATGAACCTGCATCTGATGCACATGAGCAACAACCCGAAAACAACAATAATAAGCATAAAGAAATAGAGAAGGGTAATAGCGAAACTTCCAAACCAGAAAAAGAGGAAAACAAAAAAGCTACACAATCGAACCAAAATGAAAAAGAAGAAAAAAAATCTCATGAAGACCATAATGAGACAACAAACAAGCAGCAAAAGCAAGAAAAACAATCAAAGAACCATGTAGAAGAACAGCATGCCAGTCAAGATGATAATAAGCAAGATTTACCCCATTCTGAGCAGAAGAAGTCTAGTAAACAGAATGAATCAGAGAATAAAGTAACAAATAATACACATGAAGTAGATGAACACAAGCAAAATGAGTCTGTTGGACAAAATGATATTTATTTGCCCGAAACAGAAGATGGCGGGGAACTTCCAAAGACTGCAGGGAATGATTTGAACCAAGTTGTTATGGGTGCTGGCATGGTTTTAGCAGGATCATTATTACTCAAACGTAAAAAGGCAAAATCATAATGAAGCTGGACCGTATTGTTGCTTTGATTATTATCACAGTAGGAGTAGCATATGGAAGCTACTCTCTTATTCTGTACTTCCAAAAATTACAAAATAATGAAACTGAGTTAACTGCCGCAGAAGTTTCAAATCAGGAGAATATTGCCACTGATCACCAATCAGAAAAGCTGCCAATTATTGTCCCGACGAAACTAAGGCCAAAAACTGGAGAACATTTTGCTGATCTTATCATTCCACGACTACAGGTGAAAATTCCAGTTATTGAAGGAACCGATGAAGATGAACTCAGTGTAGGAGCAGGGCATTATGCTGGAAGTGTTTTACCTGGAGAAGGAGATAACTGCGTAATTGCAGGTCATCGCGATACGGTATTCCGAAAAATGGGACAGTTAAAAAAAGGAGATTTACTAAAAATATTCACCAAGCAAGGTGTTTTTACGTATAAGATTCGAAAAATGTGGATCACAGATCCGGATGATCACACAGTTATTGTTTCGCATGACGAGCCTATTTTAACATTAGCAACTTGTTACCCATTTAGTTTTATTGGACCTGCTCCGAAACGTTACATAATGGAAGCAATATTAGTGAAGTAAATTTAGAGGAGAAATATCATCCATGAACCGTTTAAGTAAACAGAGGATGACTCGAACGTTGTTTTGGGGGTTGCTAATATATACAGCTCTCAGCTCCACCATAGCCTGGTCTATACAATTTGGACTTATTCCGGTAGAACCGCGAAGAGTACAAGCGACTGAGGAGAAAAAAGCTCCAGTTGATGAAACGCAAGAACTCGCATTTGCGGAACAATTTACCAAAGAATATTTTTTCTGGACATTAGGAAAAGAAGACAGCAGAAAACAGCGATTACAGCCTTTTCTGATCAGTACGATTGATTCCCAAGCTGGTTTGGATATGAAGAGTACGAAATATAATTCATATACCCAAAATATAAATGCCTGGAAAATCACGAATCGAGCGAATGGAGTAAAGGATGTCACCGTTTATGCAGAAACCATTTTAACAAATACAACCAATCAATCTGATCAAAAAAGAGTAGACAGGTATTTAGTAGTGCCGATTAAAAAAGCAGGAGATTCATTTCGAGTAGTCGATTTCCCATATTTGATTCCTCCACCTGTAGCCGCAGATATTACTGTAAAAGAACCTACAGAAGAAGGTAGCCCTGTTACTGGAGAGATCGCCAATCAAGCAGAAAATTTTATGCAAACTTTCTGGAAGGTATATACGAACGGAGAGCCACAAGAAATAGCTTATTACTTTAAAGATAAACAAGCACCTGCTGGATTAACCTCAATTCAAAGCTTTGTTAGTATGGATAATTTAGTTGTTTCCCAAGTAGACGACCAATATATTGTAGATTGTAATGTAACGTTAAAGGATGTTCAGACAGGAGTTCAGTTAGTAAGCCATTATAAGTTTACGTTAGTGAAAGAAACAGATCGCTGGTATGTTATTTCCATGAAACAAGGAGAGATATAAAAGTATGAATTGGAATGCCCTGATTTGGTTAGCGGCTGAAGGCCCTGGTAAAAAATTGGAAGAGTCGATGGGAAGTGAAATTGGTGCGATTTTTCTGCTCATTATCATCTTTGTAAGTGTAACGTTATTTTGGAAAAGAGCATTTACTGCATTTCTCGGATTTGTACTCTTTGCCATGTTAGTAAGCGTCTTTGTATTTAAACCAGAGTTTGTTCAACAGTTAGGACAAAACGGATTTCAATGGTTGTTTGAGGCATATCTAAAATGAAGCAAATCCGGATCTACAACCAAGTGTTTCGTATTGAAAAAACGGTTTATTCTATACAGGGGATTCCATTGCCGATCCCTGTATCTTATCGACAGTTGGCTTTTTTTGTAGGTGCTTTGTTTGTGATGTTACTTTTAAATACGCTGCCGTTTTTTAGTTGGTTCGGAAATTATTACTTATTAAAATTTGTAGGGATACCTATTCTGGTATCATGGTTTTTTACACGGAAAACGTTGGATGGCAAAGCCCCGCATCGATTTCTTTTTCGTTATTTCGAACATCTTTTTTCTCATCAATTTTTTGCACGTTATCAAAAATTAGAGAAAACATCGAATAAACAGTATCAATACGAGGGTGAAGTCTCTTTTCGATTTAATAGTGGAGGTGACAATATTTGAGTACTTTTCCTTTTCCGCTTAAATATTTTGAAAAAAATATCGTTTTTGCCCAAGATGGAACTGTTACAGCCTATTATGAACTTGCAGGCTATACTTACGATTACCTCAAAGTTGATGACAAACTCAGCCTCCATGGGAAATTGGAGGCTTTTTATTGGAATATGAACGCAGATATTCATTCGCTTATGATCCCTGTTTCGCAAGATCTAGAAGAAAAGAAACTGTTCATGAAACAATCATTGGTCTCGGATCTATTACAAGCCGGAGAAGATCATATTAATGCAAGTGTAAAGCATTTAAAAGAAAAAGATTTAAATCAATATCGCTTTTTTATTGGGATCAAATTAAAAGAGACACAAGTATCTGGGCTATCCTTTTTAAAAGAACTTTCGTATGCATGGAAAGATTTTAAACGCTATCTTTTGAATAACTCCGGGACAGATTATCCTGAAATATTGGAAGAAGAAATGCTAGCATATCAAATTCAAGAAGAGACGATTTTTTCTAGACTCAATGGTTTTTTATCCGTAAAACGATTAAAAACAAGTGAACTAGAATGGCTCATACGCAGAGGATTTTACCGAGGAATAGGGGACCCACCTGGAAGATATCAATGGAAACCAAAAGCAATACCTGTTGAAGTAAAAGGGAAAAAAGCAATTCGCCCAACACGTGATATTTTGACCCTTACAGAAGGTCGTTTCGATGCTTCAGGCGGACGCCAGCTAGTGGTAGAACAATTTGTTTCAGGCAAGCCAAGACAAGGTTACATGGCTTTTCTAACAATTTCTCATATTCCAGATAAAGCCGTTTTTCCAGGGACAGAATGGCTCTATGCATTAGGAAAGTTGCCTTTTCCAGTTGAGGCATCTGTGCGAACGGAGACGATTGAATATCGAAAAGCACTCTCACAAGTTCAAAATAAGAAAAAAGAATTAAAGGCTGAGGACGAACATGCTGCGGAGAGTGGAGAAGATACATCTTTCCATATTTTAAATAGCAGGCAAGAAGCACTGGAATTAGAAAATAATTTACGTATAGACAAATTTCCCTTGTTAACAACATCCATTGTGTTGTGTATTTCAGCAAAAAGCAAAGATGAATTACAACTTCGCATTCAATTAATCAAAGATTTGTATAGTGAAATGTTAGTGCAGATAGAAATTCCTTATGGTGATCAATGGCGTGGATTTAATGAATTTATACCAGGTAGTAAACGATATATCACCGATTATATCCATCATATGGATCCAACTGCAGCCGCAGCAAGTATGTTAGGTGCAGTGAGAAAATTAGGAGATGACCAAGGCTTTTTTATCGGTATGTCAAAAAATTTGCCTGTTTTCTTTGAGCATGATCGAGGTCCAAAAGATAAAAAATTAAGTACGACTGCATCGGCTGCTTTTATTGGTTCTTTGGGAGCTGGTAAGTCGCTAGGAGCAAACTTACTTGCATATCAAGCACTGCTAAAAGGTTCAAAAGTACTTATTTTTGACCCGAAAGATGAACGAGCCCATTGGCCTGAGATGTTACCTGAATTAGCACCAATTACTAGTACAATAACGCTTCGCTCTGGATTAACAGACAGAGGAAAACTCGACCCATTAATGGGAGCAAAAACACAATCCGATAAATTTGCTGCTGCGGAAACGGCAAAACGTATTCTTCAATTTTTGGCTCGAGCTGCTGATGGAACTTATGAAGCAATCGTTTTAGGTAAAGTAGTCGATCAAGTGATAAAAGCGGATAATCCTTCCATGACGATGGTTTTAGAAGTATTAATTGAGGGAGTTCAAAAGTTACCAGAAAAGAGACAAGATAGTTTAGAGGAAATGATTGATGTGCTTAGTTATTTAGCCACTTCCGGTCAAGGCCAACTTTTATTTGGTGATGGAACGCAAGAAGCGATTGATTTATCTAAGCCGCTTACTATTTTACAAATTGAAGACTTGCAACTACCGGATGAGAGCCAGACGGATTTTGGACGCATGGGTATCGCATTACTGATGGCTATTTCAGACTTTTCTCGCCGCTTTTCGAATCAATCTTCCGATCAATTTAAAATGGTTTTGTTTGATGAGTCTTGGCGTTTAGCAAAAGTTCGTGAAGGACGTGCTATTTTAGAAGAATTAGTTAGGACTGGCAGAAGTAAAAATGCTGCTATTTACCTTATTAGTCAAAATGCAAAAGATATGTTAGGAGAAGAGATTCGCTCCAACCTAGGTTGTCGATTTGTATTTCGTTGTCGAGATAACAAAGAAGCTGAAGCTGCTTGTCACATTCTTGGAATTGAAGCAAGCGAGAGTAATATCGAGAAAGTAAGAAATCTTCCAACAGGTACATGTTTGATGTCGGATCTTGAAAAAAGAGTAAATGAATTGGAAATTCTCATTATGGAAGATAGACTCTTACAAGCTTTTGATACCAGACCCGGCTCAAAGAAGCTGCATATCGAGACAAAGACAATGAAAGTTTAGCCTAGAAGTGGAGAGATTTGATGAAAAAAATAAACAAAGGATTGGTCATCGGTATCCTTGTCTGTTATCTTTGGTCATCCATGTTAGGAAGAGTAAGTGCAGAGACACAAACTGCCCCTGAACAAACAGGATACAATTTCATGTTTGATTCCTTGGTGCATTTTCCAGAAGATCGTGTGAAAGAAGCAAAACAAAAAGGATACGATGTAGAATATACCAAATATAAACCTAGCAGGTACTATTTAGAGATTCAGTTTCCGGATCATGATAGCTGGGATTTAAACGGGAATTTTTATGATTCCGGCTATGCTTTGATTCACTCCTTTATCATCAATTCAGTTTGGCAGTTGCTTTTGATATGGGACTTTTTGGTGATATCAGGAGTAGAAAGCGGTTTTTCTTTGGATATTGTTGATATATTCGCTGACAAAATCGATGCGATTATCCAAAAATTTGTGGGATTTAATGGTTCGGAGGTAGGGAGTACAGGGATATGGGGTAACTTTCTGACATTTGTCATCTTGTTGGCGGGAGCATGGATCGCATACAAAGGATTGTATAAACGCGATACATCTAGTGCTTGGACAGGGATCCTTTCTACAATTTTTATTTTGATGGCTTCGTTAGCATTCTTTAACAACTCTAGTGGAATCATGCATTATCTCAATGGAATCAGTAGTGGGATAAGTCAAGAGATTATGGGAGTTGGTTTACAGGCAGATATGGTCAGTAATAATCAAGTTCATGAAAATTCAACTCAAGATAAAGAAGCAGCTAGAAGACATAGTTCTCAATCTAGCAACACAAATGTTCAGTATTCCTCACAAGTGTCATCTTTTGTTGTA
The DNA here is from genome assembly GCF_059510415.1 of Shimazuella sp. NTD247. Taxonomy (NCBI): domain Bacteria; kingdom Bacillati; phylum Bacillota; class Bacilli; order Caryophanales; family Thermoactinomycetaceae; genus Shimazuella; species Shimazuella sp. NTD247. The sequence continues at coordinate 87,309 of NZ_JCAJZU010000009.1, read as the reverse complement.
GCAGATAAGATGTATGACATGCTTATTTACCAGCCCTATTTGATGCTGCAGTATGGATCTACTTCTGGAGATCCAAAGTTGACAGATGAACGAATTGGCCGGATTTTAAATAATAAACCTGGCAGTGCAGCGAGGGTTCAAGCAGTAAATGAAGAACGAGTCGGAAATTCTGCATTAGGATATGAGCCAAATGTCATGGTGACAAGTTTAGGGGTCTTTCAGCGACTAACTCTGCTTGGCTTATTGGTTGTATCGCATTTGATTTTAGGTGCTGTATTTTTGTTTGTGGCAGGTGCGATTTTAGTGTACCAATTTATTTTTGTGATCTTTGCCCTCTTCGCTCCTTTTGCCCTTCTCATGGCATTGTATCCTGCTTGGTCAGGACTCGCGATGGATTGGGCCAAAAAGTTTGTTGGCTATCAAATACTAAAAATTGTAATTGGTGTTTTGTTGAGCATGATATTAACTCTATCCCAAATCTTGTATAACTTGACACCACCACAAGACTTTGGATATGCCTGGACAATAATAATGCAGTTGATTTTGACTGTAGGAATCATTTGGAAACGTGGCGAGTTAATTAGTATTGTCAATGGATCATTGGGTAAATTTACACAGTATACCGATAATTCCAAAGATCTGTCTAAGCAATTTAAAGCATACATTGCAAATGCAACTACTAGATTAGAAAAAATTAGATTTCCAAGATAGGTGGGGGAAAAATGAGCTGGTTGAAGATGCCAAAAGGTGGTCCTGATGATTTGGCAAAAATACCTCGGTATTTTTTGTTTTATGCAGTTTTGCCAATAGCTTTATTGTATCTCCTGATAGAAGTCTGGAACTTTTTACAACCTAGATTGGAAGGGAAATCGCCAGATACATCAGAAGCAGTAGATACTGTTAACTCAACAGTAACTGCTTCTGGAAAATTTTTGTTATCTTGGCTGCCGACTGTATTCGGTATTCTTATTTGCATCCCGATATTGTATATCGCCATTCGTTGGCTAATGATTATGTACTATCGTCGACAGGCGGTGAAAGGTGTTCGTTATCTGCGTATTTTACCAGCGGATAATATCGAACTGGAGATCGATAAAATTACTACGATGGCACGAACTTTCGGAGGGATGATCCGACATCTTACAAGAAGGATACAGTTTGGGAATCCTTGGTTTCGTATTCGATTTGCTATTCCAGTGGGTTCCAATGAAATTGGTATTTATATGTCCTATCCGAAAGACAAAGGAAACAGTGTATTTGATACGATTAAAAGTGTTTATCCTTCTGCTGAAATACATGAAATTACCAAAGATCAATTCCCTGAAACAGAAAAAGGCGGATCTGGCGGAATATTTACTTTTCAATTTGGTAAAAGGAAAGGTTTGCCACTGTCATCTTTGGAACAAAAGAAAGAAAGCCCAATTGGCAATATATTAAATTCACTTCGTCCTGGGACGTTCCTAGATATCCAATTTTCTCCTGTGAGTTGGTCTAAGCTAGAAGACCGCTCGGAAGATATATTAGATAGTTTCAAAGACAAAAAAATATCTGAGATGGAACCAGAGGAAAAAGCTCGACGGATAAGTCTGATGAAACGATTAACTGGTCGAGAATTGTCTTTTAGAGTTCGGCTGAGTTTGTGGTCCAACCACGAACATTCCGTATCGGTGGTTCGTTCTACTGCAAATGCAATTGAGACTGCAATGAATTATGATGGTGCAATTCGCTTTTGGCCGCAAAAATGGTGGAATCCTATAAGCGATAAAAATCCGATACCATACCCTTACCCATCCACCTTTATGATTTGGGACGGAAATGAGTTGGCCAATTTATTTCATCTCCCACCTTCCAATCACTGGATCTACAAAGAACCAGAAAAAATTGATAAAAATAGCCGCGGCTATTTGTTACACCTAGTAAATGATCAACGAACATTGGAAGCGGATGAATTGAGTGAAGGTGTGTTGATTGGTGTTGCAAAACATCCTTTACATGTACGAGAAGTTAGAATCAGCCACAGCCAACTAACAAAACATTTTATTCTTTCAGGTACGAGTGGGATGGGGAGATCGAGCGCATCCACACAAATTATTCAATCCATGATTGACGACTGGCTAAAAGATCCTGATAAACACCCTGGTTTTACCATTCTCGATCCTGCACGTGAAATTATCGCTATTATTGAGAATCGGCTTCGTTTTTTGGAAGAGAGTGGTGAAAAAATCCCAAGAGAAAAAATTCATCATTTTAATCTCTCCAGCGACTCTACTCATATCGTGGGGCTCAATTTATTAGCAAATCCTAACAATATTCCGATTGATCAAATTGCCGAACAAATTGCCGAAGTGCTTTTACACAAACATGGAAAGAGTGAATCGTTGACTCGGATGAAACGTTTACTGACGTTAGCAGTTCATAGTTTGATGGAACATGATGAACAGCACACAGTGTTATGTGTAGATGAGTTTTTCCGTGATCCTGCATTCCGAACAAAAATAGTGCAAAAAGGAAAAGATCCGTATGTAAAACGATTCTGGACAAAGTTGGATCAGCAAGAGTTGAAAAAAGAAGTGGAGGGAATTTTGAATCATATCGATCCATTACTCCAAGATCCAACCATGCGCCGCATGTATTTACAAAAAGAGATGTCTTTGAATATTCTAAAATATATGGACGAAGGTCACTTGGTTTTTATAGATTTAGATGGTATGAAAGATCACGAATTAAAGGTAACTGTTGGACAGTTTGTAAATCACTATTACCAAGCAGCTATCAAACGACCAGTAGGAGCAAAATTTCATTTAATGCTTATTGAAGAAGCGCATATGGTTCAAATTCCTCTTTTTACAGATATTTTGCTCAGTGATACAAAATGTGAATTAGGTCTTGGACTAATTACGAGAGAAATTGATCAATTTAATAATGAAGAATTAATGCAGGCAATCAAAGGAAATATTGGGATGGTTATTAGTTGTGCTCAGCTAGAAGGTGCAGATGAAATTGAAGATTTAACAAGAAACCATCTAAAAGCGTCTTTTGTAGAAAAACTAGCCGAGCGAACAGCAGCAGTTTATATTCACTCTAAAAAGAATCAACGTAAAACAGTTACTACTTGTGTGGTGTCCAATCATCCACCATCTGTTTTTTTGCCGGATGGTAAAACAGCAAATTATAAAACAAATGAAAGACAAGAAGCTTTTCAATGGGGATTGGATTGGGGCATAAAGAGGATGATTGACTCTTCTGAGGCAAGAGAGGTGGAGGAACTAGATAAAGAAATCTCCCATTACATGGAGCAACAAAGACAAGAATCAACATAGTAAGAAAATGTTCTAAGGGGGAAAACAGATGTTAAAAACGCTTCATGGGTTTTCTCGTTCTATTCTACCTTTTTTTGAAATCATTATCCTCAGCTTTGTAATTGGTATCGCCTTAGAAAGTTCAGCCACAGCGATCGTTGTATTTTTGTTATTGCTGATTACCGTTTACATTTGGTCGGCTTTAGTACGATCTATTGCTTGGGGAATAACAACTACATTGATTCTGGCACATTTGATTCCAAGTCAGAGTATTTGGTTTCAAATATTCGCTGGACTTTTAGTCGGCGGATTACGATATTTAATTATTCGCATTACAAGATAGTAAGTTTAATACATTTCTAACTTTTTCTAGATTTATCTATCTCTTAAAATTAGTCTACCTGCTGGTAGGCTATTTTTTTATATAAAAATGGTTAAGCTAGAAAAAAACAAAAGGGGTTTCTTGCATTGTCCAAAATAGTTGCGATTGGAACGGCAGTACCGCCATATGTTTTACCGCAGTCAGATGCCAAAGCCTTTGCATATGAACTATTTGGCAGTTCTTATGAGCAGATCGAAAAAATGCTGCCTGTTTTTGAGAATACAACCATTGAGAAACGCTATATTAGTTGTCCGATTGATTGGTATTATCAACAGCATTCATTTATGGACAGAAACAAAATATATGTGGAAATAGCGTGCAAATTAGCAGAAGACGCAATAAGACAGTGTTTAGAACAAGCATCAATTCATGCAAAGGATATTGATCATCTTATTTTTGTCTCTACAACTGGAATAGCTACACCTAGTATCGATGCATATGTAATCAATCAATTGCAAATGTCCCAAACGATTAAACGAACACCAATTTGGGGACTTGGTTGTGCAGGTGGAGTCGCGGGTTTAGCGAGAGCCTATGACTATACCAAAGCATACCCAACTTCGCGTGTTTTGTTTCTTGCGATTGAACTATGTAGTTTGAGTTTTCGTCCTCAGGATGTGAGTAAAAGCAATATTGTAGCTACTTCTTTATTTGGGGATGGGGTTGCTGCTGTTTTAATAGAAGGAAAAGATGTTCCAAAAAAAACAAACAAACCGACTGTGATAAACAGTATGAGCACCATTTGGCCAAACTCATTGGATGTTATGGGATGGAAAGTAGTAGATGATGGGCTAAAAGTAGTTTTTTCTCGTGATATTCCAAGTATTGTGGAGCAGCAAGTCAGAACAGTGGTTGATGATTTTTTCCGAAAATGTAACATTACTATCGATCAAATATCCTATATGGTGTCTCATCCAGGTGGAGTAAAAGTTTTACAGGCATATGAATCCGCTCTTCAAATTCCTAAGGAGAAGTTTGCTTTTTCCTATGATGTTTTAGCGAAGTTTGGAAATATGTCCTCTGTAACGGTACTTTTTGTCTTACAACAAATATTACAAATGAATAGACCAAATGGCTACGGTTTGATGACGGCTCTTGGTCCAGGATTTAGTTCAGAGTTAATTTTATTAGATTGGAGTGAGATGGATTAAATATGATGAACTCATGGCTGATTTTATTGTGGTGGATCGTGGTGGTACAAAGAATCGGAGAATTAGCAGTGGCAAGACGAAATAGTAAATGGATGCAAAGCCAAGGTGGATATGAAGTTGGACAGGAACATTACAAATTGATTTTGTCCATTCATTTTTTGCTTTTTGCTGGTATATGGGGAGAGATATTGTTTTTTCATGCTAAGCCTCCATTTTGGGCTTGGGTTCCTTTCCTATTGTTTGTTTGCACACAAATTTTACGTTATTGGTGTATAAAATCATTAGGTAAGTACTGGAATACAAGAATTTGGGTTGTTCCTGGGCATAGACCACAAGTTTCAGGTCCATATAAATATATAAGACATCCAAACTATGTTGTAGTAGCAATTGAGTTACTAGTTTTTCCTGTCATTTTTGGTGCGTACTTAACAGCGATATTAGTAACCTTTATGAATACTCTAACAATGGTATTAATTAGAATTCCAATGGAAGAATTTGCTTTAAAAAACGCTACTAATTATGAAGAAGAGATGGGAGAAAAAAGGCGGTTTCTCCCAAATGTAGAGTAATAAATTTTTATTTTTGTTTCTTTTGATAATGGTAAAATGTGTGAGGATATTTATTTCTTTTGTCTACTATTCCTTCCTCTTGAGATAATAACTGATACTCTGATTTATTCCATTGCGGAAAATAGGCATCACCTTTAAATAGATGATGAATAACTGTAATATACAGGTGTTCAGTATAAGGAAGTAGTTGTTCATAGATAGAAGAACCGCCAATAATCATTGGATCTTCCAGTTGGAAAATTTCTTTTAATTGATGAATTGTTTCCACATTATCTGCTTTGAACGATGTGTCTTTTGTTAGTACGATGTTTCGCCGATCCGGTAACGCTTTGCCAATAGATTCAAAAGTAGAACGCCCCATGACAACGGTTTTCCCTGTTGTTAGACGTTTAAAGTGTTGTAGGTCATTTGGAAGATGCCATATTAATTGATTTTGGTAACCAATCACTTGTCTTTCGTCATACGCCGCAACTAGAGATATCATACAGAGACTTCTCCTTTAATATGGGGATGAGCCTTATAGTCATCGATGGAGATATCTTCATATTGGAAGTCAAAAATAGATTTAACATTAGGATTTAATTTTAATTTAGGTAAAGAATAGGGTGTTCTGGTCAGCTGTTCTTTCACTTGCTCTATATGGTTTAAGTAAATGTGTGCATCCCCTAATGTGTGGACAAAATCTCCCACTTGTAAATTGGTAACTTGTGCAATCATATGCGTGAGTAGAGCATAACTAGCTATGTTAAATGGAACTCCTAAAAATGAATCAGCACTCCGCTGATAGAGCTGACAAGAAAGTTTTCCTTTTGATACGTAAAATTGAAAGAGTAAATGGCATGGCGGGAGTGCCATTTTATCGATGTCTCCTGGATTCCATGCACTGACAATTAATCTTCTTGAGGTTGGATTTTTTTTAATTTCTTCGATTACCAAACTAATTTGATCGATTGTTTTTCCATCTGAACTTGGAAAGGACCGCCATTGCTTTCCATAAATTGGGCCTAAATCTCCATTTTCATCAGCCCATTCGTTCCAAATAGATACATTGTTATCCACCAAATATTTAATATTTGTTTCTCCTTTTAGAAACCACAGCAGTTCATAAATAATGGATCGCAGATGCAATTTTTTTGTTGTGATCAATGGGAATCCTTCTTCTAATGAAAAGCGCATTTGATGTCCAAAAACACTAATAGTTCCCGTGCCAGTTCGATCCTCCCTTTTTTCTCCTTTCTCCAATATTTCTGTCAGCAAATTTAAGTATTGTTTCATTTTTGTCCTCCTGTTTTGCCATACTTTCTCATTTATCGAATAAGCTGAAAGGAACAAAGGTGTTAACTCCTTTACTAGTTTCAGCTTTCTTTGTTTAGGTGTCAATTCTTTTTCGTTGGTAATAAGGTGGTGGTGAATTTGTTTCAAAAACGCATAAGAAGAAAAACAAAAGTTTATTTCACGCTTTTTTGTATTGCTTTTCTCATTTTTTTATCTGTTTGGTGGGTCGATCGGAATATTCATCCTATTTTGGTGCAAATTGCAAAAACAGAAGCAAAGAGAATGGCACAAGAAGCAATTGTTGAAGGAATCGGAGAACAAGTGAAATTGGGAAATCAATTAAACCAAGTGATGACTATTCAAAAAGATAATCAGGGGAATATTACGTATATTCAAATGAATCCACAAGTACAAGCGAAAATATATCAAAATACAACAACCAAAATACAAGAAGTCTTAAAGCATTTAAAAGATAAGCCGATTGAAATTAGTTTAGGGCAGGCATTAGATAGTGATATTTTTGCTAACTATGGGCCTCCGTTAACTGTAGACTTATGGCCGAAAGGAACCGTGAAAGTTAATATTATCCCGAAATTAGAATCACAAGGAATTAATATGGTGATGGTGACAATGATAGCAAAAATGCAAACAGAGATGGATTTGATTATTCCATTTTCAAAAGAAATACTACCAGTAGATGTAGAGTATCCGATTGCTCAAGCTTTAGTTGTTGGAAAGGTGCCAAACTACTATTTTTACAATGATCAAGGGACAGTCAAACAAATGCCTGTCCCTCCAGTGAAATAAATCTATAAACGGATTCCATACTCTTTCCATTTGGAATCCACTGTATTTTTTATACCAAGATCAACTTCTAATTCGGCAGGATAGTCTGGTTTCATCCTTGCATCTACGATGATTGGGAACTCATATTGAGGATGATGATTTACCAGTTTGCTTTTAGCGAAAATATCCAAAGCAGGGTCAAAGCGTGTAAACACAGACCATAAAAAGGAAGTCTGATTGTCGATGACATTTTTGTCATCTACTAAAAATATAAATGGCCAGTCTTTTAATTGGTCCGAATAGGAATCCAATAGTTCATTTGCAAGATTTGGTTGCAATGCAAAGCTATCTTTTGCTTCTAGCACTAGTACACCCGGGATATAGGAGGCAATATGAGAAACTCCAGATAGTGCATTGCCTTCATAACCCCGTGGCAGTTCTCTTTTTTTCTCGCCAACACCGAGAAGAATCGCTTTACTGCCATGGTTTAGTCTGCGTCCTGTATAGTCCAATGTATCCATTGATGTATTGCCTAAAACAAAAAGATCGCTTGTTGGATCAAATCTCTCCAAAATTGCTGTCAGCAAAGCTGGGAAGTCTTCTAATGAAACTAGTTGGTCTGTAACCAATAAAAATTTCGTTAATGTTAGCTGACCTTCTCCCAAAATACGAAAGGCATGTGCTAAAGCTTCTCTCTTGTAACTTTCACGAACACGAGCAGCAGCAAGCGGATGGAATCCTGTTTCCGCATAAGTCCATAATTCCTTTACACCAGGCATCACCATTGGAAAAGCAGGTGATAATAATTTTTGTAAAAATTCACCAAGAAAATAATCTTCTTGACGTGGTTTGCCAACGATGGTTGCAGGATAGATCGCATCTTTCCGGTGATAAACTTGATCTACTTGGAAGACGGGAAAGGGATGGGCTAATGAATAATATCCATAGTGATCGCCAAATGGTCCTTCTAATCTTCTTTCCTGTGGGGCAACTGTGCCTTTTAACAAAAATTCCGCTTCAGAGACAATGTGATATCCTGTTTTTTCATCTTTAACAACAGGTAATTTACTTCCTAGAATCAAGGAAGTAAGCAGCAATTCTGGTAAAAATTCCGGTACAGGTGCGATTGCGGAAGCAATCAAGGCCGGAGGTCCGCCTAAAAAGACATGTACAGGTAACGATTCATTTTTTTGTTCAGCTTCATGATAATGAAATCCTCCGCCTTTATGAATTTGCCAATGCATGCCAGTTGTTGTAGTATCAAAAATCTGCATGCGATACATGCCTAAATTATGTTGATGCGTTTGGGGATGTTGCGTATAAACAAGTGGCAGAGTCACAAAAGGTCCTCCATCATCTTGCCAAGATGTAAGCACGGGAAGTTGATTTAAATCTACTTTTGTCTGATGCGTTTCTAGTACAGGTGACCTTTCTGCTGATACAGAGCGAAATCCAATTTTCATCAACTCTGACAGCCACTTTTTCTCTCCCCATATGGCTCCTAGTGTTGGCGGCATTAAGCGGTGCACAAGTTGCACTGCTTCTTTCATCAGTTGTTCTGGTCTAGGGCCAAAAGCCAATTCAACCCTTCGAGTGGTACCAAATAAGTTTGTCACCACAGGAAAAGAACTTCCTTTTACATTTGTAAAAAGTAATGCCGGGCCTCCTTCTTCGATTACTCTGCGGTGAATTTCGGCCAATTCCAGGTAAGGGTCAACCGGTGCCGATATAGTATGTAATTCGTCTTCTTGACGAAGTTGCTTTAGGAATGAACGTAAGTTGAGATGCATAAAATGAAATTCTCCTATATGATAGTGTTGGGAAACGATGTTTTTATTATATATAAGTTTGGAGGCAGTTTCTATGGAAGTGATTGTCTATACAAAGCCACATTGCATAGAATGCACGATATTGAAACAATTTCTGGCTGATCATGACATCTCCTATGAGTTGAGAGATTGTGGTCACAATGAAGAGAGAATTGCCGAAGTGAAGGCGATGGGATTTCTTGGAGTTCCTGTCACTGTTATTGGAGACAATAAGATTCAAGGTTTGAAACCAGATGAAATTTTAAAAGCGCTTGGTCGTTAATTTCTATTTTTTCAAAAAAACCAACCATGTAATTTGGTTGGTTTTTTTATTATTTTTATATTTTTAATATATTCTTAAGAGTAGTTTATTTTCCAATTCCCTTCCAAAAATATAGGTTGTTCCGATATAATGGCAATACGCTGAAAAAAATAATTGTTATTTTTTTCTGAATATAAAGATTGGAGGATAATGATGAGTATATTACGTAAAAAGGATATCCATGAATTAATTGCTAGACAATCTCAAACAGGTTTGAAGCGTGATTTGGGTACATGGGATTTAACTTTATTAGGTGTTGGAGCAGTTGTTGGGACAGGTATATTCGTGTTATCCGGGACAGGTGCTATTATGGCTGGCCCTGGAGTTATCGTATCCTTTATTGTTGCTGGCTTAGCATGTCTGTTTGCAGCCTTAACTTATGCAGAATTTGCTTCTACCGTTCCAGTTTCTGGATCTGCGTACACATATGCATATGCAACGCTGGGTGAATTTTTTGCTTTTCTTATTGGATGGGATTTAATTTCAGAGTATTTGCTCGCTGTTAGTGCTGTATCTGCTGGTTGGTCTGGATATGCACAAGCTTTTCTAGAAAGTATAGGGGTCCACTTGCCAACTGCTTTGACAGGTGCTCCTGGAGCTGTTAAAGGGGTAGCAACTGTTTTTAACTTACCAGCATTTTTTATCGTTATGGTCATTACATTATTATTGTCACTTGGGGTAAAAGAATCCAAACGATTAAATAATATAATGGTAACAATCAAAATTTTTGTAATCGTTCTCATTATTGCCGTTGGTGTTTTTTATATCGAGCCTTCTCATTGGAAACCATTTATTCCTCATGGTTGGTCAAGTGTGTTTAGTGCAGCTGCTCTTGTATTTTTTGCTTTTCTTGGATTTGATGCAGTGAGCACAGCAGCAGAAGAAACAAAAAATCCAGCGAAAGATTTACCAAGAGGTATTATCTATTCCTTACTAATCTGTACTGTACTGTATATTCTCATTACATTGATTATTACTGGATTAACTCCTGCTGGAACTTTTGTTGGCCATGAAGATCGTCCGGTAGCATTTGCATTGCAAGCAACTGGTTTGAATTGGCTTATTATTTTGGTTACCATTGGTACGGTTTTAGGTATGATGACAGTTATTTTGGTTATGTTGTATGGTTTAACGAGAATTATTTTGTCTTTGTCTCGGGATGGACTATTTCCTCGTTCATTAGCAAAAATGAATGTAAAAAGACAAGTTCCTACTAGAGTAACTTGGTTTTGCGGGATCGTTGCAGGGTTAATTGGAGGACTAGTTCCACTTAACCAAATAGCAACACTAGTGAATATTGGAACACTGGCTGCTTTTGTTTCTGTTTCTATAGCAGTACTGGTGCTTCGAAAAACGGAACCAGATTTACCAAGGAAATTCCGGACACCATTTGTTCCGTGGGTACCAATTTTAGCAATCATCAGTTGTGGATACCTTATGATCTTATTAGGAACTACTACTTGGATATTTTTCGCAATTTGGATATCATTAGGTATAATTGTATATTTTGCTTACAGTAAAAAGCATTCCTTGTTAAGTGAAAAATAAAAAACAATGCGGAGCAGCTGCTTATTTGTAGCTGCTCCAACTATTTTAGAATTCATGAAGCTAGGAAGAAGATTTTTTTCGTGATTCCCGTTCCCATTTTTTTAATGAAGAAAAGGGATCATAAGAATAGGTCTTTTTACCATTGAATTTATAAATTCCATAATGTAAATGAGGAGGAAATTTGCCAGCTGTACCAGGTGGCCCGTAACCAGATGAACCTACAGAGCCAATCTTTTGTCCTGGATGTACAATCGTTCCTTTTTTAATTCCTTTTTCAAATCCATTTAAGTGTCCAAAGTAGTGATAACGATTGTTGACATCACGTATTCCAAGTCTCCATCCGCCAAAACGATTCCATCCTTTTAATTCTACATATCCATAACAAGTACTTAAAACAGGAGTGCCATAGTGTGCAAAAATGTCTGTTCCTTCATGAATACGAAGTCCTCCGTATCCGCGGCGATCGCCCCATGTACTTCTATAGGTATAAATATATCCTTTTGGAATGGGGAAAGCACTTCCTTCTAGGTTTATCGTTTTATATTTTGCATATATCTTAGCAATATGTGTGATTACATCTACTGCTGTGGGCTGGTGGTAATAATGCCAAATTTGTTCGCGAATATGAGAGATAGAGGGACCATTCACAGTCAAATACCGTGAAAGTGTATACAAAACATCTCGATCGCTTGCTGCGTTTGCTCTGCCATCTCCATCACCATCAAGTCCCATACCACCAAAGTAATGAATGGAAACAAGCGAGTCGTCATCTGGATAAGGATTACTAAACCCTGCCCATAAATAGGAGGGTACTTGTATATGAGTTAATCGATTTTTTAATTTTTCTTTATGTATGTTGGATTCATATTGATCAATAGCAGCTAAATATTCCCATGGAACTCCTGTTAATGTTTCCATTGACTCGAATAACTGTTGCACTTCAGTTTTTTCTGCAAAGGTTTGATTGGGAAGAAAGATAGGAAATAAAAAGATAATGAATAGCAAATAACGCACGAGCCCCACTCCTTTTGCTGTTAGTTTGCAAAAGAAGAATGGGAAGTATACCTATTTGAATAGAAAAATAAAACTACCAACCGAAACCAGTGTCAGCTGTTCTAGTTAATGCTGCAACCTTGAGATGGAATTAATTGGAATAATTTAAATCGACCAATGAGATACTTAACAGCTGTGGCGAGGGGACTTCAGCTGTTGATTTGGGAAAAACGAAGCGAAGTTTGTATTGACCCATATGGTATACAAGAAAATGCTGATCCAAACTCATGTGATTATACTCTTGATCAGGTTTTCCTGAGTCTTTTAATTGATTCATTGTTATTTTTGTTATGGTGGAATCGGAAGAACGGAGATCAATGATATGATTTTTATAAATTCCAAGAGTGATTTTATTTTTATTGTAAGTCCAATAATCGATTAAACCTGATTTTGATTTATAGTCGGGTTCACCCCATTTTTCGCGGACATTTTGCTCATTAGTTTCCATTGGAAAGGGACAGTTTATAATTCTTCCGTTTGTAGCTAATTGATTAAGTTTAATTAATATTTGTTCATTTGAGTCTATATTATTTTGCTTTGGCGTTGCAGTAACTTGTTTTGATTTAGCAGAAAGTTGATTTGTCTCTTTTTGACCGAACAAATTTTTAACCCACTGGTTTGTTGTGTCTTGATACGCAGATAAAATGATTGGAACTAAAATAGTAGTAATAATAATACCCATGAATTTAAAAATCATTTGTAATTTTATTGCCTTTTCTTTGTTCTCTGCAGGTGCATCTTCTAGGGTTGTTTTTTTGTTTATTGATTTTCTTTGGTTGGTATTGGGATGCTTAATTTCTCTGATAGATAGATCTTTATTTCCTTCATTTGGTTTTATTCGCTCATATTTAATCGTATCTCTTTCTTCCAAACCTAACATCTCCCTTATTACCCAAAAATAAAAAATATTATTTTACCTAACTCGAAATAACACAATATTAAAACTCAACAGGCTCTAATAGTTTATCGTAACTTAAAATATTGTAATTTCTTTGGTGTGATCGTTTGATGAAATTTGCTCATATAAAAAAACCATTGGAACAATTCCAACGGTTTTCTGAGTTTTACTTCATCTGTTTGGATAATTCTACTAACTGATCCAGCATTTTATTGGCTGCTAATATTCCCCCAGCAGTATTCCAAATTACATCATCTACTTGAAAAGCATGTTTCTGTTTGACAGCATTTAAATTTTTCCAAAGCGGATCAGTGGTAAATTCTTGTTCTAATTTTGTCCCGCCTTTATCACTTGGCTTATCATAAGTTAAATAGAAAAGGATATCTGCATCAATATCTGGAATTTGTTCTCTTGTTATTTGAATGGCAAAACTGTTTTTATTTTGATTAGCTGGGCGTTGAAAACCGAGTTGTTTAAAGATTACTCCTGTGAATGTATTCAATTGATATATTCTCGTTTGACCAGGCATAAAACGAACAACAGATACTTTTTTATTTACAAGATCGCCTAATGCTTTCTTTGTTTGTTCAACATGCTGATTGTAAGCAGCAAGTACTTTTTTCCCTTGCTCTTCTTTGTTCACTGCTTTTGCATATAATTGAAGATTTTGACTCCAGTCTCCACGTAGTTCTTCAGTAAAGACCGTTGGAGCGATTGCAGAAAGTTGATTATAAACTTTTTCCTGACGCATTTTGTTTCCGAGAATGAGATCTGGTTTCAAACTCGCAATAGCTTCAAGATTGGGAGTACTTTCATTACCAAGTAATTTTACTCCTTGTAATTGGCTGCTGGTATGAGGATACCAAGGGTTACCATTGTATGGTTGAACAGCTCCTACTGGTTTGATCCCTAAAGCTAAAAGTGCTTCTGTGCCCTCGCTTGTTAATACAACGATTCTTTTTGGCGCAGTTGGTACTTTCGTTGTACCCATCGCATGGGTAATCGAAATAGTGGAGTTAGAATTTGTTTGTTGTGTCTTTTCTGGATTGCATCCAGCCAATAGCAAGACAAACATTGATAATATAGCAATAGACGATAAGATTTTACGCATGTATTCGGTGATTCCCTTCTCAATAGTGATAATCATTCTCATATAAAATGTATCTAAAATGAAAACATTCGTCAACGTATTTATGACAAAATATTTTTGAGTTATTTTATTTTATATAAAAATAGCATGATTTTTATATTTTAAGACAAAAAAACACCAATTGAGAATGAAAATCATTGACCATGACTTTTCCTTTTTTTAAACTGAAAAAGTAGACAGAAAATGTAAAGGTTGGGTCAAATGAAGAGTTGGATTGGTTTTCTAGGAGGGGGAATCTTCCTCGTATGTTTAATGGGTTTGAGTTTAGTCGTTGGTACAAGAGATATTCCATTACAAACTGTGATAGATACATTTCGAGATTATCATGCAACTGTAAATCAGTTGATAATTATAACGGATCGTTTACCCCGCACGCTGATAGCAGTTTTGGTTGGTGCTAGCTTGGCAGTCGCTGGCGCGATCACACAAGTTATTTTTCGAAATCCATTGGCTTCTGAAACTACACTGGGTATCAATGGTGGAGCCAGTTTTATCATGGTTCTAACGGTAACACTTTTTACCGATTGGACACTTCGTGAGTTGATTTGGGTGAGTTTTCTTGGTTCTGGAATCACATATGTGCTGGTGTTTCTAATTGGGCGCGGTCACTCTCCATTACAGTTAACATTAGCTGGAACGAGTATTGCTGCATTATTTAATTCGATGACACAAGGCTTTCTTGTATTAAATGATCGTAGTTTGGAGCAAATGTTGTATTGGTTAACAGGTTCAGTAGAAGGGAGAAAATTAACAGATATATACCCTGTTTTACCTTATATGTGTCTTGGGATAGTAATAGCGCTATTTTTGTCGCGCTCGCTCAACTTAATGGCACTGGGAGAGGAAGTTTCAAGAGGTTTAGGATTATCTATTACGATGAATAAAATAATGGCTGGATTTGCAGTTGTTCTATTAGCTGGTAGTTCCGTTGCTATTGCTGGCCCAATTCTTTTCGTTGGATTACTGGTGCCGCATTTAGCAAAGCTTTGGGTTGGACAAGATCATCGTATTGTTATTCCATTTGCAGCCTTACTTGGCGCAATCTTATTACTGTTGGCAGATATGCTCGCTCGGATTATCATGATCCAGCAAGCCATCCCTGTGGGAGTGATGACAGCAGTGATTGGTGCTCCTATCTTTTTGTATTTGGTCCGGAAATCTTGGGGGCAGAGCTTATGAAAAAGTATGTTTGGATTGTTCTAGTACTTATATTATTTGGACTTATTGTATTGAGTATCGGTATTGGAGAAGTAAGACTTTCTCCGCTAACGGTCATTCGTGCTTTTTTTGGACAAGCAAATCCATTTGAATCTTTAATTATTTTCCAACTGCGCATCCCGAGAATTATTATCGCAGCGCTTGCCGGGATTGCTCTAGCAGTAGCAGGCGCAATATTGCAGGCGATTACCAGAAATTCATTGGCTACTCCTGAAATGATGGGAATAAGTGGTGGGGCATCTGTAGCTGCTGTTTCTGTTATTATGATTTTCAGTGATAACAAAAATTCGCTTTCTATTAACTTGCATTTTTTGCCTATCTTTGCGTTTATCGGTGCAACAATCGTTGCATTGTTGATTTACCTGCTTGCTTGGAAGCAAGGTGTCTCCTCGTTGCGACTGATTTTAGTTGGAATTGGGTTTTATACATTGCTCAATTCATTTGTTCATCTTATTGTTTTGTTAGGTCCATTGTTTCGTGCAGTACAAGCAAAAACATGGCTAGCTGGAAGTATATATGGGACAACCTGGAAAGAAGTAATGGTCTTTTTCCCTTGGCTTTGTATATTAGTACCGATTGTCTTTTTATTCTCCCGCAGTTTGACTATCCATGAACTAGGCGAAAATACGGCGATCGGACTGGGTGTAAAAACAAAATGGGAGCGTTTTGTCTTACTCCTGCTCTGTACAGCATTGACAGGATCTGCTGTGGCATTTGTCGGAGGTATTACTTTTATTGGATTAATCGGTCCCCATCTTGCTCGCCGTTTGGTTGGTAATCAATATCGATATATTTTGCCGACAGCAGCTTTAATTGGTGCTATTATGGTAGTTGGGGCAGATTTCGTTGGACGTACAATATTGTCTCCCCGTGAGATCCCAGCAGGTGTGTTTACCGCTCTAATTGGAGTACCATATTTTCTTTATCTAATCTATCAAAATAGAAGACAGGTATCTTCCTAAAATTATCGGTAACAATGTGGTAAGATAGGATAGATGCCTAGAGGTGTGGGAGTGATCATATGACAGAGCGCAAGCCGGAGTGGCTAAAAGTAAAATTGAGCACAGGCGAGAATTTTCAAGAATTAAAAAAAATGATGCGAAGCAAAACTTTACATACTGTTTGTGAAGAAGCTCGCTGCCCTAATATATATGAATGCTGGGCAAATCGTACAGCAACCTTTATGATTTTAGGAGATATTTGTACACGAGCATGCCGTTTTTGTGCGGTGAAAACAGGAAAACCAACCGAATTGGATTTACAGGAACCAGACCGCGTTGCTGAAGCTGTTGAGCAGATGGGAGTACGTCATGCAGTAGTAACTTCTGTTGCCCGTGATGATTTACAAGATGGTGGAGCATCGATTTTTGCTGCGACTATCCGTGCGATTCGTGAGCGCAATCCATTAACTTCCGTAGAAGTACTGATCCCTGATTTTCAAGGCAATTGGGAAGCGTTGCAGGTGGTGATGGACGC
Organism: Shimazuella sp. NTD247; assembly: GCF_059510415.1. NCBI lineage: Bacteria > Bacillati > Bacillota > Bacilli > Caryophanales > Thermoactinomycetaceae > Shimazuella > Shimazuella sp. NTD247. The sequence goes on along the minus strand of NZ_JCAJZU010000009.1, from coordinate 70,374 downwards.
TAAACCAGATATCCTCAATCACAATATTGAAACGGTAAAAAGAAGATCGGATCGTGTACGTTCCAAAGCAAAATATCCTCGGTCTTTGGAGTTATTAAAAAGAGCGAAAGCAATGCAGCCGCAAATCCCAACCAAATCTAGTATTATGGTAGGGGTAGGGGAAACATTTGATGAAGTAATTGAAGCGATGCAGGATTTGCAAGCACATAACGTTAATATTGTAACGATCGGACAATATTTACAACCGACAAAAAAACATTTGAAAATCGAAAAATATTATACTCCAGATGAGTTTGCTTCCTGGAAACAAATTGGGCTGGATATGGGTTTCTCTCATGTGGAGTCTGGTCCATTGGTGCGCAGCTCTTATCATGCGCATGAGCAGGTAAAGTCTGCAGAAGCGAGAGTAGGGGTCTAGTTAATCGACAAAAATTATTTTATAATAATACAGCAATCAATTCTCTAAGGAGAAAACAATGGCTAATCGACATGTTCACACGGTTACAGCGAGGAACCGCAAGCCCATTTGTCTTCGTGAAGAGGTCAGCCGACTGATTTGTACCATTGAAGGTGGGGTGAACGCTGATTCCAACTGGTCCGATGGGAATGTTGTCAAGCATGCATTCACCAATTTCATCGAAAATAACCGGCCACAGGATGTACGTGGCGCATGTCCGGCATGTGGGAATTAGTTAGTCATTGGGTTGCATGGGGAATCTTCTCCATTCAACGCCGAAAATTTATTTTTCATATAAATGAACTAGCCTTTTCGGCTAGTTCCATTTCATTTCGAGAGGAGAGAATGAAATGGATATTTTCCAAGTGGAAGAGAATCAGTACAAGCTGATAAAAAGCTATCGCAAAGGTTGGAAACAAAATGCGTTTCGCAAACGTTACGTGGATTTATTGGAAAAATATGATTATATTGTTGGTGACTGGGGATATGGCCAGCTCCGGCTAAAAGGATTTTATGAAGATACGAATGAATTAGCGGAAAGGGAAACAAAGTTTAGTTTTTTTGATGAATATCTTTCCGAATATTGCAATTATGGATGTGCCTACTTTATCTTGAAAAAAATCCAAAAAAGCTAACCTTGGGCTAGCTTTCCTCTTCGTCATGGGTAGGGTGACTGCCTGGCATTTGTCGCTGTAATCCTTCGTGCAGTTCCCGGTCTTCATATGTGAATCTAGGAGAAGCATGCTGTCCAGGAAGCCAAGGAGAATTTTTACCCAATTTTTCTTCGTTATGAGCAGCTCCATAAGGTCCTTCTGGAAATTCTTCTGGCGCTAGTTCCGAATGATAAGCAATAACGGTGTCGAGTTCCTCGTACTTTTTTTTGTCTTCAGCCATGATTTGTTCACCTCTTTGTTAAGGTGTCCAAATTATACGAGGGTATGTAAAAAGGAATGAAGTTCAGCAGCTTCCGCTTCCGATAAAGAATATGCTTCCTCTAAATATCCTTCTTCTTCCAAATCATCTGGACCTATAATTGCAAATTGATTGGATTGCAAATGCATAATAAGGTGTTTTCCATAAAAACGACCTGACATCATAATAACAAGATCATAGCGGTTTTCTTGTCCGACGAAACTGACGAATCGTGTCTTTGTTTCTTCGGTATCATCATACAAAAACTCAAATTCTTCCATTGGAAAGGCTCCTATCTAAGATGCATATAATATGTTTAGTATACTAGAAAAAGAACAGAAAACGATTTTTTTTCTGACGACGGGGTAACAAACCCTGTTCCGAAGTAGCAGATGTTAATCTCTGGGTAAAATGAACATTGCGCAGTTCAATTTTTAGCTGATCTTGCTTTTTGCGGATTTCATCGAACATTTTATGTACTTCTCCAGATGATACTGCATCTTGAGCGACCACACCCATCTTTTGTTCCATATCTTCAAAAGAGTCATAGATCCCGTATAGATGTTCTTCCATTCGCTCCATACGAGTGAACAATTCTTCCATCATGTGTCCCATTTGGTGCATGGAATTGATCATTTCATCGAAGGTTTGTTGAGAGTAATAAGTTTCAACTGGTTGCGATAATTTTCCTTCTTTGATCATTTCTTCTCGTAATTTCCGCATAGAATTGTTAGGTTTTTGAAGTTGTTCTTGGATTTCTGTTAACCGTCCAATACTTTTCTCCGACAGAAGGTAATGCCCCTTTTCGCTAACATCATAGCCTACATACTCTCCATACATATCAATCCATTTCCGAATACAGCGTGCATTTACTTTTAGTCTGGCAGCAACTTCACGAGTAGAAATGGAGAATACTTCTGGTTGATCCATGATAGATTACCTCCTATAAAAAGATATTAATACCTTTTTCTACCATAAAGTCTTTCTATCCTGCTCGTTGACAAAGGAAGTCACTACTTGACAAAGGAAGCCAGAAAGTTCAAAAGAAGAAAGCGATTATCGTGTTGATAATCGCTTTTTTTAGACTCTAATAAGGGAATTGACTTTTATAACCTTCGAATTGTGTCGTTTTTTGGCTGACTTTTTGATTTTCTGCTGGTTCCACTTGGTACCAGTCTTTTTGTTGCATGATCTGGTATAATTCCCAAGCTGCTTTATGGGTGTTATTTAGATGCTTTAATTGAATTTGGTAAAGCTGCGAAATGCTAGCTTCATGCACAGCAGTATTATAACTGTTGGAAAGATATTTTTCGGTTGATAAAATATCATTGATAAAGTCTCTATCAGTCATTTGTGGTGATTGCTGTGCATTTACCCCGATGTTTTGCTGTCCCATCTGTTGATTTTGCATGAGTATCGATCTCCTTATTGAATATAAGAATTTGATTGCATCTGTGACTGAGCATTTGTTCCATTCGCGGATTGTAAGCATTGTAGAAGCTCTTGATAATGTTGTTGATGCATCGCGCCAATTTTATTGATTGCTGCTTTTACTTGAGGATCTTGAACTTCACCCGCGAAATGATTACATTTTTTAAATGCAATCAATTCCCAAGACATTTCATCGCTAAGATAAGAAAGATCTTTCGAAGAAATCTGCATAAGAAAACACTCCCTTTGTGGTTTACGATCATACTGTAACCAAAAAGAGAGCATTTATACCTAACTATGATCTGCGTTTTCTGCGTATAAATACGATTGCCAAGCCGATAAATCCAATCAAAATAAGGTAAGGCAGAGCTTTGGCAAGGTAAATAACTAATAATTGTAAGCCAATACCCATATCGGAGCAGGAATTAATAAAGCTTCGAATGACTGCTTGCAGAAAAGAATTTTTTGTTTGTGGTAGCTGGAAAGTAGATGTTTTTAATTCAACTGTAACTGTAGAATAAGCAACATGGTATTGTAAGTATTGTTGTCTTGCTGTAAGTTGTTCCAGCTGCTCTTGTACATTTCCCAGTGTTGTTTCAATATCCAACAAATCACTAGTTGTACTTGCTTTGTTCATCATGGAAAGTAAACGTGTTTCCATCGCCTTTTTGGCTTTGATTCTCGCTTGCAGGTCTACTAATTCTTCTCCAACATCTTCTCCTGATATTTGTACACTAGCTGGATTTTCTGATATCTTTTTAATGTGATCTAAAAAGATTTGGAATTTATTTTGTGGTACATGGTAAGTGATACGAATTTGTTTCATATCGTAATCTGTTGTTTCTGAACTATTGACTAAAGCAGCGGAAAACTGCTTGGTAATTTCATCTAATTTCTTTTTTGCGAAATCGAGTTTATCCACTTGTAATTGGATATCTGCTTGGTAAACCATTTGCTGTGATCTTTCCGTTATTTGACTGTTCGAAGAAGGGATTGAGTTTGTTGTACTGCTCTTTTCTGAATTTGCCTGCATGTTAGGTGAATAGGAGGAATTTACATTTTCATCCTGATAAGAACCGAATAGATAGCTCCCAATCATGACAAAGATAATAATAATTGCAAAGGTAGACCAAATCTTTTTTTTACTCAAAACTTTAGACCCCTTTCCTGATGGAGGTATTTCATGTTGTACGAAATTAATCTTGAAAAAATTCAGAGCCAGCTTCATTACTTACAAACTTGTATAGAAGTAGTGAAGGATGTGAAGTCAACTCGAAATAATGTAGAAAAATTTGCTGTTATGCGAGCTTTTCATATCGGAGTAGAATGTGTGATTGATGTTGGAAATACCATCATTGATGGTTTTATTATGAGAGATCCAGGTGGATACTCCGACATAATAGATATTTTAGAGGATGAAAAAGTGATTTCTACCATTTTAGCAAATGATTTAAAAAGTTTTGTGAAATTGAGGGAACAATTGGTCAGAAATTATGAAGAAGTTTATGAAGAAGAACAGTTGCAGCCTTATATGAGAAAACTCAATGTGTTTTCCTTGTTTATTAAACAAGTTATTCTTTTTCTAGAGAAAGAAAAAGCGGCTGGAAATGTATATGTTCCCTAACATCCATCATGTATCACTCCCATTACCTTTCTCTCTCAAACAGATTAGTTCTTATGTGATTGAATGGGAAGGGAAATTAACGATTATTGATACTGGTTTACATACGAAAGATACTGAAATGGCTTGGATGGAATTTTTTCAAAGACAGAATTGGCATTGGCGCCAAGTAGAAAAAATTATTTTAACTCATTATCATCCAGATCACTATGGATTTGCTGGTGTACTTCAGCAATGGACTGATGCTCCTGTTTGGCTTGCCAAAATAGAATATGAACAGATCCAACGATATTGGCATACTACAAAAGGTGAACCTTCCCTGATGGCTGATTTATTTTTTCAATATGGTTTTCCAGAAGAAAAGTTGCCAGCAATAACCAGGCATATGGAAGGTTTTCGAAAGGTAATCGAACCTCACCCAATTGAATTTAAGTGGTTGGAAGCCGATCAAATGATCACAGTTGGAAACATGGATTACCAATTGGTAGAAACACCTGGACATTCCGATGGACACTTGAGTTTATACGAAGGGAAAAATGGGATATTATTTGCTGGAGATGTACTTTTGCCAAAAATAACACCTAATATTCCTTTTATGCCATACAGTGATCCGAACCCATTAGCAACTTTTTTTACAACATTGGAAAAGTTGAGCAGTTTTGATATAAATGTTGTTTACCCTGGGCATGGATATCCTTTTCACACTGCCAGTAAGAGGATAGGTGAATTGAAACGGCATCACGATATCCGTTTACAAGATATGGTTACGATGCTGCGAGAGAATCACCTAATGACAGCTTATGAAGTATGTGAGAAGTTATTTTTTCATCGCAAACTAGATACTCATAATTTGCGATTTGCATTTTCAGAGACGATCGCTCATCTCGAATTTTTACGATGCGAGGCGATTATTCAACGAATCGAGAAAAATGGTATTTTTATTTATCACATGTAAAAGAAACACCCGTGGAATTCCACGGGTGTTTCTTTTTTATTCAATCATATTTGTTCCTAAATGACGAGTGTGAGCAAGCCGAGAAGCTGCTGCTGCAGCGACTGCGGCAACCAAATCATCTAAATAGGTATGTATTTTCCCATCATTTTTGCTATTTAGGCGACATAAAATACCGGGTTTCAGCCTGTCGATATATCCAAAATTGGTGAAACCAATACTTCCATATACATTAAGAATAGCTAGTGAAATCACTTCGTCAATCCCATATAAACTTTCGTCAGCACGGAGCATTTGCAGTAGCGGCTCTCGCAAAATTTCTTTTTCCGCTAAAATATCCAGTTGAATACCTGTTAAGATAGCATTTTGCACTTCTCTTTTGGTAAGCACAGTTTGGACGTTTTCAATGCATTCTGCCATTGTTACATCAGGAATATAGTCTATTTGCAAAAAAAAGGTCAACTCCGCTATTTCTTCTATTTGTACACCTCTTTCTTCTAACCACAAATAAACAGTCTGTTCTAGTGGTGTCATTGATTATGCCCCTTCCAACTTTTTTATTATTTTTGCCGGAAGACATAATGATATCCTGCAAAATCATGGAAAAAGATGGTTTTCTAAATAGTGAATTTATTATACGATAAAGAGATAGAGAGGAGCTAAGATATGAATAAAAAACCGAATTTTGTGCCTTATATTCCTGCGAATAAGTCTTTACCTGAACTTACTGTCATTGCAATTATAATTGGGTTTGTATTAGCGATTGTATTTGGTGCTGCCAATGCTTATTTAGGGTTAAAAACAGGATTGACTGTAAGCGCTTCTATTCCAGCTGCAGTAATATCAATGGCTATTTTAAGAGGATTGTTTCGAAGACAATCGATTTTGGAAAATAATATCGTTCAGACGATGACTACAGCTGGTGAAGCACTTGCAGCTGGAACAATTTTTACGCTGCCAGCACTTTTTTTTATTCATGCAGCTCCGAATCAAATAACAATAACCTTTATTGTTTTAGTAGGGGGATTTCTAGGAGTTTTTATGATGGTTCCTTTACGGAGAATGTTAATCGTTAGGGAACATGAAATTTTACCGTATCCAGAAGGAACGGCTTGTGCAGAAGTATTGAAGTCTGGAGAACAAGGCGGCAGTCAAGCAAAAATGATCGGGCTTGGTTTTGGAATTGGTGGTTTGTTCAAACTTGTAGGAGATGGATTCCATTTTTTTAAAACCTCTATTGAAACTGGTCTGGGAAAGTTTAAGTTTGCTACATTGAGCATGGATACGATGCCAGCACTCCTTGGTGTTGGTTATATTATCGGTCCAAGGATTGCAGGGCAGATGATTGCAGGCGGTTTGCTGTCTTCTATTGTTTTTGTCCCCTTGATTGGTTTTTTTGGTTCCAGTAATCCTGCAGCTATTTTCCCAGCAATTGCACCAGTAGGCAAACTAACGGCTCACGATATTTATGTCAATTATATTCGTTATATAGGTGCAGGAGCAGTAGCTACAGGTGGTTTGATTACTCTTTTAAAAACATTACCTTTATTATTTCGGACGATTGCAGATACTTTTTCAGGTTTGCAAAAAAAGAGCAAAGATAATTTGCATACTTTTGAAAGAACAGATCGAGATATTCCTAGTAAAGTTACATTGATCGGTATTGGGCTTTTGGTATTGATTATCGCTTTTTCTCCTTTTACAAATGTAGGGCTCATTGGTGCTTTTTCAATTGCAATATTCGGTTTTTTATTTGTTACTGTTGCTTCACGTATTGTGGGAATTGTTGGAAGTACATCAATGCCCGTCTCTGGTATGACGATCGCAACTCTACTAGTTGTTACGATGCTTTTTAAAGCATCGGGTATGACTGGACAGAGTGGAATGGTAGCTTCTTTAATTGTTGTGGCAATTGTTTGTGTGGCACTTGGAGTTGCAGGGGATATTTCACAAGATTTAAAGACAGGATATTTAGTTGGTGGAACTCCATGGAAACAACAAGTGGCTATGATGATTGGAGTATTGTCGAGCGGATTATTTATCGGGATTATTTTGATATTATTTGATCGAAGTTATGGTTTAGGTTCTGATGCTTTACCTGCCCCAAAAGCGGCCTTGATGAAAATCATTGCCCAAGGTATTATGTCAAATGATCTTCCATGGGAATTTATATTCATTGGCGTTGCATTAGCAGTTACGATCGAATTTTTGGGACTAAATTCTTTGACGGTTGCTGTAGGCTTTTATCTGCCTCTCTCCGTGAGTGCACCTATTATGATTGGTGGAGTTGTACGTATTGTAAGTGAGTTATTTGCAAATCAAGAAGAGAAAGCCAGACGGGATCGAATAGGTACATTGTTTGCTTCAGGGCTTATTGCAGGTGAAGCATTAATAAGTGTTATTATTGCAATTTTAATTATACCTGGACTCATTAATCCAGACGCACCGGTTTATGTAGAAAGTATATTCTTGCCGTTTGGTTTGTTTCTTGCACTGGCATTATTTTTTGTTTGGGTAGTAAGGAAGAGAATAAATGAATAAAAATATATTAGAAATGAAACCAATGGTAAAAGATGAGATCATTCTAAAACAAACAAACGATACTTGTTGCTTTGTGTGTATTCCCAGAACCAATTGGCTTGAGAAGTTATCCGTTCGTTTTTTTAAGCAGCCGGATCATCATAAAATTCAATTGGATCCATTAGGTAGTTTTGTCATTCAATTATGCAATGGAAGTAATTGTGTAGGGGATTTAGAACAGAGACTCACACAATCGTTTGGGCAAAAAGCTTCTCCCATTAGAGAACGATTATTAACCTTTTTGTCGATTATGGAAGCAAATGGATGGATTGAATGGAGAGAACCATAAGGTCTCTCTCTTTTTTTGTCAGGTAGTTTCGACTATAATGAAAATAATTGGTAAAATTTAAATTCACAAAGGAGGCACATTTTTTGCATTTTTATATTAAAAAAAGATGGTTGTTTTTAACGCTTGCAGTCTTGGTAAGTATAGCGACTGGATATATTTATATAACATTTTTCCAAGAAAACAATGCAGAGAAGGTATGTTGTGAAAAACACTATTTGACTCCACCGAAAGTATTAACAATAACGGAATCTACACCTATCTCCAATCTAGATAGTTCAAAAGCAAATGAACAAATTACATACAATTTATTGAATCAAGTTCAAGAAGGACTAATGAGATTGGGGCCTAATAATACGCCGGTTTTAGGATTAGCCGAATCATATAAAGTTAGTTCCGATTACCGTACTTATACTTTTTCTCTTCGCAATAATGCAGTTTGGAGTGATGGGAAAACCGTCACTGCAAATGATTTTAAATTCGCGTGGGAGAGAGCATTATCTGCTGCAAATCAATACGAATATGCATTTTTATTTTTCCCAATACATAATGCTGAGAAATTTGCAAATGGTGAAATTGGATTTGATCAAGTCGGAGTCACTGCGCAAGATGACAAGCACCTTACGATTCAATTAGATAAACCTGATCCCAATTTTTTGAGTTTATTAACCCTGACACCTTTTTTACCCCAAAGAAGTGATTTGGTAAATAAATTTGGTGATGAATATGCATCTGCGCCAGAAAAAATGAGTTTTACAGGACCTTTTGTTTTAAAAACAGTTACTCCCAAAAAAGCAGTATTAATAAAAAATCGTAGTTATTGGGATCAGATGCATGTAAAATTGCCAGAAGTTGCTGTAAATATAAATGTTGATGCTGTTAAGCAAATGGCTTTATTTAAATCAGAATTAACTGGGATGATAAAAGTAGATTCTGACTACATTAAGGCAATTGATAGTAAATCAATTAAATACAATCCTAAAGCAGTAACGGATTTTTTGGAGATGAATGAGAATAACAATTTGTTAAAAAATGAAAAAATAAGAAAATCCATACAATTGTCTTTGGATTTAAATTCAATTATAAAAAAGCTCCCAAAGGAAATATCTGTTGCAAGTAATCTTGTACCCCGTATTAAAAAAGAAGATAAAGATAGAGCTTTATTTGTTTATCAGATAGAACAAGCTAGAGTACTTTTAAATGAAGGATTAAAAGAAATTAATAAAAAGCAATCTGATTTAGAAAAACTTACCCTCGTAACATATAATGATCGTCAATCAAAAATTTTAGCGAATGAAATAAAGAACAGCCTTAGCTTAATTGGCTTAGATGTAGAAGTAAGAGAATATGATGTGAATCAAAAGACAAACATTGAGGATAAGAATGAATTCGATCTGTCTATTGCTGAATGGTCTTTAAAATATCCGAATCCTATTGATTTTCTATCACTTTGGGTATCAAATAATAATTTAAACATCTCTGGATTTAAAGATGCCCACTACGATTCCCTGTTGGCTCATGCTAATTTAGAAGTTGATCCAACAAAAAAAGAGAAGCTATTTCAAGAAGCTGAGCACTATTTAGTTGTAGAAAAATCAGTGGTTATGCCATTGGTTTATGTGAACGATTTACGTTTACAAAAAGAATATGTAAAAAATATTTACTATCACCCGTTTGGAGCAGACTATTCACTTAAATGGGCAGCTTATAACCCTCCAAAAGCAATAGAGGCGACCAAATAGGCCGCCTCTTGTTACTTTAGAGTACTTGTTCCACTTCACGAACTTCAGGTATTTCTTCCATCAAAGCACGTTCAATACCCGCTTTTAGGGTAATAGTAGAACTTGGGCAACTGCCACATGCTCCGAGCAGACGAACGCGTACAATGCCTTCCTCCACTTCCACTAACTCCACGTCGCCACCATCACGTTGGATATAAGGGCGTAATTTATCTAAAATTTCTTGTACTTTTTCTTCCATCGTAGTGAATCTCCTTTCGGTGTAAAAATACATCATTGTTATTGTATGCCTTCTTTTGAAAGAAAGCAATGTGGCAAATTTATTCAAATTCCTGTTAAAATAAAGAATACGTTTTTAGGCTATTTCAAGGGAGTAAAGGACAATGGGAAAAATTTATGAAGGTATTCATGATTTAATCGGGAATACACCGATAATGAGGTTAAAATCTTTCTCATCTGATGCCAATATACTTGCAAAGCTGGAGTTTTTTAACCCTGGTGGGAGTGTAAAGGATAGATTAGGAGTTGCGTTGATTAAAGAAGGGAAGCGTTTGGGAAAGTTAAAACCAGGAGGAACGATTATCGAACCAACTGCTGGAAACACTGGGATAGGGCTTGCATTAGCTGCAATTGGCATGGATTATCAAGTAATATGTGTTGTTCCATCAAAATTTTCAATGGAAAAGCAAGAGATAATGCGTGCTCTAGGCGCAAAAGTGATTAACACACCAACCGAAAAAGGAATTAAGGGAGCGATTACGAAAGCAAAAGAATTAGCTGAAGAGATCCCTGCAAGTTATATCCCCCAACAGTTTGATAATCCTGCAAACCCCTTTGCTCATTATGAGACAACAGGTCCGGAAATCTGGCAGCAAACAAATGGGGAAGTAGACGTTTTTATCGCTGGTGCTGGATCATCTGGTACATACATGGGAGTGGCTCGATATTTGAAGGAAAAAAATCCAAATATCCGTTGTGTTATTGTGGAACCACAAGGTTCGATTATTGGTGGCGGGAAATCAGGCCCACATAAAACCGAAGGCATAGGAATGGAATTTTTCCCACCTTTTTTTGATCAGTCTTTAGTGGATAAAGTGTATACTGTTGATGATGTAAACTCCTTTGGCATGGTGAATAAACTAGCAGAACAAGAAGGATTGCTTGTTGGCAGCTCTGCTGGAGCTGCATGCTATGCTGCTGTTCAGGAAGAAAAACTTGCAGCAAAAGATGCTAATATTGTGGTACTATTTGCAGATGGAAGCGATCGTTATCTCAGTAAAAAGATCTTCCAAGGAGGAGAATGAGAATGAAAATAGATACAAAATTAATCCATGGCAGCCATTTAATGGATGATGAAACTGGTGCAGTAAGTATTCCGATCTATCAAGTATCGACATATAAACAAGATGAAGTGGGAAAACATCGGGGTTATGAATATTCTCGAACAGGCAATCCTACCCGTCAAGCTCTAGAAGACTATATTGCAGCTCTGGAAAACGGAGCGAGAGGACTTGCATTTTCCTCTGGTATGTCAGCAACAGGAACAGTACTTTCATTATTTCAACAAGGAGATCACATCATTTGCAGTGATGATGTATATGGGGGCACATTCCGCATTATGGATAAAGTGTTTACTCGTTTTGGTTTAGAAGTATCTTATGTAAATACAAGTGATCTCTCGGAAGTAGAAAATGCTTTTCAAGCCAACACAAAAGCTCTTTTTGTCGAAACTCCGACTAATCCGCTCTTAAAAGTATCTGATATTGCGGAATTGAGTAAGATAGCAAAGTCGAAACAAGCAATTTTTATTGTCGATAATACGTTTTATACCCCGTACTGGCAAAATCCGCTTGATCTTGGAGCTGATATTGTTGTTCACAGTGCAACAAAATATTTAGGTGGACATAGCGATGTCATTGCTGGTCTAGTCGTTACAAAAGAAGCCGAGTTGGGAGAAAAGCTTCATTTTTATCAAAATGCGATTGGCGGTGTTTTAGGGCCTCAAGATTCTTGGCTTTTGATGAGAGGAATGAAAACATTAGGGCTGCGAATGAAACAGCATGAGTTTGCAGCAAATAAAATTGCTGAGTGGTTATCCACGAAAGCTGAAAAAGTTTACTACCCCGGCTTAACTACTCATCCAAACCACAACATAGCGAAAAACCAAGCACGTGGATTTGGTGGTATGATATCATTTGATGTAGGAGATGGTGAAAAGGCAGCTCGGGCGCTAACGAGAGTGAAATATTTCACCTTAGCTGAAAGCTTAGGTGCTGTAGAGAGTCTGATTTCCATTCCAGCGAAAATGACTCATGCATCTATTCCTCCAGAAACAAGAGCAAAACTCGGTATTACAGATGGACTAATTCGAATTTCTGTAGGTATAGAAGACGTAGAAGATCTAATCAATGATTTGGATCAAGCTATCTTTGCATAAAGAGAGTTGACAACCATGATAGATTTGTATGTATATGGGGCAGAGCAAATTTGCCCTAGCTGTGTATCATTTCCATCTTCGAAGGAGACTGCTTCTTGGCTTCGCCACGCTATTGAACGGAAATATGGCGATCAAGTTATAGTTCATTATGTTGATATACATCAACCTAAGGACAGTGAGCAACAAATTTTTGCTAGAAGAGTATTAGAAGAAGATTTATGGTATCCTGTGGTTGTAATTCAAAATGAGGTAATTGCAGAAGGCAATCCGAAATTAAAAACAATTTATGATAAATTGGAGAAATTAGGGTTAGGGAAAAGTGATTGATCATGAGGCCACTTATTGAGTTTTGTGTCAATAATTTAACTTCGGATGTACTTGAGATAAAAGCAAAGCTCGAAAGCAACATGGATTTTGATGTTTTGGAGTATGGATGTCTTGGCAATTGTGGAATATGTGCGAAGTCACCTTATGCGTTAGTCAATGGAGAATTGATCTCAGCTGATACAGCCGATGAGTTATATAAAAAGATACTACAAGCATGTGAAGAGATGGAATTCCGTTTTTGATAATAAGCCTTGATTTTATTAATCAAGGCTTATTTGTGTATGCATTTATAAACAAACAAAAAGGGACAAATCAACCTAAAGAAGTAGTGCCCTTGGATAATAATATTCATAAGCTAATTCTTTTAATAGGGGATTATTGGTAAATAGTTTTAGGAGATTATGATTCAATATTCCACTGGAATATAATTCCTAAGTGTGTCAATCCACCACCAAAACCATAGAGCATAAGTGTATCTCCAGTTTGAACTTTTTCTGCTTTAATGCCTAAATCTAAAGCTAATGGAATAGATGCGGCAGATGTATTCCCATATTGTATTACACTTGTTAATGTTTGATTTATGGAAATGCCTGATTTTTCACAGATGGCTTCAATCATTCTTAAATTGGCACTGTGAGGAACAAACCAATTGATATCTTCTTTTGCATACCCTGTTTTATCAAGTAGTCTTTCAATTCCTTGTGGAACAGTACGCACAGCCCATTTATATACTTCTCTTCCATTCTGAATTATTTTCCCTGAACGATTTAATGAATTATTGCCGATAGAGTCAGAAAGATTTGTTCGATACAAATGAACTCCTCCTTGTCCATTTGTCCCCATATATTGTTCGATAAAACTAGGGTTTTCTGGATCGTATTCAATCAACAATGCACCAGCACCATCACCAAATAATATACAAGTTGTCCTATCCGTGTAATCTGTCACTTTGGATAATGTTTCTGTTGCCACTACTAGAATTTTTTTGTGTGCTTCAGAAGTAATAAGACTGTTGGCCATGTGCAGAGCATAAGTAAATCCTGCACATGTTGCATTTAAATCAAATGCGCCAGTAAAAGGAATGCAAAAATGGTTCTGAATTTGACATGCTACACTAGGAAAAATATGATCCGGGGTTGAAGTTGCGACAATGATACAATCAACATCGTCCAAACTCTTTTTATATCTCTGTATAAGATTTTCTATCGCTTTAAATGCTAGTACAGAAGAATATTCCGTTTCTCCTGCAATTCTTCGTTCTTTGATTCCTGTCCGCTGTGTAATCCATTCGTCACTTGTTTCAACCATTTTTTCTAAATCCTGATTCGTTAAAATCTGTTCAGGAACGTAGGTGCCAATTGCTGTTATTCGAGCTTTTGATTTCGCCATTTTATGTCCCCGTTTCGATTATTATTAAGACCTGATATTAGTACTAGGTACTAAGTTACTCTATCATTTTTAATATGTATTCTGCAACTTTCTTTATACAAAGTGTATATAAAACGAGTCCAAATGAAAAAAACCACTAATTATTGATCTGAACTCAAATGGGGTGCAGTTCAATAAATAAGTGGGTTTTTCATCATGGCGTGTTGTAAAAGCAGACTAAGCGTATACTTTTATTTCGTTGTAGAATGTATCTCGTTCAACAGGAATCCGGTCAGCTCCTTGAATCAACCATTTCAGTTCATCACGTGTAATACCAGATTGTGTTAGAGCACCAACCGCATGGCTTATACGTTCTTCTACTAATGTGCCATGTATATCAGAGGCTCCAAAATGAGTGGCGAGCTGAGTTAGTTGTGGTCCAATATTGATCCAATATGCTTTGATATGAGGGAAATTATCTAACATTAAACGACTAATTGCGATGGTTCGCATATCATCCATTGCCGAAGTGCGTCGTTTCAGCGAAGCCGATGTCTTCCTGGGTTGCATAGCTAATGGAATAAAGACCATGAACCCATTTGTTTCGTCTTGCAATTCTCGTACACGTATCATATGTGTTAAACGTTCTTCTAATGATTCGATAGAACCATACAGCATTGTTGCATGTGTTTTCAGACCAAGTGAATGGGCAATCCGATGAGCTTCTAACCAGCCATCTGTACTCGCTTTATCCGGGCTCATTTTTGCGCGGTAACGTTCTGTAAGTATCTCTGCTCCTCCGCCTGGAAGGGTATCTAAACCGGAATCGATCAATTCGCGAAGAATGGTTTCTGGAGATCTGCCAGTTATTTTCGCAAAAAATTGAATCTCAGCGCCTGTGTAAGCTTTTATCGTGATGTCTGGATAATGTTTTTTTAGGACTGAAATGGTATCTAAATAGTAGTCAAATGGAACCTTATGATTGTGTCCTCCAACAATATGGAACTCACGTGTACCTTTCGTAATGCGAGTTTCAACATAGTGTAATAATTCATCAGTGGACATAGTATAAGCGCCATCCTCATCAGGATCACGTCGAAAACCACAGAATGAGCATTTTGCTTCACACACGTTAGTTGGATTGATGTAAAGATTCTCAATAAAATACACTTTGTTTCCATTCTTTTTGAGGTTTGCTTCATTTGCAAGTTGAGCGATAGAAAGTATATCTGGCGACTCGTAAAGTTTTAATCCATCTTCAAGTGTTAATCTTTCTCCTGATCTTACCTTTTCTGTAATTTCTTGAAGCATATTTTGTACTCCTCTCTCTATTTGTCTACTTTAACAGAAGGGATGTAAAATTTACATTTGGTATAAGTTTTTCTTCCATTGCTTTTTCTAGCAAAACATGAATTGCTTCATATCCTTCATTTCCTAGGTCTCTGGAAAATGAATTGACATAAAGATCAATATGTTCTTGTGCTACGTTCCAATTTAATTCTTGTGCATGCTCCATAACATATGATTTTGATGCCATGGGGTTGTTCCAAGCGTAGTCTAATGAACGTCGAATCCAATCCGTTATATTGGTTAAATCTAATGTTTTTTTAGCGATGATAGCACCAAGCGGTATTGGATATGAAGTATCATTCTCCCACCATTCTCCTAGATCAACTAAGCAGTGTAATCCATAGGATGGATAAGTAAAACGAGCTTCGTGAATTACCAAACCAGCGTCAATTTTTCCATCACGTATCGCTGGCATAATTTCATGGAAGGGGAGAACGATTATTTCTTTCACTCCTTCTGAAACATGTTTGGCAATCCATAGTCGAAAGAGCAAATAAGCAGTAGATCGTTCACTTGGGACAGCAATTGTTTTGCCTTTTAACGATATTGATTCATTTTTAGTCAGAATTAAAGGACCGCAACCTCGTCCTAAGGCACCGCCACATGGAAGCAAACCATAACTTTTATGTACCCATGGTAAAGATGCATAGGATATTTTCATAATATCTGGACCATCAGGCTGTTCAGCTAATGAATTAGTAATATCGATGTCTGCATACGTAACATTTAAATCTGGAGCATTTGGAATTAGGCCATTAACCCAGGCGTGAAAAATAAAGGTATCATTTGGGCATGGCGAGAAAACGATGTCCATATTTATCTGCTTCTTTCTTTTGAATTTGCAGCAAGAACGCTTCTTATAATCTTACCAACTGTTTGAAGCTTTTCAAATGCAATTGGTAGATTCCATTTTGATTTATCTCTTGGACCCACGAGATTGGAAATTGCTCTTATTTCTAAAAATGGAACCGAAAAAGAATTTGCTACCGTCGCTACACCAAATCCTTCCATTGCCTCTGCCAGTGCTTCAGGAAATCGAGATGTTAATTCTATTGTTGTTTCTTTTGTGCCAGTGACAGTAGATAGCGTTAAAATAGTGCCTTTTATTGAATTTGTTATTTGCTGCTGCACGGCTGATTTAATTTTTTCTGCAATACTAGAAGTAGTAGTAAGACAAGAAGCACCTAGTTGTAATTCTTCTAACGACAAAAATCTTTCTGTTGATTGAGCACCTAAGTCAGCTGAAACAACATGATTTGATAATACCAATGTACCAATGGATGTATGCTTCTCAAATCCACCGGCTATTCCTACACATAAAACAAAATCATAATTTTTTTTACACATGTGTTTGGTTGTTTCCATTGCGGCAGAAATGGGACCTACACCAATCACTTCAATATCCACATTAGAGGATTCACCAAATCCTTGCAGGAAAGCATTTTTTTCAGCTGAAACAGAAGTGACAACTAAAACGGATAAATGATCACTTATCATAGTTGAGTCCTCAATTTTTTTATACATTCCTTTCTTATTCTACATTATTAGAAAGAAATAATTTTCTAGTTGCGAAATAAATGAAAAAAGCAAACCACATCGTTCAGAATTTGCTTTAGCTTATCTTGCATAGATCATTGACTGCGTTCATTTTATCACAAAGTTATAATCGTACCTATCCCCAAATATGTAATTGTAAATGGGTAAAATTGTAAGTTGTAGATATTTGTCAAGGATTTACTCGATACAATAATACAAAAAAAAACAAAGATGAAAAAAATGTAAAAAAATAGCTTACAAAATTCGTGTTAACATGTATACTAAAAATTGGTAGCAGATAAAGTTATGAAGGAGGGCTAAAAGATGGGAGCGTGGGATCTAGAGGAGCGCATCGAAAAATTGCGTGTAAAGATGGTTGAATCTGCACTGCTATTAGGGATTGGTCATCCTGCCGTGTATGAGTTAAGCGTCGAACTGGATAATCTTCATAATGAATGGCAAAGAAATTGGCAGAAATCAAAAGAAGATCGAGTATATGTGCGTACTCGCCCAAAACATCAAATAAGAGAGTCCTTGGATGAAAAATACCGTACTGTTGTATAAAAGTATGGTAAACTAGGGTATCAACAGTCACAACTGGAGTGATCGAAGATGATAACCTTAACCGAACAAGCAGCATTTAAAGTTAGAGAAATGCTTCAAGAGACTGAGAATCCAGGAAAACAATACTTACGTGTTGGAGTTCAACATGGTGGATGCAGTGGATTCTCTTACCTCATGGGTTTTGATGAGGACAAAACTTCAAATGATTTAGAACTTGAACAGCATGGGGTTCGAGTACTCATAGATGATGAAAGTCAACGTCTGATGAAAGGAACAGTAGTCGATTACAAAGAGTCATTAATGGGTGGTGGATTTCAAATCGATAACCCAAATGCTTCTCTTACATGTGGATGCGGCTCTTCCTTTCGAACTGCTAGCGATGAAGGTAAACCAGACAAAGATTGTTAATCTTTTCCATCCCTCTCATTTAGAGGGATGTTTTATTTTTCATTTATCATGGCAACAAGATCATAACCACAATTCGGGCAATATATTTCATGTGCACATTGGTGTGTTTGGCTATTAAGAAAACCATCGCTTTGTTTCAAATCATCCATTGATCGATAAGGACTGTAACTTCCAAATAAAAAAGATACAGGTCCATAGTCTACCATTTTTTGGTTGCATATTGGACATGAACGGTTAATGACAACAAAACCATTGCATAACGGACATGCATATGTTTTCTGATTCATAGTGATCATCCTGTTTTTTCTTAGGATGGGAATATTCGATGGGATTCATGCATGATTGAGCATAGAAAGTTATAGAATAAGTATTGAAAACCAGAAATCTCTTGTAAAAAGTTCGTGAAATACATATCATAATATTGTTAGTGTTTTGGGATAACCTAAGGGGTTGCTTCCGTTAAGATTGTGATCTCTCACACATAGTGACTGTAAGGTCATAGAAACAGAAAATATAATATGGAAGTGATGAAAAGTGAAAGTACCTAAAATACTTATTTTAGGCGCCGGCTACGGTGGACTTATGACTGCAAAAGGTCTTCAAAAGCATCTCCGCCCAGGAGAAGCCGAAGTTACATTGGTAAATCAAAATTCTTACCATTACATTACAACGAAGTTACATGAACCAGCTGCAGGGACATCGCATCATGATAACGCTAGATTAGCTATTTCGTCTGTCATTCATCCGCATCGTGTTAACTTTATTCAAGATCAAGTAGTATCCATTAATACAACCGCAAAAGAAGTACAATTAAAAGAAAAGAAAGAGCCATTATCATACGATTATCTTGTTATTGGATTAGGAAGTGCACCAGAAACATTTGGTATCAAAGGTCTGCTAGAAAATGCTTTCTTTATTAGAAGTATAGACAGTGTCCGTATGATACGTGAACATATGGAATATATGTTTTCCCGATATGCAGAAGAGAAAAAAGATGAACTTATAACCATTGTTGTTGGTGGTGCAGGATTTACCGGAATTGAGTATGTAGGTGAACTAGTAGATCGTATGCCAGAACTGTGCAGAGAATACGATATACCACTTGAGAAAGTTCGCATTGTCAATGTAGAAGCTGCTCCTAGCGTTCTCCCTGGTTTTGATGCAGATCTCGTTAATTATGCGACGGATTATTTGAAAAACAAAGGTGTGGAATTCCACATCAATACGCCAATTGCAGAATGTACTCCTGAGGGAGTAATTTTAAAAGGCGGGGAAGAAATCAAGTCTTCAACTGTTGTATGGACTGGTGGAGTAAGAGGCAACAAAGTTGTAGAAGACGCAGGAATTGAGACTATGCGGGGACGTGTAAAAGTTGATGGTCAATTACATGCTCCAGGTCATGAGGATATCTTTATTATTGGAGATAGTTCCCTTGTGTTCCCAGGAGAAAATGAAAGACCATATCCACCAACGGCTCAAATAGCGACACAACAAGGGCAATTTTTAGGAAAGAATTTGCCGGCACTTATTAGAAATGAAAAGATAGAGGAAAATTTTGTTTACCACGCAAAAGGTACATTCGCCTCCCTTGGACAAAAGGAAGCAATAGGAGTTTTAGGTAAAAATAACAAATTAATGGGATTTAAAGCCTCATTTATGAAAAAAATCGTTGAATTGCGTTGGTTATATTTACTCGGTGGTATTTCGCTTGTTTTGCGAAAAGGTAAGTTCTAGTGAGTTGTCATACTTTGTTCGTTTTTTAAGAAAAAGAGCAATCCTGATTTACAAGTAGGATTGCTCTTTTTCTTGAGGATAGCATTGATAGGCATTGACCGCCAGTCTCATTTTTTATAACATATAGGCAGCTTATGGAAGGAGATAAGTTTCGATGACGATGTTAGCTGCTCCACCAATTAGTCTTGTTCAATTAATTATTTCTATTCCATTGTTATTTGTTTTCTTTTTTGGGATAGGATTTATCTTAAATATGATATTAAAAACCACTTGGTTACCAATTTACTTATTTATTGCTTTAATTGTTTATTTTGCCTTTCAAATAAATTCTGTGCATATTGCTGATATAACATGGTTAGCCGCTAGTTTAGTAGGTGTTGTAGGTAGTGGTTTAACCATACGATTTTTGAGGGCAAAAGGTTATCGAATGTTTTAATACCAAAGATAATAATTTATAATTGCTACAATAACTCCAAACCAAAGACCGACAAAAACTTCAATCGGTTTATGTCCTAATATTTCTTTTAATTTTTCCCTTGTTTCAGCAGGGGATTTTTCTTTTGCTTCACTTAAAAGTTTTGTCATATCTTCTACAAGGCGATTAAGTACTTGGGCATGAACGCCAGCTTGACGACGAACCCCAGTTGCGTCATACATCACAACAATGCTGAGAATAGTAGCAATTGCAAATGCAGCTGAATCCCATCCTTGGGTGAGTCCAATAGCTATGGATAAGGAACTTACAGCGGAAGTATGACCACTTGGCATACCGCCAGAATGATAGATCCAAATCCAATCCCATTTTCCTGTCATAGATAGGTTCCAAATAATTTTTAAAAATTGTGCGAGTAAAATCGCTAATAACGATGTCCAAAGAGGAAAGTTTGAAAGAAAATCACTTACCATGAATTTAGAGGCCTGCCTTTCACATACAACTATACACTTCTTCTTATTCTCTCACATAATAGATAAGAAAAACCAGCTTTCATTTCGAAAGCTGGGACTAGAATTATTAATAAGAAAGATTAGGTTTTACTTTTCGATTGAAATCTTCTTGGTTTAATGTTGTCCAACTGCTGTTAAAAGCATCAATTTCTTTGTTGAATTTGTCAACCAAAGTGCCCTCTTTATCAGAGTACTCTTGGTATTTAGAAGTATCTGGTGTTTTCCCCTGTGACATTTGTTCAAATACACCTTTATAAGAATCAATTAGATTTTGGAAATTATTAATATAATCGATTTGAGATTGTGTAGCTTGTTTAAAATCAGCTAAATATTTTGTTGCACGGGATTTTGACTCTTCATCTTTTAATTCATTTGCTTTACTTTCTACTGTAGTGATTTCTCCTAATAATGAATTTACATTGTTTTTATATGTAGCTAAATCTGTATTTGCTTTATCAACTGCAGTCATCAATTGGCTGTACTGGTCTTGGCTCATTGATGTACCTTGATTCAAAGTTTGCGTAATTCTTGTGCCTGTGTCATATGCACTATTAAAGTCGTTGATCAAAGTACGTTGGTCTGTCATGTTTTTGTCATGATGATCCATTAATTTGTCCATTTGGTCCATTAATTCTTTTTTTGTTCCAGAATCTGCCAGTAATGAGCAGCCGGAAAGCAATAATATACAACTAAAAAGAATGAGAGCTTTTTTTAACATAATAAGATGGACTCCTTTAAAATTTGTAGTGAAACTAGTCACTATTGTAACAAACTATGCAAAAAATTCAAGAAGAACAACACAAAAATGGCAAAATAAAGACTCATTCGCGATTTTTTTCAATTCTAATAAAGTAATTAAAAAAGGAGATGTTTTAATCGAGGAGGAAATAGGGACTTTCATGTCTTTTTATCCACTTCACCAATAAAAGAAAGACCATTCCCTTCTTCTTCTATTTTTCCATTTTCATCATGTTGTTTCCAAAGTATTACAGCTTTATCTGTTACTTCCCTAAAATACCCAATAGTAGGAATATTAAGCATGTTTGAACTTCAGAGGAGTGATATATACAATGTACGGCGAAATGATGGAGAGGAGTGATATCTTTTTGGAAATGGGTTGAAATAGAGCATCCCAAACATCATAATATACCCTGCCTGTAGTACAGATGACATGCGTTTTTTGCAATTGTAACAATGCATTTCGTGTATTTGGACCAAATAGGATGATCTTGTTGTATTTGTAACCTCTCTTGCAGCACAAGTACATCATTTCCTTTTATATGGGAACTTTATAAGTTAGTTGATGGTTATATAATATATGCTTGTTGACTTTCGGCACATAATCATCTTCTGGAACAGATAGTTTCGTTTTTTCTTTTACAAGACTGATAAACCAAATTTTATTGATATTTGTTTCAGGGCAGTTTTTACTGTCTTGAAGTTGGTGATGGTTGGTGTGTGAGTTGTACGTGACAAGCTGTCAAAAAATAAGCAAGGAGTGCTTCAGCATTGTCAAAATAATATTCCGTACGACCAAGCCATTAAGATGAACTCCTTTCTCTTGAAAAGTGGTAGTCCGAATATATTTTTACTATATAATGGAAACACAGTTTATTCTATGTATATATCAATTGTGAAATGCAATTAATCATAATTGATTGTAAAATTTAAACAAATTAGAAATTATTTGCAAAAAATATAAAAAAATGTCATACTAGAATACAAAGTTGGGAGGTTAATATGGAAAAGAATAATCAACTTACAAGATCATTGAAGAGTAGACATCTTTTCATGATCGCGCTTGGTGGTGTAATTGGAACTGGTTTTTTTAATGGTTCAGGGTATACTATTAGCCAAGCAGGACCAATTGGAGCAATTTTATCTTATATTGTTGGTGGCATAGTCATGTATCTCATTATGCTTTGCTTAGGGGAGCTGACATTAGCCAATCCATCTTCTGGATCATTTCAAGATTATGCAACACGATTTATTGGACCAGGTACGGGATTTATGATCGGTTGGCTGTACTGGTTAGGATGGGCAGCAACGGTTGCTTTAGAACTTGTCACCATCGGTTCTACAATGAAACGGTGGTTTCCTGACGTACACATTTGGGTTTGGAGTATAATTTTTGGTGCAGTTTTGTTTGTAGTGAATGCGCTTTCAGCAAAAAGTTTTGCGGAAACAGAATTTTGGTTCGCTATCATTAAAGTATCTATGATTGTTCTGTTCATCGTGCTAGGAGCTATTGCTATCTTTGGGTTTATCCCTCTGCATGGTGGAAATACAGGATTTAGTAATCTCTTTAAAGATGGTATTTTTCCAAATGGGATAAGTACGATTCTTATGACTATGATAGCGGTTAATTTTTCATTCCAGGGTACAGAATTAGTTGGAGTAGCTGCAGCTGAGAGTGAAAATCCAGAAAAAACTTTACCAAAAGCCATTAATCAAACGGTTTATCGTACCATTTTGTTTTTTGGACTAGCTATTGCGGTATTGGTTTGTTTGGTTCCTTGGAAACAAGCAGGGGTTGTGGAAAGTCCATTTGTGATAGCTATTGAAAGGATGGGGATTCCATACGCTGCAGATATCATGAATTTTGTTATCATCACTGCTTTGCTATCTGTTGCAAATTCAGGATTATATGCTGCTACTAGAATGTTGTATGCGTTATCAAATAATGGAATGGCCCCTAAAATACTTGGAAAAACGACAAAACGCGGTGTTCCTTTATGGGCTTTGATTATTAGTTTCTGTATTGCAGGATTATCATTATTAACTTCTGTATATGCAGCTGATACAGTTTATATGTGGATTCTTTCCATTGCTGGTACAACTGCAGTTATCGCCTGGATGGGTATTGCAGCATCTCAATTTTTCTTTAGAAGAAAATATTTGGCTAATGGAGGAAAAGTAGAAGAATTGCCTTTTCGCACTCCTCTTTATCCATTTGTTCCGATTTTAGCATTTGTGTTAAATGCAATTGTAATGTTGAGTCAGGTTCTAGATCCAGAAACAGCTATGTCTGTTTATTTAGGTATACCTGCAATCATAATTTGTTATGTTATTTATTATTTGTTTGTGCACAATAAGCGAAAGAGTGAACAAAATAAATGAGATAACAAAAAGGCTACTAAATAAGTAGCCTTTTTTTATATCTTGAAAACTTCTAGCGTTAGATTAGGGGTTTTCTCCTGACAATTTTTTTGTAATCTGCTGGGACATACAAAAGTAAAAGGGCTCCAATTACGAGAATGGACATGCCTAAACTGCAAGGGACACAATGATCAGGATATTAATGCAGCGAAAAACATCGTCCAAGTAGGTGAAGTATAATCGCTCGGAGCTTGCGGTCTGAACTTCTGTACTCCGAAGATTATTCAAAAAAACCCCGCGTTTATGCGAGGGGAGTGGTCAAGCACTATATTTTTTGTAGTAGATCTTGACGAGTCGGCTCCAAGTTTCAGGTCCTGGATATCCATCTGCATCTTTACCAGTCCAACCTTGTGCATGCTGGAAAGCTTGACAATTCTTTAAATCAGCAGAAGACCATTCTGGACTAGGTCCGACTTTATAGTATTTTCCATAACCTGCTGTTACAAGCATGTATCCAAGCTGTGTAACATATTTGTTTTTTGCACCTGTTTTGAAGTATTTCGTTCCTGGGAATGTTTTGGTAACTGGATAAGGTGCTTTCGGTTTGCTTGGAGTACTAGGTTTTGAAGTACTAGGTTTTGAAGTACTAGGTTTTGAAGTACTAGGTTTTGAAGTACTAGGTTTTGAAGTACTAGGTTTTGAAGTGCTAGGTTTTGAAGTACTAGGTTTTGAAGTACTAGGTTTTGAAGTACTAGGTTTTGAAGTACTAGGTTTTGAAGTACTAGGTTTTGAAGTACTAGGTTTCGAAGTGCTAGGTTTCGAAGTGCTAGGTTTTGGAATACTCGGTTTCGAAGTAACTGGTTTTGAAGTAATTGGTGTTGGTTTTGTTTTTGCAGCTGGTTTTGGTTTTTGGTGATGAATAATCGCTGTGATCGGATTTTTTGATGGTTTCTCTTTATTTTCAGAACCTGTTACTTTCGAGAGATCGGGACTGCCAGCAATTTGATCTGGGTTACCAATAATTTCAATGGGTGCATCAGTGGCTGTGGACTTCGATGCCCCTGTTGTATCAGATGGCGTAACATTATTAGAGTCTGGCGCTTCTACCCCATCACTGTCGCCAATAACAGGTGAGTTACTGCTATCTTCTATAATTGGTTCTGAGTCTGCCTGATCAGTGTTTTTGTACGAGATAGGTGTAACTTTTAGCGTAGTTTCTACACTTTTGGATGGAAGATTTTCCATCAGTCGTTTATTAACATCTTTTGATACTACTGTACTGACTACAACTGAGGTTTTGTTGTTTTGCTGTTTAACTGTAGATGATTGAGCAAATGTTTGTGTATAGTGATAGACGAAAAAACCACCAAAGGTACAAATTACTCCAATCGATGTTAATTCTAACCATCTTGTTAATTTGTTAGCTGGTGATTTTTTCTTGAAGAGCTCTGTTAATTTGGACATAGTCTTCCTCCCCTCGTATATAAGTTATCAACATCATACTATAATCGAGTGAAGGAAGAGTATACAAAATTAAAATATTTAGTAACACAAGATGCAGTCCTTTTTTTACCAATTATCAGGACACATCATTTTCATATAGTTCATCAATCAGTTTTGTTATTGGATCTTCTTGTTTCTCTTTCTCGATAGCCTTTAACCCAATAATGGTATTTGCTCGTTTTTCCTCTTCTTCTGCTAATGCACGCAAACGTGATTTTTCTACGATTTTTTCAGCCAAACCTTGGAATTTGGGTGGAGTAATATCTTTTGGTTTTAATATAAATACTTCGGATCGAAGAACCGTATGCTGCATATAGCAATGTCTGGGAATAATTTCATAAAAATCAAATTCCGTTAGAGAAAAACTTTTTGAGTTTAGACTTGACTGTACAATTTGAGCATCTTTTCGACTTCCTAATTGAAATACTGCATGTGTACCAAAGTTACGGAAAAATGCTTCCACATAATGAGGAGGAATATGTTCTTTTAATCCTTGTGTTGATAAAATAAGTGGCATGTTGAATTCACGGTACATATCTGCCATTGTTTTTAGATTTCCAAATAGATCAATAAACGTTGATCCTTCGTCAACAATCAAAGGATGTCTAGCATATTCTCCATTTGCATTTTTCTTACCTCTTGATACCATTCCTAATTCAAAATGACAAATGATAGCAGATGCTATTAAACGTTGATCACCAGGTGACATTCCAGATAAATCAAAAATGAGATAGTGGCCTTCTTCCCAAGCTTTTACCCATTTTACTCCATTAGTGTATGAATTCAGCATTCCTCCAACACCTGAAGTATTAATGTTTCTTAAACGTGCTGTACTGAAGCTCTCAATAAATTCCCGCGGCCAATTTACTTTGTTTGTATCTTTTTGTACGTATTTTCTCAGCGAGCGTTTTAAAGTGGCAATAGCTGGGAGCGATTCATCTAGTTGATCAATAACCCAATTACAAAATTCAGGTTCTTCAATTACCCGCTGTATATTTCTCAATGTCGCAATTCCTAAACTGTCAAGAGAATATCCAATAAGTAGTAAAGTTTCAGTCACAACAGGTTTCCAGTCATTTGAATCAGCTCTCGCCAGTATCTCTACGACTTGTCCTCCACGCTGCGTGATGGAGTAGTCCACATCAAATGGATTAAAAGGAAAAGTTCCTTCTCTTGCACGTACAACAGTTACTTTATCATGCATTTCTGGTGGAATTCTCGCTAAAACATCATTTGCTAACGTACCTTTGGTGTCTATTACGGTAAAACCTGTGCGGTTTTCTTCTGTTCGCAATTTTATTAGATCATCAATTATATTGAGAATAAAACTGCTTTTCCCAGAATGTGCTCCTCCCATTACGGCTACATGATCATCGAGATTTTCTTGTCGGAAGTAGATTGGAAATCTTGCCGTAAAACGGAGGCCATTTCCAATAAAAATTGTATTCGGTTCTTTGGCTATTTTTCTAACAGCAATGGGTGCAGGAGGATACTGCATTTTTACACGAATTAATTTACTTGATCCAGAAGAAGTAGGCCATCTCGTCATTCCAGCCATCTCAGGAGTACCTAAAATAACTGCGTTTTGTTTTCTGCGAAATGGAAATATACGATTTTTTATTTCATTTCGAAACATTGGATGGATGATTCGCCACCATTCTCGCGAATGGAATCGATTTAATTCACCTGAGTTTAAGTATCCAAGTGAGCGATAAGCATGCTCAGTAATACTTCTTGCTTCTTCTATGGAGTTACCAAAACCCATAATTTTAATAGCAAGTTCAGCTTTTGGCTGCTCCATCTTTTCTTCAATCGCCTGTATATACATCGATGTATCTGGTGACCTGTCTTTTTTTAGCTTGTTTAGTACACTGCGAAATTTTGGCAGCATTTGCCGGTCATATACTGGTCTGATTAAATATTGGACAAGCAATTCTTGACCTGGTGCAATGTTACTCATGTGCTCAACTAATTGTGAAAGGCTGTCTACATCAGAATGATGGATTTGGATTGGCACCGTGAAATCTCGTTGGAGAAACAATTTCATTCCATAATGCGGTTTGGAAAAGTCAAGCTGATATGGATCCTGTGCATATTCGTAATTGAACTCAAAATGCTCTAATGCAATGCGATCCAAAGTATGTTGTCCAACCGTTTCATTAGGCGCCCAGTAAAAAAAGCGAGTACGAGTGCCTGTCGCAAATGCTTCCCATGATACCCAAGGTTCATTTATGGCAAAAGGGAACCTGCGAAACCATTTTTGTTGTAGGAATTCAATAATATTTTGCCATGCTACGGCAGTCAGATGATAATTTGGAGAACTTGAAACCATTGTATTTACTTCATAAAGTATCCCTTTGGGGATTAAATGTGGTAAGAAGTGAAATCGTTTCAATAATTATTTCTCCTTTCTTAATATATTAGTCTTCATAGAAAATATCGATAAAGTCATCCTCATCTTCATTTTCATCTTGAATTAATTCCATTTTATCCAGTTTTTTCGTGAGAACAGCCACTTTATCTTTTACCTCTAACCAACTTTTCTTCACATACTTTTCTTGTAAGAGTGCTGCTTTTTGTTCGATTTCTTTTGCTTCATTTAAGAAATTTGTATATATCTCATCAGGTGACGTGTCATGAACAGGATTGGGTTCCGGTCTTGTATTGATACTAAATACCTTAATTTTTTGATCATTAATAGTCATTTGCAAATAAGCGATTTTGTCCTCCACAAAACTGAGGTCACGAGAACTAATTCCATGTACTAACATATTTTCTGCTGCAATATTTGCATCACTAGGACTGCCTTGGCGGAAAGCAAATATGGTTCCAAAGTTTCGGAACAATGTTTCGATTCCTTGGTCATTCACATGCGCCTTTAAGCCGGAGTTTGCAAGAATGTATGGCACATGGTATTTTCTTGCTTCGTTTAGTGTTAGTTCAATATTATCTAATGCGTTATTCATATACAGACTGGCGTCGTCAACGATTAATGGATGTAACGGCATATACTTGCCACCGGTGAAGTCACCGGAACGAGTAACCATAGCTTGGCGGAACAGGACATATGCTGCAGTACCAAAAAAAGTACGCTCATACGAAGGGCAAGCGGATGTGTCGAGAATAACAATATGTCCTTCGTCAAGTGCTTGTCTCCATTTGATACAGTTTGTCGTTTGATTAACCATCTTCCCAGAATAAGAAATGAGCATTCCTCTGAATCTTGCCATTGTAGAACTTAATACAAATTCTTTCCGCCAATCGATTCGTTTGACATCTCGTAAATTTCGCATCAAGCTTCTGATGAGTGTCGCTTCTTCTGGGTCATCCTCATCTAATAAACTGATGATGCGTTTGATATATTCTTCATCTTCGATTAATTTGAGTAAATTTTCTAATGTCGCCATTTTTACTTTCATTAGGGCAAGGCTTGCTACTAAAAATATTTCTTGCATCATTGGGTTCCAGTTTCCTGTCACTCGTCGAATGATTTCGGATATCAAGTTTGCTTTTCGGTTGTCACTGCTTGGAAAATCCATATCATACAAATTGAAAGGACCACCAGATCTGAATCGTACTACTTTTACCAAGTGATGCCACTTAGGAGGTATTTGTTCCATTAATTGATCAGCAAGTGTTCCTTGTGTATCAATTAAGGTCAAACCGTATTTGTTTTCTTCTGTTTTCAGCTTTAAAAAATCGGAAAGTACGTTGAGAACCAAACTGCTCTTTCCTGTCTTTGGTCCTCCTATAATTGATATATGATTTTTTAAATCGTCTACAGGTAAATATACAGGAGGAGAATTAATATTTCGGTTGTTATGCCCTACTAAAAGGGTAGGTTCTGGGTGATTCGCTAAGTTTCTTGCCTCGATCGGAATTAAAATTCTTTTTCCTTTTAATTTGATAAATTTAGTAGTTCCTGCAATAGTTGGCATACGCATTAACCCTGCTAATTCTGGTGTGCCTAAAATGACTCGATTTTCGCGTTTTCGAAAAGAGAAGATTCGTTTATTCCACTCATAGCGAAATAATGGACGGAATATTTGCCACCACTCTCTTGATTCAAAGCGGTTGAGTTCTTTTGAGTTCATGTAGCTCAATGTTCTTGCGGTTTGATCTGCGAGTTCAAATGCACGTTCGTATGTTTGGGCAGTTGCGACAATTCGAATGGAAACTTCGGATTGTAATTGACTGCTTTTTTCCTTAATCGCTTTGAGATACATATCATTTTCACGTTTGGATGCAGTTTTATCTCGACTTACATCCCGCATTGCTCTTTGAAAATTGGCTGCTGTTTGATAATGAAAGACCGGTCGCATTAAATATTGAAGACCTACTTGCTCCCCTTCATCAACATTACTAAGGAATTCCAGCAAAGCTGACTGTGTATCTATATTATTTTTATCATATACACGCATCGGTACAGCAAAGTCACGTTCCAAACTCAATTTTATTCCAGCATGCGGTAAAGAAAAATCCATCTTCGGTGGATCTGCTAATATGAAATTAAGTTCAGGACTCATTGTATATAAACGATTCCAAAATTCATTACCCCACTGTTTATTTGGCGCCCAAAAAAAGTATCGGGTACTAGTATCATCTGCATATATTTCCCATGAAATCCATGGTTCGACCATACGAAAGGGAAAGCGGCGGTACCATTTAAATTTCATATATTCGATGTAGTTGTTTAAAGATTTTTGTGTTCGAACATAATCAGGTGTACCACCAACTAGTGTTTGCATTTCATATGTGATCCCTTCTGGAATCAAAAAGGGCAAGAAGTGAAACCTCTTCAAATATATCTGCTCCTTTCCCTTACGTTGGATGTAAGGCTGGTTTAAGTTCTGCTGATTGACCGGATCCGCTTTAATAATGAATTAGGTCAGATTTTCTTTAAATTTATCATAATAGTACAGAAAACGATAGTAAAAACAGAATTGTGGAGTAAACTACTCGTTTAAGTAAGATATATCAAAACCATGTCTGCTGATTTCATTTTTAATGATAGGAAGACGAACCATAATATATGAAATATTTACTTTTTTGTCAAAACGGAAATCATAAGAAAAATATAAAAAGAAGCCTTGATTGGCTTCTTTTTATATTTTTGGTGTTTCTGTCATTAATATGCTCTTTGTTTGAAATGTTTTTATCTATCGACGATTCAAACAAATGTGTTTCTCCACTCACAATCATCTAAATTTTATCTACTTCTATCTTATGAAAATAAGTATTCACAAATAATGATTTTTATTTTATAATAATTATAAATAAGTTGCACGTAGGCAAAAATGAAAATCATTCTCATTGATATCTGCATATAAAATATAACCAGTGGTGGTGATAAGTATGGAAATGGCTACGTATCCAATGAAAAAACAAAACGATCAAGCATCTCTTCCTCCAATTAATAAAAATGAATATTATTATGAGTTTACATTTGCATTTATAAGTGGTTTTTTCACGTTATCTGCATTTTTGCTGGAGAAAGAAAATGCACACTATGCAGTAGCTTTATATCTTCTTGCTTTTGGTATAGGCGGTTATATCAAAGCAAGAGAAGGGCTCGTTGAGCTATGGAAAGAAAGACAATTTGGCGTAGATTTATTGATGATGATTGCAGCAATTGGAGCTGCAAGTATTGGGTATTGGCTAGAAGGAGCTATGTTAATCTTTATTTTTTCATTAAGCGGTGCTTTAGAGACATACACGATGGCAAGAAGTGAGCGTGATTTATCTAAATTGTTGCGCTTGCAACCAGAAGTTGCAACTGTGCTGCATGCAGATGGAACAGAAGAACAAGTTGCTGTATCACAACTTCGGATAGATGATGTGGTAGTAGTAAGACCTGGTGGAAAAATCCCTGCGGATGGAATCATTATTGATGGAGAATCAGAAGTGGACCAAGCAACGATTACGGGAGAATCAATTCCAGTAAGCAAACATAAAAAGGATAGTGTGTATGCTGGAACGATCAATGGATCGGGATCTTTGTTTATTCAAGTTACTGTTTCCAATGAGAACAGTTTGTTTGCGAAAATCGTAAAAATGGTTGATCAAGCAAAAGAAGATGTACCGGAATCACAATTGAAAATGGAGAAATTGGAACAGACATATGCCAAAGTAATTTTGCTTGTTACCTCTATATTGTTGTTTGCTCCTCATTATCTGTTTGCATGGAGCTGGTCAGAAACATTTTACCGAGCGTGTGTTTTTCTTGTTGTAGCATCACCTTGTGCTCTGGTAGCTTCTATTATGCCAGCTATTTTATCTGCAATGTCAAATGGTTCACGCAAAGGCATTTTATTTAAAAACGGAATGCAGTTGGAGATTCTCTCCGAAGTGGATGTGGTTGCTTTTGATAAAACTGGTACACTGACGGAAGGAAAACCAAAAGTAACGGATGTTACATTGTTTGTAGATATAAAAGAGGATGAGTTACTCAGAACGGCTGCTTCTATTGAATGGCTTTCTGAGCATCCGATTGCAAAAGCAATCGTAAATTATGCTAACGAAAATAATGTGGAACGCAGTAAACTAGAAGCAATCCATTCGGAATCTGGTCTTGGGGTGAAAGCAAAATTTGAAGGACAAGATTGGAGAATTGGCAAGCCGGAATGGTTTGATCTTGAAACGGACATTGGTCAGATCGTTCAAAGATTAGAAGATCAAGGAAAAACAGTTGTAGTAGTAGAAAAAATGAAAAAAGTGATCGGTGCTATTGCTCTTCTGGATACGATTCGAGAAGATGCGAAAGCATTAATAGAATCATTACATGCTATGGGAGTTCATACAGTAATGTTGACAGGGGATCAAAAACGAACAGCTGAAGTAATTGCTCATGAGCTCAGTATAAAAGAATTTTATAGCAGTTTGTTACCGCAAGATAAAGTTGCGAAAGTAAAAGAATTGCGAAATTCTTATCGGAAAATTGCAATGGTTGGGGATGGTGTAAACGACGCACCAGCATTGAGTCAAGCAAGTATGGGGATAGCAATGGGTGCAGGAGGCAGTGATATTACACTTGAAACCGCCGATATGGTATTAATGAATGATAATTTATCCCATATCACTACAGCAGTAAAACTATCGAAACGAATGAAACGAATTGTTCATCAAAATTTATTTTTTGCTGCAAGTGTTATTGGTCTGTTATTACTTTCAAATTTCACAGAATTGATTAATTTACCTTTAGGAGTTGTCGGTCACGAAGGCAGCACGATTTTAGTTATTTTAAATGGATTGAGATTACTGAGATGAGAGAGGAATATCCATCCTCTCTTTTTTAGATTATAGGAGCGAATGAGATGCAGAGAATCTGTATTATTGGCTCACCTGGGTCAGGTAAGTCAACACTTGCGAAACATCTTGGGCAAAAATTAAAAATAGAAGTCGTTCATTTAGACACGTTGTTTTGGATGCCAGGATGGGTTTCTGTTTCGACAGAACAATTAGAACAAGCTCAAGCTGTTTACATTAGAAATGACAAGTGGATTATGGATGGAACATATAGCAGTGTATGGAAGTCTCGAATAGAAAGAGCAGATACGATTATTTTTTTAGATTTTTCTAGATGGATATGTCTTTTTCGGATCCTTCAGCGCTTTTGGAGATATCGAAAAGAAACACGTTCGGATATGGGACAAGGATGTCCAGAAAAGCTAGATATAGAATTTATTCGTTATGTTTGGGAATATCCAGAGAAAAAAAGAGGGAAAGTGATGGAG
This sequence comes from Shimazuella sp. NTD247, assembly GCF_059510415.1. Taxonomy (NCBI): domain Bacteria; kingdom Bacillati; phylum Bacillota; class Bacilli; order Caryophanales; family Thermoactinomycetaceae; genus Shimazuella; species Shimazuella sp. NTD247. The sequence goes on along the minus strand of NZ_JCAJZU010000009.1, from coordinate 37,392 downwards.
ATGTTGCAAATCAATAGAAGAAATAAAAAAATTGTTGTATTACAGAATAAAAATGATATAGATGATTTTTTATCAAAAGTTGAAAATCCTTGATTTTTAGGTTTTAAAAAATGAAACGAAACAAATAGATAAATTTCTTCAAAAAAAGGATTGACACTTTGTTCGATTTGTCGTAATATAGATTTTGTCGCTGAGCCGAAGTGGCGGAACTGGCAGACGCGCACGACTCAAAATCGTGTTCCTTTGGAGTGTGGGTTCGAGTCCCACCTTCGGTACCACCAATTGCATATCGGGGTGTAGCTCAGTTTGGCCAGAGCACTCGCTTTGGGAGCGAGGGGCCGCAGGTTCGAATCCTGTCACCCCGACCACACAATTAGGTGTTATGAAAAAGACATGTTAGAACTAATCTAATGTGTCTTTTTCTTTGTTAAAGAGGTGGAGGAGTTTGTCCTGGGCTTTTTTGTCGGGATTGATCATGTACAATTAGCAGCTCCTAGAGGCAGTGAAGAAACCGCTAGAAAATTTTATGGTGGAATAGTAGGTTGAAAGAAATTTCAAAACCTAGTAACCTCCTAGATCGTGGTGGATGTTGGTTTGCTATTGGATCACTTCAAATTCACATTGGAATTCAAGAGGATTTTGTTCCAGTGACAAAAGCTCATCCTGCTTTCGTCATTCGTTCTTTAGAGGCATTTCGGAGTTATTTAGAGAAACAAGGAGTAGATATAAAACAGGAAGCTCCAATTGATGGAAGGATTCGTTTTTTGTAAGTGACCCTTTTGGTAATCGAATTGGTTTTTAGAATTTGATGAGGAGGAAATTACTTGAAAGAAGTGACCATCTATACGGACGGTGCATGTTCGGGAAATCCAGGTCCAGGTGGATGGGCAGCTATTTTGTTGTATGGTGAGCACAGCAAAGAAATTTCTGGTGGAGAAAAACAAACGACCAACAATCGAATGGAATTAATGGCTGTTATCCAAGCGTTGAAGCTATTAAAACAAGTATGCAGAGTAAAAGTTTGTTCGGATAGTGCCTATATTGTGAATTGTTTTCATGATAAATGGTATGTGAAATGGGAAAAAACAGGATTTAAAAAAAATGAAGATTTATGGAGAGAATTACTCGCATTGTACCGTAAACACGAAGTAGAATTTGTAAAAGTAAAAGGCCATAGCAATGTCGAACTGAATAATCGCTGCGATGAATTAGCACGAGCTGCAGTTCCATATTAAAGAAAGGAGGCAGGATAGATGAAAGCGGAGCAGTTAAAGGAAAAAGTGATAAATAAGGCAAAAGAGTTGGGTATTGATAAGATAGGTTTTGCTTCTGCTGATCCATTCATCGAATTAAAAGAACGACTACGTGAACAACAAAATCTTGGATTTGCTTCTGGATTTGAAGAATCTGATATCGAGTTGAGAACCCATCCAGTTAAAATAATGCCTAAGGTAAAAACAATTATTGCTATCGCTATCGCTTATCCTGCCAAATTAAAAAATCCTCCTAAATCTGAATCCGGAGAATATCGAGGTATTTTTTGCCGTGCTTCATGGGGCAAAGATTATCATCTTGTGTTAAAGCAAAAGTTAGAGTTGCTAACTGATTATATACACCAATTGATTCCTTATGCTACTATCCAATCTATGGTTGATACAGGTGCACTTAGTGACCGTGCAGTAGCCGAAAGAGCAGGGATTGGCTGGAGTGGAAAAAATACTGCAATAATAACAGAAGAGTTTGGTTCTTGGGTTTATTTAGGAGAGATGCTTGTCGATATTTATTTTCCTCCTGATGAACCTATTCAAGACAGATGCGGAGATTGTACATTATGCATGACTGCCTGCCCTACTGGTGCATTGGTAGAAGCTGGACGACTAGATGCACAGTCATGTATTGCTTATTTGACCCAAACGAAAACAATAATACCGGAAAAATACCGAAATAAAATTGGCAATAGGCTTTATGGGTGTGATACATGTCAGACCGTTTGCCCGAAAAATAGAAAACGTTATTTTGATCATCATCCTGAATTACAGCCTGAAGCTGAGAAAGTTAAACCATTGTTAAAACCGTTGTTGCATTTAACAAATCGTCAGTTTAAAGAGCAGTTTGGGCATATGTCAGGGTCATGGAGAGGGAAAAATCCAATTCAACGGAATGCTATTATCGCTTTGGCTCATTTTAAGGATAGATCGGCAATCCCACAGCTCATTTCATTTTTGCATAATGATGTTCGTCCGATGATTCGAGGGACAGCTGCATGGGCATTGGGGAAGATAGGCGGAACTGAAGCAGAAGGAAGTTTAAAAAATGCCATGCAAACGGAACAAGATGAAATGGTTTTATCAGAAATAAAAAATGCGATGGATAGGATTGAATCGTAGAAAAAACCAAGAGATGAAAATCTCTTGGTTTTATGTATTATAGTCTTGCGAGTGAGAAAACCCACGGTTTGAATCGTGTGATGTTAGCGAGCATCACTACAACGGGAGCACAAGTTTCGCCAATCCACTTAAAGTGGCTGAAATGCGAAAATCAAGCAGTAAGTCTTTGCTATGACGTAGCAACAAAAACTCTGTTCAACCGTGGGGCTCACGGAGTTAGCTTGGTAATGAAGTAGTCAGAAGGCTACCGTCCCAAGAATTCCATGGCTTCAGCCATGGGGAGTGTCAAACAAGCACCTTATTTTCAGTTTCGATAATTTTTTTTGCGTGTTGTTCAAGAACGTCTGCTACGGCCTGCCCTTGATTAGGTTCAGTTTTCGCAATGATTCGGATATAATTTTCTGCTTTATTTGGTGTGTGGACATCCAAAACAGCAGGACCTTGTACTACTTGTGGCATATTTTCTTTTAACTCGTTTAGTTTCGCTTGAATCTCGGACAGTTGATTATGCATGTTTTGTCCATTAGTGTAATGAATTTTTACATTGACAATCGTGTTGGAAGTGCCTTTTGAGTGATTAGTCAATGATTTTAACTCGCGGTTTGGGATAAAGTGTAAGTCTCCATTGAGATCACGTATTTTTAAGACGCGTAATCCTGTTTGTTCTACTACTCCGGAGAAACCGTTGACGGTTATATGGTCATCCACATTTACTTGATCCTCCATTAAAATAAAGAAACCTGTTACAATATCACTTACAAGTCCTTGAGCTCCAAATCCAATAGCTAATCCAATGATGCCTGCACTAGCAATTAAACCAGTAGCGTTAATCCCAAATTGATCTAATAAGGAAACGAGTGCTACAAAGAAAATGACATATCCTATAAAGTTGGTGGCAAGACTTGTTAGTGTTTGAAGTCTAGCATTTTTTTGCTTTTTACCGATCATAAAACGATAAATGAGGTTTTTGATGATAAGAAAAGCGATGTACGAAATAGCAATGATTACAAAACAACGAATAATGATTTCAGCAATTTGCGCCCAGTTAATTTGAAAGTTCCAATTCATTGTATCTTCCTTCCTAAATGATAAAAAAATATATAAGTAGGTACAAATATAACATATTTTTCAATATAAAACATAAAAAATATTCAATTAATATTTTTATGCTTATGAATGAGAAAATATAGTTTCTATCAAATATGAAAATAAACGTCATAGTAGAGAACATTTCTTTAGAAAACGAGCATTCGAGTAGATAAAAATGTATAAAATAATCACAAAAATCTCTATATTTGTTATAATCCTCACACAAACATTTTTCTTTATAGGTTTTTATTCGCAAAAAGGAGTATCAACTCATGTCGAAAATAACTGAAAAACGAATCTCTCCTCCAGGACCAAAAGGATTCCAATTATTCTCATCCATTCCTAGATTGGCGAAAGATCCATTTAGTTTCTGCATGGAGGAGGCAGCAAAAGGAGAAGGATTGGTACGAATTGGATCTGGATCAGCAAGTGCATATTTAGTCAGTCATCCTGATTATGTCCATCATATTTTAATCGATAACGCATCCAACTACATAAAGGGAAGAATGATGGATGGGATTCGTTATGCTCTAGGAAATGGTTTATTCACAGCGGAAGGAGATGACTGGAGAAGACAGCGAAAATTAATGCAACCCGCATTCCATCCAAAGCAAATTGAAAAAATGGCTGTGATTGCGAACCAGTCCGTTAAAGAAGCAGTTTTTCGCTGGGACCAGTGTGCAAAAACAGAAACGCCATTAGATATGCTGGCAGATGCCACAGAAACGAATGTGGATGTAGTACTCAAAACATTGTTAGGAACATCGGTGGAGAAGAACCAGTCAAAACGATTAGTAGAATTAACAAATACTGTATTTCAAGGCATGACAAAAAGAGTATGGACCTTTTTTGTTCCGAATTGGTTTCCTAGCCCAGGAAAGTCAGCATATCGGAAATCTATCGTAGAACTAGACCAAGAAATCTATTCGATTATCAGGCAACGAAGACAGACCAATACGGTAACGGATGATTTACTAGGAATCTTATTAAAAGAAGCAGATGATGATGGTAATAGGATGACGGATCAACAAATTAGAGATGAAGTGTTCACCATCTTTCTAGCTGGTTATGAATCAACAGCGAGCGCAGTAACGTGGGCAACTTATTTGTTGAGTCAAAATTCGGAAGCTGCTGATCGACTTTACCTAGAGGCGACAGAAGTATTGGATGGACGGATACCAGCATATTCAGATTTAGCAAAACTAAAATATGCAAGAATGGTGTTAAATGAAACTTTGCGATTATATCCTGCATTCCCAATGTATTTTCGTACATCAGTTAAGGAAGATACAATTGGGAACTATAAAATTCACGGTGGAAAGCCAATTATTATCAGTCCCTTTGCTACTCACCATGATCCGAATTTTTGGGATAAACCTCATGTTTTTGATCCAGATAGATTTTCACCAGATAGATTTGATCAAAAAGCTCGTAACTCGTACTATCCTTTTGGGAAAGGTCAACGACTTTGTATTGGACAAGATATGTCTCTAACTATCGCATTACTGTTATTGGTAACGTTTGTGCAAAAATACAAGTTCACACTAAAAGAAAATTCTCAAGTAGCACCACGTTATGCGATGACCTATCAGCCAAAGGAAATGCCTTTTTATTTGAATCCAAGACCTTAAAAAACGAATACAAATGGCATTTTCACCTTAGAAAATGGTGATGAGATCTGTTTATTTACTGTATCATCTGGCCAGTTGGCTACTTTTTCCAACTTTTCGACTAACGCTTAGATACAGATTATTGTATTTTTTGGTTACCACTAATTGTCTTTCTCATATAGATAAGAGAAGGAGGGGATTAGTGTGTACAATCGTGAACAAGCAGTAGCCTATGCAAATACGTACTGGAATTCCCATAATCCAGCTTATCGCTTTTTTTCCACCAATGACTGTACGAATTTTATTTCACAATGCTTACACGCAGGTGGATATCCTATGGTAGGTGGGGATCATCGGGGAAGAGGCTGGTGGTATCGTAATGGTAATTGGAGTTATAGTTGGGCTATCGCCAATAGCTTGTATTGGTTTTTGCGCAATAGAGCACAGATGGTTCCGCGGGTAGAAGATTTACAACTCGGCGATGTTATCTGTTATGACTTTGAAGGTGATGGCAGATGGAATCACAACACGATTGTCACATATAAAGATGAAAATGGGCAAGCGTATGTGAATGCGCATACAAATAATAGCCAGTATCGTTATTGGGAATACCAAGATTCTGCTGCATGGACACCTCAAATAAAATATGCGTTTTTTCATATTCGATAAGAAACCTACTGTTTACGGTAGGTTTCTTATTCTGTGTTAGGGATTTCGGTGTGTCTAGTATTGTTTTCTAGAACTCGCAAAACAATAAGGATGGAGGTGCCGAAGAAAGAAACGATACTAAACAGTAAATAAACATAATGAATATCAGCTAAGTCCAATACAAATCCCCCGACAAGTGTAAAAAACCAATTTCCTAGACCAAAACTCACTCCATTGAATATACCCACTGCTGTAGTTTGAAGAGATTTCAGTGTATGCAGTTGAACGTATTGGAGAGAAACAGGAATAAAAATACCAAGAGAAAATCCTTGTGCGATATTAAGTACATAGATGATCATTTCCGGAGGATGATAGAAAAAACAAAAGTATTGAATCGATGAGACAGCAGATGCGATGATTAAAATGGTCGTAATATTTAGTGTCTGTAACCATTTTCCTGCCAGTCGCATAAATGGAACTTCGCTACCTACGCTGATTAAAAAACTTACACCAACTCCAGCAAGTGTACCACCAAGACTTGTGTACAGCAGTCCAAAGAATGAATTATTTGCAAGCATCACACCGTATACTAAGAAGCATGCAAAAAGAAAAAGCAGGAATGTACGGTTGGAAATCAGTTTTTTAATTTGATATTTGGATATTTTTTCTTTTTGCTGTATTTGATATAATGGCAATTTCCAAGCATAGAGTGCCGAAAGAAATAGAGAAATAGAGAGTACATAAAAAACAATTTGCAGGGAACCATGGGAAGTTAATTGACTCAATGCCCAGACAGAAAGAGCAAAGCCGACCGCCCCCCATAACCGAAAATCTGCATAAGACAGCCCTCTGTTTTCTGAATAGCTTATAATCATACTGGTAGAAATGGGTTCAATTGCACTTAAAAAGACTGATAAAATAATCGTTAGAATTACAACGGTGAAGAATTTCCCTTCAATCCATATGAAGGCAATACTTGTAATGGATGCAATTATCGTGGCTATTACTAGTAAAATATGAAAACCCTTGGTATGATCGGCAATAAGTCCCCAGATTGGTTGGACAAGTAACATGATAAACGGACTAATTGAAGCAGTAAAACCGATTTGTGTTCCAGAAAAGTGTAATTCTTTTAGATACAAACTAAAAAGAGGCATAAAAGCGCCTATTGCGATAAAATAAAATAACATGTAACTAATAATGATGAATGAATTTTTTTTATCCGTGTAAAACAAGATACCAAACTCCTTTTCTTAGGATGACAATTAAATCGTAACATGTAAGGAGAAAAGATAAATGCCTTTTCATATTGTATTAGTTGAACCAGAAATACCACCAAATACCGGAAATATCGTTCGTACTTGCTCTGTGACAGGTGCAAAACTTCACTTGATAAAACCGCTGGGTTTTTCCATTGATGATACTCAATTAAAAAGAGCAGGCTTGGATTATTGGCATGAAGTAGACGTTCAACTCTACGATTCCTTTGATGAATTGCGTGCGAAGTATTCAACCAATCGCTTTTTCTGTGCGACAACAAAGGCTAAAAAATCATACACAGCATTCACCTATAAAGAGGGTGATTTCTTCGTTTTTGGCAAAGAAACAAAAGGATTAGAGAATAAAATATTGGAAGCAAACCGAGACACCTTAATTCGTGTTCCTATGCTCCCGAGTGTACGCTCATTAAATTTGGCAAACTCTGTGGCGATTGTTTTATATGAAGGTTTACGGCAATTGGATTTTCCTGCACTTGTTTGATGGTTAATTCATGCATTAATGGAAAATTATAGGATTCTTAATTGAAAAAAAAGGAAAGGACGAATGGTTAAAAAACTGTAAATCAACCGAAAAGTGCTTCTGTTGAGGTATAATAATAAGTAGGGGATAGAATGGAATTTTCAGGTTCCATTCTTTTGTAAAAACGCTGCAACATGGGAGATCTCTCGTTTTTCGAGATGACCCAGCGGCAGTTATTGACTCCCATTTTTCTAAAAGTTTAAAACTTATCGTATCCTTTTGCTATAGAAAAGCATATAGTAATATAACTTTTTCTCTATTTATAGGTTTCAAAGTAGGTGCTTTGGTGGAATACGTTTATTAAACGGTTAAGCAAGTGAAGCTGGTTCGTACCGGAGAGGAGGCTTCCATTGGACATCTTAAAACGTATTTCTGACTACCGTGAAAAACAGTTGGATTATTTATGGGAGGGTACATTTGCGGATTATTTGCAAATTGTGAAGTCACAACCACAAGTTGCAGAAACAGCCCATTCACGAGTTTACAACATGATTAAAAGTCATGGAGTCAAGACGCATGCAGATGGAAGGAAATCTTACCTGTTTTTTAGTGAGGAACTCTTTGGTCTCAATCATGCGATTGAGCGGCTGGTAGAAGAGTATTTTCACTCAGCTGCACGCAGATTAGACGTGAGGAAACGAATTCTTCTCCTTATGGGTCCAGTTAGTGGAGGTAAATCGACGATAGTTGCTATGTTGAAAAAAGGTTTGGAACAGTATTCCCGCACGGACGAAGGAGCACTTTATGCCATTAAAGGTTGTCCGATGCAGGAAGACCCACTAAACTTAATTCCAAGGGAACTCAGGGCTGAAGCGGAAAAAGAGCTTGGAGTCCGCATTGAAGGTAATTTGTGTCCTTCTTGCCGTTTTCGTTTACAGGAAGAGTATGGCGGAAGAATAGAGGACATGATCGTCGAACGAATTCTTCTTTCTGAAGATGAACGTCAAGGAATTGGAACGTTTAGCCCTTCTGATCCTAAATCGCAGGATATAGCCGATTTGACAGGTAGTATTGATTTTGCCACCATCACTGATTACGGCTCCGAGTCGGACCCTCGGGCATATCGATTTGATGGAGAATTGAACAAGGCAAATCGTGGTTTGATGGAGTTTCAAGAAATGTTGAAATGTGATGAGAAATTTTTATGGAATTTGCTCTCTCTGACACAAGAAGGAAACTTCAAAGCTGGTCGATTTGCGTTAATCTCTGCTGATGAATTGATTATCGCCCATACGAACGAATCGGAATACAAGTCATTTATTGCGAATAAAAAGAACGAGGCATTGCAGTCTAGGATGATCGTAATGCCGATACCATACAATTTGCAAGTTACAGCAGAAGAACGTATTTATGAAAAATTGATCAAACAAAGTGATTTGTCCCATATCCACATAGCACCACATTCACTTCGAGCAGCCGCAATATTCTCCATTTTGACCCGTTTGAAAGAATCGAAGAAACAAGGCGTTGATTTACTCAAAAAACTCCGTTTGTATGACGGGGAGTCTGTTGAAGGTATGAAAGATATCGATGTTCGAGAATTACAAAATGAATTTTTGGACGAAGGTATGTCAGGAATTGACCCTCGTTATGTCATCAACCGTATTTCGAGTGCTTTAATTCGTACTGATCAAGATTATATCAATGCATTGGATATCTTGCGTTCACTCAAAGATGGTCTCGACCAACATCCTTCTATCTCCAATGAACAACGTGAAAAGTATTTGCATTTTATCTCTGTTGCACGGAAAGAGTATGATGAAATCGCTAAAAAAGAAGTGCAGAAAGCGTTTGTATATTCGTATGAAGAATCTGCAAAGACATTGATGGATAATTATTTGGATAACGTAGAAGCTTACTGCAACTGGGGGAAAATTCGCGATCCATTGACTGGAGAAGAAATGGAACCAGATGAAAAGCTCATGCGTTCCATTGAAGAACAGATCGGTATTTCGGAAAATGCCAAAAAAGCATTTCGTGAAGAAATTCTTATCCGTATTTCCGCTTTTGCTCGAAAAGGAAAGCGCTTCGATTATAACAGCCATGAGAGATTACGCGAAGCGATCCAAAAGAAATTATTTGCTGATTTGAAAGATGTTGTAAAAATAACTACCTCAACCAAAACGCCAGATGAGTTGCAATTGAAAAAAATGAATGAGGTAATTTCCCGATTGGTTGAAGATTATGGCTATACTCCTTCCAGTGCAAATGGATTATTGCGTTACGTAGGAAGTTTACTCAATCGATAACCAAAGAGGCGGGAGGTGAACCGAATATGAAGAATCCCCTGTTTATTGTGTCAGAGGAAGACTGGTCCCTCCATCGCAAAGGCTATCAAGATCAGCTGCGCCATCAAGAGAAAGTAAAGGAAGCAATCAAGAAGAATTTGCCTGATCTGGTGAGTGAAGAGAGTATTATCATGTCAGATGGAAAACAAATGGTGAAGATTCCCATTCGTTCCATTGAAGAATATCGAATACGTTACAACTACAATAAAGGCAAACAAGTTGGACAGGGCGATGGTGACAGTCAAGTTGGTGATGTGATAGCTAGAGATCCCTCAGGCTCACCAGCAAAAGGGAAAGGTCAAGGAGCAGGGGACCAAGCAGGTGATGATTATTTTGAAGCAGAAGTCTCAATCGAGGAATTAGAGAATATCTTATTCTCTGAAATGGAGCTGCCTAATCTAGAGCGAAAAGAAGAAGAAAACATCACAATTGAAGAAATTCGATTTACAGATATACGCAAAAAAGGTTTGATGGGAAATATTGATAAGAAACGCACGTTGATAGAAGCGATCAAACGCAATGCCTTGGCTGGATCTAAAGAAAAAACAAGAATATCTATCGATGATTTGCGTTTTAAAACATGGGAAGAAAAAATACTTCCACATTCAAACGCAGTCGTCATTGCAATGATGGATACAAGTGGTTCGATGGGTATCTTTGAAAAGTATATCGCCCGCAGCTTCTTCTTCTGGATGGTTCGATTTTTGCGAACCAAGTATGAAAACGTGGAAATTGTCTTTATCGCACACCATACAGAAGCGAAAGAAGTTACAGAAGACTTATTTTTCACCAAAGGAGAGAGTGGAGGAACGATTTGTTCTTCTGCGTATAAAAAAGCAATTGAGATTATCGATAGTCGTTTTCCTACCAATCGTTACAATATTTACCCCTTTCACTTTTCCGATGGGGACAATTTAACCTCTGACAACGAAAGATGTGTAGGTTTAGTCAAAGCTTTGATGGAGAGAAGCAACATGTTTGGCTATGGTGAAGTAAATCAATACAACCGCCACAGCACTCTTATGACAGCTTATCGCAATCTGGCAGACCCAAAATTTATGCATTATGTCATTCGAGAAAAGAGCCAAGTGTACCATGCGTTGAAGCACTTTTTTCAGGAGAAAGAAGTGGTGTAAAAAAGAGATCGCCTTCTCATTGAGAAGGCGATTTTTTTATCATATACAACTGAGATAGGAGAACCGTCTCTTTGTTGCATCTGTTAGCTCAACTGTACTGTCATAAGTAATTAAGGGAAGAGGTCATCCATTTTCATTCTTCCCTTAGTATGTATATTTGGGAGTATGAGGTGGAGAAGATTCGGAAACAGGAGCGATACTTATTAGAGTTGTTGAGTTGAGATTACAAGAACCATCCCTCTGTCTCAAAACATATAAAATGACCTAAAAACAGTTGATTATCAAAATACAAAGTTGAACTTTACTTAGATTATAAATAAAATGAATTCAAGGAATTGATAATGGGAGTTGCACTTGCAACTCCCCTGATCTTGTGGAGGATTCATGTCCAAAAAGTCGCTTCGATCTAAGTTCATTGGCGGAGTGCGTTCCTCGGTGGAGTCAGCTGTGGAACATGCCTTCAATGGGTTTAACGGATTCGGGGATAAGTCTGTAAACAAGACACTGATGGAGCACTTTTCTTCATGGGTAGACCCTCGGCAGATCATTCAGTCGGCTAAGGAGTTCATGACGGAAGAAAAGCTGCAGGAGAGGGTACGAAACTCGTTTTCCTACGGCGATGCTGGCAAGTACCTCCAACAGCGGATTTCCGAGATCCTCGTCAATGTCATAGACAACGATGTCAAGGATGAGGAGGTTATTTCCAAAGCCAAGGAGCTGCTTTCGGAGCAGGTTGCAGGCCGAATCAGGCGATTTTTGTATGATTTCGTTGGTCAGTATCTGATCGATGAAAAGATCAAGCAGATTCTTGATCCACAGGACGACTTGCTGGATCAGGAGACAGTGATCCGTGAAACTCGTCGTCATCTCGCTGAGGAGTGGCAGTTCTCCTCTGTGGTGCGTAACTTCCTTTACAGTAGTACTGCTGGCAAGCAGCTGCTGGAGTCCAAGATTTCCGATGTTGTCTCTTCGGATCAGAGTCTGATCAGTATGACGCTGATTAAGAAGACTGTTCGAGAAACGATCAAGGAAAAGCTTCCTACCTTTGTCTCCAGCTTCTTCTCGTATGGTGGAGCTGGTAAGGTGCTGCTGGAAAGTCAGCTGAAGGAAGTGGTTGATGCAATGCCGAATCTGATCGAGTCCGATCAGTTTGAAACAGTACGAACCGAGTTCGGTAACACGATCGTTCGGCACATGGGGTACTTCTTCCAGACTGCAGAGGGGGAGCGTTTCCTGCGGGACTTCGCGCTTAAAACACTTGGTCCTTCTCTGAAGGAGCACTTGCGGGAAGAAGTTCGGCAGGCGATCGTGCGTCAGCTGCCGAACGCCGCGGACATGGTCGCCAAGAAGGTGCTGCAGGACCCGAGTCAGCCCGGGTATTCGCCTCTTCGCGCATGTGTGGAAGAGCTTGTTCCCGAGGTGATGAGGGAGATTCTCTCCGAGAAGGAATAGGGACATCGATCTCTTCATGAGATCAATCGGCCAAATATTACGGGTTTTAAACTCGTAGTATTTGGCCGAATCATTTTCCCGAGCAGTATCTTTGTTGTCTTTATTATTTAATATATCAATTTTTATTACATAATTTATAGAAAAGGCGACTTCGCTTTAATGTGGAGAAACAGTCTTATTTTTTGAGAAGGTTAATTTTCATCTACTGTAAATACTTTTTTGTAATTGAAAATCGACAATATGAAATAACAGCTGAAAACTTAAAATCAATTTTAGCGCTAAGTGATATAATTGTTGGATGTTTTTAGAATAGATATCCTTCTTTTTGTTTATTTATTTAAATGATTTCTTAATGATGAAGAAAATATATATCATTTTGTTCTGGAATCAAGAAGGAAGGTATATCCTAAACTCGCTTCCCTTTCCAAGCGTACTTTCTACTGTTATTCTTCCATTGTGAGCTTCAACAAATTCTTTGGTTATTGCTAACCCAAGCCCCATTCCTCCCGTATGACGGGACCTTGCTTGGTCTACTCGATAAAATCGATCGAAGAGAAATGGGATCTGTTCTTTTGGAATTCCCATTCCTGTATCAGAAATTGATATGATCGTTTCAGCTGAATTTTTTTCAATCTGAATACTTATCTTCCCATTTTCATTTGTATAGTTAATTGAATTAATCAATATATTAAAAAATACTTGGGTCATTCGCTGAGGGTCCATATTTAAGATGATTTCCTGATCTGCATTTAGGATATGAACTGAAATCTTCTTTTCTTTTAATTCAAAAGCAAGTTTTCTTATAATATTCTGCAATAAGCTGATTACATCAGTTGGCTTTTTTTCTAGAATCAGCTTACCAGCATCAGCTAAAGTTAGTTGATCTAAATCATCTACCAGTTTTGATAATCGAATTATCTCATCCTGAATCGGAAGCAATTGAAAAGGGGAGATTGGCTCCCTGTTTTGTTGAATCGTTTCCAATTGACCTTTAAGAATCGTAAGTGGAGTACGCAATTCATGTGAGACATCTGCGACAAGCTGTTTTCTAATTTTTTCTGCCCAAAGTAATGCGTGAGCCATTTGATTGAGAGCCTCGGTAACTTGAGCATATTCATCACGACTTGTGACGGGAAGCTGGAACTCCAGATTGCCTTTTTTTATTTTGTCAATTCCAACCATTATTTGTTGGAGAGGGGTGGTCAACTTTTTTGCAAAGTAAAGGCCAAATAACAAAGTGATTCCAACACTAATAAATATACCCCTCGACATGACATATAGAAATGTTTGTAAAAATTCACGTTCAAATTCTTGGAGTTGAAATATTTTTTGGTTAAGAAAGTATAAGTCTCCAATTCTCTTTTCACCATCATATATCGTTTGAGTCAATCCATCTTCCATTACTTCTTTAGATTCTCTATTTCCTGAATGATAAAGAACTTTACCAGATGGTGAAAGAAGAACAATTCCTTCTGTCTGCGTTTTACTTAAATTAGCAAATGGATCAGCTAATTTGTTAACTTCTGACCAAGAAAGATGATTTTCTTGGTAGTAATGATAAAAATATTTCTTTAAATCGTTAAGTTGAGCTTGATTTTCGATTTTGTTTTGATGTTCTAGGCTGCTGATATATAAATGGACGATAGAACCGAAAACTACTTCCATTACGATAATAAGCAGCGACATAGCGAGCAAAAGCTTAGTATATACTTTCATAGATGATCTCCAAAACAATAGCCAAATCCGTATATCGTACGGATATAAAGAGGTTTTGCTGAGTTATCCTCTAATTTTTTTCGTAAATTACTTATATGGGAATCAATTGTGCGTTCATAGTTAATAAAATCATCGTCCATAGTTAGTTCAAGCAGTTGTAAACGACTGTATACAATTCCTGGTTTTGCAGCCAAGGTAGTCAAAATTTTAAACTCTGTTGGTGTGAGAGTAATCTCTTGCTTTCCTTTATATACCTTGCATTTCGATTCATGAATCGTTAGGTCTCCTCGTTGATAAACGATTTCCTCTTCTTTATCTCCATAAATTCTTCTTAGAACAGAACGAATTCTTGCCTCTAGTTCTCTTAAGCTAAATGGCTTGGTGATATAATCATCAGCTCCTACTTCTAATCCAATTATTTTATCCATTTCATCCTTTTTCGCTGTTACCATGATAATTCCAAAGGAACCCTGTTTTCGTAGTTCACGGCATACATCAATTCCGCTCATTTCTGGCAGCATCCAATCTAAAACGATGAGAGCAGGGTTTTTTTCAGTTGCAAGTTGTAATGCACCTTTTCCAGTGGAAGCGGTGAAGATCTGATATCCCTCTTGCCGTAAATAATTTCCCATTACTTCTAGTACTTTGACCTCGTCATCTACTAGTAAAAGTGTATTTTTCAATGTACATCGTCCTTGTCCGATTTTGTTTTTATTATAAATGAAAATTCATTGTAAAAAGACATTCCAACAAATAAGGAGAAGTTCTTCATAAGTTCTGGACATTCTCTAGCTAAATTAGAAGCAGCAAATCTTTAGCAAGAGGTGAATCAGATGAATATAGCAAGAAAATGGACTATTATTTCATCTTCTTTGGTTATTTTAGTTGTTTTATTTTTCATTTCCATGTATCAATCCCGATTTCCTGACGCGATGAATATGGGGAATATGGACGGAATGAATATGAATCATCAGACAATGAACGGAAAAGGTATTTCCTGTACTGATTTAAAAGAGAAAGACACAAAAGTACCTATAAAAAAATTCACATTAACTGCAGAAAATACCCGTCTTAAACTAGACAATGGTCAAGCTATCGATGCTTTTACATTTAATGGAGGTAGTCCCGGCCCTGAACTAAGGGTCCAAGAAGGGGATCGAATCCTTGTGAAATTAAAAAATAAGAATATTACTGAAGGAGTAACGATCCACTGGCATGGGGTTATCCTTCCTTGCTCACAAGACGGTGTTGCGGGTGTGACTCAAGATTATGTTAAACCTGGCCAAGAGTTCACTTATAACTTTATTGTAAAAGAGCCTGGTACCTTCTGGTACCATTCACACCAACTAAGCTCCACTCAAACAAGTAAAGGTTTATATGGTCGACTGATAGTGGAACCAAAAAAGAAAACATTTGCATATGACAAGGATTATGCTGTTACGCTTCAATCCATAGATGATATTGCGATGCTAAATCAAAAAACAAAAGGAATTCTTTATAATACTAAATCTGGTGAGAAAGTGCGGTTGCGAATCGTAAATGCAACTAATAATTCGCATTTACTGACAGTAGTAGGAGCACGATTTAAAGTAGTTTCCTTGGATGGCAATGATTTAAATGAACCTACATGGATCAGCAATCAGCTTTTAAAGATAGGTGGAGGGCAACGGTACGATATTCTATTTCAAATACCTAAGCAAGGAAATGTTCAAGTGGTAAGTGCAGAAGACGATGAAACGTTGAAACAAAGTTATCATATTTCATTTGGAATGAAGGAAGAAGTCAAGCGTAATTTGAGTAACTTACCTATTTTCGATTTCAGTCATTATGGTTCCCCAAAAGCAGATGGAATCTCAATGCAGTCTAAATTCGATCGAACTTACAATTTAAAACTTGGTTTCGGAGTAGGCTTTTTAGATGGGAGTCCCAGTGTAAAATTTGAGATTAATGGTAAAGTTTTTGATGAAATTCCACCTATTGTCGTGAAACAAGGTGATCTTGTAAAAATTCACTTCCAAAACTTCATGATTGGGGAACACCCCATGCACTTACATGGTCACAAATTCAAAGTTCTTACTAGAAATGGAAAACCGCTAACTGGGAGCCCGGTCTATTTAGATACACTCTTAATAAATGGTGGAGAATCCTATGATATTGCCTTTAAAGCAGACAATCCAGGATTATGGATGGAACATTGTCATAATCTATGGCATGCTGCACATGGGATGAGCATGATGGTGAATTATGAAGGGGTAACCACTCCATATATGGTTGGGAAAAAAACGGGAAATCTCCCTGATAATTAATCATACAATTTCGCCGATAAAATGCCTGATTTCCAGATTATGTTTAGAAGCTCCATCTATCTATTAAAAACAAATAAGATAGCTCTTTTGGATCATGCAATATAACTTTTTGAAGTTTAGACTGATTTTTGTTTAATAAATTAAGAGAGGATAATGGATTATGAATATATTAAATGTTGGAATATTTATATTCGAAGATGTAGAAGTGCTAGATTTTGCAGGTCCATTTGAAGTTTTTTCTGTCACCGAATTCAATCAACAAAGTAAGGGAGTAAAACCTTTTTACGTTACTACTTTTTCTCAAAAAGGACAAACCGTTTTAGCAAGAAATGGTTTGAAAATTCAACCGGATTATAGTCTTCAGTCTGCTCCACCTTTTGACATTATCATTATTCCAGGTGGACCTGGAACTCTAAAAGAGTTTGAAAATAAAACAGTTATCGAATGGATCAAAAAAAGAATGAAAGATGTTCAGATTATGGCATCCGTTTGTACAGGAGTTTTTCTATTAGCTCAAGCAGGCTTACTAGCTGAGAAGCGAGCAACAACGCATTGGGCCAGCATAAAAGAATTAGAAAGTCGATTTCCAGAAACTACTGTTGTTCAGAATGTGAAATTTGTGGATGAAGGAAACATCCTTACTGCAGCTGGAGTCTCAGCAGGTATCAATATGTCTTTGCATATGGTAAAGCGTTTATTGGGAGTCGAAGTGGCAAAAACAACTGCAAAGCTTATGGAATATGACGTTATTTTATAGAGTTTGAATTCCCAAAATAACGCAATAAAGGAGATTTCCATGTCTAATCAGAACCTTACTAAATTTAAATTATCAGCACTACTTCATCATCGAGTGGTATGGGTTATTCTTGTTGCGACATTAAGTGGGCAAACGGGCATTTGGATTCGATTTTATGCGGTTATGATGTTTGTCATGGCAAAGACAAACAACGACCCCGTTGCAATTTCGATGTTGACCGTTGCAGAATTTGCACCTGTTGTGCTCTTTTCCTTTATAGGCGGTACATTTGCAGATCGGTTATCACCAAAACGAAAGATGATCTTATGTGATTCTTTAAACGCTGTATTTGTGTTTACGCTTCTCATCGGAGTGATTTTTGTTTCATGGAAGGCAGTTTACTTACTTCCTCTAGCGTATGCGGCTTTGATGCAGTTTTCACAGCCTGCGGGATTAAAGCTTTTTAAGAAATATTTATCAGAAGATCAAATGCAAGCAGGGATCTCCCTCTATCAAACCGCTTTTTCCATATTTATCTTGGCTGGTCCAATATTGGGTACATTTGTCTTCCAACAGTTTGGTGTGAACATAGCGATTGCCTTAATGGGCGTGATGTATGTATTATCCGCCTTCATTCAATTTCTTCTTCCATCGGATCAGAAAGTAGAACAAGAAGGTGAAAAAGCCCCGATTTTTCTGGAGATGAAAAAAGGTTTCTGTTATGTATGGTCAAAAAAGGTGCTTATGATGTTAACTGGATGTTTTGTTGTCACCTATTTAGGTTTTGGGCTCGTTCAGCCATTAAGTGTGTTTTTGGTTTCAGAACGATTGAAATTAGGTAACGAATATTTGCAATGGCTACTGACAGCTAATGGAGCAGGAACTATTCTGGGCGGTCTTCTCATTATGATGCTCACAAAAAAAGTTATCCCCCAACAGTTAATTTTTGCAGGGATTATTGTGAATGCGATTAGTTGTATGATATCCGTTTTATCTACACAGTTGTGGTTGACCTTAATGGTCCAGTTTATTTGTGGGCTTATGATGCCTAGTATTCAAATTGGACTCAATACGATCATTTTACAAAAAACGGAAACTGATTATTTCGGAAGGGTCAATGGTCTTCTCGTTCCGACGTATACTGCATCTATGGTGATAGCTAGTTTTATAGCTGGCTGGTTAAAAGAGCAAATCTCCTTGTTTGGTATTTATGGAATTACATTACTTTTATTTATGATTGCCTTGCTCTTTGTTGTCCCTTTACTCCGACTACCTATTGAAAAGAAACGTAGTGTCTTAAAGAAAGCGGAAAAATATGTTGAAATGTGATGCTTGCATATACAAGAACTTTTAGGAATGAACTTTTTGGTTTGTTTCCGTCTTTCCGAATGAAGACAGATAGGAGTGGAGTTTGTGTGGATCAAGATTCAACCAACTGGTATAAGAAGTGGAAAAATATAAAAGTATTTCTTTCTAGAAAAAAGAAGTGGTGTAAATAAAAAATCAACTTTCCAGCGGCGATCTACACCCTGAAGGATTCTCTTGGATTTAGTATGTCATTCACATGTGCAGTCTTGATGAAGTAGAGAACTACTAGGATGCACAGGTAAATGAAATCCTTGAATTAAATTCGTAGTAGATCAAATTAAGATAAATTATTGCAGATAGAGCCTGTAAATCTATACCAATAGGCATTCGACTTTGATGACAGCTTATCGTGATTTAGTTGACCCCAAATTTATGCATTATGTAATTCGAGCGAGAAAACCCACGATTTAAACCGTGGGGCACACGGGGTTAGCTTGGTAATGAATTAGTCATAAAGCTATCGTCCCAAGAATCCCACGGCTGTAGTCGTGTGGAGTGCCAAGTAATCCGAGAAAAGAGCTAAGTGTACCATGCTTAGAAACACTTTTTTCAAGAGCAAAAAATGGTATAAAAGGAAGTCGTCTTCTCTTATGGATTTGAGGAGGCGATTTTTTCTGGTTCTCATAGAGACATTAATATACTGTAGAAAATGGAATGTTGACAATTATTTATTCATATGGTTAACTGTAAACCAGTTGACTATATGATGAAGGTGGTTATGGTGGTGGAAACGAAGAATATTGATATCATCCAGGATACATTTAAAGCATCTAACTTACTTTCAAGATGGGGGAGTAAATTAGCTGTTAAGTGTGATTTACCAAGTGTACAACAATGGTTGATATTAAGTACAATCGCGGAACAAAAAAAGACTAATTTAGGATATCTTACGAAACATACATCGGTGACAAAGCAAAATATTACAAAAATAATTGAACGCATGAAATTGTCTGGATTATGTCAAACGTATCAAGATCCAAATGATAAACGTTATGTTTTTGTAGAACTAACGCAAAAAGGCAAAGAGAAACTAAAGCAATTAGAATATATGCGCAAAGAAATCGATACCAAAATTTCAGATATCTTTTCCGAAGATGAGTTGCAAAATTTTTCCCAACTATTGCAAAAACTAATTAAGCGAATTCAATAAATATACACCATCTCCACACAATAAAATAAATTCACTTCAGTTAAACATTGGATTTGAATTTATTTTTATTGCTATATAGTCAATTAATTGACTATCTTAGGAAGTGAGTAAATCATTTGAAAGAGGTCTAAACATGGAAAAGAAAAAAACACATTTAGGTTGGATAACAACCGCTTTAATGCTTGGATTAATCTTGTCTTCTCTTGATGTCACAATCGTATCAACAGCTATGCCGACTGTTGCGAAAGAGTTAGGGGGACTTTCTCTTTACAGCTGGGTGTTTGCCAGTTACTTGTTGACCTCCACTCTCACGATTCCCTTGTATGGGAAGATGGCAGATTTATTTGGACGAAAAAAAATGTATGTAATTGGTCTTTTTCTTTTTTTGCTAGGTTCTTTTCTATGCGGGCTTTCCGACAGTATGCTTCAATTAATTATTTTTCGTGGTCTACAGGGTTTAGGAGCAGGGGCAATTATGCCTATATCCTTTACAATCATTGGAGATGTATTTCCACCTGAAAGATTAGCGAAAACGCAAGGTTTATTTGGCAGTACTTTCGCAATATCTAGTATCTTAGGTCCTACTATTGGTGGATTTATTGTGGAGAATTGGCATTGGTCTTGGATTTTTTATGTGAACATTCCAATAGGACTAGTTGCTAGTTTGCTGGTACTCATCCATCTCCATGAAGGAGAGAGGAAAAAAAGACCTTCTATCGATTGGTTAGGTGCTATCTCTTTATGCAGTGCAATTATTTCTCTCTTACTCGGGATTGAGTTAGGAAGCAGTCAACAATATAGCTGGAGCTCTCTATTAGTATCTGGGTTGCTGCTTATCGGCATTTTTCTGCTAGCAGTATTCATTTGGATAGAAACAAAAGTAAAGGAACCTATCATTCCTCTTTCTCTCTTTAAAAATCGTTCGGTCACTTTTGGCAACATCGCGATATTTTTTATGAGTATTGGAATGTATGGTCCACTTACTTTTATCCCGTTATTTGCGCAGGCTGTAATTGGTGTTAGTCCTTCCGCTGCAGGATATTTGTTAATGCCTATGATGTTAGCAGTTGTTGTTTCAACTTCTATTGTCGGACGATTGTTACAAAAGTTTCCTTACCGCATGATACTTATTCCCAGCTTTGGACTTATGGCATTAGGCTTCTTGTTTCTAAGTCAAATATCGATAAGTACAACGATGATTCAAATAATCACCTGTCTTTTTTTGATCGGTTTAGGGTTGGGGGCAGTTCCTCCTACTATTAGTACGGCAATAGCTAGATCAGTAGAGCATCAAAATCGTGGAGTTGCTACTTCTTCTATTCATTTATTTCGATCTATTGGAGGATCCATAGGAGTGAGTATTTTAGGTAGTCTTATGACATATTACATGTCGACTCAAGTAGCAGAATTAAGTAAAAAGTGGACATCTCTCCCAATCAGCCAATTGAAAAAAATCGTTGATCCGAAGATACTTTTAGAACCTCAAATCCGAGCTTCTTTATCTGGCACTGTGATACATGACCTTCAACAAGTGTTTAGTGAAGCTTTGCATTATGTATTTTTGGTAGAGCTCATTTTTGTTTGTATTGGTCTCATTGCAAGTTTTCTATTTGGGAAATCTCGATTAATTTCAGTTGATAAAAAGTAAATACAAGATACTAGTTTATTTATGATCTTAGAAAAGTTAGTTTTAAGAAAGGAGCCATATTATGGCAACATTTGTATTGGTTCATGGATTATGTCACACCGGATCTTGTTGGAATAAAGTCGTTCCACTCTTGGAGGATAAAGGACATCAGGTATATACACCCACTTCAGGAGGAAATGAACCCAGTGAACTGGATGAGAATAAAAATATAACTTTCCAACAAGTAGCCCAACCAATAGTCGATCTAATAGTAAAAAAAGATTTAAATGAAATTATTTTACTAGGACATAGTTTAGGTGGAACCACGATTCAGTTCGTAGCTCAACAAGTACCAAATCGAATCAAACGCTTAATTTTTATGGGTGCATGCTTTGTAGAAGATCAAAAGCCTTTTTTTGATAAAGATACAGATTTGTCTTTTCTTTTTGGTACATCTTCGATCGAAAAGGACGTTCTTATTCCTTTTAATATTTGGCGAGATGTTTTTATGAATGATACGGATATAGAAACGGCTCAACAAGCTTACAAACAACTAGTACCAAATCCTTTTTCTTATTTATCTGAGAAAATAGATTTAAAAAAGTATTATTCTTTGGATATTCCCCGCACTTATTTACATGGAACAGAAGATGCTGTGATAAATTATCAATTTTATCAATTTAACAGAAAATATCTTGGTCTTCATCGATTCGTATCTTATACGGGTGGCCACGAAATTATGTTCACCAATCCTGTTGAGATAGCAGAAAAAATTTCAATTGCTGAGTAAAAGAATCTGAATCCCAATAGGAATGAATTTCTTCAATTAATCCTTTTTTGTTAACTTGGAAAAAGCGCCTACACGAAGTTCATATTGTTTTTCGATTCGTTATGCTCAAAAGTGGCAGTTTTTTTGATTTCACAAGCGACTCCATCATTTTGTATGCATTTTGTAATCCGAAAAAAGAGCTGAGTGTACCATGTGTTTAAGCATTTCTTTCAAGTAAAGAAGTGGGTAAAATGATCATACTTTTTAGGAGCACCAATGAAAATGGTAAATATAAATTTTTAGTATTTTTTTATATTTTTGAACGACTAAACACTACCTCAAAAAGCGCAATATCATACAAGAAAAGTTTTATAGTAAATGGTATTTTTAGAAATGTTATTACAGTACAGGAGGATGGCTGGATGTTAAATGAGATCCGAACAGTTTATCTTGATTCTGATTTAAACATCGAGGCCTATCGATTTAAGGGGATCATGCAAAAGTTTCCTGCCCACTTTCATGAATATTATGTAATCGGTTTTATTGAGAAAGGGAAGCGTTATTTGGTTTGTAAAGGTGAAGAATATATTATTAATTCTGGAGATTTATTATTGTTCAACCCTTATGATACTCACAGTTGCGAACAGATAGACGGCAAAACGTTAGATTATCGCTGCATCAATGTGAGACCAGAAGTTATGAAAAAAGCAATATTGGAAATCAATGGTGATGAAAACCTTCCATGTTTCAAGAAAAACGTTTTATATCGTAGCGAGATTGTTTTTAATCTAAGAGAACTGCATTTAAAAATTTCGCAGGGTGAGAGTGGACTTAAGAAGGAAGAGTTATTTTTATACTTATTGGAAGAGCTCATTCAGATGCATTCTGACCTTACAATTCTTTCACCGTTTCCAGAAACATCTAACGAAATCAAAACAGTATGTAACTATTTGGAGGAAAATTATACAAAAACGATTACACTTAATCATTTGAGTAACTTAACAGGATGGAGCAAGTTTCATTTGCTAAGATCATTTACAAAACAAAAGGGTATCTCTCCATACAGTTACCTAGAAACCATTCGAGTAAATCATGCAAAAAAACTTTTGGAACAAGGTGTAAAGCCGATCGAAGTAGGTTTTTTAACAGGTTTTAGTGATCAAAGTCACTTGACCAAATTCTTCAAAAGACTGGTTGGTTTAACGCCAAAACAATATATGAGAATTTTTGAAAGTGAAGGAGAATCATAGTGAGTGGTCTTGAAACAAAATGCGTGGTTGTCGTCGATGAGAATTTACCTTTAGGCTTGATTGCTAATACAGCAGCAATCTTGGGTATAACTGTTGGAAAATATGCTCCCGAAATAGTAGGTAGCAGTGTAGCAGACGGTTCAGGCATCGAACATTTGGGAATTGTAAAAACACCAGTTCCAATTTTAAAAGGGAGTACTAACCTTCTTCATGAACTAAGAGATAAGACCACAACAGAAGAGTTTGCTGATCTCATTGTCGTAGATTTTTCAGATACCGCACAAAGCTGTAAAACGTACGAAGAATACACAGCGAAACTGCAGAAAATATCCAAAAAAGATTATCGTTACTTTGGGATAGGAATCTATGGGAATAAGAAAAAAGTAAATCGATTAACAGGAGGTTTGTCTTTGCTCAGGTAGACAAGAACCAGATTATAGTAATTCGCGTTTTTTCATAAGAAAGGATGACTTATAACTGGTTATAAAAGAGGAAGAATAGAATGGATAATTTGCTTGCATATATTTTCATGGCCCTTATGATGTCTATGTTACCTGGTACAGATACAGTACTTATTATGAAAAATACACTTAACCATGGAGCAAAAGCTGGATGCTATACGATACTTGGGATAGCGACAGGTCTAACTTGCTGGACTATTATTGCTGTTCTTGGTTTGTCAGTTGTCGTAGCCCAGTCAGTAATTCTTTTCAATGTAATCAAATATTTGGGAGCTGCGTACTTGTTTTATTTGGGTATTCGGGTATTTTTTTCTAAAAATACATTTTCATTAGACGCTGTTCAAACTGAACGTCAGCGTTCAAATGACAAGTCATCACAGCATTGTAGAGAATCCTATTTTCAAGGAGCAATCAGTAATATTCTTAATCCTAAAACTGTTTTGGTCTATATAACTTTTATCCCTCAATTTATTGATCTAAATGAAAATGTAAATCACCAACTGATTGGATTGGGATTAATTCTTATTATAATAGCAGTAGGATGGTTTTTAATCTTGATTTATCTTTTAGATCAGGTGAAAAAGTGGTTAAAAAAACCTAAATTTCAAAAAGTATTTCAAAAATCTATTGGGGTAATGTTAATAGGCTTTGGAATAAAAACTTCAATATAGATTTCAAAGTTGTTTTTATCGAGTCTCAACACTCAGTCGTATGGATAGTTAACCCTTGGATATATCCCGGACATCTATATCAATACAAATCGTCATTCCACTTTGATGACAGCTTATCACCATCTGGCAGACCCAAAATTTATGCATCATGTCATCTGAGAAAAGAACCAAGTTTATCATGCTTTAAAGTATTTTTTTTAAGTGAAAGAAGTGGTATAAAAGAAAACGCCTTTCTCTATTTGGAGAAGGGCGTTTTGTTGTTATTTATATATGATTAGCTAAAAACAGAAGGAATTGCAGAGTAAAGAAATAGTCTTAAAAAGTTAGTATGCATATTTATAGGAGGGAACGCTTTATTTTATTCAAGTTTTTTTCTGTTTCTGTCCCTAGAATAGGAATATAGATGTAATGATGTATATTTTCTTTTATATTTGTCTGATAAAAAGAACGTGAATCAAACTGTAACAGACAACAGTGGGATGGTTGATTGATACTTATTCTTGTTGGGAAAAGCTAATAAATCTTTCCACTATGTATTTAATATTATGTAAAATTTCATAATACGATGTAATCTCCGTAAAAGCGACGACCGATCACTGTTGGTACTTTGGGTACCCAGTGATCGGTCGGGTGTTCCCCCTTAGGGTAGCAGTGGTGATAGGGCGGGCCTCACCGAAGTTCAGTTCCCAGCCTCAGGGCTGTCGACTCGCTCGATGCTGAATTGACCTTGGATGCCACCGCTGTTCTTGAGGTTCATCCCCTTGCAACGACTGTAACTACCGAAAAACACAGCACGATTTTTCTAGTGAGACTTGTGTTTTTGGTGTACACATCAAGCGGCTTTATCCAGTGTTCAAATCTATTTTTGCAACAATCTCAATATATATTGATCTTCCACTTAATTTATTTTCAAGTAGCTATCGTTGACAAACCGTTACAACTGAAATATAGTTTTATTTAGAATGATCATTCTAAATAAAGAGTAATACTCAATTTTTATGCTAGATCACGTTTTAAGCCTTGTCTATAAATGAATTTAACCTACGAGGGGTGATAAATTGAGTCGAAATAAGCAGTTTGATACAGATGCCGTTTTACTTCGAGCTATGGAGCTATTTTGGTATCAAGGCTACGAGAAAACATCGGTTCAAGACCTTGTTGACCACATGGGAATACATCGTAAAAGTATATATGATACATTTGGAGACAAGCGTACCTTATACTTAACTGTCGTTGACCGTTATCTGCAGATGATACAATCTAAAATGAAATGGATGATCGATGACCTATCGGTAAAAAAAATCATTAAAAATTTGTTTTGTATGGTTCTAGATGAGGATAAATTTCGTCAACAAGGTTGTTTAATGATAAATTCGATGGTTGAACTTTCATTGCATGACGAGGAAGTACGGAGTAAATCACAAGACTATTTGGAAAAAACAGAACGAATTTTATATGAGTTGATCCAGGAGGGGCAACGTACCGGAGAAATATCAGCTCAATGGGAACCCATGATGCTATCCCAATTCTTAATGAATACGATGATAGGACTTCGAGTGCTTGTCAAGACATCACAAGACAGGGAACGTTTTGATAATATTGTTGACATAAATTTAAAAATTCTAGACCCTCCGATGTGACGGGATTATTTTTTTAATTATTTTAGAACGATCATTCAACTAAGAAGAAAAACATCATCTGAATTTAAATATTTACCAAGTTTTATTATATGCAGTGACCGGTGATTTAAACATTTTATCATGGTTTAGTTTAAACTCTTGTCTGCTTTGAAAAAGTGATTTGGAATCACATTTAACAAATTATTGATCAAGGTTAGATTGTGTTGGAAATAGTCGCTTTGTTCCTGCAAACAAGTAATAGAGATTGGGGAGGAGAAAAACCTCATGCAAACTGTTTCATCAAAAACGGCATTCTGGATTGTGGCTTGGGTGATTTCGATCAGTTTATGGTCCAGTGCAGCACCTTCGATTGTATTTCCTGTTTACGCGTCTTCCTGGCATTTATCTAAAGCAGTCACAACGGGAATATATGCTACTTACCCAGTTGTACTGGTACTGGTTTTGATTCTATTCGGGAATATTTCTGATTATATAGGACGTCGAAGTACGTTATTAATCGGACTTGGTTTTTTGTTTATAGGAGCGCTACTATTCGCCTTAGCTCCCAGTATGATTTGGTTGTTTATGGGGCGTGTATTTCAAGGAATTGGTGTAGGACTGACATCTGGATCTGGAGCGGCAGCTTTGGTTGACTTCAACCCTACATCGAACCAGAAGTTGCCTGGATCGGTCAATACAATAGCTCAGTCTGTAGGTTTATTCATGTCGACGATTATTGGTGCTTCTCTCATCAAATTTGCACCCCTCCCTTTGTATTTGAGTTATTGGGTTCTCGTCGGACTTATTATTATTACAGCTGTACTAAGTTCATTTCTCCCTGGGAAAAATGTGCTGTATGTTAGAAACCACACATCTTGGAAACCGCAAGGTCTGAAGGTGCCTAGAGCGCTGTTAGCTGTGTACATTGTCGCTGCATTGGCAGTGGGAACAGGGTTTGCGGAAGGAGGTATCTTTCTTTCTCTTGGGGCGCAAATTGCTCGAGACGTTGTTGGAACGAATGACATTCTAACAATTGGGATTGTACTATCCATTTCGTATCTTATCGCCTCTATTAGTGCCCTTCTTGCAAGTCGATTAACTCCAATAACCTCGATTCTTGCAGGAGCTCTTGCTGTTATTGTGACAGTCGGATTGCTGGTCGTTTCATCATCTAGTCATTCATTTGTAGCATTTGTCTTATCTGACATTACTGGGGGCATTGCATATGGATTTGCTGCAGCTGGGGGGATTGGATTAGCCTCTCAACACGCACCTGCCCAAGATCGAGCGAAACTACTGTCTTCTGTGTTCCTCTTCTCTTACTTGCTTCAGGGAGCTAGTGCCTATTGCGGTGGTTTAGCTACCACGTTGATAGGATTTGAGCATGCAGTTTTTCTTTTGTCAGTTATTATTGCACTACTGACACTATTAGTGTTATTTCTAACATTATTAGTTAGACGTAAAATAGGAAAAATAGTAAGCAAGTAAACTTGCATCCAGTTGAAGAAAATTAATTTGGTATCCTAGAACCAGTAAATGAACTGTGAACTATAATTTGTTCAATAAGAGGAATACAGGGAATTTTCTATTAAAAAGTTGTCTAGTTATACTCATTAAACAGGGGAGGTAATAGTCCTATTATTAATACTTGTGATATGACTTAATATGTAGTTGTGTGGAGTTCGTTCTTTTTTGTTTTATCTTTTTGATGATAGGTGTAATAAATGCAATACAAGAGCATGTCTCTTTATGAATTGTGCCTGCACAATTATATCAATACAATCACCACAACACTCTTATGAAAGCTTACCGGTATTTAGTAATTCGAGAAAAAAGCCAAGAGTATGATGCTTTAAAAAACTTCTTTCAAGTGAAAAAAAGGCTGTAAAGAGAGATCGCCTTCTTGTATGTGATAAGAAGGTGATTTATTTATGTTAGTTTGATCTATTGTCTTTTGTTCGGTAATTATTTATATATTTTTAGAATGCTCCCCGTTTTTGTGGGTGCGAATCTTTTCTACGATTTTCTTGGCAAAGTGGACCTCGTAAGGGATTGTATCTTCCACTAATTAAGAGTAGCCCTTTTTATTTTCTACGAGACTCAAAACTTGAGAATTTTTCCCATCTTGGTTTTCCCGACTTTTGATCCTCCTCTTTTGGCTGGAACATAGCTTCCATCTAAATGTACACACTCCAATTCCAGAATTCCTCCACTCTGCAGGTCCCTTAATAAAAAAACTCCAGATCCGATCCCAAATTTCAAGCTTTACTTAATGATGATGTTTTTTCAACAAGTCATCTATACCCTATTTTAGGGTATAGATGACTCCGTTCACCGTTGATCTTCTGTCTGCTTTCGATAGTCCTCTTCTGTTCCAAGGTTTTAGAAGGTATTCTCGTCTCTTTTTCCACTGATGATCGGTTAATTCATGTCAATTCATACTTTTTAGTTTAGTAGATATTTATCTATTTTTAATATCTTATTTTGATTCATCGCTTCTCATATTTATACTTTATGAAATGACTTCTAACATGCATTAATGAACAGGATCTTTACTATTGAATTTATAAGGATTATAATAATTCCATATATAAAATTCGAATTTCATATATGAAATATTGGTAGGGTGTTTGTGAGTTTTTTAAGCGGAAAAACAGATTTCGTTACAGATACTGGATTAGGAATTAGAAAGCCTGAAAATACTGCCCCTTAGCGGTATTTTTAGCTTCTGATTATGTATCTTATATAACAGGGGAAATCCATACCGTATCAGGCGGACGTTAAGGAAGTGGAATAATAAATTGAATAGAAACTATACTATTCCATCTTTGCAAGCAGCAATTGACGTGTTAAAGCTACTTGCTAAATATGAATACCAAGATAGTACTTTAACTGAAATAGCATCTGCTGTTGGGATTAATACAAGCACATGCTTACGAATTCTTAAAACGCTTCATGCAAATGAAATGCTGAGTTACCATCCAACTTCGAAGAGATATCGACTTGGCTCTACCTTAGCTATTATTGGAGAAAGAGCTAGTCTGCAACAAAAGTACTTCGAAATTGCACAACACTTCATGTCGATGATTGCTGATGATTTTCAGATGACTACCGTCTTAGCAAAACGAGCTTCTCCTAGTAATCTCACTTATGTTGCGAAAGAAGAAACGAAACAACAAATTCGTATTACAGTATCCATCGGAGATGAATTTCCACTCATTTCAGGAGCAATTGGCAAATGTTATATGGCTTATCAACCAAATGATCGAGTCAAAAATATTCTGAATGACATTTTGAAAGAACAATCATTGCCTCACTATACCAATGGTTATATTCAAACAGAGGAACAGTATAAGGAACAATTGAATCAAATTCGGAAAAAGGGCTATGCAGTGAGTTCTGAAGAAAATCTTTCTGGCATTGCCGCTATAGCTGCTCCCATTTTTGATGAAAACAAAAATCTTATACTTGTAATCAGCTGTTTTTACCCTGTAGCTTCTGTAAACGAATTTAACACCGAAACTTTGGGAAACAAGCTACGTCTTTATGCAGATAAAATCACAAAAAAAATAGATGAACTCCACAAGAAATAGAAATGAAATACTACTATAGTCAGAGAGGAATCTATACATGTATATGATCTTATTAACCTATGTGAAACCACTAGAAGAAATTGATGCTTTACTTTCTGAACATAATGAGTTTTTGGATGTTCAATATAAAGCAAATAAGTTTATCTTTTCTGGACCACGATATCAAAGGATAGGCGGGATTATATTAGCCAATGTTTCATCTGAAAATGAACTTGAAGATATTAAAAAGCAGGACCCTTTCTATCAAAATGGCGTAGCTACTTATGAAACATTCCAATTTACTCCTACTCGATTTGATCAACATTTTTCCAGTTTTATAGATCAAAAAAGATGAGTACGATGTTGAATATAAATGAAAAACTACTGTTTATGTAAAACTATGTTATCTATCTTAGAACCAAAACACCAATCCAAAATAACTTCAACTTATTAAAAGCAGCAGAGATGTAGAGCTCATTATTGAAGAATGAGAAAATATTCAGCGAATTATACTGGCTGGATATCTGTGCTTCGTATTGATCTTTCTAACAGATTTGATTAACATATTTCCATATTGGATGGGATGCTTGAATCCATAAAATGAGGAACTAACTTTATCATGAAAATCCTTGTAACGGGATGCAAATGGATAACCAAAAAAGTGGAGAATAGCAAAATTCACCTCATTGATTCCGGGTGTGTCCATAGGCGATTGATTATTTTCCTTATTTCATCTGTATTTCTGACTTTACAGTTTGTTTGATAATAAAATATAAACCTATATATACAGCAGGTTGATAACTATTATGGAAATATTTTTATATATGATTATTTTCCCCATATTAAAGTGATTCCTGCTGATATTTAAATAAGTTGTTTAAGGTGGTTGAGATGAGTATTAATATTAATTTCAGAAAAGCACTTCTTGAAGATGAAGAGAATTTGTTTTTATTAGCAGCAAAACTTGCGACAAGTTTTCAAATAAATGAAAGGGATTTTTCTACAGTTTTCAAAGGGGTTTTGAGCAACGAAAATGCTGATTTATTTATTGCAGAGAAAGAATCAAAAATAATAGGATATGTATTAGCATTTCATCACTCAACTTTTTACGCCAATGGTCTAGTAAGTTGGGTGGAAGAATTATTTGTTTTAGGCGAATATAGGGGAATGAAAATTGGGAAGAAACTTATGGTACTAATAGAAGAAAAAGCAGTTGAGCGTGGTTCAAAACTGGTTGCACTTGCTACTAGAAGAGCCAGGAATTTTTACAGCGCTATTGGGTATCATGAATCCGCTACATATTTCAAGAAAACATTAATGGGGTGATTTAGATAAAGGGGCTTAAAGATCAAGTTGTAGTTGTAACCGGCGGTTCACGTGGTATTGGACGATCTATTGCAGAAAAATTCGCAATTTACGGAGCCGAAGTAGTGATCGGGAGCCGCACAATTTCAGAAGTTGACAATACAGTAGCGCATATTCGAGAGAACGGCGGTCGCGCGGAAGGATATGCACTGGATGTTGGCGAACGTGTAAGTTGTTCCGAATTCGTCGAGAAATTATATTCGAAGTACAATCGGATACATGTATTGGTTAACTGCGCTGGTATTAACTCGCGCTTCCCTGCTGAAGACTATCCCGAAGATAAATGGGAGACCATTCTAAATATTAACTTAACAGGAACATACAGAATGTGCCAAGAGGTGGGAAGGCGAATGATCCTGCATGGAGATGGTTCCATAGTCAATATTACATCGATGATGTCTCATATAACGGCACCTTACCAAGGAGCTTATGCTGCGTCAAAAGGGGCGTTGCTCCAGTACACAAAGATTCTTGCCGTCGAGTGGGCAAAACATAATATTCGAGTGAATGCGGTTAGTCCGGGATATATCCAAACTTCACTATCGGAAAACGTGATGAAACTACAGGAATATAGAAACAACCTTCTAAAAAAGACTCCCCAAGGAAGGTTCGGGAAGCCTGAGGAAGTCGCAGAAGCAGTGTGCTTTTTAGCTTCATCCGCTGCTTCGTTTATTACAGGAGTGGCCTTGCCAGTCGATGGAGGATTTCTAGCTGGACATCCTCACATTGTACCTGCTGAGTAAACAGTATTGTACTTTCAACTAGGGATGTCAGGTAAGAGCAGACTCCGTGAGATGTTTGTTCTCTGAATTATCACCGATATATTCAGCAAAAGCGAAATCGCCTCCGTTTGTGGATGGCGATTTTTTCATTTGTTGTAACCGTTTTATTTTTGTTTCTCTTCAAGGTGAGGGAAAATGGACTAAATGAAAACGTCCGATGGACACCGGACGAATTTAAATGAAAGAAAGCTAAAATGAATTTTTTTAATGAGCTTATTTACAAATCGAAAAGGAGTGGTTGATTTAAACCGAAGGGTCTTCTTCGTATCTTTCTCCTCTTGCAAATCCGATGGGAAAAGCATCATTGATCGCAGCTAAATCTTCTGGCGTAAGTTGAACTTCAACAGATTCAGCATTTTCGATTAAATACTTTCTTTGTTTTGTACCTGGGATAGGGACGATATGTTCGTCTTGTGCTAAAAGCCAAGCTAGAGCGAGTTGGGAAGGCTGGCATCTTTTTTGTTGAGCCATATTGTTTAGCACTTGAAGCAATTGGAGATTTTGTTGAAAGTTCTCTGCCGTAAAACGAGGATTGCTTAGCCGATAATCATCCTCGGCTAATTCGTCAAGTTTATTTAATCGACCTGTTAACATCCCTCTCCCTAAAGGGCTGTAGGGCATAAAGCCGATTCCCAATTCTTTGCAAAGAGGTAGAATTTCTTTTTCTACATCACGTGTCCATAGGGAGTACTCCGTTTGTACTGAAGTAATTGGATGTACTGCATACGCACGACGAATACTATTAACAGATACTTCTGAAAGTCCAATATTTCTAATTTTCCCTTCTTTCACTAATTCTGCCATAGCACCCACTGTTTCTTCAATAGGTATGTTTGGATCGACGCGATGCAGGAAATATAAGTCGATGACATCGAGACCTAGACGTCGCAAACTAGCTTCGACAGCTTCTTTTACATATTGAGGATGCCCATTGATACCCAGAACTTCTCCCTCTGAACTCATCACAAACCCGAATTTAGTGGAGATGACGACTTCATCACGAATTCGATCAGCCAGTGCTTTTCGGATCAATTCTTCATTATGACCAACACCATACATATCCGCTGTATCAAGGAAATTGACTCCAAGTTCAAGTGCTTGATGAATGGTTTTGATTGATTCTTTATCGTTTCTTTCTCCATAAAAGCTTGACATTCCCATACAACCCAGACCAATAGCGGATACTTCCAATTCACCTAACATTCGTTTCTTCATTATAAAATCCTCCAGATTTTTATTGATTTAAATAGGAGTAAATACATTCATGTCTCAAATGCAAATATGCAAATCGTCAAGGCTGACGGTACAAATTAACTTTATGATTAGAGACATTATGTTTACTCCTAAACGGTATTTACATTGGTTAGTAAATGTTGTGGTCTTTAAGCGAAAACTTATAGTCTTGCGAGTGAGAAAACCCACGGTGTGAATCGTGGGATGTTAGAGGGCATCACTACAACGGGAACGCAGGTTTCGTCAATCCACTAAAGTGGCAAGTCTCACTTTGTAGACGAGGGAGGTTTCTACCTCTCGCGAATTTGACAAATTTTTCAAAAAACACTTTACAAACATACATTCTGTTGTTAAACTATCGATAGTTGCTCTTTGAAAAGTGGATAGTATATAGGGTTGTGCAAATCAATCGTTTTGCACGTAAAATGCTATGCGTACCGAAAAATGGCTAGACTGAAATGCGAAAACCAAGCAGTAAGTCTTTGCTATAACATAGCAACAAAAATTCTGTTCAACCGTGGGGCTCACGGAGTTAGCTTGGTAATGAAGTAGTCAGAAGGCTACCGTCCCAAGAATCCCATGGCTTCAGCCATGTGGAGTGTCAAGAAGTTACATCATCATGGTCTGTACCTGCTATTATGTCATACCATGTCTCGATATCTTTATCGAAAAGTTCCATTTTTTCTTTGAAGAAATTAAGAGAGTCTTTTCCCATTGGCAAATGCACAGGTGGTTTCTCCGCATTTGCGATGAGGACGATTGCTTTGGCCAACTTGACAGGATCACCGGGCTGTTTTTTGTTAACTTCTGTTGCGTAACTTCTCATTTCCCCCACGGTTTCCGCGTAATCATCGATTACATTGCTGGTGCGAGTCAGGGATGTTACATCAAGGAATTCCGTACGGAAGAAGCCAGGCTCTACAGTAGTGGCATGGATACCAAGTGGAGCCAATTCTTTTGCCATTGCTTCCGTTAAACCTTCAACAGCGAATTTAGTAGAGCCGTATATCCCCCATCCGACGATCCCTGTTAGTCCGCCTACTGAGGAGATATTGATCACATGTCCGGAACGTTCTTTTCTCATATAAGGAAGAACTGCACGAGTCACATTTAACAACCCGAATACATTAACTTCAAAATTTCCCCTTACCTCTTTGTCTGTCGCTTCTTCTACCGCAGTAAGTATGCCGAATCCTGCATTATTGACAAGTAC
Organism: Shimazuella sp. NTD247; assembly: GCF_059510415.1. NCBI lineage: Bacteria > Bacillati > Bacillota > Bacilli > Caryophanales > Thermoactinomycetaceae > Shimazuella > Shimazuella sp. NTD247. The sequence continues at coordinate 3,144 of NZ_JCAJZU010000009.1, read as the reverse complement.
ATCAATTCTGCCAAAACGTTCGATTGCTTGTCCTGCTGCCTTGTGAGCTTGTTGTTTATTGGTGACATCAAGTACGACCACACTAAGGTTATCTGGATTACCAAGTTTACTTGTCAATAATTCGGGTGACTTTCGCACCGTCGCAACAACTTTATCGCCAGATGCCAGTGCTTCTTTTACAATTTCCAATCCAAAACCTCTTGATGCTCCTGTTACGAACCAAACCTTTTGTTTTGTCATTTTCTATCTCTTTCCTTTCTTGTTCCAACTTGATTGTTTTTTGCTGATGAAGTAAGTTTACTTTAGCTCTACATCCTTTACTTTGCTATAAAGCTCGATACTTTTGTTCATTTCGTTCATTTGCATAGTTTCAAACAAGTTGGGAGAATGGATGATGGATGTAAGAAATAGTGTGATTGTGAAGGCTCCTCAAGCTCTGAGCAATTCTCCAAATAACCAAGATATTTTAAAATTGAATGGATTGTCTGTGATTGAAGCGTGTACACATACTCAAGGAACAAAAGGGACAATGTTTTTAGAGGATCATCTCCTACTCTTCGTACTCGAAGGAATGTATATAGTAAGGTTTGGAAATCAGGAGTATACCGTTCGTAAAAATGAAATGTTACTTTTACAAAAATCAATTGCTGTTGAATATGAAAAATCAGGAGATCCAGATGCCGGACATAAATTGGATTACATGATGTTTTTTCTGAAAGAAGATGTGCTCCGTGAATTTCTGAAGATGGCAGATTATAAATTGACATATCCGGCACTGCTTGTTCCAGTGTCCGTTCATCAGGTAAATGATCGACTTGTCAGTTATTTGCATTCTCTCAATCCTTACTTCAAAGAACCTGAGAAAATTAATGATGGGTTAATAAAATTGAAGTTGCTGGAATTGTTATTTGATGTAGCGGATGCAGATGAACAGTTTCTGCTTCAGTTTTTACAGCTTAAACAGAAAGAGAGGAGAGATATTGCCGAAGTTGTGGAAGAAAACTTTATGAACCCTGTATCAATAAGTGATCTTGCATACTTATCTGGAAGAAGTTTATCTTCTTTTAAAAGAGAGTTTCAAGCCATCTACAATACGTCTCCTCTGCAATGGATACGCAAACGTCGTTTGGATAAAGCAGAAGAACTGCTGACTCATTCGAATTTATCCGTTACAGATATTTGTTTTACGATTGGCTTTGAGAATGTGGCACATTTTTCAAAAGTGTTTAAAAATCGATTTGGTTACCCACCATCAGCGTTAAAGAAGGCATAAATGAAACAAAAGTAACTTAGAAGAAAGCTGGAAATTTGGAACAAAGCCGGTGAAACATAATGCAAGTAACAAATGTCTTAAAAGCTCGTTAAACTATAAGAAATATTCATCGATATAGTTTGAATATCTATACAAATGCAATAGGCATTCGACCTTGACGATAGCTACAAACAGAGAAGGGTGATATTTGTGGTTGAACAGGTAACATCATACAAGTTGCGAAAGATGGGAAATTCGGATCTAGAACTCTCCCCACTCGGTCTGGGCTGTTGGCAATTTAGTAATGGGAATGGGATAGTAGGAAAGTTTTGGCCTGTACTTCATCAGGAAGATGTGTCTCAAATCGTTCGGATAAGTTTACAGGGAGGTATTAATTGGTTCGATACTGCAGAAGTATACGGTAAAGGGCAATCAGAACAAATGCTTGCAAAAGCTTTGAAAGAAGTTGGAAGTTTAGCGGATAAAGCACACATTGCAACGAAATGGTGGCCTGTTTTTCGTACTGCCAGCAGCATTTCTAACACAATAGAAGAGCGGATGCAAATGCTTGATCACCGAACTATACATCTTCATCAGATTCATCAGCCTTATTCTTTATCTTCCGTTGCAAGTCAAATGAGAGAGATGGCAAAATTGGTAAAACAAGGAAAAATCAGAAATGTAGGAGTGAGTAACTTTTCAGCAAAAAATATGCGCGAAGCAGACCGTGTATTGAAGGAAAACGGGTTGCGACTAGTATCGAATCAAGTAAAATACAGCCTATTGGATCGAAGAATAGAAAAAAATGGTGTTTTGGATACAGCAAAAGAGCTAGGTATTGCAATTATTGCTTGGTCTCCACTTGAGCAAGGTATTTTAAGTGGGAAATTTCATAAAAATCCTGCGCTTGTGAAGTCACTTACTGGTCCGCGTAAATGGGCATCATCATTTCGTCCATCAGGTTTGAAAAAGTCAAAAGCCCTTATAGATATTCTTGAAAATTTTGCACAAAAATATGATGCATCTCCCACACAGATTGCATTAAATTGGTTGATTCATGCAAATGGTGAAACTGTATTTGCTATTCCTGGAGCATCAAAGGTTCATCATGCTGAGGAAAACGTTAAGGCGATGAGCATTACTTTAAAACCTGAAGAGTTGGATATGATTAATTCAGTTTCGCTTGAAGTGTTAAAATTAAAAAACTAGTGAAAAGCAAATGACCATCCAGATCTCTAAGAAGATAGTAATAAAAATATGCAGTGATTTAGGGTTTTTTTATTTGCTAAAAAAAGGAGAATCGCCTTCCTAAGTTAAGAGGAGGCGTTTTTAATATTAGCTTTTTTATTGTTTGGTTCAAACATATTCAGTTAGATAGTTATCGAGCAGGTGTAAGAGACCTTCAAACCCCATCTTAACCATATCGTGTGCTGCTTCAAAGGTTTGGAACTCCTCATCTGAAGCCGCTAGAGGAACAGCGCTCATGGTGAGGATCGTTTTGCCATTATTCTTGGTAAATATAAATGTATTTAGGATTTCCAAGGGCCATGTTGGGCCAAAAGGGGCCCGAATGGTATTTCCTTCTTCGTCGCAAAAGGAATTTGTATAGACGAGTTTTTCGGGATCTACAATTTCGCGATAAACAAATTTATTCCGCAATTCTCGACCTCCAGGCGACCGTTTGCTGTAGTGAAATACACCTCCAGGACGGAGATCGAACTTGATGACATTCATCTTGTAACCCGGACCCCACCAGTGCTTTAGATGTTCAATCTCGGTAAACGCCTTAAATACAAGTTCCCGTGGTGTATTGATAGTGTGAGTAGTGACTAACTCGTTATGTTTAGACATTTCAAGTTCTCCTTTCTTGGTACTATCTCTTATAGTCTTGT
>NZ_JCAJZU010000008.1:0-190670 GCF_059510415.1 Shimazuella sp. NTD247 | reverse complement strand
TGATTTATTTTTTTGAAAGTGAAAAAATTTTTTCACCTATTGTAAATCATGATTTTTCTTTCCATACTAATATATAATAGCCTGTTCTTTGTATCTTTTAAGATTTGCAAAGACTTCACATGATCCTGTGACTGCAGACTCATTATTACTTGTTCAGTCTAAAGATCATTAGGCCAAGAGTAAAATAAGACATGAGTACTTTATTTCTTATGTTCAGTATGAATAAAGACGAAAACTAGATGAATTTTATATGGATAAAAACTTGTTGGCGATAGATCATTAATCTACCGCCAAAAGGTCAAACTAGCTGGTTGTTTTTTGTCTTTTTTTTCCAACTAGAATAAACCCAATTAGAGGTATGCATTCATAAGGAAGTAGCCAGCAAAAAACCCCCCCATAAGTTTACCTACCTCTGTTGTAGTTTGAAACGTTGAACTTACAACTGCTGCTGTGTCTTTTAATCTAGATTCAGCATAAATCTCCATCTCTGTATACAGACAAATGATAATTCCACGAGCAGCTGTGAGGCTAATTCCGAGTTGAAAGGAAGGAAGATTCATCTTTTCGATGAGGATACCTACTCCCGCCACATAGTAGGGGAGTGTTCAAGTCAGATAGGTCTGAGTCCAAACTACTCTCCTGAGATTTTTGCACTTTTTTTCATGAAGAGTTCTCTATACTTCATCTGGATTCCGTTTCTGTAAGTCAGCACATTGTCAGTTTACTTTTATATTATCCCCTACTTTTTAAAGAGATGGAATATTAGAACATAAGGATACCAAACCTTGAACAATTATATAGTAAATATTGTTTATATTATGTATAATCAATCTATCGGTAATTTACAATTTTACTAACTATAGTAATTTTGTATATAAGTTTTATTTTGATGAATGGAGAAGCTACATAATGAAAAAACTTTTTCTATCTTTATTAACAGTTGTTTGTTTTTTTAGTTTTACATTTATGGCATTTGCTTATGAGAGTAAAGTAGTTTTGAAGCCAAAAGATTATTCAGAAAGAAATGATTTCCCAATTGACGGCGGCAGTGATAAGATTTTACATGTGTATGTGAAGAATACAGGCCCTAAAAAAGTTTATTATGAGGTTAAAACAGATTCTGGGTTGGTGCTTTCAAGTGGATATGTTTATCCAAGAAAATCAAAATCTTATTCTGTGTCCAATAAAAGAGATAGTAGACGTAATTGGATTCTTCAATTATATTGTAATGGAACTGGTTACCAATTAAGTAAGGGTTGTTCTGCTACAGGTAAATTGAGTGACTAATATGGATATAAATAAACAGTACCCCAATAACAATGGCAATTAGGGTACTGTTTAGCTTTAACGAATAATCCATATTTTATAAATTATTTGCTGCTCATTCTTTAAATTATAACAAGAAAATTATCTACATCATCTATGGACTGCCAAATCAAAAAGTAAAGCTGTTTTCTATCTTCTCTAAGTCTTTATGTCCGTGATGATTCTTTCCATATTCTCATGTAATAATATTTAGGAAATCTAGTCTAGATCCTTTGTGCTCCCTTTTCCTTTTGATACCAAGAATCATTTGAAATACCTTCTATTACTTCTTTTTCATAGGAATCCAAATCTGACTACGAAAATGAAGCGACTCGGTATCTTTGCTTTCATTCCATAAAATTTCCGGTCCATTTATTAGTTCATAGTTACTTGAAGGAAACCATTCTGCATAAATGCGCCCCCATACATCCTGAAGAGTATCTGGGAACTTCCCGACTGCTTCAAAAACTCCCCATGTTCCTGCTTGTACTTCAAGGCATTCCAAATTTGGCGGACATACAGCATCTGTAGCAACACCAATGTAATGATCCAACTCTCCTTTTTCTTCCATTCGCTGTTCAGAAAAATTAGCTGACACATTGATCAAACCGAAAGGTTCTACAGATGAGAGTGATTTGAGCTGCTCGATTGTGGATGAATCTAAGCTTTTCCACATCGCTGCTATTTCTGGATTAACCCCTTTAAATTGAATGGGTACTCGTTTTTTTAATCCTATTATCCGAAAGGCTGCCTTCTCTACAATTCGATATTCCATTTGTGATGTTCCTTTCACAGTAAGTTGGAAGCTCATTTTGGGATATGCTTGCATACGATGATTTGCTGTTTTTACTTCTGATGGGAGAATTCCGTGAAGTTTATAAAATGCTCTGCTAAAGGAATCCGATGATTGATAGCCGTATTCCAGAGCAATATCTATGATACGTCTATTTTTTTCTTTTAATTCCATAGCAGCGAGTGTGAGACGTCGATTTCGTATATATTCGGATAAGGGTATCCCAGCGAGATAGGAAAACATTCTTTTGAAATGATATTCCGAACAAAGACTAATTTTGGCGACTTTCTGGAAATCAATTTCAGTTGTTAAATTTCCTTCAATGTAATCCATTGCTTTGTTCATGTTTGCAAGCATATTCATCCAAAACGCCTCCTCATAAAGAAAATAACAGAAAGAAAAGTGCTTTATCCGACATTCGATGCACCGATATGTAGGTAATAATAATGAAGATCATCATCAGTGCTTGCCTGCGCAAAGTTTTGCATTCTATTGTTCAGCGTGAAATATCTTTTCTAATTTTGCTAATTGTCTCTATTTCAAACATGTCTAACTCATTTAGGTTCAAAGAGATTTGTCCTGCACTATTTGATATTTTCTCTTCTTATTTTATCATTTTACTTTATGTAAAATAAACTTTACAAAAAGTAAAATATATTTTACAATAAGTAAAGTAAGTTTTACTTTATGTAAAATAAAATAATAAAAAAACCTGTTGATTAATTTGTACATGTCTGTGAGATTGAGGTGAAATAAATGGGAGCAAAAATTGGAGAGTTAACTAACCGCATAGCTGTTTTAAGAGCGGAGTATAAAATGACTCAACAAGAACTAGCACAAAGAGTTGGGGTAAGCAGACAAACAATTATTTCGATTGAGAAGGGAAAATACACTCCTTCTTTAGCGCTAGGATTTGAAATTGCCATTGCTTTTGGAGTGGATGTTAATGAAGTGTTTCAATATACCAAATGAAAGGCGGGGTATGCGATGATAACTTGGTTTCACAATGCGTTTCATAATCATTTGCCGTTGTATGGCTTGATTGGCCTGACTTTATTATTAGTTATTGTATTAAAAGTATAAAAATGGGTATAGTGTGAAGCCTTCTTGTGTTGGTAAATCAAAGAGAAATGAATAGAGGAGATGGTAAGAATGGGGACGCTTATTACTATTACAAATGGATTGACTGTATTTTCTTTATTAGCATTAGTAATGCTGGTAATTTTGACATCAAAAGAAGGGAAAGATGAAAGAGCAATAATGATGGCTTATAAATTATCCAATTTCTTGTTTTTATTTTTACTATGTGGATTAGCTATTGTAATCTTGGTTACAGGTTGGGTAACAATTGATTATACCCTTCTAAGGGTTTCTATTACTACTTTAATGTCACTTACCATTATTTTAGGGCTCAGTTATTGGATTTATCTTAAAAAGAAATTCTAAAGAGTAGGGTAACTAAAAACAAACACACCATCCCCTCTTCAAAGTGATGAATCAGTGAATAGCTACTAATTTAAATCAAAGAAAATTAGTAGTGACATTATCAGTAAGAGAGGATACTTTGTTGATACTACAAGCGTATCTTGCAGCTCATAGACAGTCTTCCAAAAACAAGACAAATTTTCGACACTTATGGTAGTGTATTTCTATATAGAATAAATACATGCTTAAGTGGAGGAAGTTGATTTTGCTAAGAAAAAGAGCAGCGGATATTATTTTGCTGATATGTATGGGTGTATGTACTTATTTATCTGTATCCGCATTGGAAATGGTGGCCACTTTGACAGGATTACTTTGTGTTTGGTTGACAGCAAAAGAAAATATATGGTGTTGGCCCATTGGTCTGGTAAATGTCGGGTGTTTTTTTGTAATGTTTTTCGAAGCGAAGTTGTATGCAGATATGACTTTGCAAGTGCTTTTCTTTATTTTAAGTATTCAAGGCTGGATTATATGGGTTACGAAACGGAATCAGGCAAGCGTGAGACCAACAAAAAAGATTACTACTAACATGTTAATTATTTTGCCTATTGTTTTGGTTGTTGCAACAATACTATGGGGTTATGTATTGATAAATTATACAGATGCCTCTATTCCTTATATGGATGCTTTTATTGCGGTCCTTAGTATTATCGCGCAATACTTGTTATCGAGTAAAATTTTAGAGAACTGGTATGCTTGGATTGTAGTGGATGTACTTTCCGTCGGTATGTATTTGTACAAAGACCTGTATTCTGTCGCCTTCTTATATTTGATATTTTTACTTATTGCCATTACTGGTTTAGTCAGTTGGAGTAAAAAAGTAAATATGAATGAAGTAAATAACAGTCGATAAAAGAAGGGAAATTTTTTGTTGTGAGAAAAATTGGTCTGACTTTAGGGAAGTTTGCTCCCTTGCATATCGGGCATCAGTATATGATTGAGACAGCTATTCAAGAAATGGAAAAAGTAATCGTAATGATTTATGATAGCCCAGATACAATTGATATTCCCCTCCCCGTTCGTGCGAACTGGCTAAGAAGTCTATATCCAACTATTGAAGTAATCGAAGCTTGGGATGGACCGACGGAAGTAGGGGATGCCCCTCGTATCAAGGCAATGCAGGAACAATATATATTGAAGCAATTGAAGGGAAAAAAAATAACTCATTTTTATTCGAGTGAGTTTTACGGGGAGCATGTGAGTCGAGCACTAGGGGCAATAGATCGGAGAGTAGATGAGGAACGTGTGAAGTACCCTGTGTCGGGTACAAAAGTGCGGGCAGACTGTTATGGTTATCGTCGTTTTTTAGAGCCGATTGTATACGAAGCTTTTATCACAAAAGTGGTTTTTTTAGGTGCACCTTCCACTGGAAAAACTACTATTACCGAACAATTGTCTAAGGAATATCAGACTACTTGGATGCCTGAATATGGACGGGAGTTTTGGGAGAAGCATCAAATCAATCGCAGATTGACAAAAGAGCAGTTGGTTGAACTTGCAAAGGGGCATCTAGAAAAAGAGAATGATTTGATTTTAGACGCGAATAAATACTTTTTTGTTGATACAAATGCCATTACAACGTACCACTTTTCTCAAGATTATCATCATGATGTACATCCCGATTTGGTGACGCTGGCGAATGAGACATCGAAACGTTATGACCTTGTTTTTTTATGTGAGGACGACATACCTTATGATGATACATGGGATCGGTCTGGAGATGTTCACCGCCGTATTTTTCAAAAAAGGATGACTGCTGATTTGTTGACTCGCAAAATACCTTTTATTCGATTGGAAGGTCCACTTAAACAACGGATGGAAAAAGTAAAAAATATATTGCATCAGTTCGAAAAATACAAAGGACTAGGTGAATTGGTGCCCCAGTAACCAATGGTACTGGGGCGTTTGCTATCGCTGGATAGGATTCTTTCGTGCATATTCAACTACTTGTTTTGCAGCAAGAACATTTGCACCAAAATATTTTCTAAAAGCATCCGGAGTTTCTGCATCCCAAGGGATATTTGGAAACTCCTTTTTAAAATTGTCTGTGTATTCCGGCTGATAAGCTGGATAATTTGGATCACTGAGATTAATGATATTCATGCAATAAACAAACGCTTCATCGATGATTTTCATGTTATCTCCTAAATCGTTTCCATTATCCATATTAGTATAGCCTGATTTACTTTTTTTTGAAACGGTGAACAAACTATGAAACAATGACTGGTAAAGCATAAAATAAACTTTACGCAGTAAATACATAAAGGAGCTTGTAAATGAAAGAGACAGTATTAATAACAGGTGCCTCGAGTGGGATAGGTTGGGAAATGGCCATGTTATTTGCAGAAAATAACTACCATGTTATTGCAGTTGCCAGAAATGAAGTAAAATTGAAGGAATTACAACTTACAGTAAAAGAGAAATACGATTGTGATTTGGATTCTGTGATCAAATATTTGATTAAACCTCATGCTGTAGAAGAACTTCTTCAATATTTGGACGAAAAGGAACGAACAATTGACTATTTAGTAAATAATGCTGGTTTTGGTCAATATGGATCTTATTTGGAGACTGATGCGAGAGAAGAACAAGAAATGATCACATTAAATATTGCTGTTCTTACCCGTTTGACCAAAGCGCTGTTAAGCGGCATGGTAAAAAGAAAGCAAGGAGGAATATTAAACGTTGCTTCAACTGCTGCTTTTCAACCAGGTCCTTTGATGGCTGTGTACTATGCAACAAAAGCTTATGTTCTGTCTTTTTCCGAAGCGCTGGCAAATGAATTGACTGGGACTGGAGTTAGTGTCACAGCGTTATGTCCCGGTCCCACTGCTACGGAATTTGAAGCTAGAGCGAATTTAGGATCATCAAAATTATTTCAAAAAGGCGTCATGGATGTTCAAACTGTAGCAAAAATTGGATACCATGGATTTTTAAATAAAAAAGCCGTTGTTATTCCTGGTTTCAAAAACAGCTTACTTGCCAAACTTGTTCGCTTTGTTCCAAGGAAATTGGTGACCAAAATAGTTCGTAAGATGCAAGAGACAAGGAGGTAGGTGTGACCAAGAAAGTCATAGGGCACCATCAGGAACCTTGGGAAAGCATTCGCTCATGAGTTAGTCAATCGCGGTTTTGATGTTGTTAAATCGAAAGATATATTACAAGAAATAGCAAACACACTCCGCACAAACAACAACAAGGGTGGAAGTTATTGTCCAGGATCTAAGTGAAGAGCATGCAGCATAAAAATAAAAAGTGCATTAGATGATTGGAGATTGGAATTTAATTTCCTAGTGAAGTGAATAATGCAGGTTTTGGCACAAGTGGGAAGTTTTTATCAAATTCACTTGAGGTTGACTATTGACAAGTAATGGTCAATGTTGCGGCTGTTCTTGATTTGTCTCTTATTTTTTTACCCGATATAATCGAAAAGGGCAGGAAACGGTTATTAATTTGGCATCGGTTATCTCCTTTGTGCCAATGCTCTATATGTTATATGGAGCCTACAAAAGCGTTAGTATTTCGCAAACGATGGCTGAGAAATATTGCTCTAAAGATATTCGTACTTATCACTTTGTCCTGTCCAACAAAGACAAGGTTTTTCGAGGTATCAGGGGGTAATTCCAATAAAAATATGTAAGATGAGGACATCTCTTTGAGTAGTAGAAACTGCTTTTCAAGCATTAACTCGTGGAAAAAGTGTTGTCATCGATGGTTTGTCCAATGCAACATTGCCGCAGTTGCCCACATTGAGTAGTTACCGTCTGCTGACAAGGGTTGCAGGCAGAGTTATGCGAAAGAGAGTTAATTTCGCTGCGTTTTATTTAAAAAATGAAATGCGCCAAATAAGCAGATGCGAGACAATATTAATACTGGAATAAAATAAGCAAATAAAAATGTTATCATCGTTTTCACTACCATATTGCTGCCTCCTTTTTGCTTACCATTCCTTTTCTGTAGAAAAAATATGCAGGAAAGATGATCAGCTTGTTCTAATAAGAAGTATTTTTAAATAGTAGTAAAAGAAATGACTTGTATCTTTATCGGCAAATTGGAAATAATGACAATAGAAGGAATGCTAGATAGAGGTGAGTAAGAGCATATGGAAAAAAGCAACGAGCCAGAAAGATGTATTGTTTGTGAGAATGAACGTAGAGATGTACTCCATATTTTAAATAAACCTGTGTGCACGATTTGTGAACAAGATATAGCAGCTGCGAACGTAACAGAATGGGGATATGATTTCTATATAGCCAGACTAAAAGAGATTTGGTAGTCTTGGAGGAGGAAAGGAAAGCGACTCTAGAAAAAGGGGTCGCTTCTTGTTGTACACACTAGAAAGAAAGTGAATGGGGCTTGACATGTCTGATCAATCCAATGCTCCTTTGTGGGAAGCACTACAAGAACATAGCAAAAAATCCAAAGCAAATTTTCATGTGCCAGGTCATAAAGCAGGTCAAGCGTACGATCAAGGTGGTCTTCAGCGTTACTCCAGCCTTTTGTCTATCGATTTGACAGAGATTGGGAAGTTGGATGACCTACATGATCCGACAGGAGTGATTAAAGAGGCACAAGAAATTGCAGCACAGTTGTTCCAAGCGGAAAAAACAAGGTTTTTGGTAGGGGGGACAACTGCTGGCATCCTCGCTTCTATTCTGACAGTTTGCAAACCAAATGATATGATTTTGGTAGGTCGAAGTTGTCATCAGTCCGTGTTTCATGGATGTTTTTTAGCAAGTGCTAGAGTTGTAACTATACCAAGTGAATATGATGCAATGACAGGACTAGAACTACCGATTTCGACGGAAAAATTAAACTGCTTACTGGACAAGTACCCTGAAGTGAAGGCAGTTATACTTACGAGCCCCACATATTTTGGAGTCGTTCAACCGTTGAAGGAACTATCAGAAGTCGTACATGCACATCATATTCCGCTTATTGTAGATGAGGCACATGGTGCACATTTTGGTTTTCACCCGTCTTTACCAGAGCGCGCGATACATTGGGGTGCGGATGTTAGTATCCAATCGACCCATAAAATGCTTCCATCGATGACGATGTCTTCCATGATTCATTTACAGGGAACAAAAATGAATAGTATGCTCTTAGACCAGTATTTAAAAATGATTCAATCAAGCAGTCCTTCTTATCCGCTGATGGCTTCTCTAGATTTGGCGAGAAGATATATGGCGTTACATGGACATGAGGCATTAGAGTGTTTAATAAAAATGTTAACTGAATTGCGTGTATCACTAACTCAGATAAAGTCTGTGATGGAGTTTACTGTACCGTCTGTAATGGATCCCCTAAAACTATCGTTATCGAGTAGTTGCTATACTGGATACGAAATGGCTAAGTTTCTTGAAGATAAAGGAATTTATAGTGAATTAGCAGACGATAAAAAAGTATTGTTTGTTTTTTCATTAGGTACCCGGCAAAAAGAATTAGAACACCTTGTTCAGACACTTCACCAGTTACATAAAAAAGAGCAGAAAGATTTAACAAGAAAGAATTTAGAGGTTCTTCCGAACAGGGGAGGAGAGCTTATTCCTTATGCCGAATGTAGAACAAGAGAACGATGCAAAGTTCCCGTGAAAAAAGCAATTGGAAAGAGAAGTGCTGTTCATCTTGTTCCTTATCCTCCTGGTGTTCCTTATATATTAATGGGAGAGGTAATTGATCAAAATTCAATTGATTATCTCTTGCATTTACAAGGTATGGGAGGAAAAATTCGAGGTTTAGAAAAACAAGATGGTCAATACTGGGTTTCTGTTTATTATTAGACATAAAATGAGGTTTTAGAATGAAGGGCGTATTCATAACATTTGAGGGAATCGAAGGAGTGGGGAAATCTACACAGATAGCAAAATTGTATGATTATTTATCAGTAGAACATTCCGTGGTCCAAGTGCGTGATCCAGGTGGTACGAAAATAGGTACAGAAATACGAAAACTCCTATTAGATCCCACAATTGAAGAACCTTTTGCTGTCTTTACCGAGTTGTTTTTATATGCAGCCTCTCGCGCACAGTTAATGGAACAAGTTATCAAACCAGCTTTAGAAGCGGGGAAAATTGTTTTATGTGATCGTTTCATCGATTCTACCGTTGCTTATCAAGCATATGGTGCTGGAGTCCCTTTACAAGATGTGCTGCAAATAAACAAGCAAGCAATTAATAACTATTTTCCTAATCGGACTTATCTTTTGGATTTATCCATTTCAGCTTCACAAGCGAGAATGGCCTCCCGTCAGGTCGGAAAAGACCGAATGGAGCAAAAATCACTAACCTTTCATAAACGTGTGCGTGAAGGTTATTTGGTATTAGCTGAAGAGAATAAAGAACGAATTAAGCTGATCGATGCTACAAAAAGCAAGAAAACTATTTTTGAGGAGATTCTACAAGACATTCAATCGTACATACAATGCTAAGAATTGGATTTCTTTTCATTTGCCGTAATGAATCTTCCGGTGATAAAATAGATGCATACATTATGTTTTTTTATGTACAACTCAATAGGTGAGATACAGCCTAGGGTTGGAGGGTTGATCAGCAATGTTAAAAGTAATAGGTGTCCGTTTCAAAGAAGCGGGTAAGATATACTTCTTTAATCCTGATGATCTTATAATGGAGCGCGATTCATCCGTTATTGTGGAGACTGTCAGAGGGATAGAGTTTGGAAGAGTAGTATGGGGAGTTCGTTATGTAGAAGAGGATGAAGTAGTACTCCCATTAAAACGAGTTTTACGTTTAGCGACAAAAGAAGACATAGATAAGCAGCATTCCAATCAATTTGCAGCTGAAGAAGCGCTACGTATTTGCTCGGAGAAAGTGAAAGAACATCAATTAGAGATGAAACTCGTTGATGCTGAATATACGTTTGACCGCAATAAATTAATTTTTTATTTTACTGCAGATGGTCGTGTTGATTTTCGGGAATTGGTTCGTGATTTAGCTGCGGTATTCCGTACGCGGATTGAGCTTAGACAAATAGGAGTTCGAGATGAGGCAAAAATGTTAGGCGGGATAGGTCCATGTGGACGTGTTCTTTGCTGTTCTTCGTTTTTAGGTGATTTTGAGCCAGTTTCCATTAAAATGGCAAAAGATCAAAATCTTTCTCTCAATCCAACCAAAATTTCAGGTTTATGCGGTCGATTGATGTGTTGTTTGAAATATGAGAATGATAACTACGAAGAAACAAAGGATTCATTGCCGGATATCGGCGATGCTGTATATACTCCAGCAGGTCTAGGCCAAGTAATGCTACTCGATCTGATTGAACGAAAAGTAAAAGTTCAACTGGAAGAAACAGGAGCCATGGTGGAACACTCGCTAGATGAAGTTACCGTTGAAGCTTGAGTTTTTTGCCCCTACAAAATGGTTACAAGGTAGAGGTCGATAACAAAAATCTTCCTCTGAAGGAAAGTGGGGTGGAGATTTGGATAAACAGGCAATATTTAAGCGAGTTGCACAAGTAGAGGAACAGATCGGTGAATTGTATAAAGAATTGGGTGGTCTCAAATCTGAAATCGTCCATTTGATGGAAGAAAATACACGTCTTACCCTTGAAAATGATCAACTTCGCAAATTACAACAAGAAGTATCTAGAAACAACGCTTCAACTTCCAACGATGAAGTAGACCACACGACACTTCACCAAAATATTGGAAACAACCATTTGATGAATCTGTATGATGAAGGATTTCATATATGCAATGTGCACTATGGTCGGATGAGAACAGACGGCAACTGCTTATTTTGCATTGCTTTTCTGGACAAGACCAAAGAAGATTAGAGCGCCGGTTATCCGGCGCCTTTTTTTGAAAGGACGGACTATGTATATCGTATACATATTGGAGTGCTCTGATGGCACTTATTATACGGGCATTACCAATCGATTGGAAAACCGGTTAACCCAGCACCAATTAGGCAAGGCTTCTAAATATACACGTGCAAGACTGCCAGTAAGGTTAGTCTATCAAGAAGCTGCAAAAGACAAATCAGAAGCGCTTCGTAGAGAGCTAGAAGTGAAATCTTGGTCAAGAAAACAAAAGCAGCAACTAATATATACAGGGGCAGGACATGAATAAACAAAAAAGTTTTGCAAATGACGATCAAAACAAAGGAAGTTTATATGTGGTAGGAACACCTATTGGCAATTTAACAGAAATGAGTCCACGAGCGATTGAAACACTAAGGACAGTTGATTTGATCGCTGCAGAAGATACCAGACATACGAGAAAACTGCTTTCTTATTTTTCTTTCACCACCCCATTGACAAGTTTTCATGAGCATAACCAAGAATCTAAGAAACGAGAGATCATTCAACTGCTAGAAAGAGGGAAATCAGTAGCTGTTGTCAGTGATGCTGGCATGCCCGCGATCTCAGATCCAGGAGAGGTTTTGGTTAATGCCGCGATAGAAGCAGGAATTCCAGTTATTCCTGTCTCTGGACCAAATGCAGCCATTGATGCACTTGTCGCTTCCGGAATCGCTGCTCAGCCTTTTACTTTTATTGGTTTTTTACCTCGTCAAAAAAGGGATCGCAAGAAGGAGTTGGAAAAATGGGCTGCTTTCCCTACCACCCTTATTTTTTATGAATCACCTCACCGACTGAAGGAGATGTTAAAAGATTGTTTGGCTGTGATGGGGAATAGAAAAATTACAGTTGCGAGGGAGATTACTAAAAAGCATGAAGAGTGGCTGAGAGGGACAATAGAAGAAATACTCGCCTATGTGATAGAACGAGAAATATTAGGAGAATATGTGATAGTAATCGAAGGTGCATCAAGAGACCTATTGATAAGCACTAAAGATATCTGGTGGGAATCACTAAATCTAGTGGAGCATGTGGATCATTATGCAGCAGGTGGGATGGATAAAAAAGAGGCGATACGCCAGACTGCAAAAGACCGGAATATACCAAAGCGAGAAGTATATCAAGCATATCACGGGCTGAATTAGCAACTGACATTTATTGTATTAGATGATACAATAAATGCAAACGAACCAACCCACGTTCAACTGGGAGAAAATCTCATGCAGAAGAGCGAGTACGGCTACTACCGTGTCTCGGAGATGACCAGGAACAAGCTCTACGCCATTCTCGCTATGTTGGTCGTAGCTGACAATGACAGCCGTTTTCTGGGGGATCAACAGGACGCCATCGACATTCTCATCAATGTGCGCCTTCCTGAGAGCCGACAGGACTTCTCGACTCCGGAGGAATGTGGCATTCGGGAGGAATACCTCTCTGGCATGATGGACATGTCTATGGAGGAGCTCTCCAAGTACTACAGCATCCCTGTGGATGTCCTCCCGTACTGCATTTGGTACGGTCAGGAGCTCGAAAAGAAGCGCCGTGGTCTTCCGAGCAGCAAGAACTGGCGCAGCAGGCTGTTCCGCATCGTGCAGAATTCTCTGACTGCGCGGTAGAACGTGGGACCCTCGGATTGGTGAGCACTTCTCCCAACCCGAGGCCCGAAAAATAATTATATTTCAAATAGAAGAAAAAAACCGAGCTTTGAGATAGCTCGGTTTTTGTGTATGTGTTTCTGTCTTACAATATGTTATGTTTGATAGAGGAAAAATTATTCTGCAGTTACTTTATTTCCATGAATGAGTTCATACATTTCTTCAATACATTTACGGCTAACTACTTTATTTTTATAACGAACGGTTTCGTCAACTTCGCCAGTGAAAATACAAGCTGGTTCATATTTTTTCAATACGATGCGCTCACCATCTACATAGATTTCTAGAGCATCTTTTTCACCAATGCCTAAGGTTCGACGTAATTCGATAGGAATCACCACGCGACCCAATTCATCCACTTTACGAACAATACCTGTAGATTTCAACATTAGTTGATTTCTCCTCTCAATTCTGATCTTTAGTGTTATTTTTTGTCTCTTTTTAATTGCCAATTGCCGTCAAATTTCGACATCGTTAATTCTTCCTCATCATACCAGCGATTCCCATACCAGTCAATATTACAATAGGGTAAATATAGAAAATTTCTTGAAGAATGTTGGAAACTTGTTAGGAAAAGGAGAAAACGATATGTTACCAGTATCGATGGAGCTAAAAGATAAGTTAAAACAAGTAAATGATACGCTGAGAAGGCAGTTTCCTCGTATGGAGAAGCCGAACGAAATTCGACAAAAACTGCAAAAAGCTGGTCATTTTCACCAATTTGATAAATTTAAGAAAGACGAATTAAACCAATTTTTGGGAGAGAAGAGCATTGTGGGAGTAGATGGTTCTGTAAATTCTACCAAAGGGACAGAGAAACGGGTATTATCTGTTTTTCAGGCATTAGCAAAAGCGACAAGAGGCGGAGAGAAGTGGGCAGCAGATGTGTATACCCCTTTGCTGGAAGAAGTAGAAAAAGAGCAGCAGCCTGCACAGCATGCCCGCAAAAGAGGAACATTGTTGTCAAATCTAGAAATGGAAGTAGCCATTCAGGCAATGCAGGAATGGCACCCCAAAGCGATGTTGATGGATGGATCATTGTTGCACTATCATATAGATGATATGGGTAAATGGGAGAGCGTACAACGTGTTGCGATAGAAGAAAAAGTCAGTGTTATAGGTATCGCCGAGGAGATGGGGACAAGCACACTCATCCATGAATTTTTCCCTGATTATACGGGATGGACAGACCGCGATTTACTCTATGGAGTACTAGAAGTAGGAGAAGCATTCATATTAGATGAGAGTTATTTTGGTGGGAAAATGTGGAGAGCAGTTTTTCGTCCCTCCGATAGTCCCGTTCCTGTTGGGTTAGATGGTTTAATCGGACAATTATCTGATCGAAATGATCTGGTTCGACTGGTCTATACACTTACACCAAAACAGGGAAGAGGAATTCCTTATTGGTTAGATATTGTCGATAATCAAGTTCGTGTTACCAATGCACTGGTGCAAACAATGGTCGAGGAATATATTGATGAAGATTTACGCCGGCGTTTGTTAGCTACTAAAAGAGATGAGAGAATTATTTAATAGGAAGTGAATGGGGAATGCAAGTAGTAGGTGTGACAACACAGCAAGAAGTTTATATCGTTTCACGTGATCGTAAATTTTGTATCAATGAGTTTCTGGTTATGGTAGACAACGATTTAGGAGATCCCATCGGGGAAGTGGTGGAAACATTATCCTACAACCGATTAATCCCAATGGGATTAGATAAATCAATTGTGGATGCACAGGTTTTACAAACATTACAGCAGATAGGCTATGATGTAGAATCAGAAGAGATCAACCTTGCAAAAGTAAGATTATTAGAAGAAGCTATTCATCCTATTCGTACTGGCTCAATAGTTCGATTGCCTCACTTTGATGAAGTGCGTCATCTTTTGATTAAGACCACGCCCCAGGAAGGCATGGTATTAGGAGAAATAAGAGGTACAGATTCCCTTATCCCTTCCATGACTCCGGATTTACATGATCAAGTGGTAATGATGGAGCAAGGTGAATTACGAGCACAACATGGGGTTCCTTTTTTATTTGATATTCGCACCATGCAGCAGTATCCACATATGGGGATATTCGGCGGCTCTGGTTCTGGTAAATCTTTTGGACTTCGAGTAATGCTGGAAGAATTGATGAAACTTGCTATCCCAACTATTGTCTTTGATCCTCATTTTGAGATGGATTTTACAGATGCTTATCCTAGTTTAGAAAACAAAGCTGCTCCATTACAGTCCCAATTTATTCGTTTAACAGTGGGGAAAGAGATTGGTATTTCATTTGAGGAATTGACGACCAATGATTTAATTAATTTATTGCGTACGGTTGGCGATCAGTTTTCAGAAGCAATGACCAATGTTGTCCAGATGTTACATAAACAAAAAGATTCCTTTACCTCTTTTAGTGATCGCATATCCAATTTAGTGGAAGCATTGGAAGAGGG
Organism: Shimazuella sp. NTD247; assembly: GCF_059510415.1. Classification (NCBI taxonomy): domain Bacteria; kingdom Bacillati; phylum Bacillota; class Bacilli; order Caryophanales; family Thermoactinomycetaceae; genus Shimazuella; species Shimazuella sp. NTD247. The sequence continues at coordinate 175,174 of NZ_JCAJZU010000008.1, read as the reverse complement.
GAATGGCTTTGATCGGCAAGCAAGACGCGATAGTATCTCTTATGCGGAGGGTCAGCGAGCTATTGATCTACAGGAGTTAAAAAAGAAGTATGGTGATCTGCCACTTGCTTCCATCAAAGGGGTGCGTTGGCGATTAGGCCGTCTGGAACGTGCAGGATTGTTTCATCAAGATATCCATGCTGTACAAAGGGGATTGGAACAAGGGAAACTTGTTGTTGTACAGGGTCCATCATGGGTACTACAGGTCTTTGCAAACTATGTTATCGGTAGTTTATATCGCAAACGAAGAGAATACAAAGATGCGCGAATGAATGGAGAAGAGGGGCATTTTTTCCCGCCATTTGTGATTGTGACGGATGAAGCACACAATTTTGCGCCCAAAGCGATTGATTCCCCTGCAAAAGCGATTATAAAAGAAATCGCGCAGGAAGGAAGGAAATATGGAGTATTTTTGGTACTCGCTACACAGAGGCCGACCTTATTAGATGAAACAACAACTGCTCAGCTCAATACCAAATTTGTATTTCGTACGGTTCGAGGAACAGATATTGCTACATTAAAAGAAGAAACCGACCTAACTCAGGAAGAAGGAAAGAGGCTGCCTTACTTGCGTTCTGGAGATACATTTGTTTCTTCTGCTGCTTATGGCCGAACATTATTTATACGTATTCGCAGTGCATATACACAAAGTCCCCACTTGCTCAATCCGTTTGATGAACTCCGTGAGCTGCGGGCGAGCAAAAATGAGGAATTGGTAAATTTGCTCAAAGCAAAAATGCCGTTCTTTGATACTGATTTGGTTATGGTGTTAGCAGATGTAAATCGAGATTTAAATAAAAACTGGGATGTTGTTAGGTTAAAAGAAGAACTGCATGGATTAGCGAAAGGAAACCAAATTCGAATCAAAGAGACTCCATTTGCGACAAAATACGAAAAAATAAACTGATATTAGGGTAACTGTAATTCGCCAAACTAATTTCATGCAAATAATATCTAGTTCAACATTGAGAAAAACAAATTCGTGAACATATACTCCTGTATTGATATATGTATAGCTGTGATAAACGAAAACCAAGTTTGCTTGAGACAAAGAAAAAATTAACAAACATAGATCGCGGGGCGCACGGAATTAGTTTGTTGATGAAATAGTCATGAGGCTATATTCCTAAGAATCTAACGGCTTTATCCGTATAGGGTTGTCAATATAATCAGGAATGAAGTTTTGATAAACTTCATTCCTGATTATATTTCTAAAAGAAATAATTCTTTATAGATCCTCTCCGTTTCCTTTGGATCAATACTCTGTTTTGTTTTATTCGATCCTTCCACAATAGTCAATGATTGATCATGCAATGTAATTCTGCCTTGATTTGTTACCTTCATGATGACAGGAACTTTATTAAAAGACGATCTTTCACCGTATTGCGTAAATTCACATACATTTTTAAAATCATCCATGACTTTCTTTATATCTGCGAACTTATATAGCATTGTCCAATCTGTATCTTCTTTTTTTTCTAATACCCATGTGTTTTGCTCTTCTATATAAGGTTTCACTCGATAATAGGCCCCTACTGTTTGAATTTCTTGACCGGTCAGAGGAATGGGAGTACTTGGTGTATTACCGCCAAATCCTACATCTACTAAATAATCTTCTCCTTTCAAGTGAACAATGTTTGTTAGATGTGATCCTTCTTTAAACCATGATCCTTTTATATTTACAGTTGCCGCTCGTATGGATACATCAAAATCAAGTGCATGAAGTAAAAAATGAAACAGTCCATTTAATTCGTAGCATACTCCCCCTCTTCGACGGATCACAATTTTTTGATAGAGATCATCAGGCACAATAGATAAAGGGATACCCTGAATAATATCCAAGTTTTCAAAAGGGACTTTTGTTACATGATGTTTCTGCAGGTATGTTAAATCATCTAAATTATTTTTTAGTTCTCGTGTGATACCTATTCTTTCGAAATAATTTTTAATATCCAAATCGAATAACCTCCTCTTTAAACTCAAAAAGCTATTATTGTGAAAAAGTTGTAATGCTTTGTTGATATACAAGATGTTTTCAGATCATTTATAATAGAAAGTAATCTACGGCAACCCTTCCCTAGGAGGAATCATGAGCATTGTTGAGGTTGAGCAGACCATCGCCCAGGTTCAAATCGGTGACAGGGCGTACGACGTCTTTTCCGTCTGTGAAGTGGATAGTAAGCTGGTGATTGTTCCAGACGACAATCCGCTCGGTTCGGAAAAGCCGTTGTTTGATCGGGAGTACTCGCTCGAAGGACGAGTTGTGCTCTACGTCGACCATGTCATTCACGGAGTTAAGCGTGGACTCGGAAAGATTGACCTGCCGACGGACTTGGTGTTCGTTTCTCTCGTTCGCTGGAACGGGGTGTGGTACATCTGTGAGCGTGAGCCGTTTGTCAGTACACTTACCAGGCTGTCTCGAAGCGTCCAACCGCTGGTGAACGGTCTCCCCAATCTCTACTAGGTCTGCTCCCTCCGTGGAGTCTCCTAGGGATGACTGGCTCTCTAACTTGAGAGCTGGTCATCCAAAAATATCAGATTATATAGTAGAGTAAACCCATCTTGTCATCTCATATCAATTGTAATCGATTTTGAGTTCCAAGACTCTTATAAATAGTAACTCCTTTGGAATTATTGACATAAATTTGATATGTCTATTATCCTTTCATGCATGAACATTTGCCATGGAGGGATATCTTTTGCTGTTTATGATTTCAGATATGGAACTATTAGAACTGAATATAATGACGGGATATTTGGATATTTACTTCCTGATAATTAAAAATAAATAAAAAAGGATCATATATATTAGTTACTGTAACTGAGTATGATTCTTTTTTCTATTCGCATACACAAAAATAAGTATCGCAGCAAGCGATAATGACATAAAAACGGTGTCAATGAATCAATCATTGCTGAAATAATTTTTTAGGGGAAATCACGTTCCGGATTTGAAAGAAGCATTTCTATGATAATATGATTTTACTATCTAATAGCAAATTTTTATTATAAATAGCAGAAATTATCTTTATAAAAGTTTTCTATTTATGAAATGTATAGTAACGTAGAAAGGAGTGTTTCCTAGCAGATACATCTTAGATTTAAGCTTTCAGAATTGGGAAGTTTCCATAGTTACGGGGCGTGAAAATAACATGAATGTATTAATAACAGGTGGCGCGGGTTTTATAGGAAGTAATCTTATCCAGCATTTATCTTTATTCACACAGTATAAAAAAATAGGTGTTGTGGATAACTTTGATCCCTTCTATCCGCGTGAAATGAAAATGAAGCGTTTGCAAAAATGGATAAAGATGGACAATATTGAATTGTATGAGGCAGATATACGCGATGAAGAAGCGATGGATGAGATTTTTCAAGCTCAGAAATGGGATACAGTTATTCATTTAGCAGCTATTCCTTGTGCTCGTTCATCGATACAAGACCCTGCGCTCTACAGCGATGTCAATGTGACAGGGACGGTGCAATTGTTACAGCTGTCTGCTGAATATGAAATTAGGAGATTTATTTTTGTTTCTTCCTCATCTGTATATGGTGCAGTGGATGAACCTTATGCATTTCAAGAAGATGAAATTGTTTCCATGCCAATTTCTCCATACGCTACTTCTAAGTATGCAGCAGAAACATACTGCCAGTTGTTTTACCAACTTTATGGTTTTAATATCACCGTATTGCGGCTGTTTACAACCTTTGGGCCAGGACAGCGTCCGAATATGGCAATGAACAAATTTGCAGAGCAAATGTTAGCAGAACAGCCTGTGACAATCTATGATCCAGACAGTACACGAGATTATACATATATTAGTGATGTTGTGGATGCTATTCGCTTGTCCATCGAATTTTCAGGCGGATATCAAGTTTACAATGTTGGTTCTGGTATCTCCGTAAAGGTTACGCAGATGCTAGATGTTTTAGCAAATGCACTCGGTCTTTCTTATAAAAAGACAATTTTAGGAGCACAAGAAGGCGAAGTGAAGCATACCGTAGCGGATGTGCGGAAGCTGGAACAATCGATTGGGTTTCGACCGAAAGTAACCTTTCATGAAGGTATTCTATTATTCGCAAATTGGTTTCTAGAAGAGAAGCGTTTAAAATAGAAGAGAGCTTACCGTTGGCTTGAGTGACCATAAAATAACTCCAGTCATTTAAAAGAAAAGAAATCTACTGAAGGTCATTTCTTCTGGACTTTTGGAGATTCATTTATCAAATGGTTTTTAGAAAATTTATTATTTTTCGAAATAAGAACAAGATTGTAATGAGGGAATATTTTGATTATATTAGAGTAGACAGACTAGATAACACACTGATTGGAGTATCATGAATAAGAAGCAGCTGAAGATGGCAACCACTTTCGGGACAGTTACCATTGATGTAGAAGCAGAGAAAATCAGCTTTCCGAAGGTTGGCAGTGACTATGGGCACTATGCCACTGGCAATGTTAAGGCTGTCTTCACCCATAGGAATAAATCAGTAACCCTGTATCTCCCAGGGCTTTTCGTAGAAGAATTTCCTGAGGGGCGCCCGAGGCATGGTGCCAGCCGAATTATGCTTGCTCAGTACGTCGCTCCGATGTTTTCGATTCGGGATGGCAAAGGAGGTAATCTCCCTTATTCCATGTTCAATGATGGGGGCCATTTCATGCCGGAAGAGTCTCGTCTGAAGCAACGTTGGGGTACACGTTTTGCGTGAGCCTCAGACACACCTTTGATCTACAGATTAAGGGTGTGTTACGAAAGTCTACAACTTGATTTTATCGAGTTGTTTTCGATATAATAGCTAGAAATGAAAATGTCTGTGATCAGGAAGAGTACTTGTTGAAACCTATCATCAGAGAGTCGGGTTAGGTGCGAGCCGACATAGGGGAAGCCAAGGAATATGGCCTAGGAGACGTTTCTCTGAATGATAGTAAGAGGAAACGATTGACCCACGTTATAGGGTTTGAAGGGCTTTATGAGGTCATTATGCGGCTTCGTGAAACCGAATTTGGGTGGTACCACGTGAACAATCTCGTCCCTTTTTGGGGCGAGTTTTTATATTTTGTAAAGGAGATTTAGCTGATGAGCAAACAAAAGACTTTTTATATTACTACTCCGATCTATTACCCGAGTGATAAATTGCATATTGGTCATGCCTATACAACGGTTGCAGGAGATACGATGGCCCGTTACAAAAGACTGCGTGGTTATGATGTTATGTATCTGACTGGAACAGACGAACACGGTCAAAAAATACAAAAGAAAGCACAAGAAGTTGGAAAATCGCCTCAACAGTTTGTCGATGATATTGTAGTAGGGATCAAAGAGTTATGGAATAAGTTAGATATTTCTTACAATGATTTCATCCGCACAACAGAAGACCGACATAAAGTAATTGTCCAAAAGATTTTTACACAGTTACTAGAACAAGGCGACATTTATTTGGGGGAATATGAAGGATGGTATTGTATCCAATGTGAAGCATTCTTTACAGATCGCCAAGTGGTAGACGGCAAATGTCCAGATTGTGGTCGTCCAGTAGATCGCATCAAAGAAGAAAGCTATTTCTTTCGTATGAGTAAATACGTTGATCGATTGCTGCAACACTATGAAGAAAACCCAGAATTTATTGAGCCAGTCTCTCGTAAAAACGAAATGATTGAAAACTTTATCAAACCAGGATTGGAAGATTTGAGTGTCACACGTACCACCTTTGATTGGGGGGTGCCGGTACCTGGGAATCCTAAACATGTCACATATGTATGGTTAGATGCGCTTGCAAATTACATTACTGCACTTGGCTATGGGACAGATGACCCTGCTAAATTTGAGAAATACTGGCCAGCAGATGTACATCTGATCGGAAAAGAAATTGTCCGCTTCCACACCATATATTGGCCAATTTTCTTGATGGCATTGGATTTACCACTGCCGAAAAAAGTTTTCGGACATGGATTTTTCCTTGTCAAAGGAGAGAAAATGTCTAAATCCAAAGGGAATGTAATTGATCCAGTTCCATTGATTGAACATTTTGGTCTCGATGCAGTGCGTTATTATATGCTTCGCGAAGTACCATTTGGCAGTGATGGAATCTTTACTCCAGAAGCATTTGTGGAGCGGATTAATGCTGATTTGGCAAATGATCTAGGCAACTTACTGCATCGGACTTTGACGATGGTTGAAAAATATTTTGACGGGGTTGTTCCTGCTTATATCCCAAATGCTACTGATCATGACCAAGCATTTGTTTCATTAGTGGCAGAGACAGTAAATAAAGTAGAACAATCGATGGAAAAAATGCAGTTTTCCGTAGCATTAACACAAATTTGGGAGCTTGTGCGGGCAGGTAATAAATATATTGAAGCTACTACTCCTTGGAACTTAGCTAAATCAGAAGAAACAAGAACTGCACTTGGTTCTGTCTTATATCATTTATTAGAAGGTATCCGAGTTGTAAGTGTTTTGATTCAGCCGTTTATGACGAAAGCGCCACAAGCGATGTACCAACAATTGCAATTGAGTGAAGATGAGCACGCTTGGGAAAGTATTCATCGATTTGGTGTGACAAGAGCAGGAAAAAAAGTTAGTAAAGGAAAACCAATTTTTCCTCGTTTGGAAGTGGAGAAAGAACTGGAAGCTATCGCGGAAATGATGGATCAGGCTGCAAAACGTCGTCAAGAACCAGTAACGGATAAAAAAGAAATAAAAGTAGAAGAGAAAAAAGAGGTGCAAACGGAGCATATTTCCATTGATGATTTTGCAAAAGTAGAACTCACGGTAGCAGAAATCGTAGCTGTTTCTCCAGTAAAAGGAGCAGACCGTTTGTTACAATTACAGCTCGATTTGGGAAGTGAACAGCGCCAAGTCGTCTCAGGCATAGCAGAACATTACACTGCAGATCAATTAGTGGGTCAAAAAGTCATTGCTGTAACGAACCTAGCTCCAGTCACCTTGAGAGGAGTACGTTCAGAAGGTATGATTTTAGCCGCGAAAAAAGGCAAGAAACTTGTGCTTTCAACAGTGTCAGATGATATTCCCAATGGTACCCGGGTAAAATAATTTAGGAAAATATGCTATGATTGGTGCAATCCACTCATTTTCTGAAGTCTATGAATTAAGTTAAAGGACGTGACCAGATGTCAAGTAATAGTGGCTCTGTGAAAAGCTCAATAATCGAGTGGGGGGTAGCGGTTATCTCTGCCTTATTAATTGCAGTGGTGATTCGATTTTTCCTCTTTGCTCCTTATGAGGTAAATGGTACTTCGATGTATCCAACCCTCGACGGTAATGAATTGTTGATAGTGAATAAGTTTATTTATGATGTTAGCAAGCCTAGTTATGGTGATATTGTCGTTTTTCATACCAATGAACAACGCGACTTTATTAAGCGTGTTATTGGTGTACCTGGTGACAAGATAGAAGTGAAAGATGGGTATGTTTACCGTAATAACAAACGTTTGACAGAGCCCTATATCGCTGAAAAAATGATTGGTGATTTTAAGCAAGTGACAGTACCAAAAAATCATCTGTTTGTATTAGGTGATAATCGGAATAATAGTAAAGATAGCCGTATCATCGGAGCCGTAGATGATAGTGCGGTTGTTGGTCGCGCTGATCTAGTAGTGATGCCTTTTAAAGAATTTCGTTTATTAAATAAGTAGTAAGAGACAAAGGGGTTTGAGACATGCTGTTTGAGACTCATACACATCTAAATGACGAGCAGTTTGATCAAGATCGTGAACAGGTGATCAAGCGGGCACAAGATGCAGGAATCTCATATATTTTGAACATCGGTTATAATCGCAAAACGATTCCTAGTTCAATCCAATTGGCTGAGAATTACCCCTTTTTCTATACTTCTGTTGGATGGCATCCCCAAGATGCCATTTCTTGTTCAGAAGAAGATATCGATTGGTTACGTTCGCTCACTGTTCATGAAAAAGTCGTAGCAATTGGTGAAATTGGTTTGGATTATTATTGGGATACATCACCAAAGGAAATACAACATGCTGTTTTTCGCCAGCAGATTCAGCTCGCAAAGGAAGTTAACCTCCCTATTATTATTCACAATCGTGATGCTGACGAAGATGTTCTGCGAATTTTGAAAGAAGAACATGCAGAAGAAGTCGGTGGTGTGATGCACTGTTTTTCTAGCGATGTTGACTATATGCAGGAGTGTATCCAGTTAGATTTTTCCATTGGAATCGGTGGGCCAGTAACCTTTAAAAATCGCCCTGTGTTAAAAGAAGTCGCCAAAGTAGTCCCATTGGATCGATTGTTATTGGAAACAGATTCTCCTTACTTAGCGCCACATCCATTCCGGGGAAAACGCAATGAGACATCATATGTGCGCTTAGTTGCAGAAGAAATAGCGAGGCTTCGGGAAATTAGTTTGGAAGATTTAGCAGAAGCAACTACAAAAAACGCAAAAAAATTGTTTCAAATTATATAGATAGGGTATAGATTATGCGGAAGGTAAAAGAAATCATTGTAGTAGAGGGAAAAAATGACAGCCTAGCGATTAAGCGAGCAGTAGATGCAGATACGATTGAAACACAAGGTTCAGCAATTCCTAAGCATGTTTTGGACGAGCTTCATCGCGCTCAAAAAGCAAGAGGTGTAATTGTTTTTACAGATCCTGATCATGCCGGCGAGCGAATAAGGAAAATTATTTCCCGGGAAATCCCAAATGTGAAACATGCATTCATTGAAAAGGAGCTAGCATTTGAAAAGCACAAAGTTGGTGTAGAGCATGCTCATCCTACGGATATCATTGCTGCGCTTAATAACGTTCGAACGATGGTAGAGGAACAAGAATTTTGGCTTACATGGCAAACGTACTTTTCATATGAATTAGTTGGTTATCCGTACTCTAAGAGATTGCGGGAAAAATTGGCAAAAGAATTAGCAATCGGTTATGCGAATGCAAAGCAATTTTATCACCGGCTGAAAACTTTACGTATAAGTAGGGAAGAATGTGAACAAGCACTCCTGAACATAAGAGGAGATTTAGTATGAATTTTGGTATTTCTGCAAAAACACGAAAATTGTTGAAGCAGCATAATATAGTACTAAAAAAAAGTTTAGGACAAAACTTTTTAACTGATCAAAATGTACTGCAACGAATCATTGAAGCTGCTAATTTGAGTGACCAGTCTGGAGTTATTGAAATCGGACCGGGTTTAGGTGCTCTGACAGAAGGGTTGGCTCAACAGGCAGAAAAGGTAGTAGCGATTGAACTAGACAATCGTTTGATTCCTATCTTACAGGAATTATTTATCAATCAGTCAAACATTGAAATTGTACATGCTGATGCAAGCAAATATGATTTTGCTCAGCTTATATCGGATAAATTCTCCTCATGTTCAGATGTTCACGTAGTGGCGAACTTACCTTATTATGTTACATCGCCTATTTTAGTGAAGTTGCTAGAGTCAAAATTAAATCTAACTAACATTGTGGTCATGATCCAAAAGGAAGTTGCTGAGCGGATTTTAGCTGCGCCTGGAACAAAAGTTTATGGATCACTCAGTGTATTTGCTCAGTATTTCAGTGAACCCAGCAAAGTAGTACAAGTTCCAAGTACAGTATTTGTTCCCTCTCCGAAAGTAGATTCGATGGTTATTAAGTTAGCAATCCGCTCCACACCTGCAGTACCTGTGCTCGATGAATCATTCTTTTTTCAAGTAGTTAGGGCTTCTTTTGCGAAACGGCGAAAAACGTTAGTAAATTCTCTGGCAAGTTCTTTACCTTTCCCATTGGAGAAAATGTATCTGGAAGAATTGATTCAAAGTATTGGGTTAGATCCGGGTTATAGGGCAGAAATGCTCTCAATTGACGCGTTTGCTCAGTTATCCAATGTCTTATATCGACAGAGAGAGGCAGTGGCTACCAAACAAGTTTAACTCATTCATTTATTGATGTCTTGAGCTGCAATTTCCATGCAAAAACCACTTGGAGGGTGATGGAATGGATTTTTTTCATCCACGTAAAGGCAAGTACAGTATGGATAACATGATTAGGGAAATCAAGGATTACCTAGAAGCAGACCGCAATAGAGACTACAAGATAATGATTGGTACCGATTCACAGACCAGAACGAGAGAAACATTGTTTGTCACAGCTATTATTATCCAACGAATTGGAAAAGGTGCATTGTTCTTTTATACTCGAAAATCACATCCAGCGATGAAAGACTTACGATATCGTATATATCGTGAAACAGAATATAGTTTGCATTGCGTAGACATGTTAAAAGAAAGTGGTTTTTTTCGCTTAGCGGAAAATATTCCCATGGAGATCCATTTGGATGTTGGTCAACGGGGAGAGACACGAAAAGTAATCCAAGAAGTAGTAGGCTGGGTTACGGCTGTAGGCTATGAAGCCAAGATTAAACCCGATTCTGTTGCAGCAAGTGCAGTGGCAGATCGTTTTACGAAATAAAAATTGATTGACAAATCCTTTGTACCACTGCTATAATAACAAATTTGACATTTCACACCGTATGGTATATAATCTTCTATGAGTGAAGTGAGGTGGTCGTAGACAATGGGCAAAAACGCACTATCAGAAATCAAACTAAAGTTAGATGGCTATATCGGACAGAAAATCCACCTAAAGGCCAACAGCGGACGCCGCAAGACCATTGAACGGACAGGTATATTAGAAGAGACATACCCTTCTGTCTTTATCGTAAAACTGGATGAGGATCAGCATTCGTTCAAACGGGTTTCCTACAGTTATGCAGATATTTTGACGGAGTCGGTAGAGCTCACCGTTTATCAACCCGACAACGAGCAGGTACAAGTAAAATACATTAAGGCAACATAAAACAAGGAGATCCTTAGGGATGTCCTTTTTCTTTTGTGGAGTAAATTGGATCAATATTGAAAATAAATCATGAAAAAGATATGCTTGATTTGTCAATGTCAGAGCGTTTCTCGGTTGGAAAGGGTCATTCATGGCTGGTACTGTCGGAGAAGTGAAAGTAGCCCTTCGTTCTCTTCGTAATACATTCGGAGAGAAGGAGAATGTGTGGGGAGTCCTTGATCGGATTTATCACAATCTGAACTCGCAGGGACTGAGTGATGCTACACTGATCACAAGTGCTAAGAATGCTGCCGACTATAAAAGGAAGCTGGAAACCCTGGAATCTTGGGGTGTAAACCTATCCCCTGACCATAAATCAAAGAGGGATGCATTGGTTGGGATGTTTTCCTGACAATGACGGGTTGAGTAATCTCAACCCGTCACAAAATTTTATAATAGTGATCTGTTTATTTGATATGCAGTTTGTTTTTGTGGACAAGTCAGATCGATTGCATACAGAAATGAAATCTTATTTAAATAAAAACCAGTTTCCTTTCTCATACTAATAGATACCCTGTTAATCTTTAGGAGGCGATGGTAAATGGCACGACGGGCTGTGATGTCAGAAGCCTTAAAAGTAGAGTTAGCCAAAGAGCTTGGTTTTTACGATGTAGTACAGCGTGAAGGTTGGGGCGGGATTAAAGCCCGTGACGCTGGAAATATGGTAAAAAGAGCGATTCAGTTAGCAGAAGAGCAGTTGGCAAAACAAAAAGCAGGGGAATAAGAAAAAGTCGGGGGTTTAACTCTCGGCTTTTTCTATTGTTTGATCTATTTATCTGGCTTTAAAAAAAGCTAGCCAATCACCAAGTTTTCTTTCGCAGATAAAGCGGAAGAGGAAGGATTGCATTATCTGCATAAGTGCAACTAGGGTTCTGTTGTCGCTTTAAAAAAAGCTAGCCAATCATCAAGTTTTCTTTATTGGTATGTAAACCTGCTCGTGGTACAATAAAACAATAATCTGGACGGACAAGCATCAATGGTTACCCAAAATAGTGTTTTGGGGTGTTACGAGGAGGAATATATGGTTTGTTTATATCAGAAAAAGCGCCAGCGAAAATTAATCTTACATTAGATGCGCTATACAAGAGAGCGGATGGATATCATGAATTAGAAATGGTCATGACATCTGTCGATTTAGCTGATCGCATTGATCTGCTGTCCATCCCGACTTCGGCGATTCTCTTAGAATCTAGCTCTGGGTTAGTGCCGCAAGATGATAAAAATCTTGCATATATGGCTGCTAGTTTGCTGCGGAAAAAAGTGGGGATTCGACGTGGGGTTGCGATAAAAATAGATAAAAAGGTACCCGTAGCTGCTGGATTGGCTGGAGGGAGCAGTGATGCGGCTGCTACTTTACGTGGGTTAAACCGGTTATGGGGATTGGGATTGAGCCTTCGAGAGTTAGCAGAAATCGGAGCAGAAATTGGTTCAGATGTACCTTATTGCGTATTTGGAAATACTGCTTTGGCAACTGGCCGGGGAGAGAATCTACAGGTGTTACCTGCACCACCACCATGCTGGGTTGTTTTGGCAAAACCACCTCAAGGAGTATCTACTGCTGATGTGTTTGGAGCTTTGCGCGTAGATCAGGTAAAACGCAGACCACGAACAAAAGAGATGATCGATGCTCTCTATCGCCAAGACTATCGAGCGATTACTCGAATGATGGGAAATGTCTTGGAGACGATAACTATGCAAATGGAGCCGGATGTTCGGAAATTAAAACAGAAAATGTATCAGTTTGGTGCAGATGGTGTGTTGATGTCCGGTAGTGGTCCAACGGTCTTCGCCCTTGTAGATCGTGAGTCGAGGGCGCGAAGAATGGTGAATAGTTTAAAAGGATTCTGCCCGCAAGTTTTCGCAGTACGAATGCTCGGAAACTTGAACAAAACCAAACAAAATGTTATAGTTCAGGCATGATGTTCGGGTTTTGGGGGATTGCGAATGGAAAAATGGAAACGGAGTGCGCGTTTAGTCGATATGACACGCCAATTGCTAAACGCCCCTTATCAACTGATTCCGCTTACAGCGTTTGCAAAGCGTTATCAAGCTGCCAAGTCTTCCATCAGTGAGGACTTAACGATTATTCAAGAAGTATTGCATGCAGAGGAAAACGGGCAATTGGAGACAATGGCTGGCGCCTCTGGCGGTGTGAGATATATGCCTGGTATGGGTGTTGACGAGACAAAAGAGGTTTTATCTCGATTGTGTAGACGTTTGACAAACCCGGAGCGGATCCTACCAGGTGCTTTTTTATTTATGTCTGATTTACTGGGTGATCCAGTACTGCTTCATTCGATTGGACGGATATGGGCAAAAATATTTGGGCGCAGCAATATCGATGCAATTGTAACAGTAGAAACCAAAGGTATTCCGCTCGCTTATGCGGCAGCATATCATTTGCGTAAACCTGTCGTTATTGTACGCTATGATACAACTGTCACAGAAGGTTCTGTTGTGACTGTAAACACCGTTTCTGGATCTAGCGGGAGACTGAAACAATTATCACTTGCTCGAAGAAGTCTGGCACATGGTTCCCGTGTTTTATTGATTGATGATTATATGAAAGCGGGTGGGACCGTTCGAGGACTGATCGAATTACTTCGCGAATTTGAGGCGGAAGTAGTTGGAGTCGGGGTGATGGTTGATTCCGTGGTACCAGAAAAGTTAGTTGATGATTATGTTTCATTGGTAACCGTAACTGAGGTTGATGAGAAAGAAAAACGAATTACGACACAGATTGGTAATCTGTTCGAATAAGGAGTGTTTACACTGTGAAAATCATTCAAACTAATAAAGCACCACAAGCAATTGGCCCATACTCGCAAGCAGTAAAAATTGGAAATTTTTTATTTGCATCAGGGCAAATTCCGTTAACACCGGATGGTGAACTAGTTTCGGGTAGTATAGAAGAGCAGACACACCAAGTCTTAAAAAATATTACCAATCTCTTGGCAGAAGCAGATGCAAAACTAGAAAACGTCGTCAAAACAACATTGTTTATAAAAAATATGGATGATTTTGCAGCGATTAACGAAGTGTATGGACAATATTTTGCGACACACAAACCAGCACGTTCAACAGTAGAAGTAGCGCGTTTGCCTAAGGATGTAGGGATTGAGATCGAGGTCATTGCAAATCTTTCCAGTGATTTCTAATTTTTTTGTCATATTTGGAAGGAATTTCAAGTGTTCCCGCGAATACTAAGAGTAAAGTCATCTTGGTAACAGGTGGTGCATTTGGATGGAAATAACAGATGTAAGATTACGTAAGGTTAATCGAGAAGGTCGTATGCGTGCGATTGCATCGATTACAATTGATAGTGAGTTTGTGATTCATGATATTCGTGTGATTGATGGGAATAATGGTATGTTTGTTGCAATGCCTAGTAAGCGTACTCCTGACGGTGAGTTTCGCGACATCGCTCATCCGATTTCTCCGCTCAGCAGAGAAAAGATCGAATCAGCTGTGTTAGAAGAATACCGTCGGGCTGATGATATAGAAGAAGATATCATTCCTACGCCAAAAGCATTATAGGGAAAAGCCTCCTTCCATGAGAAAGGAGGCTTTTTGCTTTTTTATGTTAAATAGAAGATTGTTCTTGTTGTCTGCTGGGTTGAATTATATTTATTTTATAAACCTAGCAGACATGAAAAAAGTTATGTAACAGTGATCGTTACTTTGAACTCGCTACATGTCAACCATTCGGCATGTAGCCTACTTTTTTCATAACGTGTCAGTAGTTTTTTGTTATCAATAATCTCCAGTGAGCCGCTTATTTTGTCTGTATCCTCTACTTTGATTTTAAATTTAGGATTATTTCTCCATTTTGTCTCACTACAAAATATTGCAAAATCGTATGCGACATTTCTCGCTTCCACAGATTGGGACATTTTCCCTCCGATTAATAGAGAAACATGCAAGTTAATTATAACAAAAATTATTTTAAGGATGGTCATGATTTAAAAGATTTTATTATTAGTTTAAGGTGCATGAATATACGAAATAATGGGGATGGGGAACCAGTTGTTGAACTATTGGACTCCTAGACAAAGGATACCTTCATCTAGGAGTATTATGAAAACTACTACTTCTTGGGTTTAATATTTATGGTAACCTCGTACTTCACAAAGTAATTTTTGGTTACGAAAATACCCTCAAATGCTTCGGTGATCCAGTCTTTTGTATCTTTGTCTAGGAGATTTTTCTCATCAATAATATGGAGTTTCGGCGGGGCATATTCTCCAGAATTATATGCAGTTCTCTCCATGGATACTTGTTCGATGGTTACACCATTGTCTTTGCTATGAATTTCCCAAAGTCGGTCAAGTTCAGATTGGCATTCCGGCTTTTTAGCCATTTTTTCTCCAATCAACTGAAGTAGACAACTGTATTATAACATAGAATTATTTATCTTTGATTTGGCTCCTAGATGGAATGTAACCACCTAGGAGAGGAGCAATTTACTTCTGTTTCACTTCCACTTC
The DNA here is from genome assembly GCF_059510415.1 of Shimazuella sp. NTD247. Classification (NCBI taxonomy): domain Bacteria; kingdom Bacillati; phylum Bacillota; class Bacilli; order Caryophanales; family Thermoactinomycetaceae; genus Shimazuella; species Shimazuella sp. NTD247. The sequence continues at coordinate 159,786 of NZ_JCAJZU010000008.1, read as the reverse complement.
CGCAGAAAACGTGGGAGTATACTTGGCAGCAAATTTTTTATATATCGTTTCAAGTTCATTGTTTTGGTCTGAAGTCAGGAGATGCAGTTTATCTTTAATTACAAGGTCTGGACCAGAAGGATCTTCCTTTAGATTTTTTTGGACAATCTTTACTCCAAAAGATCCTTCATATGTTTGCCAAATCATGTTCAGCTGAATTTGGAACATCTTTTTGGAAATCGATTCTGCCATTTTGACTCCAAGTAATCTTGAGGACATGGATCAAGAGTAGTATATCAAATATTTATTGATTTTTCAGTCATTGGTATGGCGAATGTTTATATCGTTTGTCTCCTAGAAAAAGAGTTCTTTTTCTAGGAGGGGCAGGATTTACTTCTTCTTTGGTTCAACCACTACTTCCACCGAAAATGTGGGAGTGCACTCTGAAGCGAAGCGAGCAAATACAGCTTCCAATTCCATTTTTTGTACTTGTCTCAGCAGCTTGTTATCATCTGTATAACCTACAATCTTAGGGTCAGTGGGAACTTTTTTCAGTGCTTTATGTCGAATCGATATTCCCCAGCTACTCTCATACGTTTCCCAGATTTTATTCACTTGCTCTTCGAAATGCTTCTTCGTGATTTGCTTTGACACTCCAACTCCAAATTTTGTTGTGGATCGTAGACGATATTAGTATATCATTTCATGTTTAATTGTTTTTATGACTAGTTAAAATTGGACTATCATAATATTTCTGTTCCCTGCTGAGCAAACCATACTCAGCAGTTGATTTTGTGTTAAGCTCGGTCAACCGTGATGGTAATGGTATAACCAAAAGAGATGAAATTTTGCAGGATGAAAAATGTTTCGAGCCGAGATTTCTGATATTTTTTTAGAAAAAGGTGAGGATCAATAATTTTTACGGAAGGGTGCTTGTCTTTCTCTACCCTGACGCTAATACGAAGATTTTGGAACGTAAAGTAGTTTTGGTCCTCAATCGCTATTTTTGCGATTTCTTCTGCGTAGATTGTTGATTTTTTCAGTTTATCAAGGTGCTCAAGGCAATCTTTGAGATCCTTGGAAAGACGGCCCCAAAAAGTTGACATTTTTCCTCCTATAAAAGGGGATTGGACATCATTATTATATCATGCTGATCATTTTGAATTATATAATAAATAGTTGGACTCTTAGATGTAGTTTCTAATAGAAGTGTGGCAGCAAAAATTGTTCAATAGTATTGGCTGCAACTCAATTTCGGGATGGATATATTTCTGTGTTGCTTCTTCGTATTTTTGGGTCTCCATACTGAAAATTATTTAGTATGGGGACTTTTAAATATTTTTAATTCACAATTAGAGTGATTGTAAAGGCGTTGAAATAGGGCACCCTGAGACGCTCCTCAAAGAATGCCTTTTCAAACTTTGTAAGGAGCTTATCATCTCCCTTATAAACAATCGACCCTTTATTTACAGACGTTTCTGTCACATCTTCAATAATGACTTCTTTTGCCCTTGTCCAAACGTTTTCCCTATTTTTTTCCAAAATAATCGACAAGAAATCATTATAGACAGTTTCGATGGAATGTTGGTTGGGCATGAGAGCCTCCTATATTGTTGTCTGTAAATCGTAACTATTTTATTATAACACTTCGTTTTGTTCCAATCTGCTAATAATTCGAGATACGATTTTATAGGTACCTTAGAATAAAATACAAAAGTTGCATAAACCCCTATGATTACGATATATTCAAAATGGTAATTTATAACGATGGGAGCTTATACACTGTGACGGAGAATTTAAGCGCGGTTATCTTGGCGGCGGGGAAAGGTACCCGGATGAAATCAAAGAAACACAAAGTTTTGCATGAATTATGCGGGAAGCCAATGATAAACTATATCTTGGATACATTAAAAGATATGGGGACAGCCCAGACGTTAATGGTAATCGGACATTTAGGGGAAACATTAGAAGCAGCACTTGGGGAACAAGTTACTTTTGTACGGCAAACAGAGCAGTTAGGAACTGCTCATGCTGTCATGCAGACAGAGGATCACTTAAGAGGGAAAGATGGAATTACCCTTGTGTTAAATGGTGATCATCCGTTGTTTACAAAAGAGACACTGCAGTCATTAATAGAAAATCATATCAATCAAGAAGCTGCTGCTACCATTTTAACAGCCGAGTTAGAAGATCCCACTGGATATGGCAGAGTGATACGCCAATCGGATGGAAGTGTTTCGCGAATCGTTGAACATAAAGATGCCAGTGAAAAAGAACACGCAGTTAATGAAATAAATACAGGAACGTACTGTTTTAATAATCGGAAGTTATTTGAAGCGCTGAAATTGGTAAACAATAATAATGCACAAGGGGAATACTATCTCCCTGATGTTATTTCTATTCTCCAAGAACAAGGTGAAATCATTGCCGCTTCGATGATGGATGACGAAAAAGAAGCGATGGGTGTTAATGATCGAGTACAACTAGCAGAAGCAGAAACTCATCTACAACAGCGTATCATCAAAAAACATATGCTAAACGGCGTTACCATTCATCAACCGTCTACCGTTACAATAGAAGCAGAAGTAGAAATTGATGCTGATACAGAAATATTTCCCGGGAGCACTCTCAAAGGAAATACAAAAATTGGAAGTGCTTGTATTATCGGACCAGAAGCCGATTTGTATAATGTTCGAGTAGCAGATCAAACAAAAATCCGGTATAGTGTAATCGAAGATAGTGAGATAGGAAGTAATGTTAACGTTGGTCCATACACTTATATCCGCCCAAATACATCTTTGGCGGAAAATACTAAAGTAGGTGCATTTGTTGATTTGAAAAATGCGCAGTTAGGCAAAGGAACGAAAGTCTCCCACTTGGCATATGTAGGAGATTCAGAAGTAGGGCAGGATGTGAATATTGCCTGTGGTGTAGTGACGGTAAATTATGATGGTATTGCCAAACATAAAACCATTATTAAAGACGGTGCATTTATTGGCTGCAATACCAACTTGGTTGCACCTGTTACTATTGAAGAAAAGGCATATATCGCTGCAGGTTCGACCATTACTGATGATGTCCCAGCAGAGGCATTTGCTATTGCTCGTGAGCGTCAGGTGACCAAAGAAGATTATGTTCCAAAACTGCGTCAGAAAATCAACAGACACAATTCATTATAGGTGGAGATAAGGTAATGTCCCAGGCAAACTCTCGTATAAAGGTTTTTAGCTGTAATTCAAATCCGCTGTTAGCCCAAAAAATATGTAATCACTTGGGAATTCCATTAGGAGACTCCAAAGTGAATAAGTTTAGCGATGGTGAAATCCATATCCAGTTAAATGAGACAGTTCGAGGGTTAGATGTATATGTAGTTCAGTCTACCTGCGATCCTGTTAACCAGCATTTGATGGAATTACTCGTCATGGTAGATGCGCTAAAACGAGCATCTGCAGGTACGATCAATGTAGTAATCCCTTATTATGGTTATGCGCGTCAAGACCGGAAAGCGCGAGCGAGAGATCCAATTACAGCAAAATTAGTAGCAAACTTGATCGAAACGGCTGGTGCAGATCGTGTGATTGCAATGGACTTACATGCCACACAGATTCAAGGATTTTTTAATATTCCAGTTGATCATTTACTTGGTGTACCAATTTTGGCGAATTATTTCCAAGGGAAAAATTTAACGGACCTTGTAGTGGTATCACCTGACCATGGGGGCGTTATTCGTGCGAGACGTTTAGCTGAGCGGTTGGAGGCTCCACTTGCCATCATTGATAAAAGAAGACCAGAGCCAAATGTTTCGGAAGTAATGAGTATTATCGGAAAAGTTGCTGGTAAAACAGCAATTATCATTGATGATATTATCGATACTGCAGGTACGATTTGCTTAGCAACCGAAGCAATTCTCGAGCGTGGAGCAAAAGAAGTGTATGCTTGCTGTACACACCCTGTCTTATCAGGTCCAGCTCTCGAACGCATTGAAAACTCTGGTATTAAACAATTAGTAGCGACAGATACCATTGCACTGAAACCAGAAAAAATGTTAGATAAAATAGAAGTTCTTTCTGTGGCACCAGTTATTGGAGAAGCGATTTATCGTATTCACCACGAACAGTCAGTAAGCAAATTATTTGTATAGGCGGTCAAGGTTGATCGTCTTTTCTTTTTTGAGGTGAGCGTGTTGAAAGTTATTGTCGGGTTGGGAAACCCTGGGAAAAAATATGAATTAACAAGGCACAATGTTGGTTTCTGGGCTGTTGACCAATTAAGTGATAAATGGAATATTCCTTTTCAAAAAGAAAAATGGAGCAGTATGGTTGCAGAAGGGGTAGTAAATGGGGAAAAAGTTTATTTGTTAAAGCCTCTTACATATATGAATTTATCAGGTGAAGCAGTGGGAGCTGCTGTGCGTTTCCTTAAATTATCATTAGATGATTTACTGGTAATTTTTGATGATATGGATATTCCATTGGGACAACTGCGACTGCGACAAAAAGGGAGTTCGGGTGGTCATAACGGCATTAAATCTTTGATCCAACACCTTGGAACGGAACAATTTAACCGAATAAAAATTGGCATAAATCGTCCGCCGGCACCCATGACGGTTGTAGATTATGTGTTAACTCGATTCTCCGATCTCGATCACAAAGTAGCTGCTGACGCTGCAGTTGCTTCTGCTGAAGCAACAGATGAGTGGTTGAGGAATGATTTTCTATCTGCGATGAATAAGTATAATGGAGCGATCTTACGAACATAATAAGAATTGACTCTTTTAGAAAGCGAGGCATCTCAAAATGGAGTATGTCTGCCGTTTTTGTCAATCATCGTTGGGAAAATTAAATAGTTCTGTATATTCCGAAGAAGAACTCGGGTTGGATCGGTTGACCGCAGAAGAACGAGAAGATATAATTATCCGTGACACAAATGGTCAGATGCAAGTTCGAGTAGTTTGTGAGAACTGCGAACATATCTTAAACCATTACCCGGAACGTTCCCTTCTACCATCACTGTATCACTAAATACATCGAATGGAGAAGCATAGCCTTGGCAATCTGCTGAGGCTTCTTTTATATAGGGGGAGAAGGAGGAAGCCTTGGAACCGCTTACGAATTTATTTGACCAAGATAAAGATGTCCAATCCATTTACCAAGGAGTCCAATCAGGACTTCAGGAACAACTAGCTACCGGTCTTACTGGCTCTGCACGTATGATTTTTGTAGCTACGCTGTACCAAAAAACGAAGCGCAGTTGTGTAGTAGTCACACATAATTTGAATCAAGCTCAAAAAGCTGCTGATGATTTAAGCGAATTATTATCAAAAGAAGAAGTATTATTATATCCTGCTGACGAGCTGATCACAACGGAGATAGCTCTTGCTAGTCCAGAAACATTGGGAAATAGAATCGATGTTATCACTCGTCTTACCTCTGGATTCTCAGGGGTATTTGTCATTCCTTTCGCGGGGCTTCGAAAAATATTCCCCCCAAGACGAACTTGGAATCACTGTTCGATAGCGTTGTCTGTGGGACAGGAGTATCCGATAGAATCATTATCTGAAAAATTAGTACACATGGGCTATGAACGAGTAGATATGGTAGAAAAGAGTGGCGAATTTTCCGTTCGAGGTGGAATTGTAGATATATATCCTGTTACGTTTGAACAGCCTATGCGTATGGAATGGTTTGATGATGAGGTTGATTCCATTCGAAAATTTTCTGTTGCAGATCAACGTTCAACAGATAAATTAATGGATGTTATTTTGCCTCCTGCAAAAGAACTTTTTGCAGATGCGAAAACGTTGTATCAAGCAGGAGAACACGTTCAACAATTATTGACAGAACGATTGAATAAAACCAAAGATCCTGCTCTGCGTGAAAAATTACAACAATCAATTGGTTGGGATATTGAGCAACTGCAGTCAGGTGTATATTTTACTGGAATTTATAAATATATTTCACAAATTTATCCACAGGGAGAAAGTATTTTAAACTTTTTGCCTACAGATTCCATTCTCATTTTGGATGAACCTGCTCGTATTCAAGAAACAGGGAAACAGTTGGAAAGAGAAGAAGCCGAATGGCAGACAGCCCTTTTAGAACAAGGCGAGATGCTGCCGTCTTTGAAGCTCTCTTATTCTGTAGAAGAAGTATCTAAATCAAATCATCAAAAAATATATTTATCCTTGTTTATGCGGCAACTAGCCCATATGCAGGCACATAATATTGTACAATTTATGTGTCGCAGCATGCAGCAATTTCATGGCCAGATGCATGTATTAAAGGCAGAATTGGAGCGTTTGACGAAAGCAAAATATACGATTTTATTTACAGCCAGTACAGAAGATCGTATGTTAAGACTTATTCGTGTATTGCAAGATTATGGAATGGAGATAACCAAAACCGATGCTTCTTCTTCTCTTCCCATTGGTAAACCAGTAGTTCGAATCTCCTCTTTATTAAATGGGTTTGAAATGAGTAGTAACAAATTAGCAGTTATAACCGAAGGGGAAGTATTTACACAGAAACAAAGAAGGACTCGTAGATCGACTAAATTAGATCATGCAGAAAAAATTAAAGATTATCAAGAATTAAAGCCTGGTGATTATGTAGTACATGTCAATCACGGAATAGGGAAATATCTTGGCATCGAGACATTAAATGTAGCTGGATTGCACAAGGACTATATGCATATTCAATATGCAGGCAATGATAAATTATATGTACCTGTTGAACAAATTGACCAAGTGCAAAAATATGTAGGAAGCGAGGAAAAAATTCCGAGAGTTTACAGCTTGGGCGGCAGCGAGTGGAGCAAGGTCAAAAACAAAGTTCGAACAGCTGTAGTAGATATTGCCCAAGATTTGATCAAATTATATGCAAAGCGCCAAGAAGCAAGAGGATATGCTTTTCATGAGGATTCTGCCTTTCAGCGTGAATTTGAAGCGATGTTTCCATATGAAGAGACACCAGACCAGCTTCGATCCATTCAAGAGATTAAAAAAGATATGGAAAAAAGTCAGCCAATGGATCGCCTATTATGTGGGGATGTGGGGTATGGAAAGACTGAAGTTGCTGTACGTGCGGCATTTAAAGCGATTATGGATGGGAAGCAAGTAGCTGTATTGGTTCCTACAACCATTTTGGCACAACAACACTATGAAACTTTTCGGGAGCGGTTTGCTGATTTCCCTATAGAAGTACATGTACTCAATCGCTTTCGCAGTCGAAAGGAACAAAAAGAAACAATCGAAGGCCTTAAGGCTGGATCAGTAGATATCGTGATTGGAACGCATCGTGTATTATCAAAAGATCTAGGTTTTCGTGATCTTGGATTGTTGATTATAGATGAGGAACAGCGCTTTGGTGTAAAGCATAAAGAGCGAATCAAGGAATTAAAAACAAATATCGATGTCTTGACGCTAACTGCTACTCCTATTCCTCGAACCTTACACATGGCGATGATGGGTGTTCGCGATTTATCCGTTATAGAAACGCCTCCAGAAAATAGATTTCCTGTTCAGACATATGTTATTGAATATTCAGCAGCATTGGTGCGAGAGGCGATTGAACGAGAGCTGTCCAGAGGAGGACAAGTATACTTCCTCTATAATCAAGTCAACAACATTGACCGGATGGCAGATCAAATTCGCATGCTCGTCCCTGAAGCTAGAATAGCTGTAGCACACGGTCAAATGGTAGATACAGAATTGGAACGAGTCATGTTAGACTTTTTAGATGGGGAATATGATGTTTTAGTCAGTACGACGATTATTGAGACAGGTGTCGATATTCCAAACGTAAACACATTGATAATTTATAATGCAGATAAGATGGGACTGTCTCAACTTTATCAGCTCCGAGGAAGAGTTGGACGATCCAATCGTATTGCCTATGCGTATTTTACGTATCAGCGAGATAAAGTGCTTTCCGAAACTGCAGAAAAAAGATTACAAGCGATTAAAGAGTTTACTGAGCTAGGTTCTGGGTTTAAAATTGCCATGCGGGACTTGTCCATTCGGGGAGCAGGGAATCTGCTCGGCGCAGAACAACATGGTCATATTGCGACGGTAGGTTTCGAAATGTACAGCCAAATGTTAAAAGAGGCAGTGGTCGAACTCCAACAAGGAGTTACAGAGATAAAAGAAGTATCAGAACCACAAATAGATTTAAATGTGGATGCTTATTTGCCCAGTGAGTATATCACAGATGAAAAGCAAAAGATTGAGTTGTACAAAAAAATCCGTTCCTTGCAAACTTTGGAACATGTTGCTGATTTGGAAGAAGAAATGGAAGATCGATTTGGTGATCTACCTGATCCTGTTCAAAATTTGTTACGTGTTGCCAAACTCCGTGCGTATGCTTTTAAGTATGGAGTAGAAACAATGGAAGAAAAACCTTCAGAAATTCATGTCATGCTTCGTCCAGAAGAAAATGAAAAAATCAATGGGCAGGCACTCTTTAAACTTGCAAATCAATTTCCAAGCAGAGTGAGATTGGTTTCTGGAAAACATGTAGGCATGGTTTTCAAAAAAACAGGCTTGACTCCAAAAGCAATTCTAGAATTGATGGATGCATTTTTCAAACAATATGATCAAGTAAGGAAAAAAGAAGGAGTTGTTAAGAGTGCAGCGATCGACTAAATGGGTAGCTGGTATTATAGCGGTGGTATTATTGGCAGGTAGTATTATCGCGGTTACCTCTACTTATTGGGGGAGTACGAAAAACAATACCACGCAAAATAATTCGACACAGACCAAAACAAAACCACTGGATACTTCAAGTCAAAAAATAGCAGCAGAATATAAAGACGGAAAAGTAACAGAAGGGGAGTTAAACGCTTATATCAATATAAACTCGTTTTTTGACCCCCAACTTGCTGCTATTTTTTCATCTACAGATGCTGCTGCTGTCGCACAACAAAAACAAGCGAAACGAGAGTTCGCAAAAGTATATTTAACAAAACAATACATAGCTAGTCTGCAAAAGGTAACACCTGCTCAGCAAAAAACGATTCAACAACAAGGAAAACAACTAGAAACACAAGTAATTAGTTATGCACAAATGATGGACCAAAATGCTAAAATCAAAACACTTCAAGATGCATTAAAGGGAAGAGGATTTACACAAAGTCAACTGCAAAAAGTTGCCGAACAGGATTCTAAAGTGGATATGTATTTACTAAGCCAAATTCAAAATGCAACTTATGAGCGAGTAAAACTTCGTCATATTCTTGTGACGTTTACTCAACCAGGCACGCAAGCACAAGAAGGACAAACAGCACGTACAGAAGCAGAAGCAAAAACTCGTGCATTAGACGTGAAAAAGAAATTGGATGAGGGCGGTGATTTTACTAAGCTTGCCAAAGAATACTCTGAAGACCCAGGTTCGAAAGATAAAGGTGGTCTTTATGATGCGGATGTAAGTGGATTTGTGACTGAGTTTGCTAATGCAGCGAAGACATTACCAATTGGTAAAATAAGCGATCCAATTAAAACAGAGTATGGTTTCCATGTGATGAAAGTGGAATCAAGAACACAAGAAAAAGTTGCAAATGCACCAAAAGATCAACTCGAACAAATTCAAAGTACGAAAAAGCAAGAGGTATTTAACCAATTTCAGCAGAAAATTGGAGTGAAGCTATTCATATAGAGAAGGAATTGCATCGCAAACTGATTCAACAAACGAACTCCCTATGTTAATAGGGGGTTCGTTTGTTCTATTCTAAGTTTAGCTCGTTTTATTCATACTAGGTAATAAGTACATTGTGAACTATCATTTTTTCATGAAGTAAGCTTTTTTGTTTCTTTTCATAGTTAGTTGCGGAGATAACGTTCTTGGATTGCTAACTGATATTCATCAAGCAATTTTTTGTTTATTATATAAAAATTCCATTTTCCTCGTTTTGTTTCATAAATCAATTCTGCTTGTTTCAACTCTTTTAAATGATAGGATACTTTTGATTGAGCTAATTCAAATGCGTCTTGTATATCTAACACACATATCCCCTCTTCGCAGTCCTCCACAGGGGAAGAGGTATGAAGAACATCATAACCTGCTCGAATAAGATCCAGTATTTGCAGACGAATAGGGTCGCTTAAAGCTTTTGAGATACGTGCTATCTTATCAGACAATTTTTATAACACTTCTTTCTTTAACTCGTTAATAAAATAGTATATCACATTGCTTTTTTTATTCTTTGACTACTAAGATTACCAGTTATAGGCTGGTTCATTTTTTAGATGGAAACAGATATTGAAGTATAGAATCAATTAAATTTTTTCGATTGGTGGTGTTATATATTTTCATTTCTGATTGTTTCTGTTTCACATCTTGTTCTAGTTCATAATAGCTTTGCATTTACTAACACCTCGCATCAATTTTTCTTGATGTGATTATACATCAAAAAAAATTGATGCGTCAATGTTGTATGCTATTAAATAATTTAATACTTAAATTACAGTTAAACAATTTTGCTTTTATAAATGAAAATATTAGAATTCCGAAAAAGAGTAGGAAGATGGTTACTTACTCAGTTAATATGCCATCTTTTTTCATGGAACATTATTCTATAAGGGGAGGTCAGAAGAAAATTCTCTCTATTTTTGTCTCTATCCAAATGAAATAAATTTATTCTCCGCATAAGATGTTACCAGCAGATTCATACTATGCCTTATAAGAACAAAAAGAACCAAGGAATTCAGAACGGAGGCAACTATGACAATGAAAGCAACCGGCATCGTGCGCCGAATCGACGACCTTGGACGCGTCGTGATTCCTAAGGAAATTCGTCGTACACTTCGGATTCGCGAAGGAGATCCCCTAGAAATATTTGTGGATAGAGATGGGGAAGTAATATTAAAAAAATATTCTCCTATTGGTGAACTAAGTGACTTTGCCCAAGAATATGCAGAAGCACTATATGAAAATATTCAACAAACGGTTTTGGTGTGTGATCGCGATAGTATTATTGCGGTAGCTGGAGGTTCGAAGAAAGAATATATGGAAAAACCAATCAGTACAATGATTGAATCGTCTATGGAGTCGCGCCGAGCACAACATGAGTATAATGGCGGTATTGCAGAAATTATTAAAGGAAATTCAGAGGAATATGCATCTTATATTATTGTTCCAATTAATGCAGGTGGAGATCCCATTGGTGCAGTTGTATTGATATCAAAGAAAGATGGAAACAAAATGGGTGAACTGGAAAGCAAACTCGCAAGTACAGCATCTACTTTTCTTGGAAAACAGATGGAGAACTAAGACAAGCCTAAGATTACATAGCTTGAATCTAGTTATTGTTCTTATTTATTCCTATCGCTTTTTCTATAATTTAGCGGCGGTGTACCTATAGGTACACCGCCTTTGTGTTACATGTAAGGTGTCTTTTTCCGTCCCTGCTCCAGGTCAATGAGGTCTTCTGATGTGATCGGAGGTTTGTTATTAAACACCAGCTGGGTGACAAGGAATGCATCCGCGCCGTGTCGACTATGGGAGTACTTCCCGATGAGCCGAATCTTGGCAACCGGATAGATACGCTCCTTGGGGATCTTTGGCCTCCAATGATCACTAGAGAAAATTTCAAAATTACGCCCGGAGACAGGGGTGAATTCCTTTTTATTCTTATCGAACTTTGCTCCAGTAACTACATAACTCCATGTAATGGAGCTATCATCTAGGAAAAGAGTAATGATGTAATTAGCTGGAATGAGAATTCCGTCAGGGATTTGCTTCTTTTCTTTAAAAGTAACCCCAACGATCGGCATTGTGCCTCCAATGGACTACCCTGTATGGCAACAATTGTCACCACTAAAATCATTGTATCAAATAATCGTTTACATATCTGTTTAACAGCAAACTTCACTTAATCAAAAATTAGCAGCGGTGTACCTGATGGTACACCGCTTTTGTTGTTACATATAGGGCATCTTCTTTTGTGCGGTCTCCATTGTCATGAATTCTTTCAATCCAATTTTATTGGAGCCGTTAAAGACGAGGTGAGTGACTTTGTACACGTCAATGTCAGTCTGTATACCCGAATGAAATCGTGTGAATGCATGGCGCCCAATCAACCGGAGTTTGGAAATCTCATATACTCCATGATAGGGGGTAAGATTAGCCGAACACAGATTACAATAAATGATTTGCATCGTTTTATTGGGTTTGGGAGTAAAGGTCAGCGTTTTCTTATCAAAACGAGCATCACGGAGCACATATCCACTGCCATCGAAAGAGACGGTGCTTACGTTATCAACAAGTTCCAACTGTAGTTTATAATGTTCGGGCCGCACCCGCGTTTTTGTAAACTCTTTCTCATCAAGATGAGCGAGCAGAGCGAATGTCATGTATCCTCCAAAGTATTTCCTATATGAAAACAACAATAACATGTATAGTATAGCAAATAATGTTCGAAGTATGACTATTTTCATCGTATAGTTATTATTTGTTTTTCCTCTTACATGACAGCAAAAGTGGGAATTTGCTATAGTTAGCTTTGTTAGTTTCCAAAACATATAGCTAGCAGGTGTTTATATTGCGAAAAATGCAACGTTCGTTTTTAACTGGAGCTCTTATTTTAAGTATTGCTACGATGATTTGTCGTTTTTTAGGTGCAGTGTATCGTATTCCTTACCAAAATATTACCGGTAATGAAGGTATGTACGTATACAGTCAAGTTTACCCGTTGTACAGTGTGCTGCTTCTTTTGGCAACGGCTGGATTTCCGCTGGCTATATCCAAACTTGTATCTGAGAAAATCGCAGTTCAGGATTATGCAGGGGCTAAGCAGATTTATCGGATATCTATGATCATGTTATTTTTAATGGGAAGCATTGCCTTTCTATGCTTGTTTTTCGGAGCGCCGATGATTGCTGCTTGGATGGGCAGCAGAGAACTTTTGACATTACCGATTAAAGCAGTGTCCTTTTCTCTATTGATTATTCCTTTTACTGCGGTTTTTCGGGGAATGTATCAAGGGCAGCAAGAAATGATGCCATCGGCCGTGTCACAAGTAATGGAGCAATTGATACGAGTGATTACTATTTTAGTTTGTGCTTGGTATGCAATGAGTTCAGGTTTAGGGGTAGTTTATGCAGGTGCAGGGGCGGTTTTTGGAGCGACGACAGGAGCTCTTGTCGCTTTCCTTATTTTGCTGCTGTATCGGCGGACTAGTGAAGGTTTTGGACAACTGCGTGCAAACTCAACAGATGATAAAAAAAGTACCAAACAAGTTATTAGAGCACTTTTTATCATCTCTTTACCAATTTGTATTAACTCTTTGCTGTACCCTTTGTTTGGTTTAGTAGATTCTTTTACGATTGCGAATTACTTGGTGGATTCTCATTGGAGTGTAGCAGCATCCATTAACTTAAAGGGGATCTACGACCGTGGGGGACCTCTACTGCAGTTTGCTGCTTTTTTTGCCACCGGAATTGCCCTTTCTATTGTGCCTGCAATGACAGTTGCGAGACAAAAAGGCAATGAGCAAGAAGTAAAAGAACGGGCGAATTTGGCGATTCGTTTGACTTGGATGCTTGGTTTACCATCTTCAATTGGCCTTGCCGTCGTCGCTCTGCCGACAAATGTAATGTTATTTAAAGATGCGGCTGGTTCCGATGCTCTATGTATTTTGGCATTCTCCACAATCTTTGTGACGCTTGGTGTTACTTCCGCAGGTATTCTTCAAGGTCTGGGACGTGTTGTTGTACCAGCTGTTACCATTATAGTGGCTGTAATAGCGAAATGGTTGTTCAATTATTTTTTTGTTCCCATATGGGATATTAGGGGTGCAGCTTTAGCAACGGTTTTAGCTTATACAATTGGTGCAGGGTTTAACTTAATTATAATAAAAAGGTTGATTCCTGCCATTCGTACCCCTTGGTTAAAATTATTGATCGCTAACGGGTTATTGGGTTTAGCGGCTTATACCATGCGATGGCTTCTGTTTATAGGGACAGCCGGCTGGGAGAATGTACGGGTAGCTATGAGTGTTACCTGTCTCGGTTCGGTACTTGTTGGTATTATCGTCTATGTATGGGCAGTTTTACGCACACAGTTAATCTCAGAAAACGAACTGGATATGGTTCCAAAGCTGCAGAAACTAGTAAGAAAAATAATGAAATAAAGGCCCTAAACATTTTGACATCGTTTTTTTGAAAGGATATCCTTGTATTAGGATATCTATTTTTGTTCCAACACTGATAAACCTCACTGGCTACATATGGTGAACATGAGATGTTCGCTGTATGTAGCCAGTGAGGCGGTCGAGGTAAATCTCATATTCAGTCGAGACGATTACACGTTTCCTGAATAATGCCTTGGACGCTTTCCGCCTGCTGGTGGAAAGGACTTTACAATGTCTAAGAGAAAGGACAACAAACGTCAAAAGAAGATGCAACTTCATAAGGAGCAGCTGGAGAACAACAAACTGGAGCAGAGCATCCGCTTTGAACTGGAAGAAGAGAAGCGAAAACAGGCTAAAGAACTCCGTGAGTTAGAAGATCAGCAGATGAAACGGCAGGAAGAACGTCGTAAGCAATCCGCTGATATGCGTGAGGAATTAGGCTTGTGGTTAAAATGCATGTTAGGGGTATCAGTTGGACTGATGACTCTTGTGCGTTTTGAATCCCTCTTTACTTCCATCTTCGGACATATCGCCTTCTATTCCTTGATCAGTTTGCATGGACTCTTAGTCATCGTATTTACGACTCACTTAGCGGTGAACTACGTAAAGCGTACAGGCAAGAGATAAAACCCCTATCAGTAAGTTGAGAACAATCGGGCCAGGTGGATACACATCTACACGGCCCGGCTGATTCAAAATAAAATTCTGAAAAATCAAATAATTATACGCCGAAAATACCTGCCCAGCGATCAAATTTAGGCAAGTAGTAATACCCCTATCACTTTTTGCCAGTTGAGAACAATCGGGCTGATTGCTGGGCAGGATATGTTCATTATAGGAATTAATAAGGTTAAATTCAATGAGAAGATCTCCAAAGGGCGTACAAGATAGATATAGTTACAATAAACAAGAGTATGAACATAGAAAATGGAATTTTATAAGGTTTTTTTTCTTTTTTTCTGTGCCTATATATTTGAAAAAACATTCCGACAAAGATCCCACAAACTACTAATATAATAAGTCCGATGAAATCTAAATTTTGCATATTTCCCCCTGTAAAGGTTTTTTTTAGTATATCATTTTTTGTAATTGAATGTTTATACTCTAATTCAGTTGAAATTACTGTATTCGATGAACAGGTATCATTTTTAGATTTGACGAGCCATATACCACAAAATCAAAACAATGAAAATTACACCAATAATAAAAAGGGTCAGCGCATGACCGTATGGTTCATTTTGTTTTTGCTTTTGCCGGAAAATTTGATATAAAATCCCTGCAAAGAAGCCACCGATTATAAATAAGACTAAGGAAACAATGTCTATATTTAGCATACAACCCCCTAAAATAGTTTTGTTAAAAGTATATCATTTTCCTAGATAGAACAACTTGAAATGAAAATTTGCTTCCTCATGAGAATGTAGTATCGTTTTCCGCTAAATTCCCATGGTATGATAATAAGCATACGGATTTGTTGGTTGAAAGGAAGTTGTGAAGTGAAAGCAAAAGTAACAGTTGTCGGTCTGGGCTTTGGTGATGAGGACAGCCTGTCGATAGGGACATGGAAACTATTGCAGTCAGGCGACCCGATTTTTTTACGAACCAAAGATCACCCCATAGTGCCTTGGATGAAAAAACAAGGAATTGAATTTGAAACGTTTGATCAAATATATGAAAAACATGATCAATTTGCCCCAGTCTATCAGGAAATAGTACAAAAAATTATTCAGTATGCGAGAAATCATGATCATATTATATATGCGGTGCCAGGGCATCCGATGGTAGCGGAACGTACCGTGCAACTTCTATTGCAAGAGGGGGCATCCCATTCTATTCAGACCGAAGTGCTTGGCGGGGGGAGTTTCCTTGATGTTGCCTTTGCTAGATTAGGAGTTGATCCAATTGAAGGATTTCAATTGCTGGATGGAACCCATTTCGAAGCAGGGCATATCATCAACCCAGAACAGCATATTTTTATCGGACAAGTTTATAGTCAGCTAGTAGCTTCTGATGTAAAGTTGACCCTTATGCATGTATATCCCGATGATTATGAAGTTATTATCGCTGATTCTCTTGGTGTTGCAGGGAAAGAAAACATCGTGAAGATACCGCTGTACGAATTGGACCGTCAAGACGGTTTTACAAATCTCACTAGTGTGTATGTGCCTCCGGCAAAAGAAGAAAGTGTTTTTTATAAGCAATTTTCTTATCTCATGCAGATCATGCACAAATTGCGAAGTTCTGACGGCTGTCCTTGGGATCAAGAACAGACACATGAATCGCTCCGACCGTATTTGATTGAAGAAGCATATGAATTTATCGATGCAATCAATCAACAAGATGACATATCGATGATGGAGGAACTTGGAGATGTACTACTGCAAGTAGTATTTCACGCGGTTATTGCGGAGCAGCGATACGGATTTACCATTCAAGATGTCATCGAAACGTTAAATGAAAAGCTGATTCGCAGGCATCCCCATGTATTTGGTACTGCAAATGCTGAAACTCCTGATCAAGTTGTACAAACATGGGATGCGGTAAAACAGACAGAAGGAAAAACGAAAAAAGAATCACTCCTAGATTCAATACCTAAATCGTATCCAATATTATTGACTGCTTATGAACAGCAGAAAAAAGCAGCTAAGGTTGGATTTGACTGGGAAGATATTGCAGGGGTGTGGGATAAATTAAAGGAAGAACTAGACGAGTTATCGCTTGCTTCCACTAGTGTTGAGCAGGAGAAGGAACTTGGAGATGTATTATTTTCTGTGATTAATCTTGCTCGTTTTTACAAATTAGATCCCGAACTGGCCTTACAACAAGCAACACAAAAATTTGACCGGCGTTTTCGCCATGTGGAGCAGGCAGCAAAAAGAGCCGGTCAGCCTATGGAAGAGTATTCAATCGATCAATTAGAAATTTGGTGGCAAGAAGCGAAAAAATTAGAAAAGGATGATATTCAATGAGGCTGGACAAGTTTTTAAAAGTTTCTCGAATGATTAAACGCAGAACTCTTGCAAAAGAGGTTTGTGATGGTGGTCGGGTATCCATTAATGACAAGGTTGCCAAAGCTGGTTCTGAAGTAAAAGCAGGTGATGTGCTGACCATCCGTTTTGGACAAAAACTGGTTACAGCAAAGATTGAACGGATAGCTGACAATGTCACAAAGGATATGGCAGATTCCCTTTATACTATTGTCAAGGAAGAACCAGTGTCGCAATAACGTTCTAATGTTTAGGTTGTCCCCATATTATATAGCAAAAGTGTTTTATAGGAGGGGGACAATCGTATGGTACAGGATACAAGCAAACAGCATGAGCTCATCCTCACGAATCGTAATGAGCTGGAAATAAGTGGAGTGACAGGTATAGAGAGTTTTGACAGTGAAGAGTTTTTACTCGCTACACACTACGGATATGTAGGCATTAGAGGACAAGAACTGCATTTGAAAAATCTAGACCTGGATCAAGGGATTATATCGATTCGAGGGCAGTTTTTAGATATTAGTTATCTGGATGTAAATCATCCCAGATCAGATAAAACCAAGGGCGTATTAGGGCGGTTATTTCGGTGACATTAGCGACACAATGGATGACACTGTCACTGATGTTTGGCTCTGGCGCACTACTCGGCGTTTTTTTAGATATTTATCGCGTAATAACGAAACGCTTTTCTCTGCGAGGCTGGCCGATTTCTATGATTGACCTTCTTTTTTGGATCTCGTCCGCCTGTTTTGTTTTTGCGGTATTGCTTTGGAGTAATTGGGGCGAAATGCGTTTCTATATTATGTTAGCTATTATTGCAGGTATTTTGTTTTATTTGCGGTTTTTGACAAGACCGATCACAAAAATATTGACTAAATTATTACAAATGATAGAATGGCTCATCAGAGCAATTAGTAAGGCGATTTCCATAATTATTTATCGACCGATTGTAAAGCTCATCCTATTTACTTGGAAGATAATCAAGAGCATCTTATTTTTTATTTGGAAAATATTAACAAAACCGTTATTATGGGTATTAACTCCATTAATCACCCTTTGTAGGCCGTATACAACGAAGATAAAAAATTGGTGGGCTAGCCGGAAGAAAGGAAATGATGAACCTGAATAATAATGTGCTGAGATTTCGGTCTCCAAAGCCTGTTATGGAATCGGAAACTCCTGCTAAATCGCTTCCCCCAAAACTACATCCAAGTGTAAAACGGAGAAGAATAACTTGGTTTGTGCTGATGGTACTTTTTTTTGGATGGTGTATTGCCCAACTTATTATTCAAGAAGTAAAGATTTCAAAGAAAGAAGAATTACTACATAAGCGTCAACAAGAATTAACTGCTACACAAGCTACTACAAAACAATTGCAAAAAGATGTAAATCGGTTTCGGGATAAGGATTATTTGATGGAACAAGCACATAAATACGGGTATGGAAAACCAGGGGAAAAAAATGTTCAAATCGATAAGTAGAAAAGCTCAAAAAAGTTTGAGCTTTTTTTGTGGTATGAATAGATAGTAGCTGGTGCAAGTACACTTTGTACCAGCTCCCTACAAATCAAGAGAGGAGAATTGCCATGCACGCTCCGATTTAGCCAGCAATAACATCTCTGTCTTTTTCCAGTAATTTCGTAGGTCTTCTGTTAACAATTCAGGAACTTCCATTGCCGCGAAGTACCCACCATTCGTATATACCCTGTTATCCATAATGTCTAGATTCTATTTCAAACTTTTCAACCAAGAAGCAAGAGCTTTCCCAACTTCATCAGGTGCATCTTCCATAGGATAATGAATTCCCGGCACCGTGACTTCTGTTTGTTCAGGCCAACTGCGACAAAAATCTAGGTGGGATTGTGTAGTTCTTCCTTGTTCTGTATGGAGAAATAGTTTTGGGATAGAACTTTTTGCCAACCAATTTCCATTAGCTGTCATAATTTCGGCCACTGCTGAATGGCTATCAAAAGGAAGTTGTCGTGCCCAAGATAACATCGGACGACGACTTTCCCCCGGTTCGATAAAGGGACGGTGATACTGCGCTATCTCTTCCTCTGTCAACTCACGTAAAATATTAATAGGAAGATTGACATTGAGAAAAGAGTTTTGTTCCAGTATCATCTTTTCTCCTTCTGGAGATTGCAATGCCTGAAAGATTTTCCGCCCTTGTTCTGACATCTCGCTCCATTTACCCGGAAAAAGTGCTTCCGTATACACGATGCCATCTACAGCACCAGGATGTCGCCTTGCCCAATCAAAGCCCAAAACCGAACCCCAATCTTGTACTACGAAAGTAATATTTTTATGGATTCCAAGTTTTTTGAGCAGCTCATCGAGATATTTACGATGCTCAAAAAAGCTGTAGGAGTCAGGACCGCTAACTGGTAATTTATCGGAATCTCCCATCCCAATTAAATCTGGGGCAATGCAGCGTCCATATTCTTGTGCATAAGGAATAATGTTGCGCCATAGATAAGAGGACGACGGATTACCGTGCAAGAAAACGATTGGATCACCACTGCCAACTTCTACATATGCCATTTCTAAATCGAAAACTTGGTGACGCTTTTTGTTGTAAGGAAATGCTCCGCTAATCATATTAACTCTCACCCTTCTGTTCACGCCAATGATTTTGAGGTATCTGGTGTGTATTTCATTTTGGTTGACATATCAACTTAACTATAAGTATAGCGCCATTTGGTTGATAAGTCAACTGAACATTTTTAATAAAAAAAGATCTTGCTGGCTTTTTCAAGAGCTGATTTAGCCTTTTTTCTTCTGATTGTCTGACAGTGGGTTTATCCATTGCTTTGGCATGCTTTCTCCATTCGTAATGGCAGACATCATACCTTATGGACACCACTAAAAATAACAAATATATTACAAATGTAGTCTTCTTGAAAACGTTATTAAAAAAATTACCTCTTGACTTATGCTATCGGCATATACTACAATAAAGTCTGTTCGCTGATGCCGCGGGGTGGAGCAGCTCGGTAGCTCGTTGGGCTCATAACCCAAAGGTCGCAGGTTCAAATCCTGCCCCCGCAACCATTATTATCACAGGGTGGAGCAGTTCGGTAGCTCGTTGGGCTCATAACCCAAAGGCCGCAGGTTCAAATCCTGCCCCTGTAACCAAACTATATATTGTTTGGCGGCGTAGCTCAGCTGGCTAGAGCGTACGGTTCATACCCGTGAGGTCGGGGGTTCGAGCCCCTCCGCCGCTACCAAAAGAAGAGAGGAGAAGGCGAAACACAACCTTAAACTTAGGTTGCGTATTACGCCTTCTCTTCTTGTATGGAAGAGTGGGAAATATCTGGTGAATGTGGTAATCAAAAAGGTGAAGTTTACTACGATTAATAAAACCTATACCGAAAAAGTTCGTGATTGGCGCGGCCGGTCCTGCTTTTCCACTCAGTATGCAAATCCTGATGGGAAGCGCATCTTTCATACGTATTATTTTGTGAAGAAAGGCTATACCATCTCAAAGGTTTTCCACAAAAACGGCGAATTCATGTATTACTATTGTGATGTGATGGAAATGAAAGAGGTTGCACCAATGCGGTATGTCATGGTAGACCTTCTGCTTGACCTGATCATTTATCCGGACGGCCGATACCATTTGATAGATGTTGATGAATTTGCAGACTCCATTGACAAAGGCCATTTGCGTAAAAGACAACAAGTCCATGCGTTAAGGACATTGGATACGATGTTGCAACTGCAAACGAAACGGAGACTGGTACCACGTTTTGTTCAGGATGTAGAGATGATTCCGATTGTCACCAAACCAATAGCAAGAAAATAAGATTTTCGACAGGTTCGTGATAGTTATTAGGAAGTTTTGTCGGAGAATCCAATCATATTTTACTTATCGACATCATAAGACGAAAAAAGAAGCAGATGTACCCAAAAAAATTGGGTACACTGTTTCTTTTTTTTGACCTTCAAACTTTTATTTATATAGGGTGCTCCATTTGTCGGAAAGTTTTTTTGGAATTACAGGCGTTTTGACAAACATTTTTAAATTTGCCACCTATAATTGGGGGCACAAATAAGACAAACGGGGGTCTAGTATGTCATTTATGAAAAGTATTCTATATCGTCAATCATTCTTAGAAAAAGGGTGGATGAAGCGATTTTCTCATCGATTTACGAAAATGTGGAACTTTCCAGTTTTGGCAATGGGTTTTTTGTTAGGTCGCGCATCTATTCTCGATTCAATGTCGCCTTTTGCATTGGCTTACTTAGCAGTACTTTTTCATTTAGGAAGACGAGAATGGCCATTAGTGATGATGTTCTTGCTGCTTGGTTCAGCTACTACAGGAACGATGGCAGCTGTGAAAATGACTGGTTTTTTTATGGTATTATTCATTGTTCACAAAGTGTTCCAATGGATTGGCAGAGGAAGTTTATCTTCCACCCCGTTTATTGTATTGATCAGCAGCATCGTGGGCCACCTGATCGAGTTTAGTTGGCAGCCATACAGCACTTATCCTTATTTACTTTCGGTTGTTGATGTTTTGCTCAGTTTTATTCTTACGTTTATTTTTGTCCAATCATTACCACTTTTTACCGTGAAAAAAAATCGACTTGGATTAAAACATGAAGAAATGGTCTGTCTCGTTATTTTAATGGGTTCTGTATTAACAGGGATGATTGGCTGGCATATTGGAGACATTTCCGTTGTTCACATTGTTTCCCGCTATATGATCTTGGTGCTCGCACTTGTTGGCGGTGGCATGCTAGGTGCATCGATGGGGGTTGTAACAGGTCTTATATTAAATTTATCAGATGTAAAGGCAATTTTGGAAATATCGCTGCTTTCGTTTTCTGGTCTATTAGCTGGATTATTTCAAGAAGGTAGAAGAATTGGTGTAGCAATCGGATTTTTGCTCGGTTCGTCTATTCTATCTTTCTACCAGGCAGGCAGCAGTAACTTTTGGATCTCCTTAGAAGAGTCCATGATCGCTATATTTGTTTTCTTTTTAACAAGAGAATCCGTGTTTATGAAATTGTCTCGTTTGGTTCCGGGTACATTTGAAAATCAGATGGCGCATCAGCAGTATATTCGCAGATTGCGTGATGCAACAGCAGGAAAAGTAGAGAGATTTACTGAGTTGTTTTATGAATTAGCAGGAAGTTTTCGTGAAGATGTCTCTCGCAAAAGACAAGACGATGAAGAGCAAGTCAATCAATTTATTGGCAATATTATGGAGGAAGCATGTATGGGTTGCCGGCGGTTTACTGACTGCTGGGAAAGAAAAGTAGTAAAAACCTATCAAGGGATGACTAATTTACTTACATTAGTTGAATCGAGCGGCGATGGACCAATATCGCCTCCAGCCTTTTGGACAGAGCATTGTATCCGACCGGATAAAGTCTTGGAGTCATGTCAAGCCCAATATGCATATCATCATGAACGAGTGTATTGGAAAGAGAAAATCGATGAGTCAAAAAAAATTGTTTCTGATCAATTGAGTGGAATGGCAGAAGTAATGGAGAAGTTGACTAGGGAGATCCGGCATGAAGCTCAAGTGTTGACAGTACAAGAAGATCAAATTCATTCTTCTTTGGAATCTTTAGGGATTGCCATTCAACGAGTGGATGTATTGAACTTAGCGGAAGGAAAAGTAGAGATAGAAGTGGTAATGCCACATACTGACGCATTAGATGAGTGTAAAAAGTTAATTGCTCCGTTGTTGACAGAAATTATCGGAGAACCGATCAGCGTACATCGCAAAATGATTCAAGATGGAATGTCTGGAGCGATCATTACACTAGGATCTGCACAAAAATTTGAACTGAAAACTGGATCAGCTGTAGCTGCAAAGGGTGGAGCTGTCATATCTGGAGACAGTTTTTGTTCTCTGCATCTAGGAACAGGAAAAGCCGCTATTGCGATTAGTGATGGTATGGGGAATGGCCAACGTGCGCAAGAAGAATCCAGTGCAGCATTAAAATTACTTCGCAGACTGTTACAAGCTGGGATGAATGAAGAGCGAGCGGTAGACTCAGTAAATTCTATTTTATCCTTGCGTACAATGGATGAAATGTTTGCGACCATCGATTTAGCGATGATTGATTTAAATTCGGGAAGAGGGAGGTTTATGAAGATCGGTTCTACACCAGGATTTATTAAGCGTGGCAAAAAAATTATTAAATTAGCCGCTTCCAGTCCACCAATTGGAATCTTAAAAGAAATTGATGTCAGACCGATTGACATGCAACTCGAACCTGGAGATATATTGATCATGATGAGTGATGGAGTTTATGATGCCTCTCGACATGCGATGAATAAAGAAGCATTTATGAATCGAATTATTCAGGAAATAGATACAAAAGACCCACAAGATTTCGCAGATTGTCTGCTTGAAAAAGTTGTTCGTGGGCACCAAGGCGCTATTCATGATGATATG
The DNA here is from genome assembly GCF_059510415.1 of Shimazuella sp. NTD247. Lineage (NCBI taxonomy): Bacteria > Bacillati > Bacillota > Bacilli > Caryophanales > Thermoactinomycetaceae > Shimazuella > Shimazuella sp. NTD247. The sequence goes on along the minus strand of NZ_JCAJZU010000008.1, from coordinate 136,278 downwards.
ACCGTAGTGGTATCAAAGGTAGAACGCTATGCGCCGGAGTGGTCCTCCATTCGAATCCCTGGTATACGCAGAATTGATAGGCAGCTTGCAAGTAATTAATTTTGTAGGACGAGACGGTATTTTAAAATGCCGTTTCGTCTATTTTTTTGTAGGCAATAGATTGGAAATGAAGTGTTTAAATTGGTAAAATAAAACCACCATTTGATTATGAGGTGGCCCTGTTGTTTCTAACAAAACTTGAACAAGAAATTAAACAAAATCAACTTTTGCAGAAGGCGGATAAGGTATTAGTAGGTGTATCCGGTGGAGCCGATTCCATGGCTTTACTCTATGGGTTAACCCAGCTTGCAAAGTATCATGGATGGGTAATCTATGTTGTTCATGTAGATCACCAACTTCGTGGGCAAAATAGCAAAGAAGATGCACAATATGTTGCAGCGTTCTGTGAAAAACAGCAGATCCCTTATCAAATCGTGAAGGTAGATGTGCAAGCTAAAAAGTTAAAAGAAGGAGGAAATAAACAAGATATAGCGCGTACACTTCGATATGAGGCATTTTTACAAGTTGCGCAACAATGGAATATCAATAAAGTAGCCTTGGCTCATCATGCAGATGATCAAGTAGAAACGATTCTTATGCGTTTGCTAAGAGGCACTGGTCCTAGTGGTCTCACTGGAATTTCTAAATTGCGCAATTGGCATCATTTGCAGATTGTACGTCCACTGTTAAGCTTTTACCGGTTGGAATTGGAGCAATATCTTGACACTGTAAAGATTATTCCACGGCAGGATGAGAGCAATCAATCGACTGACTATACAAGAAATAGATTGAGATTAGAGCTTATACCTGATATGATGCGTTATAATCCTCAAGTGAAACAAGCGATTTTGCAACTCGGAAAATTATTGGAAGAAGACGAGGAAGTGTGGAAAAAATGGACAGAGGATATTGTGCCAATTATTTCCAAAAAAATTAGTGATCAGGAGTATCATATTGATATTAAATCCTTACTTACTCAACCGATTGCTTTACAAAGGCGCATCGTTAAACTAATATTAAATTGTCTAACTGATGAAAATTTACCTTATCATTCGATTGAACAGGTGTTACAATTAACGGTACACCCATCTCCTTCGGTATGGATTTCCCTTCCCGGTGGAATAAAAGGAGTAAGATCATATGAGAAACTCCGTTTGACCAAAGATTACATAAATGAAATGGGAAAAGAAGAGTGGTTGGTTCCTCTTCGTATTCCTGGAACTACTTACTTACAACAAGGTTCGATTCAAGCTGTTCTTGTTACAAATTTTGATGAACCTATACGTGAATCTGATCACAAAGCGATCTTCGACGCTGATTTGCTTAAACTTCATCAGATGTACGTGCGAAATCGACGTACAGGTGATCGTATCCAACCTTATGGTTTTCATGGACATAAGCGAGTAAAATCTTTATTTATGGAGAAAAAAATTTCTCTTGTGGAGAGAGATAAATATCCAGTCATTACTATGGATGATGAGATTATCTGGATTCCAGATGTTCGGCGATCGGCGATTGCTCCGGTTACGAAAGAAACAACTCAATTTCTTATTCTCAGCTGGTTGAAATGAATTTGAGGGAACAGTAATACATAATTGGGAACAGCTCAGCTTTACAAGTCGTTTGGAGGGAACATTACTTTGCATCAAGATGTGAAAAAGACTTTGGTTTCAACAGAACAAATTCAGCAAAAGATTGTGGATTTAGGAAAACAAATTACAAATGATTACCAAGAGAAAGACTTGTTGTGTGTGTGCATATTAAAAGGAGCAGCACCTTTTATGGCAGATCTCATTCGTCAGATTGAATTACCGATTGAAATCGATTTTATGGCTTGCTCGAGTTACGGGGCATCTACCAAATCTTCAGGAGAAGTTAGAATCATAAAGGATCTTGATACATCAGTAAAAGATCGCGATATTCTCCTAGTAGAAGATATCATTGATACGGGACTTACTCTTAGTTACTTAGTAGAGCTCTTTAAGGGGCGTGATGCCCGATCAGTGAAAACGATAACTTTGTTAGACAAACCTTCCAGACGACAAGCAGACTTAGTACCAGATTATTTTGGTTTTCAAGTTCCGGATGAATTTGTGATCGGCTATGGGCTTGACTTCAACGAGAAATATAGAAATTTGCCTTACATAGGTGTTTTAAAAGAAGAAGTATACTCCCAAGAGTAACAGAATTTAGTTGAAAAAAGATAGGAGTGTAGTCGACCATTTTTACTTGTGCTAGAATGAACAAGTGCTCTTTTGCGAAGAACACAATTTTTTCATATAAATGGACTGATAAGGACTGGAGAGGAGGCCAAGGATGAAAAACTACTTCCTCAGAAATGGATTATTGTATGTTACCCTCATCCTTGTTATTGTTGGTGTGTTTAATCTCGTAGCTAATACAAGTTCAGCTACGAAGCAACTAACGTATAGTGAATACTATAATCTGTTAAAAACAAATCAAGTTGACAATGTTGTCATTCAACCAGAAGGTGATACCTATCACATTACTGGTAAGTATAAAAACAATAAATCTAAATCATTTGTCACACAAGGACCTTTAGGTTACGGTTCTACCGTCACACAAGATTTGCAAAAATACAATGTGAAGTTTTCTGTGGAGAAAACGAAAAGCGACTCTATTTGGATTTCTATTTTTACATCCATTATTCCGATCGTGGCTGTAATAATCCTCTTCCTTTTCCTCATGAATCAAGCACAAGGCGGCGGCAGCCGAGTGATGAACTTCGGGAAAAGTAAGGCACGGCTTTATAATGAGGAAAAGAAACGCGTTACCTTTAACGATGTTGCAGGCGCTGATGAAGAGAAGACAGAGCTTATCGAGATTGTCGATTTCTTAAAAGACAATAGACGATTTGCACAGATGGGTGCACGTATTCCAAAAGGTGTTTTACTTGTCGGACCTCCTGGAACAGGGAAAACTTTGTTAGCAAGAGCTGTTGCTGGGGAAGCTAAAGTGCCATTTTTCTCTATCAGTGGTTCCGATTTTGTTGAGATGTTTGTAGGGGTTGGGGCTTCAAGGGTTCGTGATTTGTTTGAGCAGGCAAAGAAAAATGCACCTTGTATCATCTTTATTGATGAGATTGATGCAGTTGGTCGTCAACGTGGGGCAGGGCTTGGTGGCGGACATGATGAACGGGAACAAACCCTTAACCAACTGCTTGTAGAGATGGATGGTTTTGATGCAAATGCTGGTATTATTATTATGGCAGCTACAAACCGCCCGGATATTTTAGATCCTGCATTGCTGCGTCCAGGTCGTTTTGACCGTCAAATTTTGGTGAATCGCCCAGATGTTCGTGGAAGAGAAGAAATTTTAAAAGTGCATGCACGTAACAAACCTATTGATGAAAGTGTAAAATTGTCTGTAGTAGCACAGCGAACAACAGGTTTTTCTGGTGCAGACTTGGAGAATTTGTTGAATGAAGCAGCACTTTTAGCAGCTCGTGAAAACAAACGAAAGATCACCATGCTGGAAATTGATGAAGCGGTTGACCGCGTAATCGCAGGACCTCAGAAAAAGAGTCGTGTTGTCAGCAAAAAAGAAAGACGAATTGTTGCTTTCCATGAAGCAGGTCATGTTATTGTTGGGTATTATGTCAAAAATGCCGATACAGTACATAAAGTGACAATTGTACCGCGTGGTCAAGCTGGTGGATATGCCATGATGCTGCCGAAAGAAGACCGCTATATCGCAACCAAGGGTGAATTGCTTGATCGAGTCACTGGTTTATTAGGTGGACGGGTGGCAGAAGAGGTTGTGTTTGGTGAAGTAAGTACTGGTGCTAGTAATGACTTTGAACGTGCCACATCGATTGTCCGTTCTATGATTACCGAATATGGAATGAGCGAAAAATTTGCTACCATGCAGTTCGGTAGAACGCAGGGACAAGTTTTCTTAGGTCGCGATCTTGGTCATGAGCAAAACTATTCTGATCAGATAGCATATGAGATTGATACAGAAATGCAAGAACTTATTCGCAAATGTTATAATGATGCGAAACAAATGTTGACAGAGCGCCGCGAACAGCTTAATCTTCTTGCAGAAACACTGTTAACACGTGAAACACTCGATGAAGAGCAAATAAAACAATTGCTGGAAAATGGAAAGATTGACGATAATGTTGTCGTTACGATCCAAAGCAAAGACGAATCTGTAAAAGAAGAACCAAAAGTGGAAAAAATCGAACCACCAGCGACAAATTTAGAAGAACCAAAAATTGATGAAACAAACACTGATGAAACGAAAAATGATGAGCCACCAAAAAAAGATTTGTAAAAACAAGAACCTAGTATAGACACTCCATGGGAGAAAGGATCAAAAAGGCTAGCGGAAAAATGCTTTCTCTAGCCGCTCCTTTTCACCCAAAAGGTCATACAGGTTTTTTTTCTTGGGGAACAAAATGAAATTATTGGTCGTTTCTTCTGAAACAATTGTAAATTTCCGAGATTGTTTTATTGAAACAAAGGAGTCAAAGATCATGTTATTGGTAATTGATGTAGGAAATACAAATGTTGTCTTCGGTGTATACGATCAAGATAAACTTTTGCATCATTGGAGAATGCAAACAGATCGAAATGCAACAGAAGATGAATATGCAATGACTTTTAAGCAGCTTCTTACTCATGTTGGACTTGAATTTTCACAAATAAGTGGTGTTATTCTCGCATCTGTCGTTCCCCCTTTGACTTATGTATTACGGAAATTAAGTGAAAAATACTTATTAACTGAGCCGCTTGTGTTGGGGCCAGGTGTCAAGACAGGTTTACCTATTTTGTACGAAGATCCAAGAGAAGTGGGGGCAGACCGAATTGCTAATGCAGTAGCAGCGATCGAACTGTATCGTGCTCCAGCTATTATTGTTGATTTTGGAACAGCTACTACTTTCTGTTATGTTGATGAACATGCAAGATATATCGGTGGAGCAATCGCCCCTGGTGTGCAAATCTCCTCGGAAGCCCTATATCAACGGGCAGCGAAACTTACAAGAGTAGAGATTGTACAGCCCACAGAAGTCGTAGGTAGAAATACTGTACATGCTGTCCAATCTGGTATTTATTATGGATATGTAGGATTAGTGGATGGCATCGTCAATCGGATGAAAGAGCAATCTTCAGGTACCCCAATAGTAATTGCCACAGGTGGTTTGGCCAGTCTTATTTGCCATAGCACTAAAACGATTGACAAAATTGATCCGTTGTTGACTCTGGAAGGATTAAAAATTATTTATAAAAGGAATGTAAATTAGGAGGATAGAGATGGACTATACCATACGAGCAATTTCTGCTGATGGCTACGTACGTGGATTTGCTGCCCTTACTACCAATCTTGTGCAAGAATTGCAGCGCAGACATACTACTTTTCCTGTGGCGAGTGCGGCTCTTGGTAGAACAGCAACGATGGCATCTTTATTGAGTCTTACCATCAAAGGGAAAAAAGAGCGAATTACACTGCAAATTGATGGAGATGGGCCATTGGGAAAGATCGTTGCAGAAACAGACGGTGAAAGTACGATTCGCGGCTATGTGGATAATCCAGATGTGCTTATTCCTTTGAAGGAAAATGGAAAACTAGATGTTTCTGGGGCTGTTGGACAGGGTTCTCTTTATATCACTCGCGATCTTGGGCTCGGCAACCCATATCAAGGTGCTTCTCCAATCGTATCAGGAGAACTGGCTGAAGACTTTACGTATTATTTTACTTCCTCAGAGCAAACTCCCAGTTCTGTTGGTCTTGGTGTATTGGTAAACCGCGATAAGATTTTAGTCGCTGGAGGTTATATGATTCAACTATTGCCAAATGCTTCTGATGGAGTCATTGATACTTTGGAAGAGCGCATTGGTAAGATAACATCCATCACGGATTTACTCGCACAAGGAAAAACTCCGGAACAACTGTTGCAGCAAATACTAGGAGAAGACGCCAAATTCCTCGAAAAAAAAGAAACACAGTTTGGCTGTACTTGTTCTCGTGAAAAAGTACAAAACATGTTAGTTGGTCTAGGCAAGATGGAGTTGGAGGCAATTGTTGATGAGGTAGGAGAAGCTGAAGTAGTTTGTCATTTTTGTAATGAGAAATATTTGTTTAACAAAGAAGAATTGCTCACCGTCATAGGATCTCTGGATTGACAATATATTCATGTAGTTGATAAGATTAACTCGTATATTCCTGTTTTATTACTCGGAATTAGGGGGATTAACATGCGAGTTGCTAATAACATACTTGAATTAATTGGTGAAACACCCTTGGTTAAATTGAATCACATTGTCGGAAAAGCTGATGCAGATGTTTATTTAAAGTTGGAATTTTTCAATCCAGGTGGAAGTGTAAAAGACCGGATTGCTCTTAGCATGATTGAAGGCGCGGAAGAACGTGGTGAGTTAAAACGCGGAGATACGATTATTGAACCTACAAGTGGTAATACAGGAATTGGACTAGCAATGGTAGCAGCTGCCAAAGGATATAGAGCTATTTTAGTGATGCCGGATACGATGAGCATGGAACGTCGCAACTTGCTTCGTGCATATGGTGCTGAGCTGGTTTTGACACCTGGAGCAGAGGGCATGAAAGGTGCGATAGCCAAGGCAGAGGAGTTAAAGCAGGAACATCCGGAATACTTTATGCCTCAGCAATTTAACAATGAAGATAATGTCAAAGTGCATCGCGAGACAACAGCAAGAGAGTTGGCTGATCAAGCTGACGGGCAAATCGATGCATTTGTATCTGGGATAGGAACTGGGGGAACAATCACTGGTGTTGGAGAAATACTCAAACAATCCTTTCCTGACTTGCATGTAGTCGCAGTAGAACCAACAGATTCTCCTGTGTTATCAGGAGGAAAACCAGGACCTCATAAAATCCAAGGAATTGGCGCTGGCTTTATACCTCCTATTTTAAATACAGAAATATATGATGAGATTGTACAAGTGGATAACGAAGAAGCATTTACATGGGCAAGAAAGCTGGCACGAGAAGAAGGGATTTTAGTTGGTATTTCCTCAGGAGCAGCAGTGTCAGCTGCACTTAAAGTAGCTCGACGCTTGGGTGCTGGAAAGAAAGTAGTAGCAGTCATTCCAAGTAATGGGGAACGTTATTTGACAACACCTTTGTATCAATTTGAAGAGAAGTAAGAGGATGAAGCTGATCTGTAATCAGATTGGCTTTTTTATTTTGTCTTTTATAATCGGGCAGCTGAGCACGGGTGTTGCTCGTACTCAGCCGTTTTGTGGTCAGGTCAGCCCTTGCGGGTCACCTTCCACTTGAACCCATCGTCGGGGACCTCGATGACTTGACCAGCGGCAAGAGACACCTTCAGCCGTTCGTCCATCACTTGTGTGATGAATTGGAACTTGTCGTCGGAGAAGGTGTGGCGGATAGCGATCCACCAGCGTGCCTTCTCCTCTCCTCCTTCACAAATGTAGAAGGTGGCTTCTGTATAAGCACAGTTGGCATAACCGTCGCATCCGGTGATAGCCGTGGTCTTCACGCATTCGATGATGAGCGTATCGCCGAAGAAGCCCTTGTTGCCCTGCTCCTCAGTGACGTTACCAGACATGATTCCTCCAAAACGACTAGGATATGTTTATAATATCAGTTGCTGATAAAGAAGTGGAGATAAAGATATCTCGCTTTTTCTTTTTGGTTTTCTCTCATTCTGTGTTAAAATGGGGCATTATGATGTTAAATAGCGGAGAAAAGCCTAGAGGAGTGGAGTAGAGATGATAGTGATGATTGATAACTATGATTCATTTACGTATAATTTGGTGCAGTATTTTGGTGAATTAGGAGAAGATCTACACGTTTTTCGCAATGATGAAAAGTCTGTGGATGAAATACGTGCTTTAAAACCAAAAATGATCGTGATTTCACCAGGTCCTGGGACACCAAATGATGCAGGTGTCACGTTGAAAGTGATAGAGAAATTAGCAGGTGAGATTCCGATATTTGGAGTATGCCTTGGGCACCAATCAATCGGCCAAGCGTTTGGTGCGAAGATCGTTCGAGCTTCCGAGTTGATGCATGGGAAAACATCAGAAATTTATCATGATGGAAAAGGGATTTTCACTGGTCTTCCGGTTCCTTTTAAGGCAACAAGGTACCATTCATTAATCATCGATCCATCCTCTCTACCTGACTCATTAGAAATAAGTGCAAAAACGCAATCAGGTGAAATTATGGCTGTTCGACATCGTTCTTATCCAATAGAAGGTGTCCAGTTTCATCCTGAGTCTCTGCTGAGCGAACATGGAAAGCATCTATTGACTAATTTTATTCATACGTATGCATCTTAGGAGGAACTTTCGTTGTTATTTGCTGGATCACATTCTCTTCCTATTGGAAAACGTACGCTTGTCATGGGGATATTAAATATTACACCAGATTCCTTTTCCGATGGCGGCAGGTTTAATACCCTTGATCATGCCCTTTCACATGCAGAAAAGTTGAAAGATGATGGTGCGGATATACTTGATATTGGCGGAGAATCCACTAGACCTGGTTTTCAATATGTGTCAGTTGATGAAGAATTACAGCGGGTAATTCCGATTATTGAAGCTTTGTCTAAACGGATTGACTTGCCTATCTCAATTGATACGTATAAAGCAGAGGTTGCAAAGGAAGCAATTCATGCAGGAGCACATATCATCAATGATATTTGGGGTGCAAAGAAAGATCCGAAAATGCCTTATGTGATGGGAGAACTAAATGTCCCGGTAATTTTGATGCATAATCGTGAAAATGCTGTTTATGACAATCTGATGGAGGATGTCAAACAAGACCTTTTATCGTCCATTCAAACAGTCAAACATGCAAGAGTGAAAACGGAGAATATTATTCTTGATCCAGGAATTGGTTTTGCCAAATCACTAGAGGAAAATATTTTTGTCATGAGACAATTAGATGAAATTGTTAAAATGGGATATCCAGTATTGCTTGGTACCTCTCGTAAATCGTTTATTGGGAAAACGCTCGATCTTCCAGTTGAACAAAGAGTAGAGGGAACATTGGCGACAGTGGGATGGGGTATTCACAAAGGATGCCATATTGTTCGAGTTCATGATGTACAGCAGACGGTTCGTTTTTGTAAGATGATGGATGTATTGGCCATTCCCCATATGTAAACAAGATGGGTTGTTGGACGATCATCCACTAGCTTTATGCTATCTTTAGCAAATAGTAACGAGAAAATTTGTTTTTTAAATATGTTCTCTAATTATTGTCAGATTTATTGGATGGGAAAACTCATCCAGTGTCCAGCTAACTGAGATACCCATAGCTAAAGCAAGAGCTTTCTCATTTGCAAAGATAAAAAAGGAGCCGTGGGTGAAAATGGATAAAATAATGCTCAATCAGATGAGCTTTTATGCTTATCATGGAGCGTTTCCAGAAGAAAATAAACTCGGACAGCGCTTTTTGGTAGATGTAGAAATACATTTGGATTTAAAGACAGCCGGAGAGAGTGATCAATTGGAGCACTCCATTGATTATGGTGCTGTGTTCGAAGTAATTCAGTCTGTTGTCGAAACGAAGCGTTTTCGATTAATTGAAGCATTAGCTGAAAATATCGCAGATTCACTTCTTACTAACTTTCTAGTGCCAGAAGTTATGGTAAGGGTGATCAAACCTGATCCACCAATTCCGGGTCATTATGAATCCGTTGGTGTAGAATTGGTTCGATCCAGGTGAGCAAACGAATCATCTCCTATTTGGGATTGGGTGCAAATCTAGGTGATCCGATTGGACAATTACAACAGGCATTGGCACTTTTACATCATTCGCAAGGTATCTCTGTCAGAAGAGTATCTTCTTTGTATGAAACATCACCTGTTGGCTATTTGGATCAGCCCAATTTTTATAATTTAGTAGCGGAGATCGATACAGTTTTACCCCCTATAGAATTACTTGCAAATACACAAAAAGTAGAGCAGTGTTTACACCGAGTACGAAAAGAAAGATATGGTCCTCGGACGATGGATGTAGATATACTCTTATATGACCAAAGAGTTGTTGACTTACCAGACTTAGTTATTCCTCACCCTCGTTTGCTTCAGAGGGCTTTTGCTTTGATTCCATTGCATGAGTTAGCAGGTGATCTGATGATCCCTACAGGTCAAAGAATCGAAGAAGCAATGAAAGATCTGCCGAATGATCAATGGATCAAAAAGCAATCTTTTACTTGGTAGCCAAAATTTTTTACAAAGGAGGAGAAAAATGCTCAAAATTGGTTCCATTACGATGAAAAATCAGGTTGTGTTAGCACCAATGGCTGGAGTGTGTAACCCTGCCTTTCGCCTAATCGCTAAAGAATTTGGAACAGGCTTAGTATGTGCAGAAATGGTTAGTGATAAGGCTATTTTGCATGGAAACAAACGAACAAGAGAAATGTTGTTTGTTGATGAACGAGAAAAACCACTTAGTTTGCAAATTTTTGGTGGTGATCGGGAAACATTGGTAGAAGCAGCAAAGGTGGTCGACCTAGAAACCAATGCAGATATTATTGATATCAACATGGGGTGCCCAGTTCCGAAAGTGGTGAAGTGCGATGCTGGAGCTCGTTGGCTTCTCGACCCAAATAAGATTTATGAGATGGTGTCTGCAGTCGTTAATGCAGTGAACAAACCAGTTACTGTGAAGATGCGGATCGGTTGGGATGATGACCATATTTATGCAGTACAAAATGCACAAGCAGTAGAGCGTGCTGGAGGGTCTGCTGTGTCTGTTCATGGACGAACAAGAGTACAGATGTACAAAGGAAAAGCAGACTGGGAAATGATCCGGCAAGTAAAAGAAGCAGTGCGAATTCCAGTAATTGGAAACGGCGATGTGTTCACACCAGAAGATGCTCGCGCCATGCTCACACAAACCGGTTGTGATGGTGTAATGATTGGCAGAGGTGCTTTGGGTAACCCATGGATGTTATATCGTACGATTCACTACTTGGAAGATGGTATTTTACGACCAGAGCCAAGTGCAGTAGAAAAAATGAAGATTGCCATATTGCACATGGATCGTTTGATCGCACTGCGAGGAGAAGAAGTGGCTGTTCGTGAAATGCGAAAACATGCAGCATGGTATTTAAAAGGATTACACGACAGCGCTAAAATGAAAGATATTGTAAATCGAGCGAAAACAAGAGATGAGATGGCTGGATATTTGCTGTCATTTGCTGAAGAAGTTGAGGAAACCGTTGCGTAAGTAGCTACAGGTTTGAGGAGTGAAGGAAAAATGATTGATCAAGTAGAACAAAGCGAACAAATGCAAGTGCGAAAAGAAAAAATGGAAACATTGAGAGAACGAGGTGTAGATCCATTTGGTAAAAAATATGTTCGCACACATACAACAAAAGATTTAGAAGCTCTCTATGATGGGCTTACAAAAGAAGAACTTGCCGAAAAAGAAGTAACGGTTTCTATTGCAGGACGTTTGATGACGAAAAGAAAGCAAGGGAAAGCCTCTTTTGCTCACTTACAAGATATGAGCGGGCAAATACAGATCTATGTACGTTTGGATCAAGTAGGGGAAGAGCTGTATGAAGTCTTTTCACAAGCTGACTTGGGGGATTACCTAGGAGTTACAGGAGTTGTTTTTAAAACCAATCGAGGAGAGTTGAGTGTACGGGCAAAAGAACTCACTTTCTTATCCAAAGCACTCCGGCCATTACCCGAAAAATACCATGGTTTAAAAGATGTTGAACAAAGATATCGAAAACGTTACCTAGATTTGATCATGAACCCAGAAGTGAAACAAACATTTATCACAAGAAGTCAAGTCCTCACCGCAATGCGTCGTTATTTGACAGATTTGGGATATTTGGAAGTGGAAACACCTACTTTGCATGTTTTAGCTGGTGGTGCGTCTGCAAGACCGTTTGTTACACACCATAATGCATTGGACATGCCTTTGTATTTGCGAGTTGCATTGGAATTGCATCTAAAACGCCTGATGATCGGTGGAGTGGAAAAAGTATTTGAAATTGGTAGATGTTACCGCAATGAAGGAATATCAACAAGACACAATCCAGAATTCACTATGCTGGAGCTTTACGAAGCATATGCCGATTTTGAAGATATTATGGATCTAACAGAAAATCTTATTGCTTCCATAACGAAACAAGTTCGCGGCACTTCCATTATCAGTTACCAAGGGCAAGAAATTGATCTGTCTCCTGGTTGGGCACGCCGTTCAATGACTGATTTAATCAAAGAGCATGTCGGAATTGACTTTATGGAGCAGATGACGGATGAACAAGCTCATCAACTGGCTCGTGATCATGGAGTGGAAGTAACTGAAGCAATGACTTTTGGTCATATTGTCAACGAGTTTTTTGAGCAAAAAGTAGAGCATCTTTTGATTCAGCCAACTTTTGTTTACGGTCATCCTGTGGCGATATCTCCGCTTGCCAAACAAAATGAGCAAGACAAACGATTTACAGATCGGTTTGAATTATTTATTTATGGCAGAGAGCATGCCAATGCATTTTCTGAATTAAATGATCCAATTGAACAGCGTATCCGTTTTGAAGCACAAATGGCAGAAAAAGCAGCAGGCAATGATGAGGCACAACCATTGGATGAAGATTTTTTAGAAGCGATGGAACATGGAATGCCTCCAGCAGGTGGTCTTGGAATTGGAATAGATCGCTTGGTAATGCTGCTTACAGACAGCCCTTCTATTCGTGATGTTCTATTATTTCCACATATGCGTGAACAACAATAAAAACAGACAAGCCTCTGTCAAACAATTGATAGAGGCTAATTTTACTATATTGACTTTAAAACTAATCTGATTTTTTGTATACTTATTGAGGAAACAAATCATTTCTTGTCAATAAGGAGGCTTTAGGTTATTTTTTACACCTCGAAAAAACAAAAATTGTGAAAATATATACACATATTGCCAATAGAATAACTGATTAGTGCTAGTATCCGAACTAGCTGTTATAATAAGAACTAGTCGACTAGATAGGAGTAGTTTAGGATCGAAAAGAACATACTTACTCTCCTTGTCTTCCCACTTTAAAGATACTATAATGACCCTGTGTCCATGATCGGACTACCCTTTGTAAGGAGAGCTAGAAGTAAAAACTCCTATCAAAACGAAAAATGAATGAAGCTAGTTTGTGAACAGATATCGCCTAATCTACGCTGTGTTATTCTAATCAGACTTGTATTCAGATGATATCGATCCTTCCTTCTATTTACAGAAGGGATTACATTGGTACAAGTCTAATGACACTAATTGTTTTTCTATTTCCGTGGAAGCAGTAGAAGAGCAATTAGCGGAGGCGATAATAAAATACTTTCTCCATACACAACGCCATAGATCACGACCAATTTCACGTAGTACATTTTTATCACATAACTTACTGCTGATTTTTCTAGAGATATGGAAGGTATTTCAATGTAAAAAAGTGAATTAAGATACTACCTTACCTTTTGCTCCTTTCATCTTGTGAGGACAGATCGCGACCAAAATTGTGATTTCAATAGGGCTAGTATCATCGCAAATGTAAACTCATGAATAGGGAGGAACATCTATGGGTCCCAAAAAAGAGAGCCAGAGATTCTTCGGTAAAGCTCCGCAGCTTCCGCAAAAAAGCCAGCAAGCTTCTCGGATGAGTTTTTTATCCAGAGATCGTGCAGCAACTTCTAAGGAAGTGAAGGAGGTCAAAGCACCCGATCGTCAACAGCAACAGGTACTCTCTTTTTTGTCTGGTCTACAATCTAATTTCACATCACTTGTTCGATTAGTTGAGAAACGGTTGAGCTATGACAAAACGAAAGAAGTAGCATTTGAACGTTTGTATCAAGAGATGGATGATCTCAAACAAGATCAGGAACTAGCACATCTTCGACCACTATATATCGATTTAATTCTATTTCACGATCGTATGGAAAGTATATATAAAGATGCCATTGATTCTGGTGCTCTATCTCCAGAGTTAGCAGATCTATTAAAATCACTTAACGGTGAACTGATGGAAATCTTATATAGACGTGGAGTAGAGCCAATAATCCTCACATCGTACACATTTGATCCTAAGTACCAAGAAGTAGTCAAAATAGAACCTACTTTTCACCCTAGTGAAGATAATCAAATAGTTGATATTGTTCGAAATGGTTTCAAATACAAAGACGTAATTTTAAGACCAACCAAAGTCGTTATCAAGAAGTATCAACCAAAATAAGCCGTTGCTCTCTATTGTTTATGGAGGTTGAGAGGTTAAGAGGGAAGTAGCTAGCGGGAAAGCGTTATACAATGGGTACAGTAATTTTATTGTTGCTAAGGATGAGATTTATAAGCATAGAGCTTAGTAACCTGCCCATCAGTAGATGGGATTGCCCATAAATCCATCACCCCAGCGAAACAGGTGATGGCAGTGTTCAAAAAAATATGAAATGATAGAACCCTCTAGCCTCTTTGCTTTTTTCCTCCTAATAGATGGGCAACCATCTTTTCATTTTCTTCTGAAGAAACTAGCGAGCTTGGCGTTCATCTGACATTATGCGGTAAGAAGGAGTGAAAAAAGATGGCGCGAGTAGTAGGAATCGATTTAGGTACAACATACTCTGCGATCTCTATCGTTAACCAATATGGAAAACCTGAAGTATTAACCAACCGTGAGGGAGAGAGAATTACTCCTTCAGTTGTATTATTTGATGGCGATGACCCAATTGTAGGGAGTATTGCGAAAAGGTCAGCTGTTGCAAATCCTTTTAATGTTATTCAATTTGTGAAAAGACAGATTGGTGACAAAGGATGGAAGTTCCGTACAGAAAATGCGGAAGTGTATACTCCTGAAGAAATTTCGGCGATGATTTTACGGCGTTTAAAAGAAGATGCAGAAACATTGCTTGGTGAAAAGATCGAAGATGCTGTTGTTACTGTCCCTGCATATTTTGATGATGCACAACGGAAAGCAACACAAGATGCTGGACGCATTGCTGGTATAAATGTTTTACGCATAATCAATGAACCTACTGCAGCCGCTTTGGCATATGGATTAAATAAATTGGATGATACTCAGACCATTCTAGTATACGATCTTGGTGGAGGTACATTTGACGTTACCATTATGCATCTCAGTCCCGGCGGGTTAAAAGTACTAGCTACAGGCGGTGCGAAAAGTTTAGGTGGTTTTGACTGGGACAATGCAGTGATGGAGTATCTCAATGACCAGTTTATAAAAGCAGGTGGAGTCGATTTATTAGAAGATCCAATGCTAGAACAGGATTTGCGTGATAAAGCGGAGATTGCAAAGAAAACGCTATCTTCCAGAGAACGGACAAATGTTTTCTTGTCTGCTAATGGTGTAAACGTAACGATTCCATTAACACGACAAAACTTTGAAGAAGTAACCCATCATCTCTTAAAACAAACCCAAAAAATTATGGAGTTTGTGTTAGAAGATGCAGGTTTAGACTGGGGAGATATTAATCGAGTGTTATTAGTTGGTGGTTCCACTCGAATGCGGGCAGTTCCAGAATTAATTGAGCGGGTTACAGGACTAAAACCATCCCTTGATGTCAATCCGGATGAGGTTGTAGCACAGGGAGCAGCAATCCAAGGATTGATATTACAAATGAAGCAAGGACAACATCATCTTGTCGATAATCATTCCTTCCCAATGGTAGAAGTCCAAGATGTGAATTCTCACAGTATGGGTGTAGTGGCTCTTGATGAAAGTGGTCACGAAGTCAACTCGATTGTCTTGAAAAAAGACACTCCAATCCCTACAAGAGTAAGCAATCATTACACCACTACGGTAGATCAGCAAACTCAATTACATATTCAAGTTACAGAGGGTGAAGACATTGACCTCGACTATGTGAAAATAGTTGGAGAAGGTATGATTAACCTTCCTGAATATCCGAAAGGTGCTCCAATTGAAGTTATTTTCGAATATGACAGTGATGGTATTATTCATATCTCAGTGATTGATTCTACTGCTGGGTCGTTATTAGGTGAATTAGATATTGAGCGTACTTCCAACTTGACAGAGGACGAAGTACTAGAAAAACAAAAACGTGTTGCGAAATTAGCAATTAGCTAACGCAAAAAAGGAATATCCTATCATGGAGAACTACTATCAATTTTTGGAGCTCTCCCCAGATGCAACTACGGAAGAGATACAAAAAGTAATACATGATCAAATCCGATTGTGGAGTGCTCGAACCAATGCTCCCCAAATGAATCGCCGGCAAGAAGCAGAGCAAATGTTGAAGAAATATGAGACGATTGAAGCAATATTACTTCATTCAGATCGAAGAGAAATATATGATCAACAACTTTTAGATCATCCAAAAGGATGGCCGGAAGAAAAGATTTTGGAGGTACTTACAGAAGGTTTTCGCCTATTAGAGGCAAATAAACCAGAGGATGCTCTGTTTATAGCAATTAAATTGACAGAACATATCCAAAATCGAGCAGAAGCTTGGGTGTTACTTGGACAAGCTAGATTTGCTGTAGGCGAAAAACAAGAAGCTATCGCAGCAATGACAAAAGCCTGTGATATAACACCTAATAATTCAGAATACTGGTTTATACTAGGTGAGATGTTTCAAAATTGTAATCGTTTATCACGAGCGGAAGAAGCATTTGAGAATGCTATTTCTCTAAACTGCTCAGAAATGAAATACCAGTATAAACTTGGTTCACTGTATATTCAACATGGAAACTTCAAGCACGGCATTCAGTTGTTAGAAAAATGTGTGGAAGAAGCTCCTGAAAACGAATCGTATAAAGAAGAACTAGTGCGAGCATATTTAGACATCGCCTTTAGCACTTGGAAAGAAATCGGGGAACAACATCCGCATTTAGAAGCCGGATTTTATCCTACTTCACAAGCTGATGTGACAATGGCGTATATTTATGTAAAGCGTGCTGCTTCAATCAAAACAAGTAATAGAGAATTATTGAAACAAATTAAAGAATCACGTACTCTTATTCGTAGAAGAGAAGGAAGACAATTTACAGGAAGTTGGTTATTTGCACTAGTCAGTACAGCAGAATTAGTTTTAATTCAACAATACAATCCTAGTATGATAAATGTATCTTTGATTGGACTTTTACCGCTCTTATACATTTTTGCTACTTTTACACCTCGTTATCGCATTTATCAATGGGCATTCGTGGGTAAAAGCACAAGAACAGATTTTGGCTATATGCTAGAGATTGTGCGTTCAAAACTGAAAGGTTTTGGAAACTTTATCGTTTTTCTTTTTGCATTGTTGCCTTTTGTTTATATGATAAATCCAGAGTATTTCGTCTCAGATAATAAAATATTCCGATCAGTAAATTTTTATTTCTATTTGGTAAACTATATCTTACCACTAGTACTAGTTGTCAATTTGTATCGTAACTATTTACGGAAACCTACTTAAGCTAGAGGATTTTGCCTCTAGCTTTTTGCTGTTCATTTGGAAAGACAATCATTGTTAAGCAATTTCTAAGTATAGATGAGATGTAAGAGTGAAAAATAGGAAAGAGAGTAGCTTATGCAGATACTAGATACTTATAACATTGCGAACGAGAAAACCAACGGTAGGGGTAATGGGATGATAGCGAGCTCAACCGTAGCCGTTTTGTATTCAATATTTTCTAGGTGAATGGAACAAAGCATATCAAGCAGTCGGAAAAGGGCTGACCTATTCCACTTGTTCCCGTGTCCTAACGGAGAAAAAAACGAGAATTAACATGGCTGAAAGAAGTCGATTTTACCACCCTTCAAAACACACTCAAACATCTTGCCGATGCCTCTCGGTTCTTTTTTCCGAAAACAAAACGATGCCCCGGTTTTAAGAGCAGGAAAAATTGGGTGCAAACGTATACGAGTCAATGTAATTATTCCAAAAATAGCAGACCGACCATCGAAATAAAGGGGAACAAATTAAATTGCCGAAATTAGGCTGGGTGAAGTTTGTCTCATCACGAGAAGTGAGTGGTCGTATTTTGTACGCCACGATTCGTTGTACATCCACGAGTAAATATAAAATATCTATCCTTTGTAAGGGATGCTATTTGCGATCGGTTCCGGGGAGAAGAGAAGCGGTTGGTATCGATTTAGGTCTGAAAGACTTTGCGATTTTCGATGATGGAACGAAAGAAATGCGAATCGGTTTTTCCGCCAATAGGAACAAAAACTTGCAAAAGCAGGGCGATCGATGGCACGAAGAAAAAAAGACGGCTCCAACTGGCACAAAGCCTGTATCCAAGTTGCTCGTATCCATGAGAAAATCACCCATGCCCGACATAAACTATCAACGAAACTGGTGAACGAAAACCAAGTCATCCGTATCGAAATGCTGCAAGTAAAAAATATGGTGAAAAATCATAAGCTGTCGAAATCGATCACTGATGCTTCGCGGTCGGAGTTTGTTATAATGTTAGAATACAAAGCGAAAGAATACGGAAGGAAGTTGGTGAAAGCAGGAAAATCCTTCCCATCCAGTCAGCTTTGTTCGAGTTGTGTCTATAAAAACAAAGAAGTGAAGAAACTCAAGTTGCGAGAATGGACATGCCCAGAATGTGGCGTTCCCCATGATCGAGACATCCATGCAGCCAAAAACATAGTGAAAGAAGGTAGAAGATCACTTGCCGTGGGGCTCACGGTCTAAGCTTGGTAAACTTCCTTGGAATACCGAGGATTACCCCAGAATCCCACGGTTTTAGCCGTGCGGGGTTGTCAACAAAGTAGTTTTGAACCTAAACTTACTTTCTCATTTTGTTTATTCGAAAAAATAGCACTAGATATAGGGAGTTTTTTCATGAATCAATTGCGTATCTTACAGGCAGTAGGTTTGGCGGTTGTTTGTTTGGTGATCGGTGGTTTGATATCAGGTGTTATCATTCAGAAACAAGGAATTTCTGTAGAATCTATTACAATGCAACAATTAATAACTTATTTTCTACCAGTACAGGTTATTGCTCAGTTTGTGCTGGGATTTTGGTTGGGCAGAAAAGTAGGCGGGAAATTTATGCATCTGTTTACGCATGTTT
This sequence comes from Shimazuella sp. NTD247, assembly GCF_059510415.1. NCBI lineage: Bacteria > Bacillati > Bacillota > Bacilli > Caryophanales > Thermoactinomycetaceae > Shimazuella > Shimazuella sp. NTD247. The sequence continues at coordinate 117,222 of NZ_JCAJZU010000008.1, read as the reverse complement.
TCTTCGCTAATATTATCTTGTTTTTATTTTTGGTTATCTTAGGTTTTCTTGCAGGACAAAATGCTTTTTCTTATGCTGCATTTACGCCGTTGATGGCACTATTTTTAAGTATTCCTTCTCTCCCTTTAGCTTTGTTGGTTCGTAAAAATCAAAAGTAGTGTTAAAAATTCACATAATATCAAGACACAAAATGCCATTTTTGTAAATCGCGTTTTGTGTTTTTATTTTGCATAGAGGGATTTTGTCCCAAAACCAAAATAAAAACTACTCTGTCCATGAGTAGTTTTTACTATCTTTTCTTTTAGGTATTATTTGCTTCCTGTTTTCCCTTTTCTATATTTAATCTCCATAATAATGTGATACCAATCAAGAAAAATATAGCTAAAGAAAGGATTCCAAATCTGCTTGATCCAGTCAGTTGTCCAGCGAATCCAAAAACAAAAGGACCGAAAATAGCGGAAAACTTGCCAGAAAGTCCATAAAATCCAAAGAATTCGGCATTTCTACCTTGAGGTACTAATTGACTATAAATCGAACGGGACAAAGCTTGGCTTCCTCCTTGAACAATTCCTACTAAAATGGCTAATGCGTAAAAATGGAAGGATGTTGTCATTCCATAACCAAGCAACACAATAAACAAGTAAACGACAATGGTGACAATCAACGTTTTTTTTGCGCCGAACCATTCAGCGAATTTTCCGAATAGCAGTGTACATGGCAAGCCAACAAATTGAGTGATCAGCAAAGCGAAAATAAGATCATTTGTACCAATCCCGATTTCTCTTCCATAAATCGTTGCCATTTTGATAATAGTATTTATACCATCGTTAAAAAACCAAAAAGCAATTAAAAATCGAAGAAGTTCTGGGTATTTTGGTAACTGTTTAATTGTTTGGATCACTTGCGAAAGACTATTTTTGCTGAGTTGGAGCAATCCGATGTCTGATTTCTTCTTTTTTTCTTCTACATGCCGGAAGATCGGCAACGAAAAAACAAACCACCAAATCCCTACACTTGCAAAGGAAATTTGCGTAACTGCAACTGTATTGAGCCCAAGCCATGATGGATTTTGTATAAATAATAATTGTAAAGCTAAGAGTATTCCTCCTCCAATGTATCCAATTGCATAACCTCGGCTGGAAACCATATCGCGGTCTTTTTCTTTAGCGATCTCAGGTAAAAAGGCATCATAAAAGATATTGCTGCAGGCAAAAGCCAATGTACCGACAATAACCAGTGTAACTGCCCACATCCATTCACCTTCTCCAATCGTTGCCATCAGTAAGGATGTAATGATTCCGATATAAGTAAAAAACCGCAGGAATTGTTTCTTTCGTCCAGCTTGATCAGCGATGGAACCAAGAATTGGTGACAAGACGACAAGCATGACTAGAGAGATGGATTCGGTATAACCCCAGTATGCAGTTGCAGTTGTTTTAGGCAGATTTTTTGCGGCGACATCGGAGAAAAAGATGGGCATAACGGCTGCAATCATGGTTGTTGCAAAGGCAGAATTAGCCCAGTCATACCAAATCCATGCGCGAATTGCTTTTGGATTCATAAAGGTTGCTCCCTTTTTGTTACAGATAATAAAATAATGTGCATATAAAGAACATTTGTAATCATGTTAATAGCGGGTACTTATTATTATATAATATAAATTTTTTGTATATAAGTAATGCTTTGTTGGACCAATCTCGTTTGAATGTAATGGATGAAGATGGGAGTCAAGAATATAATGAAAATGGCATTCATCCTTTGATATACTTCATGTTACAATAAGGGATATGTAAAAATGTCCGCTTGATAGAGTGAGGAGAAGATATGGAGATAAAACAACAAGGGGAGCGAATAAGACGGAGCTACCAAGTTATCAGTGTTTTTCCTTTTGTCGACGGAGTACTATACTATACAACATATGATTCCTTTGATCCGGAAGAAACACCAACTCGTTTTATCCATGCAATTCAATTGAACCCAATGCCTGATGAAAATACCATTTCTCGATTACCGCTTAGAAATGAAAATGTTTTCGTTCCACTCCAAGAAGTGTTTGTAGAAGATGGTGTTCTTTATCAAGTGTTTGAAAAGATGGAAGGAAATCTTATGGGAATTTATCTTTATCAAAATGCGCCACTTGCTTTAGGGGAAATTTCCCAGATTACCCAAAAAATATCTGACCATTTGATGGAGTGCGAGTCTCAAGGTGAATTTGCACTTATCGATCCCCAAAACATGGTGATAGATGAAGATGGAAGAGTAAGGTTTTTATATGGCGGTCCTTTGGCTGTTCTACCGAGCGAAAAAACAGGTGCATATAGCGAGTCTGAACTCGCAAAACAACTAGCAGAGTTATTATTTCATATGTTAACTGGCGATAGCTTTGAAGAACACAAAGATGAGATGAGACCGCTTCGTTCCTTACGCGGAGATGTTCCAGTGGAGTTAGAATCATGGATTATGAAGAGTGTATCTCCTGATCCGCAGATGCGTCCTCCACTACATGAACTCTGGAAATGGGCACATTCTTTTGGTGGCAAAAAACCAGAGATGATTGAAGAGGAAGTAAAATCGGAAACAGAAAACGAGAACAAAGAAACCAATCCGTTTGCTAGTAAATTATTTCCGAGTCGCCCGAAATTAGAATCATTTGGCGTGAAAAATGTAAAAAAAGCGAAAAAAACATTGGATAAGGGTCAAAAGAAGAAGTTACCGTCTTGGGTAACTTGGGCAGCTATCGGAATAATTGCACTTATTTTTCTTCTTCGCTTACTTGGATCACCCAGTGCAGATATTACTCCGCTTGTAGATGCAAAGATTATTCAGGAAGTCGATCAAGATGAGCAAAAAGCGGCCACATTTTACAATCAATCAGTGAAAGCGTACGAAGCCAAAGATATTGATAAAGCTTTATCTTTAGCAAAACAAGCGCTTCAGTTGGATACGGAAAACAAAACGTATTATGTACACCTTTCCAATTTATTTGGATTAAAAGAGGACTATGTGTCAGGGGTTAAGGTTTTAACTGCAGCGACGTCTTTTATCACTGATGATGCAACTTTATATGATCAACTTGCTGTTTTTGATTTTTATGTTCGTGATTATGAAAAAGCAAAAGAGGCGATTGATCAAGCAGTGGAAATTAATAAAGATTTAGCAAGTGCGCAGTATCATCGCGGGAAGATTTATAGTGCACTCAAAGATAATAATACAGCTATTGAAAGCATGAAAATAGCTGTGGCGAAAAATCCAAAAAATGCTCTTTATTTTCATGATTTTGCCCTGATACAATTGCAAGCTAATCATACCAAACTCGCAGTGGACAACGAGAAGAAAGCAGTGCAGTTAAGTAAGAAAAATATTGATTATCATATTTCACTTGGTCTTTTGTATCTCAAACAACGAGACGAGCTACTTCGCAATCAAAGCTTGAAACCTGAAGTGAAGAAAAAGCAACTGAAACAAATTTTAGAGCTAGCATTTGCCGAATTCGTGGCAGTAAATGACATAGATGATAAAAATGCTAAAGGCTATTATTATAAAGCCAGAGCCTATTATATCAATGGCAAAGAAAATCCCAATAGTTATAACTCAGCAATTGTTGCTTCTCAAAAAGCAGTTGATCGTGATCCGGAAAATGCGGATTATTCCTATCAACTAGGGGTTTGTTATATGGCGGTGAAAAATAAAGCTGCAGCAATTACTGCGCTCCAAAAAGCAACTTCTTTAGTCCCTAGTAGCCGTTTATATCAAAATGCGCTATCAAGTGCTCAAGCCATGAAGTAGTTTGCTAGAAAGGATAGATAACGTGCAATTGAAGCTATTACTGCTAGGTATCTGTTCCCTGTTTTTATTTTCTTCGTCACATGTTAATGCAGCAAGTGGGGAAATTAAACTAAAGACACCATTTTTGGAGATGCAGTCAGATCGTATTGAACTAACACCCATCACTCCGAAAGTAGGACCTGGTGGCGAACCAGAAATTGTTGTTACGTTTACCAAAAACAGTGGAGGATAGCACCTATGCGACATGTTACTTCTAGTAGTCAATACACCAAGGAACAATTATATTCTTTATTTGTAGAAACTTCACGTATTAAAGAAAATCCAGGTCGTTATAGCAACGCGCTTCATGAAAAAGTGATAGCTACTTTATTTTTTGAACCGAGTACACGTACTCGGCTTTCTTTTGAGTCCGCTATTCAACGACTTGGTGCAAGCCTTATCAGCACAGAAAATGCAAGGGAAGCTTCTTCCTCTGTGAAAGGTGAAAGTTTAGCAGATACCATCCGCATCGTAGAAGGCTATGTTGACGCAATTGTAATGCGCCACCAAGAAAATGATGCTGCTGATCAGGCGAGTAAAATTGCAGCTGTGCCAATCATCAATGCGGGGGGTGGTTCTGGAGAGCATCCCACCCAGTCACTGCTCGATTGTTATACCATTTTTGAGAGACGTAATTCGCTGGATAGTTTAGCGATTGCGGTAATCGGAGATTTACGCTATGGGCGTACTGTTCATTCGCTGGTGAAAATGCTGTCTTTGTTTGATGGATTGACTGTGTATGGTGTTAGTCTTCCAGGATTGGAATTGCATGATGACTATATTCATTATATTGAAGTTCATGGCGGGCGGTTTGTCGCCTGTTCGTCTTTGGAAGAGGTCCCGCCTGACGCAGATGTACTCTATCAAACAAGAACACAGCGAGAAAGAATGTCTGCAAAAGAAGGAGAAGTACAGGAAATTGTTATCAATAAAGAGGTTCTAAGTCGTTTTTCTGAGGAAACCATTGTTCTGCATCCACTGCCTCGTAATCAAGAGATTGCAACAGAAGTAGATGAGGATCCAAGAGCGCTTTATTTTGAACAAGCCAAAAATGGTATGTGGGTAAGAATGGCATTGTTAAAGGATTTATTGACAGAGCGTCACTAACAAAAGTTAGTGGCTTTTTACATGCGTGTGCCCGCTGGCCGAAAGGATTTACCTTATGGCAGCGGGCACGTGCATCTCTCTTACGCCTCAGAAACTGAAGCCAAGCATGTGGTGGGAGATGGATTCATCGCATCCGAAAAACCCTTCATGGGAATGACGAATCGAAAGCTTTGAGTTGTTGATGAGTTCCTCATCCTCTTTCTGCGCTTGTTCGATTCGCTGGATTTCGGCTTCTACCCAGAGGGAAGGCCGCTTCAGCTCGTACTTCTTGAGCTGGTCCAGCAGTTTCCGCATGAAGTGAAGGACATCCAGGTACATATCGAACGGCACTTCAAGCTCGTAGAACTCCGTGCTGTCCAGACTCCGGAACCGGTACTTACGGTCCCCGAAGAGCTCAGGGTTCTTCCGAGTCTCTCGCTCCTGACCGCGGTAGTCTCGCAGGATTGCAGCCTGAAGCCGGCGGAACTCCTTCTGGAGGTTACGGGTGTTGTATCCAGCGCGCTTGAGTCGCTGGAGCGCCCACCGGGTCCAGTAGTTCCAGTCATTGATGTTGTGATCGTAGTCCATTTTCCTTCTCCGTCAGAGAGACACTGTTCCTTGCATATATTATAATGTTTTTGGCTGAATGTGTATATTAAAATACTTTTGCCTTGCAGAAGTGAACGCATTTAAAAATATTAGGATCATGAGATTTTGTAAATAAATCTTATTAAAAATACAGTTGGCTGGCTTCCGCTTATGGAAGCCAGCCAGTTTCTCATCCCTTTGCGTTTTTCAAGTACTCGATGATATCCTTGATCTTCGTCACAACAGGTTCAAGCTTCCAGTACAATGCTCGCAGTTCATCGATCTTCTGCTGTTTGTTGTTATCCGGATGACGTGGTGCTGAATCGAAATAGATCTGGACTGTCATCCCATTAACCTTGTAAGCTTCAATCGCCTTCTTCTGTTTATCGAGCTTCTGTTCAATCGTTGTACACAGCTTGTTCAGAGTCTCTCGGACAGATTTAACATCCTTATTTTTATTATTAGGATTGCAGAAGTCACTTAGTTCCTTAGGCAATGTACCAAGTACTTTGTCATCCCAATCCCTTGACAGATCACTCAAAGTATCAAGAGCGAGCTCAAGTGCGTATTCCGGGTTCATGTTTTCTCCAAACGAGAAGGGATGTATCTTTTTGATTTTATCATACAGTAAAGCGAATCCCCACTAGAAATCATTCATATTTCTAGTGGGGATATATACTAATTTGGAAGTGCTTTAAGAGCTACTGTGCTCTCGCTAGAGATTTTGTCTTGTTTTCGATAAGCCTCAACCCACAATTGAATTTTCTTTGATTGGATTTTGCTAGGTTCTATATCTGATTTTAGATCAGCTACTGGAATACCGGCTTTGGACAGATCTTTTATTAGTTCCTGGATTTTCCCATCAGCAGTTTTAATCAGCTGATTTAGACAGGCTTTGGCTTTGGTAATTTGTGTATTTGTTAATGCTTCATGTGGTCGCCTCATCAGTTGATCACGTATCGCTTCGAGGTCGTCGGGGAGTCGAAAGAGTACCAACATGAGGTCAGTAAGGGCTTCACAAAGTTTTTCATTTGGCTGGTAAAAGCGGCCCATAATTTTCTCCAAACTAGTATGAACGATCCTCTCTACAGTCTAGCATAGGAACTATTTTACAACTAGGCTCTGTTCCTTATGCTCGTGAATTTTCCCTTTTTCCACATGCAGTTTAATATGATATGTTCCAGATGTTTTGAAATGATAGGTACTGTAATATTCGCCGGGGTTGATTTCGGCAACATCGGTATAATCATGATTGTTTTCTCCATCTTTCCAGACCTCAAATTCGACATTTGCAGCAGTAAGTGGCTTATTGTTTTGGACAACATGACCGAGTAATTTTGTTTCTTGTCCACTTTTGGCATTGGATGGAAGCTGGATATGCAGGTAAACTCCATTCTCATTCATCGTGTGTTCATGCTGGCTGTTGTGTTTCTCTGCGATGGTAAATGTTTTGGAGATCATTTGATGAACTTGAGGGGTAGTTGCATGAACAATGACATTGTAAGTGCCTGCAATCGGATATGTATTGGTGATGGTATATGTTCCTTCTCCTGTGCGTTTCGTTTTTACCATCGAGTGGTTTTTGGAATTTCCATTCCAGATTTCAAACTCAACCTCAGCATCATTCACAGGTTTACTATCTCCAATAACTTTTGCTGAAAGAGTTACAGGTTTATTTGGTGTGGGATTGCTAGGCCCGACAGCAAAGGTAAGAGAAATGTTTTTTGGCGCAGAAGTAGGGGCAGGAGCCTTAGTGGAACAACCTCCCAGAAGAACGATGAGTGATAGGAAAAACCAGCTAATTTTTTTCAACGTGAGCAAACTCCTTTGTTTTCATCCTATTTCGTGCTTTATTTGTGTTTGTAATTGGAAACTCTTCCACTTCATTATAGAAAATACTTACAGATGAAATCGATGGCTCCTTTGGGCTATTTCTATGTACTTATTCCATAAACCCTTGTTCATAGGCATATCTAGTCAATTGAACTCGATTGTTGAGATGGAGTTTTTGCATAATATTTTTTAAATGATTTTTTACGGTGTGTTCAGAGATGATCAATTCGGTTGCAATTTCGCGATTGCTCAACCCTTGAGCTACTCTTGTTAAAATTTCTTGTTCTCTTGGAGTGAGTATTGTATTTTCGGGTGATTTTGTTTCTGTAAATTCTGCTAAAATACGATTAGCAATCGCTTGTGGCATAGGGGCAGAGTCCGTAGCTAGTGCATGTAAGTAGCTTAACCATATCGATGGATTTAAATTTTTAACTAAATATCCTTGCGCACCATTTTTAATCGCTTCAAATAAGTTGGTGACATCATCAGATACTGTGACCATAACGATTTTCACATAGGGAAACCTTTCCTTTACCAAACGTGTTGCTTCTAGTCCATTGAGGATGGGCATATTTATATCCATCAAGATCATGTCAGGCATCAACTGTTCCGTCAGTTCTAAGATTTCATTGCCTTTTGTTGCTTCTCCAACGATCGTAAAGCGGTCATCTTCTGCTAAAATCATGCGCATTGCTTTTCTTGCATGTTCGTGATCATCACAAAGCAAAATTCGATAGCTCAATCCATTCTCCCTCCCTTTGTGATTTGAATTGCTGTTTTATGGGGCTTTTGGATGATCGAGAAGGTTGCCCCACATTCTACAGCCCGTTCTTTCATCATCCGTAATCCAAACCGATTTGGATTATCTAACTCATTCTCTTTAAAGCCAGTACCATTATCGGTAATGGTGAGGGACCAAGCTTTTGGATTCGATAGGAGCGTTACCATTACTTTTGTCGCATGTGCATGCTTACGAATATTCGTTAATGCTTCATTCGTACAAGCAATAATTTCCCAAGCCTCTTTCTGGGTGAAATGTTCATCTTGGAATGTAGCGCGATATTCTGTCGATATACCTGTGTTCAATCGGTATTGCTCAATACTTGTATTCATTTGTGCAGATAAGGAAAGTTGTGATTCTGTTTTCAGCGTGTGAATGGAGCGTCTTACATATTCTTGGATATGATGCAAACTATGCTGAAGTTCTCTCCATTCTTCATGGGGAGCAATCGATTTTAGTTTTTCAACTTGGACAGAAGAAAGAAAAAGCGTTTGAGCGATACCGTCATGGAGCTCTCTAGCTATTCTTTCTCTTTCTGCCATTAATTGCGTGCTCTCTTTTTCTTGTTTCAAGGCCTGTTGCAGGCTTTCATATGCTTGAAATAAAGGATTGACAAGTGTGATCGTCACTAGAAAAACAATCAAAGGAGATAGCCAGTTGCCTAACTCCATCGATATATGTGGGAGCAGGATTGTGTGACGAAGATATTCCCATAAACCTATCGTTAATGTAGGTATGGCGAGAATCAGCCATTTGATTTGTTTTGGGGACATACAGATTACCGCCTCTTTGCTAGATTCCACATCTCATCATAACGAACTTTTTTGGCTTGGACAACGTCGACGACCGGATACCTCGATAGATATCCGGTCGTAAGTTTGATCTTTTGTTATACGACTACAAGTTTTCTTTCTACCAGCCAATTTTTGAAGTGACTGAGTGCCTTGCTCAGCTGTCGGTATAGATAGAAGTCATTCGATTTGCTCCACCTCTCGTTCCACCACAATCTCTCACTTGTGGTATGTGCAATGGGATACCTTGGTTCGAGGAAAAACGGAATTTTGTTTTTCTCTGGGACGCTGCTCCGCCTATTGAGATAAGCGATTGCATCGTCTAGTTCTGTCGTGGTGGTAAACGGGTCATGAAATTGAAGCTTCTCATAGACCGAAGCGAGCACAGGCGGCAATCCTCTGCTAAAAGGACCGCCACGTGGATTTTGCAGCTGCTCGAACAGAGAAATAGCGTCCATTTGATCAAACTCTTCCATCAGATGTGGAATATTTACTATCAGTATACTGAAATGCGATATAAATCGGAAGAAATAGATGTAAATTATTTCGCGTAAAAAATCCCAATTATGTATAATAAAATGCTATATTAGGGTAATTGTATAGTGAGGAGGTGGGTCAGCGATGAATGATATTTTGCATCCGAGTTATTGGGTTTTGACGGAGCGATTATTTATGGCAGCTCTGATGGGTGGATTGATTGGCTGGGAACGGGAACTAAATCATTCTCCAGCTGGATTTCGCACACATATTTTAGTTTCCGTAGGGTCTTCCCTTATTATGCTTATTTCCATTTATGGTTTTGCTGATTTTGTTCAATTACAACACTTTACCTTTGACCCATCTCGTATCAGTGCCCAAGTGGTTAGCGGGATTGGTTTTTTAGGAGCGGGAACTATTTTGCGTCAGGGGGTTACGGTAAGCGGGTTAACAACGGCTGCTTCTTTATGGGTTGTTGCGGCTGTCGGGCTTTCTACTGGTGCAGGCTACTATTTTCCGGCTATTATTACGACAGTGATTGTATTTGTTGGGTTAATTATTAGAAGGCAATTGGACCGTATTTTTTGGAATAAACGAACAAGGGCAGTGCTGGAAGTTTGGATCGAAACCGAATCGACCAATTTAAGCGAATTAGTAGCGATTATTGGGAAGAGCAAAACGGTCTCCATCAAAAAGCTGCGGATTGAAGAAGACCAACACGATGAATCAAAAATTACCTTTACTATAAAGATGAAAGGCGAAAGTTTTGATGCAAAATTATTGGAGGAACTCCAGCAGGTAGAGGGCATTAATCGGGTAGAGCATATATATTGAATAGGAAATTTATCCAAAGATAAAGTGGATTCTTTTTGTATTTTTACTATACAAAAGGAAACAAAAATTGGTTAATTGCATGGAATTTTGCAGTTATTCGTTTAGACGCATTGACAGAGGCAACGGAATGTAATAGTTTTAAGGTACATTTACCCGCTTTACAGGAAAGGCAAAACCCATGTCTCTCATCGACGTCCAGGCTTCTCGTGCCCGCAGCCGTGGCAAGTACGGTGTGCAGGTTGGAGAGAACCTGTCGATGCACCAGCTGGGGCTGAACCGGAAGAAGCTGCTGGATCAGGCAGCTCAGTACCGTCGCACCCATGGTGTTCGTCGCCCGATCACCAACGGTCACCCGGTCGCCGCCCGGCGCGTCGTGCCGAACGATGTCCCGCGCGTGACTCCCAAGGCTCACCGCCGTCCGATCGAGCAGGCACCGGCGAACGGCATCAAGCCGGGGCAGCTCGCGCTGCTGGAGGGACTGAGGGCAAGCCTCGCCTGAACCCTATCCTTCTCCTCACGAGGGAGAGTGGATCGCCCGTGACTGAATTTTTATTCATTCCCGGGCGCCAGAATATGATTATTTTAATATAGATCGAAAAGCTGATACCGTGGTGTCAGCTTTTTTGGTATATGAGAAAAGGAATAGGATATAAAATCATATTATTTTACTATTTTCAGTATTGAAACGAATTGATTGATTAGGTAGGATAGAGATACATCGACCGTTGTGCCTGAGGCACACATAGTTTGTAGGAGTACCACCATGTCTGCTGTCACCACCGAGAAGCCCGTCGCTTCCCAGCGTCGTCAGCCCGTTACCAGCCGTGAGAAGCTGGCACAGCTGCTCGCGAACAAGGAGCATCTGTACCCGTTCGAGATGAAGCTGATCGTCAACTACTACCCCGACCTCGTGGGTGAGAAGCAGCTCGCTGCCTTCAAGAAGGCCATCGAGCGGGAGTTCCTGCGCCGCAAGCTCACCGAGGGTCTGCACGTGACCTTCGAGCAGGCCGAGCTGATCCTCACGAAGTACCGGCACATCGCCACGGAGGAGCAGCTGGCGGAGCTCCAGCAGAAGCTGGAGAACCGACCGAAGCGGCTCCCCCAGAAGCGCGCTGACGAGCTGGTCATGAAGATCAAGCTCGGCGTCGAGCTGACCGCAGAGGACGAGGCCGACATCGAGCTGCACCCGGGTCTCCAGAAGCTCAAGGAGAAGTTCGCCGTTCCGACGGTCTACTCCTCCCGCTCGACGAGCCGCGGTTCCCAGCGGAGTGCGCGTACTCCCGAGGAGCTGCAGTCTGCTGCCGACAAGCGTGCTGCCGAGGAGAAGAAGGCTGCCCGGCTCGCCGCCCAGCTGAAGAAGAGGAACGAGCGCAAGGAGCGGGACCGTGCCCGTACGGCTGCCACCAAGGGTGGCGGCAAGGGGAAGAAGTAGTAATTCTCCACGCCTCAGGCGGTCGATCCCCCCTGTGCTTTAACAGGTACAGGGGGGACCCGGACAATTCTATGCTCCTAGGAGTAAAGTGTTGTCCCCGTCCGATTATAATGAAATGTTTATATAGATGTAGTAATAAGCGTTGGATGAGGAGAAGTTTTCTCTATCCAGCGTTTTTTATTGTTTTGGAGATCGATTTTAGCGTTCGTCACGGCACAAATTATTTGATTTTTCCACTTGTTTATTGAATATATAAAGTCATTATTGTACCATTGAGTTACATCGACCGTTGTGTCTAGTCTAATGGCACATGAGAAGTTAAGAGGAGAATCCTCATAATGTCTGTTGTTTCGAATGAAAAGGTTGCAAAGCGTCCCACCATCACTCGCGAAGATGTGCGGAAGAAGCTCGAAGACAAGGGGCATCTGACCATCCGTGAGATGAAGCTGGTCAAGCAGGAGTACGACAAGCACTTCAGCGACATCGTGTCCGCCAAGCAGCTCGCTTTCTTCGAAAAGAAGATCGAGAAGAACTACCTCCAGTACCGGATTCGGGAAGGTCTGAGCCTGTATGACGCGCAGATCGTGCTGATCTGCGAGAAGTACAAGGACATCATCCCCAAGGACAAGCTGGAGGAGTTCCGCCAGCGCTACGAGGAGATCCAGGCGAACAGGCTGCCTCAGGATGTCTTTGAGAGTCTGCTGGGAAAGCTCAAGCAGCGCGGCAGCCTTCCCTCCTTCTCCGAGCAGGAGATGAAGATCATCGAGGGGCATGCGTACCTGAAGAAGCTGCTGGATGACAAGAGGCGCTTCGGTGAGGTGCTCGACAAGATCAAGCGAGGCGGCCGAGAACTCACTGCGGATGATCTGACGTTCATCAAGGGTAACCCGTACCTCTCGGAGCGATGGGAGGAGAAGCAGCGCTTCCACGACATTCGCGCCAAGATTGAGTGTGGCTACGATCTGGATGCAGAGGACGACGAATTCGTCAAGAACAACTCGTTCCTCAAGCGTCTCCAGGAACAGTACAACTTCTGACCAAAGGAGTCCTCTCAGGCGGTCGATCCCCTCCTGTGCTAACAAGCATAGGAGGGGACCTGGACAATTCTAAACTTCTTTGGAGTGCAGTATTGTCCCCGTCCGAATATAATGAAATATTTCATAGATGAAAAAAGCTAACAAGTAATAAGTTAGCTTTTTTGTTATATCCCTCACATATGATTTCCCTTGTATATTTGTCCAAAATGTAACCGAAAATAAGAAAAAGCATTGCCATTTTGCTTCGATGGTGTATAATAATAACAGAAGGTCAAAGTTAGTCAAAGTCAGCAAGGGGGTGTCCGTGTGGGGAATATTTCGGACATCATCGAAAAATATCTACAACAGATGTTAGCAGCTAGTGACAACGGGATAGTAGAGATCAAGCGAAGTGAGTTAGCGGATGAATTTCAATGTGTTCCTTCGCAAATCAACTACGTGATCAGTACACGATTTACCGTGGAAAAAGGGTACTTGGTGGAAAGTAAACGTGGTGGAGGAGGATTTATTCGAATTCGTCGTGCAAGACTGCATTCCCGAAAAGAATATTTTGCGGATCTATTGCTTCATATTGGGGAAACAATCCCTCAAACAACTGCCGAACATGTGATTAGTCGGCTTGTTGAAGATCAATTGTTGACTGATCGTGAAGCGATTTTGATCAAAAATATTATTTCCCGGGAAACGCTGCAGCTTCCTCTACCCATTCGTGATGAACTGAGAGCCCGTGTGTTGCGGTCGATGGTATCCATTCTGTTTGGAAGGTTAGGAGGGTGATTAGCTTGCTTTGTCCTGAGTGTGGAAAACGTCCAGCAACACTTCATTTTACTAAAATTATAAATGGAGAGAAGACAGAAGCACATTTGTGCGAAGTTTGCGCACAGGAAAAAGGCGAGTATATGCCTGGATTTGACAATGGCTTCTCGTTTCATAACTTGTTATCTGGTTTATTGAATTTTGATATGGTAGAAAGTGAATCTCCCACCAGCATTGCACAACAAAAGACAGTTCCAAGATGTGCAACATGTGGGTTAACGTATAATCAATTTAGTAAGATAGGGCGGTTTGGCTGTAGCGATTGCTTTGAAACATTTCGAGACCGCTTAGATCCGCTTCTTCGTCGCATACATGGATCGACAACTCACCAAGGGAAAATCCCAGAACGTACTAAAGGAGAGTTGAAGATTAGGCGTGACTTAGAAAAACTTCGCGAACAGCTTGCAAGAGCAGTTGAAGCAGAAGAATTTGAAACAGCAGCACAACTTCGAGATCAAGTTCGTTCCTTGCAGGAACGGCTGTCGGAGTAAGGAGGCGGTATTGTGTCATTAAATCAATTTCTTGAGAATGCAATGAGTGAGTGGATGCGGGTCAAAGGTGCAGAATCAGATGTGATTTTTTCCAGCAGGGTTCGAATTGCACGGAACTTAGCCCATATGCCCTTTCCTATGCTCAGCACCGCCTCCCAATCAGAAGAAGTAATTCACTTGATTGAAGACGCATTGACGAAAGACGATGTCCCAGCAATTTTGGAAAATGCAGAGTTAATTCAGATGTCCAATCTGACAGAACTGCAAAAAAGGGTTTTGGTAGAGAAACATTTGATCAGTCCGCATTTAGCAGAAGAATCGACGTCTGGTGCTGTGCTGTTTAGCCAAGATGAATCAGTAAGTATCATGGTGAACGAAGAAGATCACATTCGAATTCAATGTCTCTTTCCAGGCTTTCAATTAGAGAAAGCATGGCAGTTGGCATCTCAAATAGATGATTGGTTAGAAAAACATGTTTCCTTTGCTTTTGATGAACAGTGTGGATACTTAACAAGTTGCCCTACAAACGTGGGTACAGGTATACGAGCATCCGTAATGATTCATTTACCTGCACTTGCTTTAACTGGACAGTTAAATCGTTTTATCCCAGCGATTACCCAAGTAGGACTCGCGGTTCGAGGGATTTATGGGGAAGGCAGTGAAGCATTAGGTAATTTGTATCAAGTTTCTAACCAAGTAACATTAGGACAGTCGGAAGTCGAAATTATTAACAAGTTGCAAGGTGTCGTCCACCAAATGATCGATCATGAGAAACAGGCTCGGGAACACCTTCTTGGAATGTCCCAGATTCAATTGGAAGATAGAGTAACACGTTCATTTGGAATCTTAGCCCATGCACGCATTATTGATTCCAAAGAAGCGATGAAAAGGTTGTCGGATGTGCGTCTGGGAATTGACTTAGAATTAATACGAGATGTTCCTTCTTCTGTGATGAATGAGCTGATGGTGCTTATTCAACCAGGTTTTCTTCAACAATATGCTGGTGAGAAATTGGGTGCAGAAGAACGAGATGTTAGGCGCGCTGAGCTCATTCGTGAAAGATTTGGAATGGAAAAAGATAGATAAAAAAGAAGAGGTGAAGCGATATGATGTTCGGACGATTTACAGAACGAGCTCAAAAAGTACTCTCTTTGGCACAAGAAGAAGCAGTTCGTCTTGGTCATACCAATATTGGCACGGAACATATTTTATTGGGATTGATCCGCGAAGGAGACGGAATTGCTGCTAAAGCCTTGGTGGCACTTGGGCTTGGTATGGAAAAAATCCAAAAAGAAGTGGAAACACTAATCGGACGTGGAAGTGGTCAGCCTACTAGTATCGCTTATACACCAAGAGCGAAAAAAGTAATCGAATTGTCGATGGATGAAGCGAGAAAACTCGGTCATACGTATGTTGGTACAGAACATATTCTTCTAGGTTTAATTCGTGAAGGAGAAGGAGTAGCAGCAAGAGTTTTAAATAACCTTGGTGTAAGTCTGAACAAAGCACGTGGGCAAGTACTTCAATTGCTTGGAAGCACAGAAACAGTTTCCTCACATCAAGGAGGTACACAAATGAGTGCCAATACACCAACATTGGACAGTCTGGCTCGTGATTTAACGCAGTCAGCGAAAGAGAGCAACTTGGACCCTGTCATCGGCAGAAGCAAAGAAATTGAACGTGTGATCCAAGTATTATCTCGTCGTACGAAAAACAATCCAGTATTGATCGGGGAGCCTGGTGTAGGGAAAACTGCAGTGGCAGAAGGTTTAGCACAGCGAATTGTTGAGGGGGATATTCCTGAAACCCTTCGCGGCAAACGCGTGATGACACTTGATATGGGTACGGTGGTCGCTGGAACCAAATATCGTGGGGAATTCGAAGATCGATTGAAAAAAATTATGGATGAGATTCGTCAAGCAGGCAATATCATACTGTTTATTGATGAATTGCATACATTGATCGGTGCAGGCGGAGCAGAAGGTGCCATTGATGCTTCTAATATCTTAAAACCGGCATTGGCTCGTGGAGAATTGCAGTGCGTAGGAGCAACAACGCTCGATGAGTATCGAAAATATATTGAAAAAGATGCAGCATTAGAACGTCGTTTCCAGCCAATTACGGTCGATGAGCCATCGAAAGAAGAAGCAATATTAATCTTGCAGGGACTCCGTGATCGCTATGAAGCGCACCATCGTGTAAAAATTACAGATGAAGCGATTAAACAAGCAGTAAAACTTTCTGACCGTTATATCACTGACCGTTACTTACCTGATAAAGCAATTGATTTGATTGATGAAGCAGCATCAAAAGTAAGACTTTCCTCCTACACTGTTCCACCCGAATTAAAAGAGTTGGAACAAAAAATGGAAGAAGTAAAAAAAGAAAAAGATGCAGCAGTACAGAGTCAAGAATTTGAAAAAGCAGCATCATTGAGAGATAAAGAACAAAAACTGCGTGAAGAACTGGAAACAACGAGAAATCGTTGGAGGCAAGACCAAGGTAAAACCGACTCTGCGGTTACAGCAGAAGATGTAGCTGATGTAGTAGCGAGCTGGACTGGAATTCCAGTTGTGAAGCTGGCTGAAGAAGAAACAGAGAGACTTCTGAAAATGGAAGAAATTTTGCATAACCGAGTGATTGGTCAAGAAGAAGCAGTTGTCTCAGTTGCTCGTGCCATTCGCCGAGCTCGTGCAGGATTAAAAGATCCAAAGCGTCCAATCGGTTCCTTTATCTTCCTAGGACCTACCGGTGTCGGAAAAACAGAGTTGGCTAGAGCCTTAGCGGAGTCTATGTTCGGAGATGAAGATGCGATGATTCGTATTGACATGTCCGAGTATATGGAAAAACACTCTACAAGTCGTTTGGTTGGTTCTCCTCCCGGATACGTGGGATATGATGAAGGTGGCCAATTGACCGAAAAAGTTCGTCGGAAACCTTACTCTGTAGTATTGTTTGACGAAATTGAGAAAGCCCACCCAGAAGTATTTAACGTACTGCTCCAAGTATTAGAAGATGGTCGTTTGACAGATAGTAAGGGTCGTACGGTAGATTTCCGTAATACGATTATCATTATGACCTCTAATGTGGGGGCTTCTACAATTGGCAAAAATACAAAACTCGGCTTTACTGTTGGGGATAACAGTAAAGATGAATACGAACGGATGAAACAAAATGTCATGGAAGAGCTGAAAAAGAGCTTCCGTCCAGAGTTTCTAAACCGTATCGATGATGTAATTGTCTTCCATTCCTTAAAAGAAGAGCATCTCAGCGAAATTGTTACCTTAATGTCAGAAGAATTAAGAAAACGCCTTGCAGAACAAAATATTCATGTAACAATGACGCCAGAAGCTACCAAACATCTAGCAAAAGAAGGATTTGATCCAGCTTATGGGGCTCGACCGCTGAGACGGGCAATTCAAAAACATGTGGAAGATCGCTTATCAGAAGAATTACTCAGAGGAAATATCGTTCGTGGTGACCATGTGACGATTGACTTAAAAGACAATGAACTTGTAGTAGAAAAGGCAAATGTAAGTACCACATAAAAAAAGCGGCATCGGCCGCTTTTTTATGTTTTACTGCGTTGGAGTGCTGAAAAACATATCCCAATATGTTAAATTAATAAGGTAATCATATTTTTAATAATGATAGTATTTTTATTATAAATATAGGTTGGCGAATTTAGTATCATATTTCACTGGATTAAATTCTAATACTTCATATGTGGCTAAGTCCAGTGTATAGAATGGGTCTTTTGAAATAATTTCTTCCACTTCTTCTTTTTCATTTGTTGCAAATAGTATAATGCCGCCAGATTTATCAACTTTTGGCCCGGAAAAAATCAGTTTCCCCGATTGATATAATGTATCCAAGTAAGAACGATGAGCTTCTACATGAAGTTGGATGACATCATAAGGTCTTTGATAGTGTAAATGTGCAAGAAACAAGTCTGATTCCTCCTTTTTCTATACTATAGTTTATCGTATTCCGAGATTTTTTGACAAGCATCATGTACGTTTGGTGTATTTGCTATAATGGTTAACAAAAGATGGAATCGAGGAATGAATTTGGCAAAAAGTAAGAGTATATTTGTCTGTGGTGAGTGCGGCTATGAATTACCGAAATGGATGGGAAGATGTCCAGGCTGTGGAGTATGGAATAGTTTAGTTGAGGAAAAAGTGATTACTGGGGGTAATAAACAGGCTGTAAATCGAAATACAAAAAAGCTAAAAGAAAAAGCAGTCCCGATTACCAAAGTAGAAAAATTAGAAACTCCTCGTTACGATACAAAAATGAGAGAATTAAATCGTGTGCTTGGCGGAGGGCTCGTACCTGGTTCGCTCGTATTAGTTGGAGGAGATCCGGGAATTGGTAAATCAACGCTATTGCTTCAATCAACTCATTTATTAGCAGATAGTGGAATGGCTGTACTTTATGTATCTGGTGAAGAGTCGATGGAACAAATTCGATTGCGTGCAGAACGTCTAGAGGCGTTGTCAGATCAATTGTTTATTGCAGCAGAGACAGATTTACTAGCAATCGAAACATTAATTGACGAGACTTCTCCGCAACTAGTTGTCATTGATTCAATTCAGACAATGTTTCATCCAGAAATAACTTCTGCACCAGGAAGTGTATCACAAGTACGAGAATGCACGAGTCAATTGATGCGTTTGGCAAAAGAAAAGCGAGTATCGATCATTATTGTGGGGCATGTTACGAAAGCGGGAGCCTTAGCAGGTCCTAGAATGCTTGAACATATGGTTGATTGCGTTCTTTATTTTGAAGGAGAACGTCATCATACATATCGTGTATTACGAGCGGTGAAAAATCGTTTTGGTTCAACGAATGAAATAGGTGTTTTTGAGATGAAAGAAGCAGGATTAGCCGAAGTTGGAAACCCTTCCGAACTATTTTTGGCAGGTCGGCCGATTGGTGTACCCGGTACTGCTGTAGCAGCCAGTATGGAGGGGACACGCCCTGTATTGGTTGAATTACAAGCGCTTGTTACACCCACAAGCAACGCCATCCCCAAGCGAATGGCTACAGGAGTCGATCATCATCGAGTTAGTATGATGTTAGCAGTATTAGAAAAAAGACTAGGATTTTCTCTTTATCAACAAGATGTGTATTTGAATGTGGTTGGTGGAGTAAAATTAGACGAACCAGCTATCGATTTAGCAATAGCATTGAGTCTTGCTTCCAGCTTTCGTGAGCGTCCTATCGGGGTTGATTATTTGTTTATTGGTGAAATTGGTTTGACTGGAGAAGTTCGTGGAGTCAGTCGGATTGAACAGCGTGTGGCAGAAGCATGGCAAATGGGTTTTGAACATGTTATTATTCCAGAAAAAAACATGCGTGGTTGGAATCCACCAGAAGGAATTGAACGAATTGGAGTCAAAACATTGAAAGAAGCATTGGAAGTCGCATTGGGAGGGTAAAACGTTGCGAGAGGAAAATACAGGCCATATTGATGAAATGCTGACGTTAATTGCACCAGGAACTGCTTTTCGTGAAGGTCTAGATAATATATTAGGAGCCAAGACTGGTGCACTAATCGTAATGGGTTACGACAATGCAGTTGCTGATATTGTAGATGGCGGTTTTCATATTGATTGTCCATTTTCCTCCTCTTTTTTATATGAGCTGGCAAAGATGGATGGTGCTATCATTTTATCGAATGATGGAAAACGTATATTATATGCAAATGCTCAATTGGTTCCGAGTGCTACGCTTCCTTCCACAGAGACTGGAATTCGTCATCGAACAGCCCAACGAACAGCTCGTCAAACGGGAAAACTCGTAGTTTCTATTTCTCAAAGACGTAATACGATCACTTTGTACAAAGGAACGATTCGTTATTCTTTAAAAGATATCCGTGTTATTTTGACAAAAGCAAATCAAGCAGTGCAAACATTGGAAAAGTATAAATCGGTACTTGATCAAGCAACGACGAATTTAAGTGCACTGGAATTTGAAGAGCTGGTTACCCTTGATGAAGTAACTACTGTTCTCCAACGAATGGAGATGGTTCTGCGGGTTAAACGTGAAATAGATAGTTATATTCACGAACTTGGCAATGAAGGTCGTTTGATTCGGATGCAGTTAGAGGAACTGATGGGTAATATGGAGCAAGAAGCGTACTTGCTTGTAAAAGATTATGCTATGGATGAGGAGCAATTGCGGCCTGATAAAGTTTTTTCTTCTTTGAAACAATTATCTGCAGATGATTTGCTTGATCATCAAGTAGTAGCAAAGGTAATCGGTTATCCTGGTCCCTTAAATCTTCAAGAAGAATCTGTGTCTGCTAAGGGATATCGTATTTTATCAAAAATTCCCCGTATCCCAAACAACGTTGTGCAGAAATTGGTGGAACGTTTTGAAGTGTTACCGCAGATGATGCTCGCTACCATTGAAGAGTTAGATGAAGTAGAAGGAATTGGGGCTGTTCGTGCAAGAGCAGTACACGACGGTTTGAAACGAATTCGCAGTCAAGTTTTCATTGACCGTCATCTTTGATGACTATTCAATATCAGCATGATTGTTTTTAAAATTGAATATTTTGGTGAATGCCTATAACACTTGTGGTAGAATGTCTTTATGAATTAAGATTGGATACCTATTACATCTACTACCACTTATTATTAAAAGTCAACCCCCTTGATAAACTCGGTATTTAATCTCTAGGAGGTTCCACTATGTTTGCAAGAATTTTACCCAATTTATTCACAGTGGGGAATCTATTTTTAGGTATTATGGCTATTTTATTAGCGATCAATAGCCACTGGGAATATGCAGCAATTACCGTTATTATTGGTATGCTGCTCGATGGTCTGGACGGCAGAGTAGCTCGTATGTTAAATACACAAAGTGAATTTGGAAAAGAATTGGACTCATTATCTGATGTCATAACTTTTGGTGTTTCTCCTGCAATTATTATGTATGTTTCTGTTTTAAAGTATTTTGGTCCAGAGGGATGGTTTATCACTGCGATATTTCCGATCTGTGGAGCATTACGTCTAGCACGTTTTAACGTTCAATCGAGTCCGAAAGGATATTTTATCGGGTTGCCGATTACGGCAGCAGGTGGTATTCTCGCTACCATGGCATTATATGATAAGTACGTAGACAGCCATTATATAATGGTGATAGGAATGTTATTTTTGTCTTTCTTGATGGTGAGTCAAATCAAGTATCCAGCGTTTAAAAATATGAAAGCACCAAAAGCATTTTTATGGGTCTCTGCAGTATTTATTATAGCTATCGCTATCTCTGCTATTTTTTATCCAGCCCAGTTACCTATGGTTATCTTTGTCCCCCTTGCCTTGTATGCTTTATATGGATTAAAAAAATCTTTTAACCGCAGACGGGCAAGAAAGAACGAAGAGCCGGTGGAAGATTAGACAAATAAAAACATCTCCTTGAATCGTTTAACGATGCTGGGGGTGTTTTTTTATGGTCACTCTAATTTATTTTCTCCAATCCTCAGAATACTCTCGAACTCAATAATATTGTCTTTGGCTCTTGATAAGCTAGACCGATGAATTTCCTCGGATTGTTTTATCGCATTTTGTGCTTCTTCCTGGCTTGGATACGGTCCAATCAGTTGTGGAGGAATTGGTTTTGGTGTTGGTAATTCTTCATAAACCATCAAATAAACAAAACCCGATGGTGTAAAGGAAAGTATCTCGCTCATTGCTGGAAACAGAGCAGAAGCTTCTTCTATATTTATTATTCGATAAGATTTACTGACTAGTGATGAAAATTTTCCCATGTATCCGTCTCCTTCGGAGTAGTTACTGTTGTTAACATTTCTACAAAGCACAGATAAAGTCCTACTCCCATGTGGGCGGAGGGAAAGTTTGGATTTACTGCTAAGAACCATTAAATCTAGGTACATTGAATTTTTTTTGGAATTAAAATGAAAATATTTCTTTTTAATATTAACATTGGGTGATTTTTTTGTGATTTACTTGCTTATCTACTGTTTTATACGCAAAATAGTAGTAAGCTTTTGCGACCAAAAATGATACCCCAAAATAACAGAGCAAAGAAACAGGAATTTTTACAGAGAAAAGATTGTTATTTGACATGCAAAGCAAAAACATGAAACGATATATAAGACCAATGATTTGCTGTGATTTAGTAGCAACTTATTGCAAGTCTGTCAGATGTTTCTTTTCTTTGTAAAAAAAATACGCAAAAAGCCGTTGACGCATTTTGATTAGTGTGCTAATATGTTCTGTTTCGATTGACATAGGTGCCTCTTTGTGATATCTTGGAAATAGACATTGTCTATGGAGGTGGCCCGTTTGTTCAACATAGGTGACAAGGTGGTTTACCCAATGCATGGAGCCGGCGTAATTGAGTCAATCGAAGAGAGAGAAATTTTGGGTGAACGTCAACAATATTATATTATGCGTATGCCGATCGGAGACATGAAAGTAATGGTTCCGCTCAAAAATGTAGAGTCAATAGGCTTACGTGAAGTGATTGATGATAATACGGTTGAGCTTGTTCTGCAAAGAATGAGACAGTTTGAAGATGATGAAACGACCAATTGGAACAGAAGGTTTCGAGCAAATTTAGATAAAATGAAAACTGGAGATATTTATGATGTAGCGGAAGTTGTTCGTTCTTTGATGCGTAGAGATGGAGAGAAAGGTCTTTCTACAGGAGAACGGAAAATGTTGGATAATGCAAAGCAAATTTTGATCAGTGAGTTTGTTTTAGCTCGTGATTTGGAAGAAGAGCAGGCTTTTCAACTTATTGATGGAGTTAACTCTTCCGAAGAACAGTACTGATATACTTAGCGATTTTTTATAAGTTGCATGTAAATATAAGTGAGATGGATTCTCATTTTCTTATCTCCAAAAAATAAATTTTATTCGATTTGATTATTCTGACTATCATTTGTTTATAATGATAACATCTAGAGCTGATAAGAGAGGGGGTGAAGCCCCAATGATGAAACGTATTGTGCAACTCGTTTTTGCACTTGCTGGAGGATCTGCAGGATACTATTTAGGACCGAAGTTTTTCGGGGTGCTTCTCAGGTCTCCTCTGAATTTTGGCGAAGTGCCAGCTCCTCATTTAATTGGAGCGATTCTTGGGGCAATCATTCTATTTTTGGCAGCCATGTGGTTGGCTGACCCTATTGTATCATGGATTAAATGGGTTGAGGAAAGACTAGTAAAGATTCCTGCGGCGGATGGACTTTTTGGTGCGCTTGGCCTCATCTTTGGACTTATTATTGCTTTTTTAATTCAGCAGCCATTGTCTTCACTGCCTATTCCTGGAGTGTCACGAATATTGCCTTTTGTTCTTTCTGGATTCCTAGGTTATATCGGTTTCCGAGTAGGATATAAAAAGCGTGATGAATTGATCACAGTCTTTACACTTGGAAGACAGTCTAGAGAGAAAGCTAGACAAAGAGAAAAACAAGCAGCTGCTATCCAAGAACATAAAATTTTAGATACGAGTGTTATTATCGATGGTAGAATCGCCGATATCTGTCGTACTGGATTTTTAGAAGGGACGCTTGTTATCCCCGGGTTTGTCTTGGAAGAATTACAACATATTGCCGATTCATCGGATTTATTAAAACGAAATCGTGGTCGACGTGGTTTGGATATTTTAAATAAGATTCAGAAAGAATTAGATGTAAAAGTAATGATTTACGAAGGTGACTTTGAAGATATTCAAGAAGTAGACAGCAAATTGGTCAAATTGGCCAAAGTGCTTTCTGGAAAAGTGGTAACCAACGATTTTAACTTGAATAAAGTTTGTGAACTGCAAGGTGTAAAAGTATTAAACATCAATGATTTGGCAAATGCTGTAAAACCTGTTGTCTTACCAGGTGAAGAGATTCATGTGCAAGTGATCAAAGATGGGAAAGAACATGGTCAAGGTGTTGCGTATTTAGATGATGGAACCATGATTGTCATTGAAGGTGGACGTGAATTTATCGGTGACGAGATTGATGTCCTTGTCACTAGTGTATTGCAAACATCTGCTGGTCGAATGATTTTTGCAAAGCCTAAATTATTAGAGCGTGCTCTTTAGCCCAGTTATCGTACTGGGCTTGTTTTTTGTGTCAAGTGTGGTATTCTCAGCTCAATGATGAAAAAAAGGAGCAGTAGCTAAGTGAGTATAGGTGTAGTGATTCCAGCAGCAGGAATTGGCAAGCGAATGAATAGCACTACTCCCAAACAATTGCTAGAGTTGTCCGGGAAACCAATTCTCATACATACATTAGAAGTTTTTGATCAACATTCACACATCAGTGAAATTACTGTGGTAACAAACAAAGAAAGCTTTGAACAAGTGGACAAACTTACGAAACAGTATGGTTTGAAGAAAGTCAAACGGATTGTAATCGGCGGCAAAGAAAGACAAGATAGTGTATATGCTGGAGTGCGGGCAACTCCTACAGAGTGGGTTATGGTACATGATGCTGTTCGGGCTTTCGTCACAACTCATGAAATTGATCGTTTAATCTTTGCTGTAAAAGGGAAATATCAAGCCGGAACACTCGCTGTTCCTGTGAAAGATACTATTAAGCGAGTGAACCGTGACGGTATGGTGGAGAAAACGTTGGATCGAAAACAGCTCTGGAGTATTTTAACTCCTCAAATGGTGGAACGAAATATGTTGCTTAAAGCACATGAACAGGCCCTGGATAAAAAAATAACTGCGACAGATGATGCGATGTTAGTCGAGTTGATGGAGATACCTGTTCGAATTGTTGAAGGGGAGTACACCAATATAAAAATTACTACACCAGATGATATATTTATAGGTGAAGCCATTTTAGCGAAAACAAGGAGACAGAAAGGTAGCGTACAGACAACATGATTCGATTTGGACAAGGATTTGATGTACATCAGTTGGGGGGATCCGGCCCTTTGATATTAGGAGGAATTTCGATTCCTTATGAACAAGGGCTGATTGGGCATTCAGATGCGGATGTATTATTGCATACCATCACTGATGCGATTTTAGGTGCTCTTGCATTGGGAGATATAGGCAAACACTTTCCAGATACAGATATGAAATACAAAGGTGCTGATAGTGCTGTACTCCTTAGTGATGTTTGGAGTTTGGCTCGTGAAAAAGGTTATGCTTTAGGCAATTTGGATGCAACGATAATTGCTCAAAAGCCAAAGATGGCACCTTATATCCCCCAAATGGTAGAGAAGATTGCTCAGTTACTAGATACAGATTTAAACCAAGTAAATGTCAAAGCAACAACTACCGAACAACTTGGGTTCACTGGAAGAGAAGAAGGTATTGCAGCAATGGCTGTTGTTTCTCTGGTTCCAAATAAATAGAGGAATATGTCCAAGCGGATTTACATATTTCTTTTCTGACGAAATCTTGACAAACAAATTTTGCTCCAACAGAATAGTATGAAGAGAAAACGATGATTAGGAGAAGTAAAGCGAGTCCACTTTTCAGAAAGAAGCTGGTAGATGCGAAGCTTTAAGTGGATTGCTTGAAGTGCCCCTAGGAGTGATTGTCCGAAAAAAGTAGGATAATCCGGTTAACTACCGTTATGAGTTCATAAGTGGGACTGATGTTTATTCCAAACAGAGTGGGACCGCGGATTTTTCCGTCTCTGTAGCAATTGCTATAGGGGCGGTTTATTTATGAGAAGGGAATGGTTATTTTGTCAATTCTCAGTAAATGGAGAAATTACAAACGAAATATCCAAGCTGATATCCAAGCAGTATTTGATCGAGATCCTGCTGCGAGAACTACATTAGAAATCATTCTTACTTATTCGGGTATTCATGCACTTTGGTCTCATCGAATTGCTCATTTCTTATATCGTCATAAAGCATTTTTACTGGCAAGAATGGTTTCGCAAATAAGTCGTTTCTTTACAGGGATCGAGATTCATCCGGGCGCTTCCATTGGGAAAGGTGTTTTTATCGATCATGGAATGGGAGTGGTGATTGGCGAAACTTGCGAAATCGGTGACTATGTCACGATTTTTCAAGGAGTTACTTTAGGTGGTACAGGAAAAGAAAAGGGAAAGAGACATCCTACATTAGAAGATCATGTAATGGTTTCATCAGGAGCAAAGATATTAGGTTCTATTCGTATCGGACGTTGCGCTAAAATCGGAGCGGGTTCTGTAGTGTTACGTGATGTACCAGCAAATTCTACTGTTGTAGGAGTACCGGGGCGCGTTGTTGTCCAAGATGGAATTAGGGTGCAAGCAGATATGGATCATGTTAATATTCCGGATCCAGTAGCTGAAATGTTCCGTGCGATTCAAGCAGAGATAGATGAACTGAGAAAAGAAGTGGAAGGTTTAAAGAGACATACGGGGGGCAAACCAACAGATGACAGTCAAAGTTTACAACACATTGAGTAGAGAGAAAGAAATTTTTACAACAGAAGATCAGTCGGTATCGATGTATGTGTGCGGTCCAACTGTTTACAATTATATTCACATTGGGAATGCACGGGTATTTGTTTTTTTTGATGTGGTGAGAAGATATCTAACACATTTGGGCTACAAAGTAACTTATGTTCAAAATTTTACGGATGTGGACGATAAGTTGATCAAAGCGTCGATCGAAACAGGTAAAACAGTGGCACAGATTGCACAAGAATACACACAAGCATATTTTGCTGATATGGATGCATTAGGTGTTCGTCGTGCAGATATGCATCCAAGGGCAACAGAGCATATCGATCAAATGATTGGGGCGATTCAAACTTTAATCGAGAAAGGAATGGCTTATGAGGTTGATGGGGATGTATATTTTCGTACACTTCGTCAGGATGGGTATGGAAAACTCTCGCATCAATCCGTAGATGATTTGCAATCTGGAGCTCGTGTTGAAGTGAACGAAAGCAAAGAGCATCCCTTTGATTTTGCATTGTGGAAACGTGCTAAAGATGGAGAGATAAGCTGGGATACACCTTGGGGTAAAGGACGTCCAGGATGGCATATTGAATGTTCTGTTATGGCTAAAGAATATTTAGGAGAAACTATCGATATCCATGCTGGGGGAGTAGATTTATGCTTCCCTCACCATGAAAATGAAATTGCCCAAAGTGAAGCGTGGAACGGTAAGCCATTTGTTCGATACTGGATGCACAATGGTTTTATCAATATGGACAATGAAAAAATGTCTAAATCATTAGGGAATGTTATGCGTGTGTTTGATATGCGCAAGATGTACTCACCTAAAGCGATTCGTTATTTTTTGTTATCTGCACACTATCGAAATCCTATCAACTTCACTGAAGATGTAATAGATCAAGCTGCACAGAGTATCGAGCGGTTGCAGACTGCAGTTGATAATCTACAGCATCGCTTTCAAACATCACTGACAGGGGAAGTTCCAACGGAATTGACAACTCAGTTAGAACAATTGTCAACCCAATTTGCGAAAGAAATGAATGATGATTTTAATTCTGCAAATGGTATTACGGTTTTGTTTGAGGCTGTTCGAGCAGCCAACGAATGGTTAGCAAAGCCTGTTTTGAGCAGAGAATCCATTCTCTCCCTGTTATCTTGGTTTACGACTTACGGAGAGAACATTCTCGGATTAGTGGATATGGATGGACAGCATGGATTGGAAAGCGAGATTGAAAGTTTGATTGAGGAGCGCCAAAATGCACGTAAAGAGAGAAACTTCGGGCGTGCAGATGAAATTCGTGAACAACTTTTACAAGCAGGTATTGTGTTAGAGGACACACCTCAAGGTGTTAGGTGGAAGAAAAAATGAACCAACTTGATTTATTTGGGACGTTAACTGATTTACAGCGAAACCCAAAAGAGTTGCCGGCTTTGACTTTGGCATATGTGGGTGATGCCGTACAGGAACTATTTGTACGGTATCATTTAATCGCTTCAGGAGAAATCAGACCACGGAGACTACAGCAACTCTCCGTAAAGTATGTATCAGCTGCTGCTCAAGCACATGCAGTACAATCGATCCAAAATCAACTAACTGAGGAAGAAGTCGCTGTTTACAAACGGGGGAGAAATGCAAAGACTACTAGCATTTCCAGACGAACAGATGTGATACAATACCGCCATGGGACAGGATTAGAAGCTCTAATCGGTTATCTCTATCTAATGGGAGAAACAAAACGACTAAAGCAAATTATGAAGATGTTAATAGAGCTAGGACCATTTGAAAAGGGGATTGGAAAATAATGGCGGATTGGATTTTTGGTAAACATGCTGTTTTAGAAGCTTCTTCTGCGGGAAGGGATATGGAAAAGGTATGGTTTTCTGAAGGGATGAAGAAAAAACAACTCGAAGATTTGATTCGAAAGTTAGAGGAACAGAAAGTTCCTTATTCTTTTGTTCCTCGAGGAAAAATTGATCAGATCGCAGAGCAAAAAAATCATCAAGGTATCGCTGCTCAGGTGAGTAGCTATCAATATGCTTCTGTGGAAGATATACTTTCCCGTGCCAAGAAAAAAAGAGAACAGCCATTTTTGCTGGTACTCGACGGAATCGTTGATCCTCATAATTTAGGAAGCGTAATACGCACTGCTGATGCGGCTGGAGCTCATGGTGTTATTATTCCAAAACGCAGAGCTGTCGGTTTAACAGCCACAGTCGCAAAAACTTCAGCAGGAGCAATTGAATATGTGCCGGTTGCCAAAGTGACCAATATCAACCGTACGGCAGAGTTACTGAAAGAACAAGGTATTTGGCTGATTGGTACAGATGGCGATGCGAAACAAACATATGACACCATAAACTATGATATGCCGATTGCTTTAATCATTGGTAATGAGGGACAAGGAGTCAGTCTCCAATTAAAGAAAAAATGTGATTTTCTCGTTCGTTTACCAATGAAAGGACAAGTCTCTTCCTTAAATGCATCGGTTGCAACTGGGATTATGCTGTATCAAGTATTGCAAAGCCGAAAGATACAAGGTAATTAGCAATGGAGGAATGGCTGGTAATCGATGGCTATAACATTATTCGAGCAAATCCAAATTATTCTGATGAAATAGAAATTGCACGAGATGAATTAATTCACGACTTAATTGAGTATCAAGCAGTTTCAGGGATGAAAGTTTTTGTTATTTTTGATGCTTATCGAATGCAAGGGTTTCGTATAAAAGATCGTGAGAAAAGAATCAAAGTTGTTTTTACCGAAAAAGAAGAGACTGCAGATGCTTGGATTGAGCATTTTGTTCGAAAATATAAAGCGGAAAAGCGTCATATTTATGTCGCTACCTCGGATTTTTTGGAGCAGCGAATGATTTTTGGACAAGGTGCTTACCGAATATCTGCCAGAGAATTTATTGATCAGTTAAATCTTTCGAAGAAAACGATCACTAGTCATCTCAAACAGAAACAAATTCCAAAAACAGCAAAAAACCCTCTTTGGGAAAGTATTCCTGAATCACTTAGACATAAATTAGAGAAATTGCGCAGAAAAAAATAGATGAAAAATTGACGTTTTTGTTTCAATTCAATATAATAAGACTTGCCATTTTGAAATGCGACTTGGTCAGGGGGAAATATTTTGAGCATTGACCTACTATCTAGCAGTCCCAGGGATTTGGATAGGAAAGTCCTTTACCATCAGTTAGATGATGAGGAACTAGTTAGAGATATACGTGTAGGAGACCAGGAAGCTCTAGAGTATCTTATTCATAAGTACAAAAACTTCGTTAGAGCAAAAGCCCGGTCGTACTTTTTAATTGGTGCAGACCACGAGGATATCGTCCAAGAGGGCATGATTGGCTTATATAAAGCTATCCGCGATTTTCGGGGGGACAAGTTAGCTTCTTTTAAAGCGTTTGCAGAACTTTGTATTACAAGACAAATCATTACCGCGATCAAAACGGCAACAAGACAAAAGCATATACCGCTTAATTCTTATGTATCACTGGACAAGCCAAGTCACGATGACTCTGATCGGACACTCTATGATACATTGACAGGCGGGCGTACCAATCCAGAGGAAATATATATAAATCGAGAAGAGCATAACGACATCGAAGATAAAATTTCCCAAATTTTAAGCGATTTAGAGCGAAAAGTGCTCATGCTATATTTAGATGGTCGGTCTTATCAAGAGATTGCTGTCGATCTCAATCGTCATGTGAAGTCAATTGATAATGCTTTGCAACGAGTGAAACGCAAATTAGAGAAGTATTTAGATATTGAAGAAATTTCTCTTTAAAAAATGTTATCTATCAATTTACAGATTCGACAAAAAGGGACAAATTCCTTTTGCTAGATAAGAAACAATTTTTATAACATTGCGTATATTCATTACAAGATGAGTTCAGTCTTACATCAATTCAACATTTTACAGACATACCCTGCTGCTAAACTATCAGCACTTACAATTTTTGGATGGTTTGAGATGCAGAAAATCAACTTGTCATGACTGTTCCGTACAGTGAGGATCGTAGATTCATAGGAATAACTTGGAAACTTAGAAATGGAGTCGAATTCAACTCTCGTTTCAATGCTTCAATGGTTTTAGCTGTATGGAGTGTCAACCTTCGAAAATAATGAACATGAATCATGAAAACGGAGACAAAGGCATATAAGCATTCGTCTCCTTGTTTTTTTGGTAAACGGTTTCAGAAAATCGAAGAAAAATTTTAACCTAACCTGACATTAATTTGACCTAAGACCGCTATTATGTTAACCTAATTTGGGTATTTTCTATTATATTAAGAACATCAGTAGCTCTCTTTGGCTCACCTAAATTGCGAAAATGGAGCGAAAGTAGGGAGCACATCCGAGAGGTACTTTATTTTTACCGCGGGAACTATGGGAAGAGTTTGTGATAGAACGGCTTGCCAAGACTGGTGTTCGCAGGAATCTACCATTTTTAAAGTTGGTAGTAGTTTCAAGGATTGCTAGTTTAGACTTCAAGAGGAGGTGCAAAAATGCGAGTCAATGTTACGCTTGCATGCACGGATTGTCGTGAACGCAACTATGCGCTAACCAAAAACAAACGGAAACATCCAGATCGGATGGAGCTTCGCAAGTATTGCCCCCGTTGCAACTCACATACGCTACATCGGGAAACGAAGTAAATTGGGGTGGGAAGATAGATGGCTGTACTCACAAGTATTGGACGTGGAATAAAAAGAAGTTTCAGCGGTACAACTGGCTTCTTTCGTTCTAGTTATCAAGAGTTTAAAAAAGTGAAGTGGCCAACTCGAAAAGAGATGGTCAAATATACGACTGTTGTGATTGTCGCTGTTGTAATCCTTACCATCTTTTTCTTCCTCGTAGATATGGGAATCGCACAGTTAGTTCAATTGATCACTAAGAAGTAAGATGGACGTCATAAGGGGGGACAGGGGCTTTTTTCCCTGATTGTAATGGAAAAAAATTGGTATGTGGTGCACACCTATTCCGGTTATGAAAACAAAGTAAAGACAAACTTGGAGAAGCGATTGGACTCCATGGGGATGCAAGATAAGATTTTTCGTGTCATGGTGCCGATGGAAGAAGA
This sequence comes from Shimazuella sp. NTD247, assembly GCF_059510415.1. Classification (NCBI taxonomy): domain Bacteria; kingdom Bacillati; phylum Bacillota; class Bacilli; order Caryophanales; family Thermoactinomycetaceae; genus Shimazuella; species Shimazuella sp. NTD247. Next base: position 85,751 of record NZ_JCAJZU010000008.1, on the reverse strand, counting down.
AATCGAACACAAAGATGGCAAAAAGAAAACTGTCATGCGTAAAGTTTTCCCAGGTTATGTACTTGTGGAAATGATAATGACAGATGACTCGTGGTATGTTGTTCGCAATACTCCGGGTGTAACTGGCTTTGTCGGTTCTGCTGGTGCTGGCTCCAAACCAACTCCTCTCTTGCCTGATGAAGTCCAAACGATTCTAGAGCAAATGGGAGTCGAAGAAGTTCAGACTGTCGTTGATTTTACACTTGGCGAAAGTGTGAAAGTAATCGAAGGGCCATTTGAAAATTTAGTCGGTGAGATTGAAGGTATTGATGCAGATCGCGAAAAACTGAAAGTTTTAGTCGATATGTTTGGTAGGGAAACACCTGTAGAATTAGATTTCGGACAGGTGGAAAAACTTTAGCGTCCAAAAAACTTCCCTTTTTGCCGATTATGTGTTATTTTAATAAATGTTTGCCTGATCGGTTTGTTGTTACCGTGGGAGGGTGAAACCCGCGACCCTAGGACCTCAAGTGATTTGAGGTGGGGCTACCACATTTGAAGGAGGTAAGAAGCATGGCCAAAAAAGTCATTAAAGTGGTCAAGCTACAAATCCCAGCTGGTAAAGCGAATCCAGCGCCACCTGTTGGACCTGCTCTAGGTCAAGCTGGTGTGAACATTATGGGCTTTTGTAAAGAGTTTAATGCACGTACTTCTGAACAAGCTGGTTTAATCATTCCTGTAGTGATTACCGTTTATGAAGATCGTTCTTTTACTTTTGTGACCAAAACTCCACCAGCTGCAGTGCTGTTGAAAAAAGCTGCGGGCATTGATTCAGGTTCTGGTGAACCTAACCGGAATAAAGTAGCTACTCTTTCTCGTGACAAAGTTCGTGAGATCGCTGAAACTAAAATGCCTGATTTAAATGCAGCAGATGTGGAAGCAGCAATGCGTATGGTTGAAGGTACTGCACGCAGTATGGGTATTGTAATAAAAGACTAATGATCTAGCCGCATTTCATTAGTCTGGTGGGAGGATTTTCCGCTATCACCACATAGGGAGGTAAGAAAAGTGGCAAAACATGGTAAAAAATATCAAGAAGCGATCCAAAAAGTTGATCGTGAAAAAGTTTATGAGCCAGTTGAAGCTTTGGAACTGGTAAAATCAATTTCTACTGCTAAGTTTGATGAAACAGTAGAAGCTGCATTCCGTCTTGGAATTGACACCAAAAAAGCGGATCAGCAAGTGAGAGGCGCAGTGGTTTTACCTCACGGAACAGGAAAAACCAAACGTGTACTTGTGTTTGCAAAAGGGGAAAAAGCAAAAGAAGCAGAGGCTGCTGGAGCTGATTTTGTTGGTGATGAAGAACTAGTTGGTAAAGTTCAACAAGGATGGCTTGAATTCGATGTCGTTGTTGCAACCCCTGACATGATGGGTCAAGTTGGCCGTCTCGGACGAATTCTTGGACCAAAAGGTCTCATGCCTAACCCAAAAACAGGTACTGTTACTTTTGAAGTAGAAAAAGCTGTTAATGAGATCAAAGCTGGTAAGATTGAATATCGTGCAGATAAAGCTGGGAATATCCACGCTGCTATTGGAAAAGTATCTTTTTCTACAGAACAACTTTCCGATAACTTGCAAGCACTATCTGATGCACTTACTAAAGCAAAACCAGCAGCATCAAAAGGTACTTATATGAAAAATATCAGTGTTTCCTCAACAATGGGGCCTGGTGTACAAATAAGTGCTACAGCATTAAACGCTCGTTAATAGTAAGTTTTTCCTAAATTGAATATGATGTTAATTCATCTATCGACCGTAGACAGTAGGTGCACATAAGTGCTTAATTTCCTACCGAGGTGAAAGCCACTGGCCTTCGTCTGTCTACGAAGGCTTTTTTCTACGTTTTCACGAGTCTACACATTTTGAGATTTTAACACCACCCAAGGAGGTGTAAGGCATGTCCAAAGTACTTGAAAAAAAGCAACAAGTAGTAACAGAAGTGAAAGAAAAGCTCAGCTCCAGTGTGAGTACAGTTGTTACTGATTATCGTGGGCTTTCTGTTGCCGAAGTAACAGAACTGCGTAAACAATTGCGTGAAGCTGGTGTGGAATACCAAGTATTGAAAAATACATTGGTACGCCGTGCAACTGGTGAAGTAGGACTTACTGAAATGGATCAATTCCTTACTGGTCCTACTGCTATTGCATTCAGTAAAGAGGATGTAGTTGCTCCAGCAAAGGTTCTTCATAACTTTGCGAAAGAACATAAAAACCTTGAAATCAAAGGCGCGATTGTGGAAGGCGAAGTTGTTGGATCTGACAAAGTAAAAGAGATCGCATCTCTTCCATCACGTGAAGGTTTGCTCTCCATGCTTTTATCTGTACTACAAGCTCCAGTTCGCAACTTGGCTTACGTTGTAAAAGCTGTTGCAGAACAAAAAGAGCAGCCTGAAGCTTCTGCTGCTGAATAATTTAACCTTTGCAAGTCAAAAAAAATATAATAATTTTATTGGAGGTTCTACCATGTCTAACGAACAAATCTTAGAAGCGGTAAAAAATATGACCGTTCTGGAATTAAACGAATTGGTAAAAGCAATTGAAGAAGAATTTGGAGTAACTGCAGCTGCACCAGTTGTACAAGGTGGCGGCGGTGGCGCAGGTGAAGGCGCTGCTGAGAAAACTGAATTCGATGTAATCCTTGCAAGTGCTGGTTCTTCCAAAGTTGGAGTAATTAAAGCAGTTCGTGGAATCACTGGCCTTGGATTGAAAGAAGCAAAAGCTCTTGTAGACGGTGCTCCATCCCCAGTTAAAGAAGGAGTATCCAAAGAAGAAGCTGACAAGCTCAAAGAAGAATTGGAAGCTGCTGGCGCTAGTGTAGAAGTAAAATAATAAATTGGACTCGCCAAAGGTTAAGGCGGGTCCGTTTTCCTATTAAGGGGGGTAAGCCTTGTCGAATCACTACTACTCTGCAAAACCAGAGTCAAGACATGAAGATAGACGGATTGAAGCTGAGCTGCGTGGAAATCAATTATTTTTTCAGACAGACGCTGGTGTTTTTTCCAAAAAAGGAATCGATTTTGGGAGTAGGTTATTGATCGAAACGGTAGACCTTTCTCCTGTGAAATGTTTATTGGATTTAGGTTGTGGCTATGGTCCCGTAGGAATAGCATTAGCAAAAGCCAGTTCATCGCTGTATGTAACAATGGTGGATATTAATGAGAGAGCTACTAAACTAGCACAGGAAAATGCAGTTAGGAACCATGTGGGGTCACAAGTGGAAATTAAAGCAAGTGATGGATTTGAGCAATTAGAAGGACGGAAGTTTGATGCTATTCTTTGTAATCCGCCAATCCGCGTAGGTAAAGAGTTTATCTTTCAACTATTTGCAGCATCAAAAAACCATCTTTCAGAAACAGGTTCACTGTGGATTGTGATTCGAAAACAACAGGGTGCAGCTACAGCAAAGGCAGAATTGAGTAGATTGTATTCATCTGTTGAGCAAGTAACACAAAAAAAAGGTTATTGTATTTTCGTTGCTCGTTAGAATTTATATATATTTCATCTTTGGTATATGGAAGACATATCTATATTGGCACGATTTATTTAAAAAAAATAATTGACACGTCTCATTGCTTGTGCTAGTGTTATAACTTGCAGAAATCCTTTTAAAACGTTAAACAATTTTGTGTTGGTTTATTTTCCCAGTTTTTCGGCAAAGATAGTTTAATAGGTTTTCTTTAGGTATTGTTGTGGTAATTTTTTTACCCATTTTCTTTTTGGTTCTCTTGGATAGGGTATGAGGGGGGAGCTCATTTTGCTAGGTAAACTTGTCCAGTACGGTCGGCGTCAACGCAGAAGTTACGCTCGAATCAATGAAATACTAGATTTACCAAATCTGATAGAAATTCAACAACAGTCTTATGACTGGTTTCTAGCAGAAGGTTTACGTGAGATGTTCCAAGATATTTCTCCAATTGAAGATTTTACTGGAAATTTGGTTTTGGAATTTATCGATTATAAATTAGGCGAACCAAAGTATAACTTGGAGGAATCAAAAGACCACCAAGTTACTTATGCTGCTCCATTACGAGTAAAAGTCCGTCTTATCAACAAAGAGACAGGAGAAGTAAAAGAGCAGGAAGTATTTATGGGTGACTTTCCTCTAATGACGGAAACAGGTACTTTTATTTATAATGGTGCCGAACGTGTTATTGTCAGTCAGTTAGTTCGTTCACCTAGTGTGTATTATAGCACGAAATTAGACAAGAATGGGAAACCAACATATACTGCCACAGTAATTCCAAATCGTGGTGCATGGTTGGAACTTGAAACGGATGCGAAGGATATTATTTATGTTCGGATTGACCGTACCAGAAAGATACCTGTCACGGTTCTTTTGCGCGCCCTAGGGTATAGTTCTGATGCGGAAATTATTGATCTTTTGGGTGAAGATGAATACATTCGAAACACTCTTGATAAAGACAATACAGGAAATACGGAAAAAGCTTTAATTGAAATATATGAGCGCTTACGCCCAGGCGAGCCGCCAACTGCGGAAAATGCTCGAGATCTTTTATATACTCGCTTTTTTGACCCAAAACGCTACGACTTGGCAAACGTTGGTCGATACAAAATGAACAAAAAGCTACATATTAAAAATCGACTGCTCAATCAAAAACTAGCAGAGCCAATCGTTGATAGTGAGACGGGTGAAATATTAGCAGAAGCAGGACAAGTACTCGAACGTCGTCTCCTTGATAAAGTTATTCCATATTTGGTTGGAGAAGCACCGTTTGGTATTCAAGAATATACCGTTCGTGGTGGAGTTCAAATGGAACCAAAAGCAACAGAAGGTTTGGTTCGCTTGCAATCTGTTCATATCCATTCCGCAAAAAACGATGATCAAATAATCAAAGTTATTTCCAATGCAGAAGTTGATCAAGAGATCAAACATATCACTCCAGCTGATATCATAGCTTCTATCAACTACTTTATTAATCTACTGCATGGCATCGGATTGACAGATGATATCGATCACTTAGGAAATCGTCGCCTCCGATCTGTAGGAGAACTTTTACAAAACCAGTTCCGCATTGGGCTTTCACGTATGGAACGTGTAGTAAAAGAAAGAATGTCTATTCAAGATGCGAACGCAATTACACCACAAGCATTGATCAATATTCGTCCTGTAATTGCATCCATCAAAGAGTTTTTTGGAAGTAGCCAGTTGTCACAGTTTATGGATCAGACAAACCCATTAGCTGAATTGACACATAAGCGTAGGTTATCGGCACTTGGTCCTGGAGGACTTACCCGGGAACGCGCAGGAATGGAAGTTCGTGACGTTCACCATTCTCACTATGGGCGTATGTGTCCTATTGAAACACCTGAGGGTCCAAACATCGGTTTGATCAACTCTCTATCTTCTTATGCACGAATTAATAACTTTGGTTTCATCGAAACACCTTATCGCAGAGTAGATCCTGAGACAGGACGAGTCACCAATCATATTGATTATTTGACTGCGGATGAAGAGGATAACTACTATGTAGCACAGGCAAATGCACAGATCGATGAGGAAGGGAACTTCCTGCAAGATTCTGTTACTGTTCGTTATCGTGATGAAACTATTGCTGTTCCGAAAGACCGAGTAGACTATATGGATGTATCACCAAAACAAGTTGTCTCGGTAGCTACTGCTTGTATTCCTTTCTTGGAGAATGATGACTCTAACCGGGCATTAATGGGATCAAACATGCAGCGTCAGGCTGTTCCACTCTTAAAACCAGAATCGCCATTCATTGGCACTGGAATGGAGTATAAAGCAGCTCGTGACTCTGGTGTCATGATATTAGCTCGTCGAGCTGGGATAGTAGAAAGAGTTACTGCAGATGAAATATTAGTTCGTCATGAAGCGGAAGTAGATGGTCGTGTTGTAAGAGGTGATTTAGACCGTTATCGTCTGAGTAAATTTGTTCGCTCCAATCAAGGAACATCTATTAATCAACGACCTGTTGTAAAAGCAGGAGATCGTGTAGCGGTTGGCGATACACTTGCGGATGGCCCATCTACAGAACAAGGCGAAATGGCACTTGGAAGAAACGTAGTTGTTGCCTTTATGACTTGGGAAGGTTATAACTACGAAGATGCAATTCTATTGAGTGAAAAACTAGTAAAAGAAGATGTTTATACTTCGATTCATATTGAAAAACATGAATCAGAAGCAAGAGATACAAAACTCGGTCCAGAAGAGATCACCAGAGATATTCCTAATGTTGGGGAAGAAGCTTTGAAAAACCTAGACGAACGAGGAATTATTCGAGTGGGTGCTGAAATCAAAGCCGGTGATATCCTTGTTGGAAAAGTAACACCAAAAGGTGTTACAGAACTAACAGCAGAAGAGCGCCTTTTGCATGCTATTTTCGGTGAAAAAGCTCGTGAAGTAAGAGATACATCTCTACGTGTTCCACATGGTCAAGACGGTATTATCGTCGATGTAAAGGTCTTTACAAGAGAAAATGGTGATGAGCTGCCACCTGGTGTAAATCAATTGGTTCGTGTATACATCGCTCAGAAAAGAAAAATTTCTGAAGGGGATAAAATGGCTGGTCGTCATGGTAACAAAGGGGTTATCGCCCGGATTATGCCTGAGGAAGACATGCCATTCTTACCAGATGGTACACCAGTACAAGTTGTATTAAATCCGCTAGGGGTTCCATCACGTATGAATATTGGACAGGTACTCGAAGTCCACTTAGGTATGGCAGCCAAGACACTCGGCTTGCATATAGCAACGCCAGTATTTGATGGAGCTCATGAAAGTGATGTTTTCGAGACATTGGTTGAAGCTGGATTAGATGCTGATGGGAAATTTGTACTGCATGATGGACGCACAGGTGAACCGATGGAAAACCGTGTTACTGTTGGTGTGATGTACATGATTAAATTAGCACACATGGTTGATGATAAAATTCATGCTCGCTCTACTGGCCCTTACTCACTTGTTACGCAACAACCACTTGGCGGAAAAGCACAATTTGGTGGACAGCGATTTGGTGAGATGGAGGTATGGGCACTAGAAGCTTATGGCGCTGCATACACCCTGCAAGAAATACTAACGGTGAAATCGGATGATGTGGTAGGCCGTGTCAAAACATATGAATCGATTGTCAAAGGTGAAAATGTTCCAGAACCTGGTGTTCCAGAGTCCTTTAAAGTATTAATTAAAGAACTGCAGAGCCTTGGAATGGATGTTAAAATTTTGGCTGAAAATGAAGAAGAGATCGAAATGCGGGAACTAGATGATGAAGATGAACCATCTAGTGAGCGACTTGGTTTTGAACTGGATGAGCAAGAAACACGCTCTACCATGGAATCCTAAGGGAGGAATGGCACGATGCTCGATGTGAATAACTTCGAATATATGAAAATAGGTTTAGCCTCTCCTGAAAAGATCCGTTCTTGGTCTCGTGGGGAAGTAAAAAAACCAGAAACAATTAACTACAGAACCTTAAAACCGGAAAAAGAAGGATTGTTCTGTGAGAAAATTTTTGGTCCGCAAAAAGACTGGGAATGTCATTGCGGAAAGTACAAACGTGTCCGCTACAAAGGTGTTGTTTGTGATCGGTGCGGTGTAGAAGTTACACGTGCGAAAGTGCGTAGAGAACGCATGGGACATATCGAACTGGCTGCCCCTGTTTCGCACATTTGGTATTTTAAAGGAATTCCAAGCCGCATGGGTTTGGTTTTGGATATGTCTCCACGTTCACTAGAAGAAGTAATCTATTTTGCTTCTTATGTTGTAGTAGAAGCTGGAGCTACTCCACTTGAAAAGAAACAACTGTTATCGGAAAAAGAATTTCGTAGTTATCGAGAGAAATATGGAAATGGTTTTGTTGCAATGATGGGAGCAGAGGCAATTAAGCGCCTCTTAGCTTCTATTGACCTCGACAAAGAAGTAGATCAACTGAAAGAAGAGTTGGTGACTGCTCAAGGTCAGCGTCGCAACCGTGCTGTGAAACGATTGGAAGTATTGGAAGCTTTTCGTTCTTCAGGGAATAGTCCAGATTGGATGATCATGGATGTTCTTCCGGTTATTCCTCCTGAAATTCGTCCAATGGTTCAATTGGATGGTGGTCGTTTTGCTACTTCTGACTTAAACGATTTGTATCGTCGAGTGATAAACCGTAATAACCGTCTAAAAAGACTTTTGGATTTGGGTGCTCCTGATATCATCGTTCAGAACGAAAAACGTATGCTTCAAGAGGCAGTCGATGCACTCATCGATAATGGCCGCCGCGGTCGCCCTGTAACAGGACCTGGAAACAGACCATTGAAGTCTTTATCTCACATGCTAAAAGGAAAACAAGGACGATTCCGCCAAAATCTTTTGGGAAAACGGGTTGACTACTCCGGTCGTTCGGTTATTGTTGTAGGCCCGAATTTAAAAATGTATCAGTGCGGTCTTCCAAAAGAGATGGCATTGGAATTATTCAAACCATTTGTGATGAAAGAGCTCGTTGCAAAAGGATTGGCTCATAACATTAAGAGTGCAAAACGAAAAGTAGAGCGAATTCATCCAGAAGTATGGGATGTATTAGAAGAAGTAATTAAAGAGCATCCTGTACTCTTAAACCGTGCACCTACGCTGCACCGTCTTGGTATTCAGGCTTTTGAACCGATCCTGGTGGAAGGCAGAGCAATTCGCCTACATCCACTTGTTTGTACTGCTTATAATGCAGACTTTGACGGAGACCAAATGGCGGTTCACGTCCCATTGTCTGCCGAAGCACAAGCAGAAGCAAGATTGTTAATGTTAGCAGCACAAAACATTTTGAACCCAAAAGATGGAAAACCTGTTGTTACTCCTTCTCAAGATATGGTATTAGGTTGCTATTATCTCACGATCCAAAAAACGGCAGAAAAAGGAGAAGGCAGTGTATTTTACTCTACAGCAGAGGCGATCAGTGCATATCATCATGGCTATGTTACTTTGCATACACGGATTGCTATTCCGGTAAAATCGCTGAATAAAACTACCTTTACAGAACAACAGCAGTCATCTTTGCTTGTAACGACACCTGGTAAGTTGATATTTAATGAGATCTTGCCAGAGAACTTCCCATACATCAATGAACCTGGTAAAAAGAACTTTACTGCTACTCCTGAGAAATACTTCATTTATGACAAAGGAGCAAATATTCCTGAGTTTATCAAAACATTGGATGAACCAGGTGCACTTACGAAAAAAGATTTAGGTGCGATTATTGCAGAATGTTTCCGTCGTTTTGGGACGATGATGACTTCCGTTATCTTAGACCGTGTGAAAGCACTTGGATATTCTTATTCCACCAAAGCTGGTATCACCATGTCTGTATCAGACGTTATGGTTCCAGAAGCGAAAAAAGATATATTGGCAGAAGCGGAAGAACAAGTAAAAACAGTGATGAAGCAATATCGTCGGGGATTGATCACCGATGATGAGCGATATGAGCGAGTTATATCCATTTGGAGTAAAACGAAAGATCGCATCACAGAAGTATTGATGGGGAATATGGGTAGATACAACCCGATTTATATGATGGCATTTTCTGGGGCGCGGGGTAACGTTTCTCAGATTACTCAGTTAGCTGGTATGAGGGGTCTGATGGCTAACCCTGCAGGTAAAATTATTGAGCAGCCGATTCGTACCAACTTCCGTGAAGGTTTGACCGTATTGGAGTACTTTATTTCTACCCACGGTGCACGGAAAGGTTTGGCGGATACTGCTCTGCGTACTGCTGACTCTGGTTATCTAACCCGACGACTGGTTGACGTTGCGCAAGATGTTATCGTTCGTGAAGATGATTGTGGAACAGACAAAGGACTATTGGTGAAAAGAATTCATGATGGCAATGAGATCATCGAAGATTTGTACGATCGCATTGTTGGTCGTGTTAGTTACCAAACGGTTCGCCATCCAGATACAGATCATATTATCATCCAACCCAATGAGTTGATTGATGAAGAGACCGCAACGGAAATCATGGAAGCAGGCATTGAGACAGTAGTTATTCGATCTGTGCTTTCTTGCCGTACCAAACATGGCGTTTGTAAAAAATGTTATGGACGTAACTTAGCACTCGGTACTCCTGTTGAAATCGGAGAAGCTGTCGGTATTATCGCTGCTCAATCCATCGGAGAACCTGGAACTCAGTTGACCATGCGTACTTTCCATACTGGAGGGGTTGCTGGAGATGATATTACCCAAGGTCTACCTCGTATCCAAGAGCTCTTTGAGGCGCGTAATCCAAAAGGGCAAGCGATCGTAGCGGAAATCGATGGTAAAGTAGTCGAAATTCGTGAAGTAAAAGATCGCCGGGAAGTGGAGATCGAAGGTGAAGTGGAGAGCAAAACGCATACCATTCCTTACGGATCACGTTTAAAAGTGGTGGAAGGAGACGAGGTTTCGTCAGGAGATGTTCTCACAGAAGGTTCCATTGATCCAAAAGAATTGCTTCGAATCAAAGGTGTCCAAGGTGTTCAAGCTTACATTTTACAAGAAGTACAAAAAGTTTACCGCCTGCAAGGGGTAGAAATTAACGATAAACACGTAGAAGTGATGATCAGACAAATGATGCGTAAAGTACGTATTACTGATGCTGGTACTACGGATCTACTACCTGGTTCAGTAACAGACATCCATGATTATGAAGCTTCCAACTTAAAAACGTTGTTAGCTGGTGGGGAACCAGCAGTAGCAAGACCAGTACTTCTAGGTATCACCAAAGCTTCACTAGAAACAGAATCTTTCTTATCTGCTGCGTCTTTCCAAGAAACGACTCGGGTTTTAACCGATGCCGCAATCAAAGGAAAAGTAGACAGACTGCTAGGTTTGAAAGAAAATGTTATCATTGGGAAGCTCGTGCCAGCAGGTACTGGTATGAATCGCTACCGTACACTAGATGTACAGCTTGCGAATGAAGTTGCAGAAGAAGTGGATGAGAAAGAAACAGTTTTGATAGATTGATACTGGCAGGGGCGTAAAAGCCTCTGTCTTTTTTTTTATGTGTGGAGAAGGGAAAGTGGGGAAAGAGGAGTGATGATAATATTATCGTGAAATGCACGACACCCTCTGGTGACTAGACTCCATCTCTTGTTAGAGAATCCAGTACCAGAGGGTATCACTCCTACGTTAATATTGCTAACATAGGAGATACAGTCGTACAGTTACTGCGTCTTCTTCTCGACCCAGCGTTCGAAGTTCATGCGGGCATACGTGCCATGGAGGTCGCGCCGTAGCTCCTCGTCGGGCTGGTCCATCATGTTCACGAGCTGATACGAGATGACAAACGTTTTGAACTTCCTGTGGGGCAAGTTGCCGATCGTCGAGTAGGAGGCACGCATGGCCTTCCCCGTGAGGGGATCGGTGCCATACGTGAAGATCTCCTGTGCCTCTGAAGGGGGCTCCGGAAAGGAGTCCCCCGCCTGAAGCTCGACGTATAGGATGTGCTTGTCCTGCCGCCCCATGTCGGAGTAGAAGGCATCGAACGCACGCTTATTGATCAGATCGGCGACCTTGTGCTTGAACCATCGGGATTGCGAAGCGATGATCGGAAGCCGTGCGATCTCCGTTTCGGCGGCGATACCAACACCCCTCGGGAGCTCGAAGTTCTTCCACTTCCCGGACTTGATGACCTCGTCGAGCTGCTCCTTGGTGAGGATCACGAATTCACCACTCTTGAAGTCGAATTCCCTCGAATTGTTCCGGTATTCGATCGGAAGGGTGAGCCCGAACAGTTCGATGGTGCGAGCGGACATTGTAGTTCCCTTCGGAATGTACGATTGATATATAAATTGTACCATAAACCGTGCCAGGATATAAATTGAGTAGTTGTCTAAATATCTTCTTGACATTTGTATGTCATGATGGTAATATTTCTCCTGTGCTTGTATGAGTATCACTTTGGAGGGGCTTACTCATGTCTTATGAAAAAGTGAAACAAGCAAAGCAGCTAGTGATTGGTACCAAACAATCGAAAAAAGCGATTGATCGACAACAGGCTTTACTTGTTGTAATGGCGCAAGACGCTGATCTATCAGTCACTCATCCTATACAAGTAGCTTGTGAAGAGAAAAATGTAGCATATACATATGTTTCTTCCATGATAGAACTTGGCAAGGCAAGTGGCATCCAAGTCGGAACAGCAGTTGTGGCCATTTTGAAAGATTAGAAGCTGACTATCAGAACCTTTATCGTATTGATGTCGACTATATGCGATATTTTGTTTTTATAGTTACTCTATTTTTTTCGCTAAATATGATCCACCTGGATCTGTTGTTTTAAATGACTATACATCAAGGGGGTGCAAATGAATGCCAACAATCAATCAGTTAGTCCGTAAAGGTCGTAAAAGCAAGATTGTAAAATCCAAATCTCCTGCATTGCAAGTGAGCTTTAATAGTTTTCGCAAGGAGAGCACACCGCAAAGTTCACCTCAAAAACGTGGAGTTTGTACTCGTGTAGGTACAATGACACCAAAAAAACCTAACTCTGCATTGCGTAAATATGCGCGTGTTCGCTTGAGTAATGGGATTGAGGTTACTGCTTACATCCCTGGAATCGGCCACAACTTACAAGAACACTCCGTTGTTTTGGTTCGTGGTGGAAGAGTAAAAGACCTACCTGGGGTACGTTATCATATCGTTCGTGGAGCACTTGATACCGCTGGTGTACAAAATCGTGGACAAGGTCGTTCCAAATATGGTACAAAACGTGCGAAAAAGAAATAATCCTTTAAGATAATTTACCACATCTATAGAGAAAAGGAGGGGAATCCAATGCCACGTAAAGGTCCTGTAGAACGTCGTGATGCATTACCAGATCCAATTTACAATAGTAAACTTGTAACCCGTCTTATCAATCGTCTCATGTACGATGGAGAGAAAGGGAAGGCACAACGCATCTTGTATGATGCATTTACGCTGATCAAAGATCGTTCTGGAAACGATCCAATGGAAGTTTTTGAACAAGCTTTGAAAAACGTAATGCCTGTATTGGAAGTAAAAGCACGTCGTGTTGGTGGTGCAAACTATCAAGTACCGATCGAAGTAAAACCTGAGCGTCGTACAAGTCTTGGTCTTCGCTGGTTAGTTTCTTATGCACGTCTTCGCAGTGAGAAGACAATGCAGGAACGTCTAGCGAATGAGATTTTAGATGCTGCAAATAACAACGGTTCTGCTGTGAAGAAGAAAGAAGATACACACCGTATGGCAGAAGCGAACCGTGCGTTCGCGCATTATCGTTGGTAATCCCTGCTCCAAGTTTCCCTTGGACAGTACACTATTTTAGGCATATGAAGGGAGAAGTTTTTCATGGCACGTGAATTCTCCTTAAAAAATACACGAAATATCGGCATCATGGCTCACATTGATGCAGGTAAAACAACAACAACGGAACGTGTATTGTTTTATACAGGCCGTGTTCACAAGATTGGTGAAGTGCACGAAGGTGCAGCAACCATGGACTGGATGAAACAAGAACAAGAACGTGGGATTACGATTACTTCCGCTGCTACTACAGCACAGTGGAAAGGGCATCGAATCAACATTATTGACACTCCAGGACACGTTGATTTTACCGTAGAAGTTGAGCGTTCCCTTCGTGTATTGGATGGAGCAGTTGGGGTTTTCGATGCAAAAGGCGGAGTAGAACCTCAATCAGAAACAGTTTGGCGCCAAGCGGATCGTTATAATGTACCGCGTATCGCTTATATCAACAAAATGGATATTATCGGTGCTGATTTTCTAGGTTCTGTGCAGCAGATGAAAGACCGTCTATCTGCGAATGCAGTTCCGATTCAGCTACCAATTGGTTCAGAAGATACCTTCCAAGGTATGATTGATTTGATTACGATGAAAGCAATCATTTATACGGATGATTTGGGCACTACTTCTGAAGCTAGAGAAATTCCTGAAGAGTACAAAGAGCTAGCAGAAGAGTATCGTACTAATCTACTCGATGCTGTCGCTGAGCTTGATGACGATTTGATGGAAAAATATCTAGAAGGTGAAGAAGTAACAGAGGAAGAGATCCATGCTGCACTTCGTAAAGGCACTTGTGAAGTACAAATCACACCAGTTCTCTGTGGTTCTTCTTATAAAAACAAAGGAGTACAACCGCTCCTTGATGCAGTAGTTGCTTACTTGCCATCTCCACTTGATGTTCCAGCTATTCAAGGGGAACTTCCAGATGGTACAGAAGCTGTACGTCATTCCAGTGACGAAGAGCCTTTCTCTGCATTGGCATTTAAAATCGCAACAGATCCATTTGTTGGGAAGTTGACTTTCTTCCGTGTATACTCTGGTTCTCTTGATTCCGGTTCCTATGTACAAAACACAACAAAAGGGAAACGGGAACGTATTGGCCGTATCTTGCAGATGCACGCGAATACCCGTGAAGAGATCGGAACGGTATATGCAGGAGATATTGCTGCAGCAGTTGGACTAAAAGTTACGACTACTGGGGATACCTTGTCTGATGAGAAGAATGAGATCATTCTTGAATCGATGACTTTCCCAGAACCTGTTATCGAGGTTGCGATTGAACCAAAAACAAAAGCAGACCAAGATAAAATGGGTGTAGCTCTTGCAAAATTAGCTGAAGAAGATCCTACTTTCCGTACACATACCGACGAAGACACTGGTCAAACGATCATTGCTGGTATGGGTGAACTTCACCTAGAGATCATCGTAGACCGTTTGAAAGAGGAATTCCGTGTTGAAGCAAATGTGGGTGCACCACAAGTAGCATTCAAAGAGACATTCCGTTCATCTGCAAGAGTCGAAGGTAAGTTTATTCGTCAGTCTGGTGGTAAAGGGCAATTTGGTCACGTTTGGGTCGAATACGAACCATTACCTGAAGGCACTGGATTCGAATTCGTTAACAAAATTGTTGGTGGGGTTGTTCCAAAAGAATATATCCCAGCAGTACAAAAAGGTATTGAAGAATCCATGCTAAATGGCGTTCTCGCCGGCTACCAATTGGTAGACGTTCGTGCAACACTTGTCGATGGTTCATACCACGATGTGGACTCTTCCGAAATGGCATTTAAAATTGCTGGTTCCATGTCACTAAAAGCTGCAAAAAGCAAATGTAACCCTGTAATTTTAGAGCCAATCATGAGAGTGGAAGTAACCGTACCAGAAGAATACATGGGTGACGTGATGGGTGATGCTAGCTCCCGTCGTGGCCGTGTAGAAGGTATGGAAGCTCGCGGTGGGGCACAAGTTGTTCGTGCAATGGTTCCCCTAGCCGAAATGTTTGGGTACGCAACTAACCTACGTTCTCGTACCCAAGGCCGTGGAGTATTCTCCATGCAGTTCGACCACTTTGAAGAAGTTCCTAAGAGTGTAGCTGAAGAAATTATCAAAAAAGCTTCTGCTAATTAAGTAAACAAACTGGTTTTCACTCTAAAAGAATCTAGTAGAGTATTTCTCTATTAGCTTCCTATACAAATAAAAATTTCAATTAAAAAAATTACTCTTCTATTTTAAGGAGGATTCCAAAATGGCTAAAGCCAAGTTTGAACGTACAAAACCACACGTAAACGTTGGTACAATCGGTCACGTTGACCATGGTAAAACTACTCTTACCGCTGCAATCACTACTGTTTTGGCACAAAAAGGTGGCGCTACTGCTACTGCTTATGACCAAATTGACAAAGCTCCAGAAGAAAAAGAACGTGGTATCACTATCTCTACTGCACACGTAGAGTACGAAACAGACAACCGTCACTATGCACACGTTGACTGCCCAGGACACGCTGACTATGTGAAAAACATGATCACCGGTGCTGCGCAAATGGACGGAGCTATCTTGGTAGTATCTGCTGCTGATGGTCCTATGCCACAAACCCGTGAACACATCTTGCTTTCTCGCCAAGTAGGTGTATCTCACATCGTTGTTTTCTTGAACAAAGTTGATATGGTTGATGATGAAGAGCTATTGGAATTAGTTGAAATGGAAGTTCGTGAACTTCTTGATGAATACGAATTCCCTGGCGACGATATCCCAGTAATCGCTGGTTCTGCTTTGAAAGCTCTTGAAAATCCAGCTGGTGGAGAATGGGCTGACAAAATTTTGGAATTGATGGCAGCTGTTGATGCTTATGTTCCAGAACCAGTTCGTGACACTGACAAACCTTTCTTGATGCCAGTTGAGGATGTATTCACCATTACTGGTCGTGGTACTGTTGCTACAGGTCGTGTAGAGAGCGGTGCTGTAAAAGTTGGGGAAGAAGTAGAGGTTATTGGTATCACTGATACTCGTAAAACAGTTGTAACTGGTGTAGAAATGTTCCGTCGTCTTCTTGATTCCGCTCAAGCTGGTGACAACATCGGTGCCCTTCTTCGTGGGGTTGAGCGTAAAGATATCCAACGTGGACAAGTACTTGCAAAACCAGGTAGTGTGAAACCACATACCAAATTTAAAGCACAAGTTTATGTTCTTTCCAAAGAAGAAGGTGGACGTCATACTCCTTTCTTCTCCAGCTACCGTCCACAGTTCTATTTCCGTACAACGGACGTAACTGGTGTTATCCAACTTCCAGAAGGTACCGAAATGTGTATGCCTGGTGATAACGTAGAGATGGAAGTAGAATTGATTGCTCCTATCGCTATTGAAGACGGAACTCGTTTCACCATCCGTGAAGGTGGACGTACTGTTGGCGCTGGTGCTGTTACAGTAATCGAAAAATAATTTTTTTGATTAGGAAAAGCTGTTTTCCCTTCTGGGAGAACAGCTTTTTTGTATGTTTATTGTGGATGCAGGACCAGAAAAACTGTCCTGCATATTAAGTGAAGATAAAATTACTTCTTCACAACAATCGCAGAATACTTACTGCTTGGATGGATGGAGCGGTTAGCCTCTACCCTTGGCTTCTCGTTGTTCAGTTCTGTAATCTGCAGTTCTCCGCCTATGACTGTGATGGTACTTCCCTTCATGGACCAATGTTTAGATCCAACAGAAGCTGCCTTAAGTGCTTGATAGTTGCACACTTGAATGTGACTGTGCAGTTCGGTGCCGAATATGATGCTGCTTTATTATTTTAATTCAATCAAGATTAGTTTAAATTAAAAAAGCTGTTTTCTCACGAGTGGAGAACAGCTTCTTATGTGCCAGATAGCAACCGCTATCTGGCACTATTAGGAACTATTTATCAAGAGACAATGATATTTTATCAGTAGTCACCATGCAAGAGCTCAAGGATGGTGATCGTAACTGGAAATTTTGTCCCATTCGAAACACTATAGGTTGTGCCGTTTTTTACGGCATCACGTTTTCAATGCGCAAAAGTAGGCGCGGAGTACACTGGAATGGTTCTACGATCAGCACTTACTGTATACTCACCATTTTCTACTTGTACCAAACAATGTTCCGTTATTTCTTTCTTATCGCCCTTGCAACGGATGTTGAAATGACTTTCCAGTTGGAAAGACCAACGTAAGTTTAGTAAGATTAGAGAGCTGCATATTTTCATAAAATTGATGTGCCAAATAGCATGGCTACTTGGCACATTAGGGTTACTTGCTACTGATAGTGACGGGTGAACACGGATCATTGGAAGAAAAAGTAATGAAATCCGTGTTCCAAAGAAAATGTCTCGCTGAGAAGATAGTAATATGTTTTTTATCTTGACTAATCGTATATTCTCCATCAGTCATTTTCACGACATGGCAGTTGATTTCTTTGTCAGGTTCATTGTTGAAAACAACAACCATTTTCCCTTCCATATCCAAATTGCCACGTGTAATCTTACTCATTTTCTCTCCTAATGCATCGAGTATGTTTGATTTCCTCAAGTGCATTTCTATTATATCATTGTGAGCGAGGAAATCCTCGGTTTAAACCGTGGGTTTTCTCGCTCACAATGTTATAAGAAAAAACTATTTTCCAAAGAGAGAACAATCTTCTAGCTCTCATGCTATAGTTGTTGAAGAAAAAATTGCTTCTTCACAACAATTGACAAAACGATTTTGAATCTACAAGTGAAGAAACAAATGAAGTATTTTAGTCAATGAGCGTTGGATTGTTCTAAATGGCACGATTCGTTTTTATTAGAAGATACTTGTTTCACTGATCGTGGTGGATGGACAAGCATTATCAGAAAAAAATAATAGATTCTGTGTTCCTCATTCACATATTTTGAGAAGGAATCAGAATGGATTCAATAACAACTCCAAACATAAAAAAGAGGCATGAAAATATCCATACCTCATTTGCTGTTATCTATTTTATTCTGTTATAACCCGCACATAAGCAGGTTGTTCATCGGAAGGATAAAGTTTGAAATCTGATTTGACACAGTGTACATAAAGACGTCCAGTCGTCGCTTTGAATACGTTATCAGACTGTTCTTCAAAAACACCACCATGATCAAGAAGGACATACAATGCTTCTGTTTCTTGATCTTTGTAGGTAACTATGCATTCGTTTAATCTTTTTTCCGCTGGCATAGGAGCTCCTTTGTGATACTTTATTTTGCTAAAGTTAGAATATACTTTTCAAGTAAATTCGTCAAATAAATCAGATATCGTTTAGAAACAGAGATTTCTAGAAATCTGGAGTTCTATGGAAATAACACCTGTAGAAGGTACATAGAAAGCATAAAATGCTACTTTTGCTTTTTTGTTACGGAGTTGCTGTCAAACCAATAAAATCGGTTTGTCCGGATTTATGGATACACTGGCAGAAGAACTGGTAATTTGAGGGGCATAACGAATATCCTGATTGTGCATCAGAAATCATTCCATCAGGGCTAGAGAAAACAAAGGAAGTCGCAGCAGTTTTCTAAGGTTGAGAAAGGAAAACTAAGCCATTTGGTAGGAACTAGAACAATGATATGTAAAATCACTGTTCCTTTTTATAGGGGAATGAAAATTAGATAGAACTTAAAATCGCTTCTGTTACTAGATTGCCTATACTAGAATAAATCAACTACAAGATTTTGTTTGAAAACCAGCGACCGACCTGTCATGATGCATAGAGCACATGAAGGTCGGCCGTCTCAGCCATCAGGTCATTGCGTCAAGCAATAGCTAATGGCTGAGGTCCGTCAGCGCAGCTTCCGGTAGACGCTGTAGTCGACACCCTTCCACTCGTCCACACGGTCAAAATGGAAGCCGAGCTTTCCTGCGAGCCCGAGGCTTTCGTCGTTATCGCCTTCGATCCATGCCTCGACGATAGCTTGCGGGTACGCCTGCTGGACCTCCGCGAGGAACGCAGAGGCCGCTCGGAAGGCGTAACCCTTGCCTCGTTCGGACGGCAGGATGTGGTAGGTGACCTCGATCACACCGTCCGACTCCCAGTCGTCCGCGATGAGAGTCATGAAGCCGACAGCTTCGCCGTCCACACGGGTGGCGTACACGTCCTCCTCTTCGAGGAGGACTGGGAGGATCGGGTCGAGGGAGGTTTCGATGTTCTCCCCCAAGACGTCGCGGAACCTGTGGAGTCCGTTGCGGTCGCTGGTCAGGGCAGCTTCGAACTTAGCGTCTACCTGGGAAAGGCGTTCGACAGTGATGCCGGCCCCGACCTCGATGGTGCCGATGACGAGAGAGAAGTTGAGAGCCACAGTAGTCTCGATTCACTTGATGACGGATAGTAGTTTAAACATATTATATTTTTGGATCTGAAGCAATTATCTACCAATAGAAAAATTTATCAAAGTGGATAATTTTGTAGGAATTTATAGTTGTGTTTAGGTGTTTACCTGTAGTGGAAGGTTGTTTTCGTACTCATTTGATGAGTCTAGCTATTTGTTCATCTTTTTGTAACAGATAGATGCGATTCAAACGTGAAGCCAGCTCTTTATTTGTATACAATGCATGTAGTTGTTTATAACAGGCATGGCAAAGTTTCGCTGTTTCTAGAAAGGCGCTGCCCTGCTTTTTTGGAGTTAGATGAGGAACTGATACGAGTATGTTATTACACCCGCATCCAGTTATCTCTATTCTAAATCCTCTTGGGGATAACAATAAATAAGTATACTTTTATTGAATAAGGTAAGGAGATTTCTACTAGTAGATTCTATCCATTCACATAAAACCTTATTTTTACTCTTGCATCCCAATTCTTTTTTCTATATAATATCGGGTGTTGTACTTGTGAACAGCGATGATGCGGAAGGTTGCCGACACACCCGGCCCCTTTGCCATGGTCGGGCGGAAAATTTTCGCGGAGAAGTTCATTTATCAAAATGAGCGAAGGAGGGTTACAGATGGCAAAACAAAAAATTCGCATTCGACTGAAGGCGTATGACCACCGTGTTTTGGATCAATCGGCAGTGAAGATTGTCGACACTGCAAAACGTACGGGAGCAAGTGTATCGGGACCGATTCCACTACCTACGGAAAAAGCAGTTTACACCATTTTGCGGGCGGTTCATAAATATAAAGATTCTCGCGAGCAGTTTGAGATGCGCACTCACAAACGTTTGATTGATATTGTTAATCCAACTCAACAAACAGTTGATGCGCTAATGAGACTCGACCTGCCATCCGGCGTCGACATTGAAATCAAATTATAATTTTTCCATTTTCAAGTGGCAGGAGGTGTAACTAGTGAAAGGAATTCTAGGAAAAAAAGTTGGGATGACCCAATTGTTTCGTGAAGATGGCACAGCAGTGACAGTTACTGTAGTAGAAGCTGGTCCTTGTGTTGTTCTTCAAAAGAAAGATGAAACTACCGACGGATACGAAGCGATCCAACTAGGGTTTAAAGAGAAAAAGGAACACCGTTCAAACAAACCTGAACTTGGACACGCAAAAAAAGCAAATGCGAAAGCACAAAGCTTTGTAAAAGAAATCCGCGGGATGAATCCAGAAGAATACGAACTAGGTAGCGTTGTCAAGGCTGATCTTTTCAACGAAGGGGAACTTGTTGATGTAACAGGTACTTCCAAAGGGAAAGGTTTTGCAGGGGCGATCAAACGTCATAACCAAAGTCGTGGACCGATGAGTCACGGTTCTCACTATCATCGTGGACCAGGTTCCATGGGTGCTATTGCTCCAAACCGTGTATTCAAAGGACAAACCTTACCAGGTCGTATGGGTGGAGAACGCATTACTACTCAAAACCTACAAGTAGTAAGTGTGGATTCTGAGAAAAACTTACTTCTTATCAAAGGAAATGTACCTGGACCTCGGAACAGCTACTTAGTAATTCGTTCCGCAGCAAAAGGCGCTCAATAATCAAAGAAAGGAGGATCAATCATGCCAAAGTTGACAGTTGTTGATGTAACTGGTGCAGGGGTTGGTGAAGTTGAATTAGCTGATACAGTATTTGGAATTACCCCAAATAAAGCTGTGCTTCACGATGCAGTAGTGATGCAGCAAGCATCTTTACGCAGTGGTACTCACGATGTGAAAAATCGTTCCGAGGTTCGTGGTGGCGGAAAGAAACCATGGAAACAAAAAGGAACTGGCCGCGCTCGTGCTGGTAGCTCTCGTTCCCCTCTTTGGGTTGGTGGTGGTACTGTATTTGGACCAACACCACGCAGTTATGCTTATAAATTGCCTAAGAAAGTACGTCGCTTAGCAATTAAATCTGCTCTTTCTTCAAAAGTGGAAGATAAGAATCTTGTTGTATTGGATGCTTTAAACTTATCTGCTCCAAAGACGAAAGAAATGGTACAAGTATTAAAAAATCTAGGGGCAGAGAGAAAAGCACTTGTTGTAGTAAACGGCTTGGAAGACCAAGCAGTTCGTGCTACTCGTAATATCCCTGGTGTAAAACTTATCGCTGCAGATGGAGTAAATGTTCTGGATGTACTTGCACATGACAAATTGATCATTACTCGTGACGCAGTAAACCGCGTAGAGGAGGTGTTTGGCCAATGAAGGATCCACGTGACATAATCCGTCGTCCCATCGTAACAGAAGCATCAACTTCTTTGATGGAAGAAGGAAAATACGTATTTGAAGTAGATATTCGTGCGAACAAATTTCAAATTCGTCAAGCGTTAGAAGCCATTTTTGATGTGAAAGTGGATCGTGTAAACACCATGCGTGTACCAGGAAAAACCAAGCGCTATGGTCGTTACTCCGGTCGAACACCAGAATGGAAAAAAGCAATTGTAAAACTAAAAGAAGATAGCAAGCAAATTGAAATCTTCGATAACTAAAAGTCGTTGAAAAAAGGAGGGAAATAACAGATGGGTATTAAAAAGTATAAACCAACTACACCTTCACGTCGTCACATGACTGGTTCTACTTTTGAAGAAATCACTACCTCAACACCAGAAAAATCACTTACTACTTCTTTAGTGAGAAAAGCTGGTCGTAATAACCAAGGTCGTCTCACCATGCGCCACCAAGGTGGAGGTCATAAACGTAAATATCGTATTATCGACTTTAAACGCAACAAAGATGGTGTCCCAGGAAAAGTGGCAACGATTGAGTATGATCCAAACCGTTCTGCTAATATTGCACTTATTCATTATGCTGATGGTGAAAAACGTTATGTATTGGCACCAAAAGGTTTAAAAGTTGGAATGGAGATTGTTTCTGGCCCTGATTCTGATATCAAAGTTGGAAACGCATTGCCACTTCGCAATATCCCAGTTGGTACAGAAATTCACAATATTGAATTGAAACCAGGTCGTGGTGGACAATTGGTACGTGCTGCTGGTACTTCTGCTCAGTTGTTGGGTAAAGGTGCTCACAAAGGTGAAGAAGGAAAATACGTTATCATTCGTCTAGCTTCCGGTGAAACTCGTATGATCCTAGCTGATTGCCGTGCTACCATCGGTCAAGTTGGTAACTTAGATCATGAGTTGATTACAGTAGGTAAAGCAGGTCGTAGTCGTTGGAAAGGTATCCGCCCAACCGTTCGTGGTTCTGTTATGAACCCAAATGACCACCCACATGGTGGTGGGGAAGGCCGTGCTCCAATTGGACGTAAATCACCAGTTACACCTTGGGGTAAACCAACGCTTGGCTACAAAACACGTAAGAAAAATAAAGCTTCGGACAAATTTATCGTTCGTCGTCGTAAAAAATAACCTCTCCCCTTTATCCCGCGAAAGGGATCTTTCGTGGGAGCGATGTGTTGGATGATTCTGAATGAGAGGAGGCGTATCGCATGGGTCGTAGCCTGAAAAAAGGGCCTTTTGCAGATGCTCATCTACTGAAAAAAGTAGAGGTTTTGAACGAAAAAAACGAAAAGAAGATCGTAAAAACTTGGTCTCGTCGTTCTACCATCTTCCCTGATTTTGTTGGTCATACATTTGCAGTCCACGATGGACGGAAACATGTGCCAGTGTATGTAAGCGAAGATATGGTTGGTCATAAACTCGGTGAATTTGTTCCTACTCGTACCTACAAAGGGCATGCTGGGGACGATAAGAAAACTCGCAAGCGCTAATCATTCTTTTAGAAAGAAAGGAGGGTAAACATGAACGTCGTACGCCAACGCAAGATTAGAAAACTGATCAAGAAGCATGACATCGCAAGCGTTGCAGAGCTAACCGAACATCTTCAAGATGAAGGAGTGAAAGCAACAGAAGAAGCAGTAGCAAAAGATGTTGCTGAGCTTGGTTTGATCATCGCTTCAGCAAAAGGTGGTGCAACTAAATTCGTTTTCCCACCATTTGCAGTTGCTAAAAACATAAGAATTGCCCCACGTAAAGTTCGTTTGGTAATTGATTTGATTCGTGGTAAGTCCATTGATGAAGCAGCAGCTATTTTGAAATTCACCCCGCGTGCTGCATCACCAGTGATTGAGAAAGTCCTCAGTTCTGCTGTTGCTAATGCAGAGCATAACTTTAACTTAAATCAAGGCAATTTGGTTGTAAAAGAAGCGTATGTGGATGAAGGGCCAACGTTGAAACGTTTTATCCCTCGTGCACAAGGACGCGCTAGTCGTATTAACAAACGTACTAGTCACATCACAGTGATTGTATCCGAAAAATAATTTTTCAATAAGGAGGGAAGAACTTTGGGTCAAAAAGTTAGCCCAGTGGGACTAAGAGTCGGTATTATTCGTGACTGGGAATCCAAATGGTTTGGTGGCAAAGAATACGCTACACTACTTCACGAAGACATTCGCGTTCGCGATCATATTAAGAAACAACTGAAAGACTCATCTGTTTCTAAAGTAGAGATTGAACGTGCAGCAAACCGTCTAAACGTATCTATCTATACCGCGAAACCTGGTATGGTAATTGGGAAAGGCGGTACAGAAGTTGAAAAACTTCGTAACCAACTAACCAAAATGACTGGCAAAAAAGTTCATATCAATATTAATGAAATTAAAAACCCTGAATTGGATGCTTATCTCGTAGCGGAAAACATTGCAAACCAATTGGAACGTCGTGTTTCTTTCCGTCGTGCGATGAAACAAGCAATCGGACGTACATTACGTTCTGGAGCAAAAGGGGTTCGTACGTTAGTAAGTGGTCGTCTTGGTGGTGCTGATATTGCTCGTAGTGAGGGATACAGCGAAGGTACCGTTCCACTTCATACTTTGCGTGCTGATATCGACTATGGTTTTGCAGAAGCACATACAACTTATGGTCGAATTGGTGTAAAAGTATGGATCTACCGTGGTGAAGTACTGCCAACCAAAGGGAAAAAAGGAGCAGTTGAAGGAGGCGAGTAACGCATGCTAATGCCGAAAAAGGTAAAGTTTCGTCGTCCTCACCGTGGTAAGATGCGCGGAAAGGCAAAAGGCGGAACAGAAGTTGCTTTTGGCGAATACGGTCTAAAAGCACTTGAACCATCTTGGATTACCAACCGTCAAATTGAAGCAGCGCGTATTGCGATGACTCGTTATATCAAACGTGGTGGGAAAGTATGGATCAAAATTTTCCCTGACAAACCAATTACTCAAAAACCTTTAGAGGTACGTATGGGTAGCGGTAAAGGTTCCCCAGAAAAATGGGTAGCTGTGGTAAAACCAGGTAAAATCATGTTTGAATTAGCGGGAGTTCCTGAGGAAGTAGCACGTGAAGCAATGCGTCTAGCAGCTCACAAACTACCAATCAAAACAAAATTTGTGAAACGTGAAGAAGTAGGTGGTAACGAATGAAGGCAGCAGAGCTAATCGAGTTGACCACCACTGAAATCGAGCAAAAATTGACGCAGTACAAAGAAGAATTGTTTAACCTACGTTTTCAATCTGCAACCGGGCAATTGGAAAACCCAAATCGTTTGGGTCAAGTTCGTAAAGATATTGCTCGTTGTAAAACGGTCCTTCGCCAGCGTGAACTGGACAGCGAAAGGAGGAATCAGGGTTGAGCGAACAGCGTACAACACGTCGAAAAGTGCGTGTCGGTAAAGTGGTCAGCGACAAAATGGATAAAACAGTAGTAGTTGCAGTTGAGACTTATAAAAAGGATCGTCTGTACGGAAAACGCGTAAAACATACCAAAAAGTTTAAAGCCCATGATGAGAACAACCAAGCAAAAACAGGTGACATCGTAAGAATCATGGAGACCCGTCCATTATCGAAAGATAAAAATTGGCGTCTCGTTGAAATTGTTGAAGAGGCTGTCATCATCTAAGGAGTTCTCTTAAGGAAGGAGGAATAACCGATGATTCAACAACAGACACGTCTTCGTGTTGCTGATAATTCCGGTGCAAAAGAAATTATGTGCATTCGTGTATTAGGCGGATCGAAGAAGTCTACTGCTGGTATCGGTGATATCATCGTTGCTTCGGTGAAACAAGCTACACCCGGAGGCGTTGTTAAGAAAGGCGATGTTGTGAGGTGCGTAGTAGTACGTACTACAAGACCAAATCGTCGTCCAGATGGCTCCTATATCCGTTTCGATGAAAATGCAGCAGTCGTGATTAAGGATGACAAAAGCCCACGTGGAACTCGTATTTTTGGACCAGTTGCTCGTGAGTTACGTGATCGCGACTTTATGAAGATTATCTCCTTGGCACCAGAAGTGCTCTAAGGACAGATCGTGAGAGATAAGGAGGTGCGCATGAGTGAAAAGCGAAAAACGCCCCAATAAACTTCACATCAAAACTGGTGATACGGTTATCGTGATGCGTGGGAAAGAAGCTCCATACTTCCAGGATGGCAAAAAGATGTACACAAAAGGTCGTGTCATCAAAATGCTTCCAAAAGAAGGACGAGCGCTTGTAGAGGGAGTTAATATGGTGAAAAAACATTCCCGCCCAACACAAGCAAACCCTCAAGGTGGTATCGTCGAGAAGGAATCACCAATTGATGTTTCTAACTTGATGATTGAAGATCCAAAAACGAAACAACCAACCCGTATTGGTTACAAGTTTATCGAAGGAAAAGATGGTAAACAGAAAAAAGTACGGTTTGCGAAAAAGTCAGGCGAAATCCTGGATAAATAGTACAGAGGAAGGGAGGCACATTCCTTGGCTGCTCGATTGAAAGAGACATATACAAATGAGATTGTTCCAGCTTTGATGAGCAAGTTTGAATATAAATCAGTAATGCAAGTTCCAAAAGTAGAAAAAATCGTGATCAACATGGGCGTTGGTGAAGCGGTTCAAAACTCGAAAGTGTTGGACAATGCAGTAGAAGATTTGACTGCAATTTCTGGTCAAAAACCAGTTATTACACGTGCGAAAAAGTCTATTGCTGGTTTTAAACTGCGTGAAGGTATGCCAATCGGTGTTAAAGTAACTTTACGTGGTGAACGTATGTATGATTTCTTAGACAAATTAATAAACATCTCACTACCACGTGTACGTGATTTTCGCGGTATTTCCCCGAAATCTTTTGATGGACGTGGGAACTACACACTTGGTGTAAAAGAACAATTAATTTTTCCAGAAATCTCTTATGACAAAATCGATAAAGTGCGTGGAATGGATGTAGTTATTGTAACTACTGCAAATTCTGATGAAGAAGCTCATGCACTTTTAGGTGAAATGGGAATGCCATTTCGTAAATAATGAGGCAAAGGAGGGAATCCGTTGGCCAGAAAATCGATGATCGTTAAATCACAACGAAAACCGAAGTTTGAAGTGCAAGGATATACTCGTTGCGAGCGTTGTGGACGTCCTCACTCCGTCTTACGCAAATTTCGACTATGTCGTATCTGTTTCCGTGAATTGGCCTACAAAGGGCAGATTCCCGGCGTAAAAAAAGCAAGCTGGTAATGCTTCTGAAAGGAGGGCTCACACATGGTGATGACAGATCCCATTGCGGATATGCTGACTAGAATTCGTAACGCAAACATGGTTCGCCATGAAAGTGTAGAATTACCTGCTTCTCGTGTGAAACGAGAAATTGCAGAAATTCTAAAAAAAGAAGGATTTATTCGTGATGCTGAATATATCGAGGATAGCAAACAAGGTATCCTGCGTATTTTCTTAAAGTATGGTGCGAATAACGAAAAAGTAATCACTGGTTTAAAAAGAATCAGTAAACCTGGTCTTCGTGTATATGCAAAATCTACTGAAGTACCTCGCGTACTACGTGGACTTGGAATCGCGATTCTATCGACCAACAAAGGAATTGTAACGGATAAAGAAGCACGTCAACAACGCGTTGGTGGAGAAGTGCTAGCATACATCTGGTAATGATGGAGGTGAACCAAACATGTCTCGTATCGGGAAAAAACCGATTACCGTACCTGCTGGTGTGGAATTGAATTTAGAAGGCAATCAGTTGACGGTAAAAGGACCCAAAGGTACATTGACTCGCAACCTACACGCTGATATGAAAATCAATATCTCTGAAAACGAGCTATTGATCGAGCGTCCAAGCGATCATCGTACACACCGGGCACTGCACGGAACAACTCGTAGCATCGTCTCCAATATGGTAGAAGGTGTTTCCACAGGGTTTACGAAAACACTTGAACTCGTAGGTGTTGGATATCGTGCATCCAAAAAAGGCTCCAATGTTGTCTTGAACGTAGGTTATTCTCACCCAGTTGAGATTACTCCAATCGAGGGTATTGAATTGGATGTTCCTACTCAAACACAAGTAGTGGTAAAAGGTATCGACAAAGAAAAAGTTGGTGCTATGGCAGCAAATATTCGTTCTGTTCGTGAACCTGAACCATATAAAGGAAAAGGTATTAAATATTCTACAGAACGAATTCGTCGTAAAGAAGGTAAAACTGGTAAGTAGAACTATAATTAGAAGGGAGTGAACCAGACCGTGATTCAAAAAGAAGATCGCAATAAAAAGCGGAAAAAGCGTCACCTTCGGGTTCGGAAAAAACTTTTTGGCACGGCTCTTCGTCCTCGCCTTAATGTATTCCGTTCATCTAAGAACATCTATGCACAATTAATTGATGACGAAGCAGGCGTAACCCTTGTTTCCGCTTCAACGATGGATAAAGAGTACCAAGGTGCAGGTGGTGGAACCGTTGATGCAGCAAAAAGTATCGGCGAGTTAATTGCCAAACGTGCTGTCGACAAAGGTTACAAAGAAGTTGTCTTTGATCGTGGAGGATACCTCTATCATGGTCGCGTACAAGCCTTAGCGGATGGGGCAAGGGAAGGAGGTCTTGACTTCTAATGAAACAGAACAAAGGGAATAAAAGAGATAACGCACAGTCCGAGTTCACTGAGAAACTCGTTAATATCAACCGAGTTGCAAAAGTTGTAAAAGGTGGACGTCGTTTTAGCTTCAGTGCACTTGTGGTTGTTGGTGATGGTAAAGGTCGCGTCGGAGCAGGTATTGGAAAAGCGGCTGAAGTACCAGAAGCGATTAAAAAAGGTGTAGAAGCAGCGAAGAAAAATCTAATTACTGTTCCTCTAACTGGAAATACGATTCCACATGATATCGTAGGACGTTTTGGAGCAGGAAAAGTTCTTTTGAAACCAGCTAGCAAAGGTACTGGTGTTATCGCTGGGGGTCCAGTACGTGATGTTTTAACTGTTGCAGGTGTTGGTGACATCTTGACAAAATCTACTGGATCTAACAATCCAATTAATATGGTTCGTGCAACTTTAGAAGGACTTTCCAGCTTGAAACAAGCTGAGCAAGTAGCAAAACTACGCGGTAAAACAGTGGAAGAGCTACTCGGATAGGGAGGGATAAACGTGGCAAACAAATTAGCGATTACCCTCAGACGGAGTATGATTGGTCAGTCCGAACGAGTTCGGGTTACCCTTCGTACGTTAGGTCTTACCAAACGTGAACAAACTGTGGTCAAGCCTGATAATGCTTCGATTCGAGGTATGGTAAATCAAGTTGTTCATCTTGTTGATGTTAAAGAAGTAACGGAATAAAGAATGTGACTTATTACAAGAGGAGGTGCAAAACATGAAATTGAATGAGCTGCAACCAGCACCTGGCTCTCGCAAAGAGTCAAGACGTGTAGGTCGTGGAACTGGATCTGGTTCTGGTAAAACCTCTGGTCGTGGACATAAAGGGCAGAATGCGCGTTCTGGCGGCGGAGTTCGTCCAGGTTTTGAAGGTGGTCAGAATCCTATCTACCGTCGTTTGCCAAAACGTGGATTTACTAGTCCAAATCGCAAAGAATATGCGATTATCAATCTAGACACGTTGAGCCGTTTTGAAGAAGGTACCATTGTTACTCCTGAATTATTGTCTGAACTAGGAATCGTCAAAGATATGAAGTCTGGAGTGAAAATTCTAGGAAATGGTGAGCTGAGTGTAAAGCTTACAGTAAAAGCTCATAAATTCTCTGAAACTGCAACTGAGAAAATCAGAGCCGCTGGCGGGGCAACGGAGGTAATCTAACATGTTTGCAACCCTTGGTAACATTTTTAAGGTAGAAGACCTCCGCCGTCGAATACTTTTTACTCTTATCATGTTGGTCGTTTTTCGAGTGGGCAGTTTTATTCCTGTTCCGAATACCAACCCAGCCGTATTGGCAACTTTAGCTGATAAAAGTCAAGGAGTATTTGGTCTAATCAATGCTTTTTCTGGTGGAGCTTTTCGTAACTTCTCTATTTTTGCGATGGGGATTATGCCTTATATTACAGCTTCAATTATTGTTCAGCTACTCACGATGGATGTAATTCCTGCATTTGCTCGTTGGGCAAAAGAAGGGGAGACTGGTAGACGTAAAATTACACAAGCAACACGTTATTTTACAATTGGCTTGGCTTTAATCCAATCCATTACTTTGTCCTTAGGATTCGATCGTCTGCTTGGAAGTGGATTCATTCAAAATCCTAACATTTGGACTTATGCACTTATCTCTCTAACGCTTACCGCGGGTACAACTTTCCTGATGTGGTTAGGGGAGCAAATTACAGAAAAAGGGATTGGAAACGGGATCTCTATTCTTATTTTTGCTGGTATCATGGCTAGCATCCCAACACACATCAGTCAGATATACAGTAGCTTGTTTACCAAGAATGCACCAATTGCTATTGGTGTGTTAAAAACGGTTGGATTGCTTGTAGTAATTGTGTTAGTCATTATGGGTGTTATTTACATCCAGCAAGGAGTACGCAAAATCCCAGTACAATATACCAAACGTGTAGTTGGCCGTAAGATGTATGGAGGACAATCCACTCATCTACCGTTTAAAATTAATGCTGCGGGTGTAATTCCAGTTATCTTTGCATTATCACTGTTACTATTTCCGCCAACAATCGCAAGTTTCTGGGCAGGAAATCCAGTAGCAGACTGGATTCGCGTTAATTTTGATTACACGCAAGCACCACTTGGTATGGTTCTTTATCTGCTCTTGATTATTGGGTTCACATATTTTTATACCTTTGTGCAGATCAACCCAATGCAATTAGCAGAACAAATGAAGAAAAACGGTGGTTTTGTTCCTGGTATTCGCCCTGGTAAAGCGACAGAATCATATTTGACCAAGGTGTTGAATCGTTTAACCCTTCCAGGTTCGTTCTTCCTTGCTGCAGTTGCCATTCTTCCAGTCTTTATTATTTCACTGTCTGGTTTACCACAATCAGTACAGATCGGTGGTACCTCTCTACTAATCGTCGTAGGGGTTGCGCTAGAAACAATGAAGACAATTGAAAGCCAACTAATCAAGCGCCATTACAAAGGATTCATGAATAGCTAAGACAAAGAAACTGACATAATACGGCAGCTCTATTATTAGGTATAACTTGATACGTGTGGCCGTCATTCCGGAGGGATGAGATGTGAATATCATACTGATGGGATTACCTGGTGCGGGAAAGGGAACACAAGCAGCTATCATTGTTGAGAAACTGCATATTCCTCATATCTCTACTGGGGACATGTTTCGTGCCGCTGTAAAAGAAGAGACACCTCTTGGAATAGAAGCTAAATCTTACATGGATCAAGGGGCTTTGGTCCCTGACCGTGTGACGATTGGTATTGTTCGAGATCGATTAGGCAAAGATGATTGTGAAAATGGATTTCTACTTGATGGATTTCCACGTACTGTCCCACAAGCAGAAGCTTTGGATCAGTTGCTTCAAGATATCAGCAAAGAGATTGATTATGCTGTTTATATTGAAGTACCGCAAGAAGAATTGCTAAAGCGATTAACAGGTCGTCGCATCTGTAGTAATTGTGGAACGACGTTCCATCTTCAATTTAATCCACCTAAAGTGGATGGTGTATGTGACAGATGTGGGGCTTCTCTTTACCAGCGAGAAGATGATCAAGAAGAAACTGTTGCGAAACGGTTAAAAATCAATCAGGAACAGACAGAACACTTGATTCGTTACTATACAGCAAATCAAAAGCTAGTACGAGTGGATGGCGAACAACCAATTGAGCAAGTGACATCAGCAATCTTGTCTAAAATTCGGAGTAAATAAAATGATTACCATAAAATCAGCGAATGAAATCGCAAAAATGCGTCAAGCAGGTAGGTTAGTTGCCCTTACACACCAAGAACTAAAGAAATATATCCATCCTGGCATTACAACATTGGAATTGGATCACTATGCAGAGAAATTTATTCGTAGTTTTGGAGCGGCACCATCTTTTAAAG
This sequence comes from Shimazuella sp. NTD247, assembly GCF_059510415.1. Classification (NCBI taxonomy): domain Bacteria; kingdom Bacillati; phylum Bacillota; class Bacilli; order Caryophanales; family Thermoactinomycetaceae; genus Shimazuella; species Shimazuella sp. NTD247. The sequence goes on along the minus strand of NZ_JCAJZU010000008.1, from coordinate 53,872 downwards.
GTTACAATGGCTTCGCTGGAAGTATTTGTACTTCTGTTAACGAGGAACTCGTGCATGGAATTCCAGGTCCAAGAAAGTTAGAAGATGGAGATATAATTACGTTAGATATTGGTGCGTATTATGAAGGATTTCATGGTGACTCTGCGTGGACGTATCCAGTCGGCAATATTTCCGCTGAGGCTGCTCGTCTTCTAGCAGTGACAGAAGCCTCTTTATTAGAAGGTCTACAAGTTTTAAAAGCAGGTATTCGACTTGGCGATCTAGGAAGCCAGATTCAGAAAGTGGCTGAAGATGCTGGTTTCTCTATCGTCCAAGAATATGCAGGTCATGGAATCGGAAGAGAGTTGCACGAACAACCTACTATTCCAAACTATGGTATTGCAGGACGTGGACAAAGAATAAAAAGCGGAATGACTTTGGCGATCGAACCGATGGTAAATATTGGTAGTCGTTATGTTCATACTCTTGATGATGGATGGACGGTTGTAACCGATGACGGTTCTTTATGCGCCCATTTTGAACACACAACCCTGATCACAGATGAAGGCTTTGAGATTCTCACCCTAGCAGAAGGTGACTTCGCATGAAGACCTTGAATGAGGTAGCATGTCGGATTCATTTGGGGCAGATAATAATGGTCTTATCTGGACGGGATGCAGGAAAAAATGCTGTAGTTATTCGTTTAGATGATTCTTATGTCTGGCTTGCAGATGGAGGAAAACGAAAGTTTGTGAAGCCAAAGCGTAAGAATAGACGTCATATTCAACCTACAAGATATGTTGCAGAGGATGTTTCCACAGCAATTATATCTAATGGTAAGGTTGATGATGCTAAATTGGTTTTTGCCCTAAATCAGTACAAAAAGCTGAATTGGAAGGGAGGGAAATCTGCTACAAAGCATAGTGAAAATACCTGGAAATGATTTAAGGGGAAAGATTGCTATCTTGACTATGTTTCTCGATTAGGTTAACTTTAGTTTTGATCTGTAAGTCTATAAATGTTAGACTTACGCGAAGTGGAAGCGATAGTTAACATAGCAATTACCTATGTTTTCGTGGCAGAGCAACTCTATTGGCCAAAGAAGATGTGATTGAGGTTGAGGGTATCGTGAAGGAGCCCCTACCTAATGCTATGTTTAAAGTGGAGTTAGAGAACGGTCATGAAGTGCTCGCACATGTTTCTGGCAAGATACGCATGCACTTCATTCGGATATTGCCAGGAGACAAAGTGACAGTTCAGCTTTCTCCATACGACTTATCCCGTGGGCGTATTACCTATCGGTATAAATAGTCTAAGGCTTAGAGGTGAAGATTTTTTCCCCTCTAAAATAGGAGGTTTGGAGAAGTGAAAGTAAAACCATCCGTAAAACCCATTTGCGAAAAATGTAAAGTGATCAAGCGCAATGGTGTTATCATGGTAATTTGTGAAAATCCAAGGCACAAACAAAAGCAAGGTTAGGAGGTGTGAGATAGATGGCACGGATAGCAAGTATTGACTTACCTCGTGAAAAACGAGTAGAGATCGCTCTCACCTACATCTACGGTATTGGTCGTCCAAAAGCTAACGAGATTTTAGCAGCGACTGGTATTAATCCAGATACTCGTGTACGTGATCTTACCGAAGAAGAAGTTTCTAAGCTTCGTACTTACATCGACAAAGGTGTAGTAGTAGAAGGTGATCTTCGTCGTGAGATTGCTCTTAACATCAAACGTTTGATGGAGATTGCTTCTTACCGTGGAATTCGCCATAGAAGAGGTCTCCCTGTTCGAGGACAAAGCTCAAAAACCAATGCTCGTACACGTAAAGGTCCACGTCGCACTGTTGCGAATAAGAAGAAGTAATAAGTAAGGAGGGATACAAGTGGTAAAACGTAAAACATCCAACCAACGCGTGAAACGTCGTGTGAAAAAACACGTTGAATCTGGTACGGTTCACATCCGCTCCACTTTTAACAACACGATTATTACCATTACCGATCCACGAGGTAATTCCATCGCTTGGGCTAGTGCTGGTACGATGGGCTTCAAAGGAAGCCGTAAAAGCACACCATTTGCAGCACAGATGGCTGCAGAACAAGCTGCGAAAACTGCAATGGAAAGCGGTATGAAAAGCGTTGAAGTAATGGTAAAAGGACCTGGGGCTGGAAGAGAAGCTGCGATTCGTTCACTGCAAGCTGCTGGACTAGAAGTGAACTTAATCAAAGATGTTACTCCAATCCCACACAATGGTTGTCGCCCACCAAAGCGTCGTCGTGTATAGTGAGTCGTGACTGTTGGTTTATTTTACCGGTAATTTGTGTATAATGGATTGGGACAAAGGTCTAATTCTATATACTTTTGAAAATACCGAATATGCCCGGAACGCGACGTTCTAAAAGGAGGGGCCGTATGATAGAAATTGAAAAACCTAGGATCGAAGCGGTAAAAATGAGCAACGATCATCGATACGGAAGATTCGTGGTGGAACCCCTAGAACGTGGATACGGTACAACATTGGGTAACTCGCTGCGCCGTATCTTGCTCTCCTCTTTACCCGGCGCTGCTGTCACATCTGTGCAAATCGATGGGGTATTGCACGAGTTTTCCACCATTGCGGGTGTGGTAGAGGACACAACAGAGATTATTTTAAATCTGAAGAAACTATCACTGAAAATTCATTCCGATGAAGAAAAAGTCTTGGAAATCGATGTCGAGGGCGGTTCTGGGGGAAGAGCTGTTCTTGCGGGAGATATCCGTGCGGATAGTGATGTAGAGATTTTAAACCCAGATCTTCACATCGCAACCCTGGCGGGAGACTCTCATCTACATATTCGTATGACTGCGAATCGTGGAAGAGGTTATATCCCTGCTGAAAGAAACAAATCGGAAGATATGCCTATTGGAGTTATTCCGATTGATTCGATCTACACACCGATTGAACGAGTTAACTTCCAAGTTGAAAACACACGTGTAGGACAAGTTACTAACTATGACAAACTGACTTTGGAAGTTTGGTCTGATGGTAGTTTGCATCCTGATGAAGCGGTTAGCCTAGGTGCTAAAATTATGAACGAACATCTTATGCTGTTTGTCGGTTTGACAGAAGAGGCACAAGGTGCAGAGATCATGGTCGAAAAAGAAGAGGATAAAAAAGAAAAAGTGATGGAAATGACCATCGAAGAACTGGATCTTTCTGTCCGCTCCTATAACTGCTTGAAACGTGCTGGTATCAACACGGTACAAGAACTAACCCAAAAATCGGAAGAAGATATGATGAAAGTACGTAACTTAGGACGGAAATCACTAGAAGAAGTACAAGAAAAGCTAGTGGAACTCGGACTTGGATTACGTGAAGAAGACTAATCCTAATAGCGGGGGAGGGAAATAATCATGGCATACTCCAAGTTAGGACGTAATAGTAGTGCGAGAAAAGCACTTTTGCGTGACCTCGTGACTGACTTAATTCTAAACGAAAGAATTGAAACTACCGAAGCAAAAGCGAAGGAACTTCGTTCGATCGCAGATAAGTTGATCACGCTTGGAAAACGCGGCGATCTCCACGCTCGTCGTCAAGCATCTGAGTTTGTTCGTACCACTCGTTCCTATACTGAGAACGAAGGGGAAGAAGCTACTCATCACAAAAATGTTGATGCAGTTAAAAAATTGTTTGAAGATATTGCACCTCGTTATCAAGAGCGCAATGGCGGATATACACGTATTTTGAAATTGGGACCACGTCGTGGTGATGGTGCTCCAATGGTATTTATAGAACTTGTAAAGTAAAAAAGTAATGTCAAAGGGGAGGGCAGGATCGGACCGGTCCACCCTTTTTTGTTTGGGAGCGTTTTTGATGAGCACAAAAGTTTCTTTACAAAATGTTTGGTTTCATTACTATCCTCATTCTGTACCCAGAGAAAAATGGGCATTACAGAATGTTGATTTAACGATTGAACAAGGTGAATATGTAAGTATCATTGGTTCAAATGGTTCTGGAAAGTCGTCCTTAGCATGTCTTTTAAATGGGCTTTTTATCCCTACAGAAGGCAGCCTTTCCATCAATGAACGAGTTATTGATAGTGACGAAAGCAGATGGGAATTAAAGCAACGAGTTGGTATGGTATTTCAAAACCCGGATAATCAGATTGTTGCACCATCTGTAATGGATGATGTAGCTTTTGGTCTAGAAAATTTGGGTGTTCAAAGAGAAGAAATGCAAAAGCGGATTCCACAAGTACTTGAGATGGTAGGGTTAACAGGATATGAAAACAAGGAACCTCATCATTTATCTGGTGGACAGAAACAGCGGTTAGCTATTGCTGGAATTCTTGCGATGAGGCCGGATGTCCTTATTTTGGATGAGTCTACTTCGATGCTGGATCCAGAAGGTAGACAACATATTCTTCAATTGATGAATGGACTACATCAAACCGGTATCACGATTATTCATATCACCCATCAAGCAACAGAAGCATTTCTTGCTGATCGGATTATTGTAATCCATCGTGGTCAAGTTCTGATGGATCAGCCAAGAGAACAATTGTATGCAAATGCTAGTATTCTTGATCAATGGGGTTTAGATGTACCAATTGGAATACAATTACATCAACAGCTGTTAGCAAAAGGTTGGGAACTCCCGCTTAAAATAAAGAATGAGGATCAATTGGTGAGAGAACTATGGACATACATATAAAGGGCGTAAATTATGTATACCAACCAGGAACTCCATTTGAGGAACAAGCTATTTCAGATGTTTCTATAGCTATCCCACAGGGGATCGTACAAGCAGTGGTTGGAAAAACAGGATCAGGAAAATCTACATTGGTTGGTCTGATTGCTGGATTAATACGGCCTACAACTGGGATGATTCAAATTGGGGATGATGTTGTAACCCCAAAATCAAAAAAAGTTCCGTTTCGGTCGAAAATTGGAGTAGTTTTTCAGTATCCAGAGCAACAGTTGTTTGCAGAAACGGTATATAAAGATATCGCTTATGGTCCTAGCAATCAAGGTTTGATTGGAGATGATTGTAAAGATCGTGTTCTTCAAGCCATTCGTTTAGTAGGATTGGATGAATCTCTCCTCGATCAATCTCCTTTTGGCTTAAGTGGTGGACAGATGAGAAGAGTTGCTTTAGCTGGCGTACTTGCTATGGAACCATCTGTCTTGATTTTAGATGAGCCCACTGCAGGATTGGATAAAGAAGGAAGTGAACAGCTTCTTTCCTTAATTAGAGATTTACATTTACAAAAAAAAGTAACGATTATTTTTGTTACACACCAGATGGACGAAGTAGCTAGGATAGCGGATCGTATCTTAGTCATGGACAATGGAAAAATTGCCTTTGATGGAATACCAATAACACTTTTCGAGGATAGGCAGAGACTTTCCACTTTTGGATTGGAATTACCAACGATTACAAAACTTATTGATCACTTAAATGAAAAGGTTGATCCTCCCATTCCGACGACTCTTTTTGAACTTGATGAGTTGGTAACATATTTGGAGAAACGTCGAAAGGAGGTAGATGATGAGTAAAATCATTATCGGGCAATATATTCCGGGAAACTCTATCTTACATCGATTAGATCCAAGAGCGAAGTTACTGTTTGTGTTTCTCTTTTTCTTTCTTATTTTTCTTGCGAATAATACAGCAACTTATTTGATCTTGTATTTTTTTATTATTTTCACAATGCTGTTGTCGCGTATATCGGTTGGCTTATTTTTGCGATCGATTAAACCTGTTTTGTTTATTATTGTCTTAACTTCGGTACTGCATTTGATTTTGACGAAAACGGGTGAAGTGCTTTTTGTCACACCGCTTTTTACCATATACTCGGGAGGTGTAAAACAAGCACTTTTTATTTCCTCTCGTTTCTTGATCCTTGTAGTGATGGCATCTTTGTTAACCTATACGACTTCTTCATTGGATCTTACCGATGCTTTGGAACAACTTCTAAACCCGCTTAAAAAAATTCGTGTACCTGTTCATGAATTAGCACTGATGATGTCGATTGCATTACGATTTATTCCTACACTATGGAAAGAAACAGAAAAGATTATGAACGCACAATTAGCGAGAGGTGCAAACCTAGAGAGCGGAAATATTTTCAAACGTCTCTATGCATATGTTCCTATTTTTATCCCCCTTTTTCTCTCTTCCTTTCGTCGTGCAGAAGAATTGGCAATGGCAATGGAGGCAAGAGGATATCGAGGAGGAGTGGGACGTACCAAGTATCGATTGTTACAGTATACCTATAAAGATTTTAGTTTAATTGTTATTTTTTTGGGTTTAGGGTTAGTAATAGGGTGGTTACGTGTATGAAAAAAATTAAATTAGTTATCGCTTACGATGGTACGGATTTTTCTGGATTCCAGCGACAAGAAGGATTACGGACGATTCAAGGTGTTTTAGAAGAAACACTTAGCAGGATTTTGAGAGAAGAAATTGTCATAGAAGGATCAGGAAGAACAGATGCTGGAGTTCATGCGTTAGGACAAGTTTGCCATTTTACTACAAATAAACCTATACCTGTAGAAAAGTTTCCTTATATTCTCCGTCATACGCTTCCGCCTGATATTATTGCTGTTACAAGTGAAGAAGTACCATTCGATTTCCATGCTCGAAAAAGCGCGGAATGGAAAACGTATCGATATCAAGTCGAGACGTTGCCTGTCCCAAGACTTCATATGCGCAGATTTGCTTACCATTTTCCACTTAGCAAGATAGATTTGTCCTTCATGCAGCAAGCAGCAATACATCTCATTGGGGAACATGATTTTACTTCCTTTTGTTCTGCAAAAACAGAAGTAGAAAATAAAGTTAGAACCATCTATGATGTGAAAGTTTGGGAAGAAAATCATTTTCGTTATGTAGAGGTAACGGGGAGTGGTTTTCTTTATAATATGGTTCGGATTATTGTCGGCACATTGCATGAAGTAGGTAAAGGCCTGTTTGAAGCCAGGGATATACCAAATATCATTGCAGCAAAAGACCGGCAAGCAGCCGGCTCTACATTTCCACCAGAAGGACTGCATTTAGTTAAAGTTGGTTATCAACGTATTACAAGGGGTTCTCTTGAAGTAAAATAAAAGAGAACCTTTGTTTTTTTATGTGCGAAATGGCATAACAATTTTCATTTTTTTCAAATAAAAGTGAGGAAAACACTACTCTCCTTCCTAAAACATTCTTCATTCTGTTTTCACAAATAGTTAGAGTTTAATTACTACTTTGTTATATAATTATTGAATAAGATTATTGGAAATGGGTTGACTATTTTGTTGTGAATATAGCAATCTATCTCTAAAATAGCTTTTAGCAATTTCATATTGGAAGGATGAGTATGATGCAACTAAAAAAATGGCGTGTGGGCTTATTAAGTGCGGTAGTGGGAGTTGCAGGTTTGTTTGTAGGAATTACTGATACAAATGCAGCGAGTTATAAGTTGGATGGTAAGAGTCCGGTAGCAACCCATTGCAATCAAACGGGTGTTGTGAAAAAAACGAAGTCTTTTTCCTTCAAGCTTAAAAATGGTCAAGTTGTATCAGGAAAGACATCATTAATATATAGCACTAGCTGTAAAACTGCTTGGTCCTATGTGAAATTGGATAGGTCTCTTCCATCGAATATGGAAATAAATGCTGTTGTGACACGTAATAATGATAAGAAAGTTTACACCTGTTCCAAAGGTGGCAACGGTATGATCCAACCAGGACAAAAAACTTGCTATAGTGGGATGGTATACGATTATAAACCAAACACTTCTTATGCAAGTGCAATTGCCTACTCTCCAAAAGGTTTTTATCAAACGGGAAAACCCCTAGGAAATACAGGTTCTTATTAAAAATAAAAATATATATAAAATGTGGAGGGATACTGATTTTTCAGTATCCTTTTTACTTATTGTGATGATAGAGAAACGATTTCAGGATTTGATGAAACAATTTACATTGTGGAAACATTGTGTATCTCTTTTGGAAAACATTGTTCTTTAATCTATAGTTACAAAGGAGTTAAAGGAGAATGTTCTAAATGAATAAGAAAACTGCAATGAAACTTGTTTACCGACTACTTTGGGTGTAGGAATGATCTTAGCAGGCACATTGATTTCGAAAGAGGTGTATGCAGCAAGTAGCAGCCATTTTCCTTCACTTTCCATAAGTCAAAAAGAAAATCATGTATTACTACTGAACCAAACAAAAGAGTTAGCCAAAAAAGGGAGAGTAGTAACTAGTGAGAAGTTTGGTATTTACTCCACGAAAAAGGCAATTGAAAAGAAATGGGGAAAACCAGATAGATACAGTACATCTGGTGAAATGAGTTATGACAAACATTCCACTATATTTTATATTGATGATCTAGATGGTGCAAAAGATGCATCTTCATTTCAACAGCAATCATAAATAAAATAAGGGATACTAGATTCCTAGTATCCCTTATTTTAAGGAAATAGAAGTTGCCAGTAAAAAGCCCATGGTAAAAATACAATACCTCCTGCAAGTAATAAACAGAAACGTATTTTATCTAGAAATAAAGTATTTTTACGATTTTTCCACCAAGTAATGATAAAAATTATGGTCAACAGACATGTTGCTAGTGTAAAGAGTTGAATCAATAGCCAGACTATAGGCCTTCCTAATATAATGAAGCCTACTATCTGACCACCAAAAAACCAGATTAATAGTAGATATGTCCCAAATAGAAAGACAGTAATTAGTCCACCAATGGCTAAGTATTTTGCCAACTTATGGATCGAAGTTGTAGTAATTTCTGAGCCTCGATTAAATATACCTATAATAAAATATCCAAAGAAAGCAAGAAGAAAGAAAAGAACTAGTTTTAGTTGGAACTTAATAGAGTCATACCAATGTAATTCAGTAACCTCAGAAGGAGAAAATCTCTCCTGTTTAGGGATTTGTCCTATTATTTTGGATGCAGGGGGATTTTCATTTAATACTTGTTTCAACCACATATTCATTTCTCTCTCGTAGTCAGAAGCGAATATAGAGGTATTCGAGAAACCATCATCAGTACTCTGAAAACCTTCATGACTAGCATTGTGTAGAAACAGTATTGTATAGTCATGGTTTCCGGAATTATCTAAAATATTTTTTAACCTTTGCGATCTCTCTACTGGTGGAACTTGCTGATCTTTACTGCCCCAAATAGCCAGTATTGGTTGCTTGATTTGTTTCCATGTAGGCATAGGATCATAAGCTGCCTCGGGAAATAATCCTGCTGAATAAACGAATCCTGCTCCATTGCGTGCGATAGATTGAATCATGGCCTTCGATGTGATTCCAACATGGTGCAATCGATTTTCCAAATTCCACGTTTGCTGTTGCAATGGTTTAACCAATGGTGCTCCAATCGTAATAAGAAATGCAACTTGTTTCGACTTGGATGCTGCAATAGGTACAACCCAACCGCCTTCGCTAAATCCCCATAAACCAATTTTTTTTGGATCTACATCTGATCTGGATGAGATCATTTTAACTGCCGCAATAGCATCATCCGCTAATAAAGAAAAGGAGCGCTCTGTTTTGCTGTATCCCTTCGTTCTCTTATTATAAATAAATGTAACCATACCAGCTCTTACAAACATATCTGCTTCTTTTTGTAATTCCGTTTGATCTCATTTACCTGCACCATGGACTAATACAATTGCAGGATGAGGACCTGGCACATTGGGTACTACGACTGTTCCATTAAGTGTCTCTTTATATGTACCTGTACCACTTTGAAATGTTACTTTTTCTTCTTTATACGATTTCGCTGTTGCATAAGTAGATACAGTAGAAGAATGAAACAACATGAATACGAGCAAGAATGCAACTATTAATTTAGGTATACTTATAAATTTTTTCAAAAAGATACCCCCAAAAAAAAATTACTCTATCAGATAGGTCTATGTGATGTAACAATCTTAAGGCGAACTATTTTATTTGTCAATATATTAATAAGGTTCATACCCATAAAGTGAAAGGTAAGAAATGATTGAAGAGATACATGTTTACACAATCCTTGATATGGAAGAAAGGTGTATCAAACAGACTGTGGTAAAGTAGAAGTGAAATAACCAGAAAACTCCTGTTTTTCGCTGTAGATTTGTGGCACATGAATGATTAAAAATAGTATTACAACCCTATGCGTTCCTGAATATAAGCTGTAAACTTATATCATACTTACATTGTTTTAGTTACCTTCACTAGATTTGAGATTATCTTGGACAAATCTCATTTTGGGTACAAAATGAAGCAATGTATCCTTGGATACCATCTAAGTAAGATTCTTTTCCTAAAGAAATAAAGGGAAAAGGAACGAAAATTTCTGTATACTGCAACTCACTGCATGTCTGTACTACAAATTTTTTAATCAGGATGATAAAACAACACGAAGAGGAGCGGGGTAAAATGAGTATCGGAACATTATTTATAATTGGTGCCTTAATTATATTTTTCATATATGCAGTAATTATTGCAGTGGTACTTGTTCATGCCAAAGCAACTGGGAAAAATCCTAAGACTACTATTATTACCCTGATTGTTTTATTAGTCGTTTTTTTACTTGCAATAGTATATATTTATGGGAATTATAGGATGAGTGTCGATTAAGGAAAGGAAAACGTTTTCTAGCATTTTCAAAGTCCTGTATCTTTGTGGATTTCATTGACAATCACCCCTTTATTGGGGTATGATCGTATTTGGTATTTTCCGCTAGCCCCGTGGAAAATCATGTTCGGCAAAAATATAGATTGTCCGATAGATCAAATCGCTTTGTTTCTACCCTTTGCTTCGGGGAGTAGGGACAACTACTAACAAACTCAAGGAGTGAATCGAATGCGCACCACTTATATGGCTAAGCCACAAGATGTGGATCAAAAGTGGTATGTTGTTGACGCAGCAGGCAAGACTCTTGGTCGCCTTGCTACCGAAGTAGCTACCTTGCTTCGCGGAAAACACAAACCAACCTACACACCTCATATCGATACCGGTGATTTTGTAATTGTGATCAATTCTTCTCAAATTACCCTTACTGGTAAAAAATTAGAACAGAAAAAATATTATCGTCACTCTGGATTCCCAGGTGGATTAAAATCCATTACTGCTGAAGGTCTACGTGCAACACGACCGGAACGTATGATCGAGCTGGCTGTAAAAGGAATGCTTCCAAAAGGACCTCTAGGTCGTAGTCAATTGAAAAAACTAAAAGTATACGCAGGTGCTGAACATCCTCATCAGGCGCAACAGCCAGTGGAATATCAGCTTCGCGGTTAATAGGAGGAAATATACGTGGCACAAGTACAATATCGCGGTACCGGACGCCGTAAAGAGTCCGTAGCACGTGTACGTCTTGTAGCTGGTGATGGTCGTATCGTCATCAACGGACGTAGTATTGATGATTATTTCAATCTCGAAACTTTAAAAGCAATCGTTCGTCAACCATTGGTACTAACAGATACAGCTAGCCGTTATGATGTTTTGGTCAATGTCGATGGCGGTGGTTACACTGGTCAAGCAGGTGCGATCCGTCATGGTATCTCACGTGCATTACTTGAAGTAGATGCTGAACTTCGTCCAGCTTTGAAAAAAGCAGGTTTCTTAACTCGTGACCCAAGAATGAAAGAACGTAAAAAGTACGGCTTAAAAGCAGCTCGTCGTGCGCCTCAGTTCTCCAAGCGTTAATCATGATTTATACGAAAAGACTCTCCATCTTGATAGATGGAGAGTCTTTTTACATTTGGTAAATATGCTGTGAAATCCAAGAGGTGATATAACCTGTGCTTGGTTTTTCGACTACTACATGGACGGTAAAATCTTCTGCTGTTTTTGGTTCCACTTTTAATAGATAGCCATTCATGTATAGAAATTGATAAAGACAGGCAAATGCTGTACGCTTATTTGCATTTTGAAAGGGATGGTTTTGTGCCAAACTTTCAAACAATGCTGCAGCTTTTGATGATAAATCTGGATAAGCTTCTTCTCCGCCAATCGTTTGTCTTGGTCTCATAATAGCGCTATCTAACATTTTACTGTCTTTCACCCCAATCATTTCACTAGGGGTGTATTTTTTTATCATGTATCCATTTAAAAAGATGGCCTGTTTGTGAGTGATAAATTTAGTCATTACGGAATGTTCATTGTCCCTTCTTCATCTCTTTGCTAAGTTACGAAGGGTATTATCGTAATCTTTGAAGAGTTGTTGCATCCCTTCTAAAAATTGTTGATCAATATCTTCGAATCCATCCATGTTTACAATCGGTCTCTTTTTAAAAGATACTTTCCCTTCTTCTAAAGAAAAGATAATTTCATCCCCTGGTTTTACTTTAAGATGCTCTAAAACTTCTGGTGGAAAGGTAACTCCAAAACTATTCCCGATTTTTGTTACTTTTCTTTCCATTTCTTTCACCGCCAATTTGGACATTCGTATTCACTCCTCATTATTACTATATGCTGGCGATTGTATTACTCTACATTCAATTAAATGATTATACTGTTATAACAATTATACAAGAAAACCATTGATTGTAAAGAACCCTAACAAATAAAGACTCATTCTAGATTATTCCTGTTTTGAGGATGAAAGCTGTGGAATACTTTTCAGAAATGGCAACAACCGTTTTGCCATATTGCATATTTGTATGAATGGATAATGGAATGAAAACGCTTTAATATAAAACTATAAAGAACTTCACATATAAGCAGAAAGGAGAAAGAGAAGATGGCTGATACAGTTGAAAATACATCCAATGTAAAAGTAAAAATCCAACGTTTTGGTAGTCATTTGAGTGGAATGGTCATGCCGAATATCGGTGCATTTATCGCTTGGGGAATTATTACTGCTTTATTTATACCAACTGGCTGGTTTCCAAATGAAGGATTAGCCAAATTAGTTGATCCTACGATTAAGTACTTATTGCCTTTGTTAATCGGTTTTACTGGCGGGAGATTAGTATATGATATTCGCGGTGGAGTAGTCGGAGCCACTGCTACGATGGGAGTCATTGTCGGAACGGATATTCCGATGTTTTTAGGGGCAATGATTATGGGACCACTTGGTGGTTATCTCATCAAACAATTTGACAAGTTAATCGAAGGAAAAGTCAAATCTGGTTTTGAAATGCTTGTGAATAACTTCTCTGCCGGTATTTTGGGAAGTATATTAACTTTACTAGCATATAAAGGTGTCGGTCCTGTGGTGGAGGCACTGAGTAAACTTTTGGCGTCTGGCGTTCAATTTATTGTCGATCATCACATTCTTCCATTAGCAAATATCATTATTGAGCCAGCGAAGATCTTATTTTTGAACAATGCGATTAATCATGGAATCTTAAGTCCGTTAGGGGTAGAACAAGCAGCCCAAGCAGGGAAATCGATTCTCTTTATGTTGGAATCAAACCCAGGACCTGGTTTAGGAATTTTACTTGCATATGTACTCTTTGGCAGGGGAACGGCAAAACAAACAGCTCCAGGTGCAGCAATTATTCACTTCTTCGGTGGAATTCATGAAATCTACTTCCCATATATTTTAATGAAACCTATGCTTCTATTAGCAGTAATCGCAGGAGGAGTAAGTGGTACATTAACATTTACTATCTTCCATGCAGGGCTTGTGGCTGCTCCGTCCCCTGGTAGTATTTTTGCTTATCTAGCGATGACTCCAAAAGGCGGATACTTCGGAGTACTTGCAGGGGTTGTAGTAGCGGCTGTGGTATCATTTATAGTTGCAGCGCTTATTCTCAAAACAAGTAAAGCTACTGATGAAGACTTGTCTCTGGCAGCGGCTAAAATGGAACAGATGAAGGGAAAGAAAAGCTCTGTATCCTCTGTACTAATTGAGAAACAATCTGCAACGGTGCCTGATAAAGTAGAAAAAATCGTATTTGCATGTGATGCAGGAATGGGTTCTAGTGCAATGGGAGCATCCATACTTCGTAAAAAAATGCAAAATGAAGGACTAAATATAACGGTAACCAATACTGCCATCAATAATATACCATCCGATGCAGATATCGTTGTTACTCATAAAGATTTAACAGATCGAGCTATTGCTAAATTACCAGATGCTACTCATATTTCGGTTGAAAACTTCTTAAATAGTCCAAAGTATGATGAGTTAATAAAGTCCTTAAAAAAATAAGGAAAAAAAGAAGCCAGTGCAGACCTGCATGAGGCTTCTTTTTTATTTTTGTCAACAATGCTTTGGACCAATTTGTGTTTATTTTGCCTTTTATCAACAAAAAAGGAGGTTTAAAATGAAAATGAGTAGTATATCATTTTAATTTCGTCAACAACCTAAGGTCATGGATTCTGAATCGATAATTCGGAGTGAGTGTTGTGTATATTTCCGCTAGAGAAAGACAAGTACTGGAGATTTTGTTATCCAATGACGAGGAAATAACTGTAAGAAGTCTCGCTAATCAGATCAAAGTCAGCGAAAGAACCATTCATCGGGATTTAAAAAACGTAGATGATATCTTACAGGAATATGACCTTACATTAGAAAAAAAATCAGGTGTCGGCGTGATCATCATGGGCGATACGAAGAAATTACAAGAATTGAAGTTGTTTTTGTTTAGTCTTTCCCATACAGAATATACTCCTGATGAACGCAAAACCGTTATTTTGTGTGAACTGCTAGAGTCTGAAGGACCAGTGAAGCTTCTTGGACTAGCTAATGACTTGAATGTGACGATCGCAACCGTAAGCGCTGATTTGACCAAATTAGAGGAGAAGCTGCGGATTTTTGGACTATCGCTTATTCGAAAAAGAGGATATGGAGTTGAAATCAAAGGAGATGAAGAAGCAAAAAGAAGAGCCATGAGTTACCTCATTACTGAACACCTCGACGAGTATGAGCTGTTGTCTTTAACACGAGGAAATATTCAAAAGCGATCCACATCACAAATTCATACTATATCTGAACGGCTGATGGGTTTGATTGAAAAAGATAAAATCATTAGGGTAGAAAAAGTAGTTGAATCAGTTGTACAAGAGTTACCTTTCACAATGGCTGACAGTGCTTTTATTGGATTGGTTGTTCATCTGGCATTAGCAGTGGAGCGAATTAAAAAAGGTGAAGCGATTACTATCGATAATGCGTATTTGCAAATGCAGCAAGCAACAAAAGAATATAAATTTGCCGAAAAAATAGCAGTTGAATTGCACAAGTTTTTTCAAATTGTCATTCCAGAAGCAGAGATTGCCTATATCACGATGCATTTAAAGGGTGCGAAACTCAGGCACGACCAAGAATATCTGATTGAGGATTCCAGCATGCAAGTAGCAGTAAAGGCGAAGCACCTCATTGACTTTATTGCCATCCAAACAGCATATGACTTTTCAACCAATCACTCTTTATTTGAAGGCCTTGTTTTACATCTAAAACCCGCTTTATATCGGTTAAAACAAAACATGAGAATCAGCAATCCGCTATTAGAAAAAATCAAGCGAGATTATGCAGAATTATTTTCTCTTGTACAGCAAGCGATGAATGATGTTTTCCCAGATCTATTGGTGCCAGATGAGGAAATAGGTTATCTTGTCATGCATTTTGGAGCAGCGATGATGGGAAATAAAAATATAGTTAATCTGAAAACATTGGTCATTTGTTCAAGTGGAATTGGTACATCCAAACTACTGACAACCAAACTCCAAAAGGAATTCCCGGAGTTGAGACAAATTAAAAATGTTTCTGTCATGGAGTACAAAAAGATGCAGAAAACAGAAGATTACCAGTTGGTCATTTCCACGATTCCAATCGATGATATTGGGATGGATGCCATCATTGTTTCGCCGTTTTTGACGAGTAGTGAAATTCACCAAATTCGTAGTTATATCAATCAGTATATGATTATTCATAGTTCGGAAAGAGCGCTACCTATATCCTTTGATTCAAAAACACCTGTCAAAGACAGAAGTTCATTCATTGATGATATGAAAAAGATAAAAGAATATGCAGATACGATCGCAAGTATTTTAGATGGCTTTGTACTTGTATCACTAAACTCATATCAACCAATAGACAAGATACTGTTTCAAGCTTGCCACATGCTTTATGGACAACAGAAACTTCTATATCCAGAGCAAGTAGCAGCACAGTTACTTGAACGAGAAAAAGCTGGTGCATTAGGTATTCCTGGTACATCAATGGGTTTGTATCATACACGGTCTGCTCATGTGCTGCAACCGAGTTTTTCTATTTATGTCTTGCAAGAGCCGATAAAGGTGACAGGGATGGATGGCGGTGCAGTGGAGATGAAATCTCTTCTTTTGCTTCTATCTCCCTTGGAGATGTCTGAACAAGGATTGGAAGTATTAAGTCAAATCAGCTCGATGTTAATTGAAAGTGATGAAAATATTTCTATTTTCCAATCCAATGATGAACAAAAAGTAATTCATTTCTTAATATCGCAATTTGATCAGTTTTTAGATGAAAAACGGGAATCATTTAGGAGGGCTTAACATGGCAAAATCGATACTATCAAAAAATAATATTTTAATAAATCAATCGTTACAAACAAAAGAAGAAGCAATTCGATTAACAGGAAGTATTCTTGTAGAGGGACAGTATGTAGAATCTACTTACATTGAGAAAATGTTGGAGAGAGAGAGATTAGTCTCCACTTATATGGGCAACTATGTTGCTATTCCACATGGAACAGAAGATGCAAAGCAATTTGTTAAACAATCAGGAATCTCTATTGTTCAGGTGCCTCAAGGTGTTGATTTTGGCAGTGGTAATTTTGTGAAGCTACTCATCGGCATCGCAGGTAAAAATGATGAGCACTTAGATATTTTATCGCAAATAGCGATCGTTTGTTCGGAAGAAGAAAATGTGGATAGGTTAGTCACTGCTTCAACACCAGAAGAGATCATGAATATTTTTGCAGAGGTGAACTAACATGCTGGCAGTCCATTTTGGTGCAGGCAACATTGGTCGCGGATTTATTGGTAATTTGTTATATCATTCGGGGTATGAAACTTGTTTTATTGATGTGAATGAAGAAATCGTAAAAGAGATAAATGAGAAACAACAGTATCGTGTAGTTTTGGCTGATTCTACGCAAAAAGAGGTAATCATAAAAAATGTTTCTGCTGTCAATAGTAAAACAAACCCTGAGAAGGTTATCGAAGTGATCGCAAAAGCGGATCTAGTGACGACTGCTATTGGTCCTCATATTTTACCTTTCATTGCGAATGATATTACCGAAGGTTTGCGCAGACGAGTGAAAGAATCAAATAGATCATTAAATATTATTGCCTGTGAAAATATGATCGGTGCAACTAGTCTGCTAAAAGAAAAAGTTTATGAAGCATTATCCTCTAGAGAAAAACAGCAATTTGATTTGTTATTTGGTTTTCCTGATTCTGCTGTTGATCGGATTGTACCAAATCAAGTAAATGAGGATAAACTGATGGTTCAAGTGGAACCGTTTTATGAGTGGGTTGTAGACAAAACGAAAATCGTTGGTGAAAAACCACAAATAAATGGAATTACGTATGTAGCAGATCTTGTGCCATATATTGAAAGAAAGTTATTTACTGTCAATACAGGTCATGCATTAGCAGCTTATATAGGCTATTTATTTGAAATGGAGACAATAAATCAGGCAATGGAAAATCAGCAAGTGTCTGAATACGTGGAGGGAGCATTAAAGGAGACAGGAAAATTTTTAATCAAAAAATATGGATTTAATCCCGAAGAACATGCTAATTACATTCGCAAAATCGTCTCGCGTTTTCAAAATTCTTTTATTATCGATGAAGTGACAAGAGTTGCACGTTCGCCAATTCGAAAACTTGGATCGAATGATCGACTTGTAAGTCCTGCTAGACAATATTTCAAACTGATAAACAAAGAACCAGTATTTTTGTTAAAAGGAATTGCAGCGGCTTTTTTATATGATTTTTCGAATGATGAAGAAGCGATGCAGATTCAAAGTACAATTGGAGATTTGGGAATAGAAGCAGCCATTACAAAGTATACAGGCTTACCTTCTGAATCTTCGTTGTTTAAAGGAGTAGCAAAGCAATATTTACAGTTGAAAAATAAAAAGGGAGTACAACGATAAAAACTTGGATAATAAGATCCAAGTTTTTTTAAATTTGGTGAAATATATTTCACAAGTCTTGGTAATGCGTTTTAAATTGAAAACCAAATGAATTTCCTAAATAATTAATTTACTTCTAGTAATTATTAGATCTTTCTCCATCAAACGAAGTATATTTCTTTTGTCAACAAAAATTCTCAGTATATAGATGTTTTTGAATATGATTGTAGTGTAATCTATAATTTAGCGGTAAAATGATGTTAATAGGAGGTGTAGTAATGTATAAGTTACTGATTATCTTTAAGAAACCGGAAAACGAAGAAGAATTTGAACAATTTTATTATGAAGATTTCCTACCGCTAGCAGTTAATGTAGATGGTTTAGAAAGAATGGAATTGACCAAAATAAAACCCCCTCTTGGGATTACGAGAGATACTTTGTCTCCTTTTGATTTACAAATTGAGATGTATTTTCAAACAAAGCAAGTCTTTGAAATTTTCCTCCATGAAAGTGATATAGGATCGGAGTTTCAAGAAAAGCTAGCATACTATAGTGAGCCGATCTATACATTCGCCTGGGGACAGACCGAAGTTATTAGTAAGTCAGAAATTGTTGCTCGTTATAACGAGCATATGATTCAGTCTTCCCATTAGTTAGCAAAGGATGGTATGCCACAATGAAAATGGAAGCTCTCTTTACAATTCCTGCTGACAAAGAGTTTTTTAATAGACGTGTTCGTAAACATATTTTACCGAAATTATTTCAAATGCCTTACATAGAAAAAATTGAGCTTACACCTTTTTCAGAAACACCAATTGAGTTACAAAAACAATTTTTAGATAAACCGATTTACTATCAAATCGCCATATACTTAAAAGAAGAAGATATTACAAAAACTTTCGATACAGAAGTGGGGCGTGACCTGGCCTCTTATTTGCGTTCGATGGGAGCAGAGGTGATCACTGCTATGGGAGATCATCGAGTATTTTATCGATGGGATCTGGAACAATTAAAATAATTCATATGTTTATCTCAATTTAATTGCAATTTTTATTACTTTTATATGTATAAAACATCTCTTGTTGAAGAGGTGTTTTTTTATATCTATCTTGATTTTCCCTAATTTTCCAACATACAATAAAAAGAAATGGATGAAGGAGAGAGAATATTGAGCCGGGTGAAACTTAACGCAAATAATCAAATCGTCATACCAGAGTATGTACGAGATAAATTGCAATTAGCTCCTGGAGATGTACTTGATTTTCTAGAAAATGAACAAGGTGAGATTATTTTAAAAAAGGCAGATCGAATGGAAACCCTTTTTTCCATTCTCGATGCCATAAATGAAGAAGCAAAAAAAGAAGGCATAGCAGAACAAGATTTATTAATCCAGTGGCAGAAAGTAAGAAGGGAGAGGAGACGTGGAGAATAACAAAAGACTACGAGTTTATGTCGATACCAATATTTTTATATCTCTTCTCGCCTTTCATAGTCAAAAAATGCGTGCATTTTTAGAGCTTGTTCAGAGAGATCATATATTATTGCTTTCAACAGCTGTTTTGGATGAAATCGATGAAGTATTGGCTCGCAGTTTTCCAAAAGCAATTCCGCTCGTCAGCCGAATGCTTCGTTATCTTCAATATGAGCTGATTTCAACTCCAACTCCTAAAGAGCAAGCATATCATGAGATCGTTAAACAATTGCCTCCGATCAAAGATCCTGATGATGTAATCATATTTGTTGGTGCATGGTTAGGAAAATCCGATATCATTGTTTCCCATGATAAAAAGCATTTTCATACAAACGAAGTGAAAAAAGTATTCACGGTGATGACTGCAAACGATTTTTTAATGGCATATGGTCATTCAAAATAAAAAGCTTCTTAGTTTTTGTACCTAAGAAACTTGTTCATAAATTTACGAATCGGCAAGTGTTTTTCCAGTTTCAAGCAGTGTCTTTAACCCAGATATTACAATTGGCAGCCCGTTTTCTAAGATTTTTGCAGTGGTCTCTGCTTGTTCAAACTCGTCATGGATGACAGTTACCAAAGTAGTTCCTGGTATAGCTTCGTGTTCATTTATTTCCCATGTGATACGTGATGGTTTATCGTTTTCGGTTCCCGGAAGGAGATGGAATTTCCAACGAAGTACAAGTTTACGTGGAGGTTCAATATCTAATATAGTTGCTTCAGCCTTTTTTTCTTCTTTATCCCAGAGTTCGAATGATGATTTCATTTCCCAAGTAGATCGTACTGCACAATTAAACCAAAATTTGGATGTTTTTTCCGGATCGGTGAGTGCATCCCATACTTGTTTTGGATTTGCTTTTATTGCTATGCGATGAATGTGTTTTGGTTTCGTATCCACGGTTGATTCACTCTCCAGTTCGTTTTGTAGAGCCGTTAATCCGCTAATCCACGGTTCTGTATATTTGCTGACCCATCTATCATATATTTGTCTTATCGGAATTGCGTTTAAATAATGCAACTTTTCTCGACCGATTTTTTTTGTGGTAATAAGTTCAGCTTCTTCTAATATATTTAGATGTTTCATCACTCCAAACCGCGACATCTCCAATGGTTGACAAAGTTCGTTTAATGTTTGCCCATCTAAGGAGTAAAGCAAATCCAAAAGCTTACGGCGACTTGGGTCAGCAAGTGCTTTAAAGACATCTTTCTCCATTGTTTGATACCACCTTAAAAAAATGTTTATAAAACTATTGACATGTGACCATAAGGTAACATATGATAAGAATATAAAAGGTTACCTTATGGTCACATCTTAGCACAAAGGCAGCTGTCAGTAAATCAAATTGAAAATAACACATAATCAAGAAGGTGAAAAACATGCAAATAACTTTAGTGGCAGGTAGTAATCGCCAAAATGCCAGCAGTACGATGCTGCTTCGGTATATCGAATCCATTTTGTTCAAACGAAACATCTCTGTTTCCTTTATTGATCTAGCAAAATTACAATTACCGCTCTTCACACCTGATAATTGGAATTTTGATGAAAATGTTTTGCAGCTTGTAGATGCAGTAGAGAAGGCAGATGGGTTGATTTTTGCTACACCAGAATACCATGGTTCTATTTCAGGTGTATTGAAAAATGCGCTAGACTATATCAGCATTGACAAAGTAGCTGGAAAGGCAGTGTTATCTGTTAGCTCAGCAGGAGGACCAGTTGGTATCAGTTCTCTTACCCATTTGCAGACAATTGTACGTAGCTTGCATGGTATCAATTGTTCAGAATGGATATCGATTGGATATGGAACAAATACATTCGACGAAGAAGGCGTTCCACAGGATGAAGGAATTAAAGTAAGAATACAATCCGTATTGAAAGACTTCCTAGAATTAACGAGTAAGCTCATGAATAAAACAGTATCTGCGATTTCTTAAAAAGAAAACATAAATTTTTTTAGGCTAAATGTTACCTTTTGGTAACGTATAAAAGGAGATGTTGGCAAATGAGTGCGACGGAACAAAAAAATATAGAGTTAGTAACTAACTTTATTCAAGATACTAGAAATGAAAGCTTATTAAATGAGACAAATCAGTTTTTTTCTTCCCAAATAACACAAGTATTTACAGATCGAAAATATGCAGTGGATGAGACTTTTGTAGACAATGAAAAAGTAATTGCACGAATTGTTATCACTGCTGTGCATGCTGGAAATTTCGCAGGCAATGAATCTACAGGAAAAATAGTTAGACTAACCCAATACCGAGAATTTGAAGTGGTGAATGGAGAGATTGTAAAACACAAAGGCTGGTTTGACACGGGAACACTTTTACCACAATTACAAGGTTAAAAATAGAAAAATATAAAGGAGATGTTTCATATGAACACAGTAGAAAAGCAAAATTTAGAAGTAGTTAGTGCGTTTGTGAAGGAATTTTGGAATAACAATAATTTTGATTGTACGGATCAGTTTTTGTCCGAGAATTATCAAGAACTTGCGTATCAATCCAAAGAAGGATTGAAGAGATTTGCTGCAACAATTTTAGAGTCATTCCCCGACAAAGCTTATACAGTCGAAGAAATGATGACGAAAAATGATAAGGTACTTGTCCGAATGAATGTAAAAGGTACTCATCAAGGAACGTTTTTTGGTACTGCACCCACCGGAAATATGATCTACGTGACCCTTTATCGCCAATATCGTGTGCATGATGGGAAAATCACGGAACATCGTGGCTGGATTGATATGGTTACCATGTGGAGCCAGATTCGAGGAAATTAATTCAAATAATAGGAAGACCTCTACACCATAAGTGTTAGAGGTTTGTATTTACATATCGATATAAAAGTATTTGTTTAATAAATTTTATTTTTATGTTATGCTTCGATGGCCAATGAAGACAAACCTCAAAAAAGGGATAGGGTAAGATGGCTGATTTGGAAAAGTCAGAAGAGCTTATTGAGGAAGCAAGAGAGCTGATCGATTCTGTTTATAGGAGCGTCCGCCAAGGGAAAACGATCACCGAAGAGGAATATAAAGTGCTTTGTCGAGCAATCTTGAAGATGAATGAGGCACTTCCTCTTGTGCAAATTCCTGCTCGAAAGCACAGGCTCGGGCAGAGTATCTCTTACTTGCAGAAGGTGATCATAAATCTCAAAGCTAACAATTGTATTGTCAGTTTTGATACTCAAGTAGCTTATGCACATGCCCAAACTGGGTATCCGACTTAGCCAAATGAGCACAGACTTATGTCTGTGCTCCACATTTACTATCAACATTTTCCAAGATAACAGAAAAGATCGATAAAATTAGGAAAATACACCTTAACAGGCATCGGTTTTAGAAAAATATGATAAAATAATTGGGACAAATAATTTCGATCTTTTTGAAGTTTCCTTTAAGCTTCAAAAAAATAAATTACAAAAATAAAGGGTGTATCATGCGAAAAATTACAAAGCTGATGTTAGCATTAACACTGACTCTAGGGAGCTCGATTATTAATCTCCCCTTGGTTAGCCATGCCTTCGCGTATAACAGCGTAGATGAACAACAAAGTCATAGCGAAACATTAGAAAAATCGAGTGAGTTAGCAGCTCTGGGAAAAGCGATTAATAGCGAGAACTTCGCAGTAGGCTCATTTGGAAAAGACATTATAGAAAAATGGGGAAATCCAGATAGTGCTAATTCCAGTAAAGATGCCTATTTTTATAGCAAGCGAAATATCGAATTTTTCTTATCTGACGATAAAGTAACCCACGTTGTGTCATATGATCCGGCATATGCGAATATTACTTATCAGGAAGTAAAACAAACGTTGGGGCAGCCTGCTGAAGAGACGAGAGGCGAAGAAGGCGTTTATATGACTTATGAATATGGGAAGAAACTTTTGGTCATAGCCTTATATTATGATAAATCAGGTAAAAATCCCGATACGATAAAAAATGTGATTGTTACAGATCAATATAAACGCATGCAAATGATGTTTCGATAAAAACCTCGCTCCGTCATCGGAGCGAGGTTTTATATTACAAGAGAATTTATCTCAGATGACATTGTGATATCAGAATAAAAATCTGTATAAGTAGGCTTTGAGAGAGGAGATTTGGCTATTTTCTATATCTTCCTTGGATCACTTGATTTCAACTTCAACTAACTTCAACAATGCCCTTCTTGTGAACTCATTTTAAGAAAAAAATAAATCAGACTATTGACATTGCTATCTACTTGGTATTACTATATAGGAGTACTGAGTGCTACTTAATAGCTGAGGTCTTGAGAAATTGGACCTTCACAAAAGTTCTACACACTTAATAATGCAGGAGAAAATCAACTCCAAATCTTTTGGTGTAAATGGACTTTTATCGAATCAAAAACTAAGTGAATGAAAGGAAGAATTAGAATGGAAAATATTTTTTCGACCTTAAAAAGATGGAAACAAGAAAAAGCGGAATATAAACTTTACAAAAAACGAATTAATGATCTGCCAAGGGATTATCAGATCGTGATGGATGAGGTTGAGAAATTTTTATGGAATTCTTCATCCAACCATGAATCCGGCATGATTATGTTTAAAATGCTGCAAGATATACTAGAATTTTTTGAATCAAATGCCCAAGAAGGAAAGGATGTGCTTGATGTAGTGGGACAGGATATTGGCGGTTTTTGCGATGACCTGTTACATGAGCTTCAAGGGCAGACCTGGATCGGAAAAAGAAAAGAGCAAATGAGCGAAAAAATTCGTAAAAAGCTCGGTAAAGTGGAATAACGAAAGCATCAAAATATACTGCAACTCTTCCAAAAAAGAAAAATCAACCTATTGACACAACCATCTACTTAATACTACTATATAGTAGTACTAAGTGATAATTAGTAGATAAACCGCTTTGAGAAATTTGACCGAGATTCTAATGAGAGAAGATTTATGTCTACTACACAAAAAAAGAATACGACAGAAGATTTCCGATCACCAAAAAATAGAAAAAAGGAGAGATTTATGATGGGACAAAATAACAAAGGATTTTCTGAAACAGGGTTAAGAAAGATGCGAGAGGTGCTGGCACGGCATGTCGATTCCGGGAAGATTCCAGGGCTCGTAGCCTTAGTCAGCCGAAACGGTGAGACACACGTCGAAGCGCTCGGCACGATGCTTCATGATGGTGGTGCACCAATGCGCCGGGACACGATCTTCAGATTGGCGTCCACTACCAAGCCGATCACGGTTTCACCAGTGATGATCCTTCTCGACGAGTGCAAACTACATTTGGACGATCCAGTAGACAAATGGCTACCTGAACTGGCCAACCGACAGGTACTGAAACAGCCTGACGGCCCGCTGGACGAAACTGTACCGGCGCGTCGCCCGATCACTGTACGAGATCTGCTGACCTCCACATTCGGGCTCGGAATGGATCTTCCTTTGATGGGTTCCCCGATCATGAACGCGTTTTTCGAGAGTGGGATATATGACACGCCAGAGGTGGTTTTGCCAGATCCGGATGAGTGGATGCGACGCCTAGGTACACTTCCACTGAGCTATCAACCTGGAGAGCGGTGGCAGTACCATATCAGCCTCGAAGTGCTTGGTGTGCTCATTGCCAGAGTCACTGGGCAAACATTCGAGTCGTTCCTGCGTGAACGCATCCTCGATCCTCTGGGAATGAAGGACACCGGTTTCTATGTGCCCGAGAGCAAGATTGACCGACTGCCACCTGCTTACATCCCCAATCCGCAGACCGGAGAGTTCGATGTGTGGGACAAGGCTGCAGGCGGACGCTTCAGCAAACCTCCAAAGTTCCAAGCAGGCGGTGGTGGGCTGGTCTCAACCGTTGATGATTATCATGCGTATTTACAGATGCTATTAAATCAAGGGACGCATGGGAACAAACGAATTCTGTCCCAACCAGCAGTCCAGCTGATGACCACCAACCGCCTCACACCTGAACAACTAGCCATCCGGGAAGACCTGGCCAAAAACAACGTCCATCTGTCATTCGGTCAAGGACAGCAAGGCGGATGGGGTTTTGGGATGGCAGTGCGAACCTACCAAGCTGACTATGCGTCCATCGGACAGTTCGGATGGGATGGCGGAGCTGGTACCGCAGCGTATGCAGATCCAGACAAACAGTTCATCGGAATTCTGTTTACTCAAGTTGGGATGTCCACTCCGGATTCATCACATCTTATCCAAGACTTCTGGACCACAGTTTATCAGGCAATCGAAGACTAACATCGAATGGTGTGTCAGAATCATGCCCGTGAAAACTGCAATCTAGAACTATCTTTTCAGTTAACTATTGCCTTTTCTATGGTCAGTCAAGACTTAAAGAAAAACGCCAAAACGTAGGATAATCCTAGGCTTGGCGTTTTTTGTTAATATGAAATTCTAATAGTAGGATTTACATTTGACAACTCCATACGGCTAAAGCCGTTGGATTCTTGGGACGATAGCCTCATGACTATTTCATTACCAAGCTAAACCCGTGCGCCCCACGGTTTATGTTTGTTGTTTTTTTCTTTGCCTCGTGCAAACTTGGTTTTCGTCTGTTGCGACTATACATATATTGCCATGCGAATGTTTGTTTGTGAATTTATTTTTTCCAAAGGTTGAACTGCTGAAGGGAAATACCTTCCCCTCGTTCGATGCTCGCTTTCATCCCACGATTTAAATCGTGGGTTTTCTCGCTCGCAATGCTATAATATTCATCTACTATAGTTTTTTTCAATATTTGGTTTTTATTTTTCATTTAGCGGATTCCATAACGCTTTTTTAATTGATTTTTTTAACAGAAAATCATTTGTCGAAACAACATTGGCATAGAACCCATTAAGCGCTCTGATAAATGCATAATGAGCCTGTTTAGCGGGAACGACCTTACCTTGATAAGATAACTCCCTGAAATTGGGATTTCCATATACTGCGTTTGTCATTATGTTTATGAATTCGGCAAAGCATCATGCTTCTTTTATTCGCTTCATTGAAGAGCAAAGTGAGGTAATGGAGGCTCATCGGATATCAGGAGATGGGTGTTATCATTTAAAAATAAAAGTGAAATCCCAAGAACAATTGAACGCTCTTCTCAATAAACTGCTCGATCATGGGAATTATAGTTTATATTTATCGATACAAGAGATAAAAAAACTGCATGTGTTAACTGCAAAATCGTAATGAATTGAGAAGAATGATGATAAATGAATATGACACCTACTTTTGAAAGAGCTGGCTGATCCTTAAAAACATCTAAGCACCAACCAAAATTCAATTTGAATTATTACATCATATGAGTAAAAAAAGCCAATTTCCTCTGCTTTCGAGAATTGGCTTTTTGACCGTTTTAGAGTGAAATCTTGATAGTATATTTTTTCCTAGCTCTATAGATTGTTGATAACCAGCCGATTATCAAAATGGTCTTGCCTTGAAGTCGAAAATACTCTGGTAGTACTTCCTATAAGCAAATAGAAGGTAGATTTCCAAAAGAACCAGTACAATAGCTAAAGGCAAGAGAGACCAATCTTCAAAGATATGGAAAGCTAAAATATTAGCTATAATGGGTGATAAACCTGCTAGAGCAAGTGGTACGAAGCGTCCCCAAACTAGCAAAATCCCTAATATTAGTTCCGTTGATTTCTCAAAAAATAGTAAATATTTCATTGTGAACAGTTCCATAGCTTTTGGGCTTGTTGGCAAAAATGCTTCTAATCCAAAAAACACGAACAAACCGTTTAATCCTGCAAGAATAAAAACAAGTCCAAGTATCCATTGACTTCCATATATCGTCCATTTTTCATGTGATATCCCTCCTAGATGATTATTAAATTCTGAATGAATCGATCGTAGCAGTAGTTAATTGCAAAGTTTTAGCAATGGATTTTAATTTATCGGGATTAAAAATAAGATAAAAATTACTTACTTCATTATTCGCTACTCTTAAAGCTAGAATTCCTATTAAATGCTTCTCATCAATTATGGCTAAGCCTGTTTCTCCATTCATATTAATCGGGGTTAAAGAAAGAGTCTCATCATTTGTAATTTGAGACATTTTATATAGACCAGTCAAATATTGTACAATTCGGTCACGAGTTACAATTGGTTTAACAGCTGTTTTAACCTTTCCACCTCCATCTGTATATGCAATTGCATCCTCGGCAATCAACTGAACAAATTTATCCAATTGACCGGATTGAATCGCTTCTAAAAATATACGGATAAAGGATTCTGTATTTTGTGACTGATGAATAGGTTGTTCTTCAAAATTAATTCTTGCCTTCCCCCGGCTGTTGATTTTCCGGCAATTAGCCTCCGTTTTTTCGATGATCTCGGCAATTTCCGAATACTCAAATTCAAACACCTCTCGCAACAGAAATACTGCACGTTCTACAGGATTCAATTCCTGTAACAAAATCAACAATGCAAATGAAAGTGTTTCCGTTTGAAGCATTTCCTCCTCAGGGCTTTTCTTTTTAAAATCCAATAACAGTGGTTCTGGAAGCCATGATCCTACATAGATTTCTCGCTTTTTTTGAGCAGACTTCAGATTGTCTAAACAATAGTTCATCGTAACTTTTGCTAGAAAGGATTTCCCATCGCGAATGCGGGAGCGATCATACTGGCGAATATTTAAATAAACATCCTGGATCACATCTTCAGCATCTGTTACGGTTCCCATCATTCGGTAAGCTAGGCCAAAAAGAAAGTTTCGATGCTCCATATAAATTGTGTCTATTTCACTGTACTGGCGGTCTCCCATAAGTACTCTTTCACCTTTCTGGCAAGTGTGCCTGAAATAACGAAGTCGATACCCCATCTCTTTGCCCACAGAAAGCCGTCATTTGGTCCCAATGCAATACAATAACTGTTCATTAGTAAATCTTGATGAACAGGTGCTGATTTACCTGTCATATCTAATCTCATAATCTTACCAAGACGCTTAGCTTGCATCATAGCCTCTTTGCAATTCATTCCATCTGGTTGCCCAGTTTTTGGATCAGTAATATGTGCACAGTCTCCTATGGAGTATATATTTTTTTGCCCATTTACACGATAACTCGTATCTGCTAATAATCGACCATCTTGATGTAAGGGAAGTCCAAGTTGCTGAACAAGTGGATTTGGTGAAGTTCCAAGTGCCCATACACAAAGATCTGTGGATATTTGACCATTGTTTAACTCTACCACTCCGTTTTTAAATTGAATCACTTTGGTATTTTTTATAAGTTTAACGCCTAATCTATTGAGTCTTTGTTCTAATTGCTTTCCTATTTTACTAGAAGCTTCAGGAAGCAGCCGATCACCAGAGTGTATTAAACTAACTGTCTTCCGATTTTTGCTAAAATCAAACGAATTACTTTTTTCCCTGAGGTAGGTGGCTAATTCTGCAGCGATTTCAATTCCAGATATGCCGCCTCCTACAACTACAGCATGCAATAGGTTTTCTCGCTCTACCGAATTACTTGCTTGTTTTGCTTTTATGGTAAGTAATTTTAGTTTACGTTGCATCGCTTCTACGTCTGCCTCTCCTCGCAAAACAAATCCTTCATAATCCCCGGCGGGTTTTTTTATGACACTTCCAACAGAAATAACAAGCTGGTCGTATGGAAGTGTTTCACAGTGATTCTCCAAAGTCCTATACTGAATCATTTGTTGATTTGGTAAGATGTCCATTAGTTCTCCTTGTAACAAATCTACGTTATTCCAATTGTATGAGTGAAATGGAACACATAAATCAACTGGACGTGTGGGAGCTTTTACTAACACTACTTTTCTAAAATGATAGGATTGCTTATCAAGTAAAATCAAGCGAATACTGTTCCCTATTTCATTTCCCCATTCTTTGCGAAGCGATTCTATCGTGTGCAATCCTGCATATCCGCCTCCGACAACAATAATGTTTTTCTGTTTCATAATAGTTTCTCCCCCCATGTTGTGGTCTACTATTATGACGAGATAGGATCTTATTTTGTGACAGGAAGATTATTTCATTTTGATGAGTAGGGATGGGGATGATATTTTTATATTGATCTTATTCCGATTAAATATTAAGAATATTTATACTATTTTCCCCATTTCTTTCTCCTAGTTTGATGAGCATGTGGTAGTACCCCTGCATGTACTAACATGGAATGATTCGTAAAATTGGCGCGGGGCACCTGAGTTAAAAATTCAGGTGCCCCGCAAATTGTTATGAAAGACCATGTGCTCGAAGTTCGTAACGCGATAGACTGAGCGCAGTCTTGACGCAATTGGTCACTTCTGCTGCCTGGGACCTTGGTACGAACAGCACCTGCGTCTTTTCGCCTTCTTCGGCAAGTCCGCCAAATCGCTTGTGCAGTCGAGTGATCTGATCTCGCTTCATATCAGTAACCACACAGAGCATGCGTGCCCGTTCATCTGTACCGCCAGGACTTACCAGCAGAGGTTGATCAATCAAGTAGAACATCTCACTCCACTTGATCTCAAACCCGAGTTCTTCATCAAGTTCGCGAAGCCCAGCGATTGTGACCTCTTCGCCATCATCTACCATACCCGATGGGTTAGAGATACAGTAGTTTTTTGCTCCTGGTACACGCGGCTGTGCGACGAAGATAACATATTCCTCTCCTTCGCATCGAACGATCGGGAGGATATCCACTGTGTCACCACGGAGGTGAGCCCCGGTTCGATGGAGCTTCCTGCCGTCCACGTCACACGCGTCCGCCAGAACGTACATCATCTTCGGTACCGGTACAGGATTGCCCCACTTGAGGACGTCACACACATAGACCCGGGAGAGAGTCATTCCCTCTTCCGCCAGTCGGTCGACCCATTGGGTGAAGACTGCTGAGCGACATACCTCATCTACGGTAACGTTGTCAACACCGGGTGCTAGGATGACCTTCTTCGGAGACAGAGACATGGCATTTCCTTTCAGGTGTCAGGGATCATAACTTATTTTATTATAACATTGCAAGCGAGAAAACCCACGATTTAAATCGTGGGATGAAAGCGAGCATCAGAAGAAGATACTTTTTTGTTCTTTCGTAAGTTTGACTATTTTTCAGATAAGCTTGACAAGTAACGAACATACGATCTGTAATATTTGCAAAATTCCAACAAGGGGGTGATTCCATGCATAAAGCTTTTTCTTATCCAAGTTGCTCGCATCCATGAAAAAATCACCCATGCCCGCCATGATTTTTTACAGAAACTATCGACAAAACTGGTGAACGAAAACCAAGTCATCAGCATCGAAACGCTGCAAGTAAAAAACATGGTGAAGAATCAGAAGCTGTCGAAATCGATCACGGATGCTTCGTGGTCGGAGTTTGTTACGATGTTAGAATACAAAGCGAAAGAATACGGAAGGAAGTTGGTGAAAGTGGGAAAATCCTTCCCGTCCAGTCAGCTTTGTTCGAGTTGTGGCTATAAAAACAAAGAAGTGAAGCAACTCCAGCTACGAGAATGGACATGCCCAGAATGTGGCGTTCCCCATGATCGAGACATCAATGCAGCCAAAAATATAGTAAAAGAAGGTAGAAGATTACTTGCCGTGGGGCTCACGGTCTAAGCTTGGTAAACTTCCTTGGATTACCGAGAATTACCCAAGAATCCCATGGCTTTAGCCGTGTGGAGTTGTCAAACTACAAATATTTGAAATTCATATTGAGTTTCGAGACCATTAAATAATGCTTCTAATAAATAGTGGTTATTTTTTCCATAGGATCACACTGTTATTATCTAGTATTTCGCATACCTTCATTTGGTAAGTTCGTGGTATAGTGTAAGCTTTTCTTTGGCGAGGGAAATAATGTACTCAAGTTCCTGCCGTTTGGCTTCCAATTCTACCAAATGCTTCTCAAGAATTTCAATCCGTTTGTGTAAAGTAGGAGTAAAATTAGCAAGATTTTCCCCTTGTTGAATTTTATCCAGCACACAGCCTTCGCGAGTAAATTCCGTAATCTCCTCAAGCGATAAACCCAATTTTTTTAATCTATTCAAACATTGAATATACAAAACTTCACTTTCCGTATAGATACGTGCTCCTCCGTTTTTCCGATTTGGTTCATGCAGCACCCCTATTTTCTCATAATAACGAATGGTATAAGGAGTTAGCCCTGTTTTTTCTGACACTTGACTTATAGAAAGCATTGTTTTATTGCCTCCTTTTTCTATATCGATATTGGAAATTATTATACATCTTAAAGTTAACTCGAAGTCAATATTTGTATTCGCCTATAACTTCATTCTTAAAATTTTCTTGACTTCGAGTTAACTCAAACTTGTAAGTTAAAGTTGTTAATTAATACATGAAAAAATAATGGATAGCAGTTATTAGCAAAAAAATTTTAAGGAGATAAAAACAATGGACAACGAATATTTCACAATTCAACAGGCATCGGAAGGTATTTGGGGTGCTATTTCGGTTCCGGGCAGCGGTTCTCTTGGAAATGCTGCAATTATAGATCTTGGCGATTTGACCATTGTGGTCGACACAACTAACCTGCCACATGCTGGTACTTTATTGCGTCATACTGCTGAACAGTTAACAAACAAACCGGTTAAATATGTAGTGAATACACATTTTCATGGGGATCATGTCAATGGCAATCAGGAATTTCCCAAAAGCGATTTTATATCTACTGTTTGGACAAGAGATTTGCTAACTGATATGGGAAAAGTGAATATTGATTTCATGCAACAAAACACTCAGAAATTAATCAGTAGCCTAAATCAAGTTCGTTCACAACAAAAAGATCCGCATATGTTAACCGAAATAGATTATGATCTTTCTGTGCAGAGTGCCTTGTACGATGCTATTCCTTCTCTTCGTAGGGTGATACCCACGATAACTTTTGAAGATAAACTAGTTATTAAAGGAACAAAGCGAACTGTTGAAGTTTTATCCTACGGGGGCGGTCATTCTTTAAGTGATGCCGTTGTGTACGTTCCTGAAGAACGAACCTTAATTGCCGGCGATTTAATAACCACCAAAACGATTCCAGTCATGCCATACGGTAATCCATACGCTTGGATACGTATCCTTCGACGCATTCAAAAAAATCTCAAAGTAGATACTGTTATTCCGGGTCATGGAGATGTGTCTAATTCAGATAGAATTCCAGATGTCATTCGTTTTTTGGAAGAGACGATTGCTTATGTTTCTAAAGCCGCTACGAGCGGGAAATCAGAGTCTTACTGGTTGGATCAAGGTGTCTTAAAAGGCTATGAAGATTGGCATCTATCTCAGTATTTCAGATGGAATTTTCGCTGGCTCTTCAACATTATGCTTGTTCAAAACAATAGATGAAACAACAAACACCATGTGTTTGCCAAATAAATATAGAGAAGAGGGTAAATATGAAATATGTGAAGCTTGGTCGTACTGGTTTGGATGTATCTCCTATCGCACTTGGCTGCATGAGCTATGGAATTTCTGAGCGTGGAAACCATACATGGGTAATTGAGGAGACACAGAGCCGTTTTTTTATTAAAAAAGCTCTAGATTTAGGCATTAATTTCTTTGACACAGCTAATATATATTCTGATGGAACGAGTGAAGAGATTTTAGGAAGGGCATTAAAAGACTTTGCGAAGAGGGATGAAGTCGTGATAGCAACCAAAGTATGCAATCCTGTTCATACTGGACCCAATGGACGCGGGTTATCGCGTAAAGCAATCATGACGGAGATCGATAAAAGTTTGAAAAGACTCAACACTGACTATGTGGATCTCTACCAAATCCATAGATGGGATAGTACCACACCGATCGAGGAAACAATGGAGGCACTTCATGATATTGTAAAAGCTGGAAAAGTCCGATATATTGGAGCTTCTTCCATGTATGCCTGGCAATTCCAAATGGCAAATCACATCGCCCAAATAAATGGTTGGACTCGTTTTGTATCAATGCAAAATTATTTAAACTTACTGTACCGGGAAGAAGAACGTGAAATGCTGCCTCTATGTGAAGCGGACGAAGTGGCTGTCATACCTTGGAGTCCTCTGGCCCGTGGACGATTGGCTCGGAAATGGAACGAAATAAGTGAACGCTCACAGAAGGATTTCTTATTTAAATCTTTATCCTCAGCTATGGAGAAGTCAGATAGAAAAGTCGTTGAAATAGTTGGTGAGATTGCAGCAGAACACAACGTTCCTCCTGCTCAAATTGCATTGACTTGGGTTATGCAGAAAACAGCCGTAACTGCTCCAATTGTAGGTGCAACGAAGCTCGATCATCTTGATGATGCGGTTAAAGCCTTGACAATCAATCTTACGCCTGAAGAAGTCGCACGTCTTGAAGCGCCTTATGTTCCTCATCCTGTGCTCGTAATCTGAGAAAAAATAAGCTTATTACTAGTAAAATCCTACCATTGGCATCTGATTAACATTAAGGAGCACCTTCCGAATTTGAAACGATTCAGGAGCTGTTCCTTAATGTATTTTTTCAGGTTTAGGAAAAATAGTCATACTAATCTTCTGGCGGTTTAGTAAAATTCATAATGACCACCTCCTATTATCATTTAAAGTGATTTGGTAATGCTGATCCAATAGTTCGAAGTATTTTTTTTGATCAGAGTTACGGTAACACTTTGCAAGTTTGAGAAGCAATGGCTCCATTTGGTGGAATTTATTATATTTTTCATAGATTTCAATAGCTTCTCCATAAGCAAGTTTTGCTTTTTCTATTTTGTTTTGTTCCATGTAGTTATCGCCTAGAAATTCTAGTGAATAAGCCAATTTTAATTTATAAGGAAATCTTTTTGATGTTCGGACAGCAACCGAATACATTTCATATGCTTTTTGCAATTGATTTGTTTTTTGATATAGCTTGCCCATTTCTATGTAACATTCAATGATTAAAAATATGTCTTGGCTTTGAGCTATCATGTTAGTTGCTGATTGAAAGCATATTTCTGCGTTTTGTACATCCCCTTGTTTATCATAGCATTCACCTAAAGCAATCCAAAGATAACTAGCTTGAGGATATCGACGATTAATCCTTGCTATGGTTAATGCTTCTTCTGCTAATTGAACTGCTTCGTTGTATCTATTTAACTTTGTTAATATTCTCGTTTTCATTTCATACATACCTAAAAGTACTTCACTGCTTAAAATGCTGTTTCGGATCGACCATAAATACTCTAGTTCCAATAATGCTTCTTCGTTACGATTTAATTTTTCTAAGTAAATTACTTTGCTGATTGAGAGAAATGATTGAATATACTCTCTTTCTCCATCTTGCTCAAATTTATCTAAGCCTTTGCAAATATACTCAAGAGCTTTTTCCAACTCATCCTCATAAAAGCAAATCCTTCCCAATGCGTGGTAACTCGCAGGGGAAAAGTTATATTTTCGCAGTTCTGGATCATCATTTTGCGTTACTTGTAAGTAAAGTACCTTTGCTTTTTCGGGTTTTCCTTTGCGTTCCCAATATCGCGCCTTTAAATAAAGATGCCAGATGCGATGATACTCGGAGTCGGGTTTGATTTTGCGCAGCTCGTCCCATGCTTCATCAGGTGAGATCATATTCAAATGATTTTCAATCGAGAGCAGTTTTAGTGACAGATCCAGTTCACTTTCTTCCTCTTCGACTTGCTGGTATTTTTTCATATTAACATCTAACTGTTCACACAAATAAGCGATTTTTTCTTTGCTGACGGAAACGCTGCCGCGTTCCATTCTACTGATGGTTCCTGTGGACAGAAAACCTTCTAAGGAGAGATCTTCTTGGCGAAAGCCCTTTCTTTTTCTCGCTTCTCTGATTTCCATCGCTAGTTCTGCTGTGACGTAGAGATGCGATTTCATATGCATCACCTCAAAAAAATTTTTTCGTTAGTTTGTACGACAAACAATAAATTTCAATGAAACTCATGTTGTTTACAAAGAACTTTGGTTAAAATTCGCCAAAAAACCCGGAATTTTAATGAAAATCGTAGAATATTATTTATTATTCAAATTAATTTCATTATTGGTAAAATTTATTATACTATGCGATTATGTCTTTGAAAATATTTTTTGTTATTTTTAGGAGGTATTTGTGTTGATTCAATTACAAATCTCTGGGCAAATCGCAGAAGTACAAGCTTTTGTGCAATATCTTGGGGAACAACCATACTTTGATGTGGATGAAAGAGAGGAAGAGAAGGGATATGATCATTACACATTAATGTGTACAGTGAAAACAAACCTGCTGAAGCCTTCACTCCGGACACTTCATGAGCTCCACATTGTAACGGAGGAACAGCAAAAAGTCGTTATTGCCCTGTTGGATGCCAAAGTAAAACGGGAAGGAAAACGGACAATCATCTCTGGTTTGAGCTATGATATTTTTTCTTGAGGAATAATATTATTACAATTATAATTATTTTGTTATCATCGGGTATCTATATAAGAGAGAGAAAATGTCCGAGCAGCAGCTGGCAATGACAAAGGAACTTGCTTCTAAGTATCTTTCCCTATGGGGAAACATGACAAAGGATATTGTCGAACGGCAAGGTGCTATCCAAACACTTTCTTCCGATAATACGCTAAAGGAAGAAAAGGCAATGCAGGATGCAAGTTCTGTGTACTTCCGAAGTCTGACAGATATCATTCACCAAATTCCTGAAGGATATAAACCGTATTTTTGGGAGTTGGTTAAACCCTACTCTAGTTAACAAGTAGCCTTTGTCATGCCCTGTCTCCTCTAAATGAATTAGGGGAGGCAGTTCAATTTTAAGGAAGTGAGATTATTCTATTTCTTATGTAAAAATGCTATACTCTTTATGTCCCCTCGAAAGCCTCTAGAAAGATCACGCCCATGCCTAAAGCAACTGCATTGAGCGTCGAAGAACTAGTAGCGATTTATCCAAAAGTGATCAAAGATTATATACATGCCTGTAATCAGGTAGGAGATAAAGTTGAAGATTTTTCAGATCTCAAAACATTGAGAAGGAAGAGTAAAAGTCAAACAATCCGTAGGCTAAGCTCGAAAAAGTGCCAAGAGGCAGCGAAAGCATATGATGAACTACTCGAGGCAGTAAATGGACTTAAAACCGAGCAAGAAAGAAATAAATTCTGGAGATTGGTCAAGAATTTGGAGGTTGGTTGAGCAAAAGTAGCTTATTAACCAAACTCAAACACCCCTTTATCAAATAGATGATAGAGGGGTGTCGTGATTTTCGGGAGTATATTTCCCCTTTCTTCTTGTCGAGAATAGAATTAACAATCGACAAGGAGCAGTTACATGGGAAGAATTATTCCGTTTGAATCATTACGAGCAGCATATGAAGAACAACTTCGCGATCGAGCGTTGATCTATTTTCCATGGGATGAGTTGGAAGAAGTAAAAAAGAAACAAGTATTTCCCCTCGTTCGATATTGGTCTCGTGTGAAGCAAAATATTGTCTTAGAAGCGATCTATCGATTGGTATATGATGCATATGTCTGGGGCATGCGATCTGCAAAAGGTGCGCGTGCTATTCGCATACGTCAATTTCCTGATGATTCATGGGAACGAATTTATGCACATCACTTTATACATGATGGCTTTGATCTTGTACAGTCAATTATGGCTCAATTTGCAGTCGAGCATTGGCTGGATGAAAAGG
Source organism: Shimazuella sp. NTD247 (assembly GCF_059510415.1). Taxonomy (NCBI): domain Bacteria; kingdom Bacillati; phylum Bacillota; class Bacilli; order Caryophanales; family Thermoactinomycetaceae; genus Shimazuella; species Shimazuella sp. NTD247. The sequence continues at coordinate 16,818 of NZ_JCAJZU010000008.1, read as the reverse complement.
GGCTTAATGAGGTTTATCTTTTGGGTGAAGGGCTGGTAATCCATTGGTTTTGCCAAGGTGTAGACGAAGAGTGCAGAAGGGTAGGACGTCTTTGTAAAAGATGATTTGCCAGCAAAAGTGATAAGCCTGTCTCCTATCACATATACATAGCCTACATAGAGTAATGTGGGCGGTGAGAGAATGGGCGAGAAAATACAGCAGTTCATGCGGGATCCAAAATTATTATGGTTATTAATAGCTTTTTTATTTGGTTTCCTTACGGTACCGATGTGGTTTCATTTTGATTTGCAGCAGTCATGGTACACATGGAGTACGCCACTATCCAATAAGGTGATCGTGATTGATGCAGGACATGGAGGAATCGATGGTGGTGCAGTGAGCAAAGAAGGATTACAAGAAAAAGAAATTACTTTAAAAATTGCCTCATACTTACGGGACTTTTTGCAGCAAAGCGGTGCATACGTCGTTTTAACAAGGGAGACCGATACTGATTTAGCTGGAGAAGGAAATGGCAAAAGCCGATGGAAAGCTAGGGATTTGTCACAGCGATTGAAGATGGTAAAAGAAGAAAATGCAAATATGTTTATTAGTATACATGGGAATGCTTTCCCAGGCAGATCGCATGGAGCGCAAACGTTTTATAATCCAACACGAGAAGCAAATAAAAAGTTGGCTACTTTTATCCAAACAGAGATCGTACATAATCTTGAAAATACCGATCGCATCGCGAAAGCAAAAAATGACGTTTTTTTATTAAAATATTCTCCTGTTCCTACAGCTTTGGTAGAAGTTGGTTTTCTTTCAGATCCAGAAGAAGCCAGATTATTGGGAGATGAAAAGTACCAGCGAAAAATAGCTGCCTCAATTTACTACGGTATTTTAGCCTATAACTCCGATACGACTAATCCCGGCTCTTGATGAAAAGGAATGAACGGATTTCACGAGTTAACGAAGAAGGTTTACTTGGTAAATTTACTTTTCACAGTAGTTGGATATCTAATTTATCTTGATAACTAGGGCTAGGGATTTTATCAAGCACAGTGTTATAATGAAAAGCGAATATGAAACACATGCCATTGTTATGGTGAGTGAAGGTAAAACGAGGTGTCAACTTCCATGTTAACGGCAGAGAAAGTGCTTGAGGCTTTACGCGATGTAAAAGATCCAGAAATCGATCGAAGCCTCGTTGAATTAAATATGATCCGAAATATTCAAATTGAAGGGACATCGGTATCGCTTGATGTTATTTTGACCATTCAAGGATGCCCTTTGAAAGTTAAAATTGGGGAAGATGTGGAAAATGCGATCAAAGAACTTGGAGCGGAAAAAGTCCATGTAACTTTTGGTTCTATGACTGATGAAGAACGTGCTGCACTTTCCCAAAAACTGCGTAATCCACAGCAGCAGACAGGAAAATCAGACTTACTTTCCTCCAAGACCAAATTTATTGCCGTTGCCAGCGGAAAAGGCGGAGTAGGAAAATCTACAGTCACGGTTAATCTAGCAGTATCCTTGGCTAGATCAGGCAAAAAAGTAGGTATTATCGATGCAGATATTTACGGTTTTAGTGTTCCGGACATGATGGGAATCGAACAGAGGCCAGTTATTATCGATGAAACGATTTTACCAGTGGAGCGTTTTGGAGTAAAGGTAATGTCGATGGGCTTTTTTGTCGAAGACAATGCACCTGTTGTATGGCGTGGGCCGATCTTAGGGAAAATGCTGCGTAATTTTTTCCATGAAGTTCATTGGGGAGAACTTGATTATTTGTTATTGGATCTACCTCCTGGTACCGGAGATGTTGCATTAGATATTCATCAGCTCATTCCACAGAGTAAAGAGATTATTGTTACCACACCTCATGCCACTGCTGCCTTTGTAGCAGCTCGTGCAGGTGCAATGGCATTACATACGACTAAGCATGAATTATTAGGTGTTGTAGAGAATATGTCTTGGTACGAGACAAGAGACGGAGAACATGATTATGTATTTGGCCGCGGTGGAGGCGAAAAATTAGCAGAAGAGCTTCATACCGATTTGTTAGCTCAAATCCCGTTGCGTGCACCAAGTACAATGGACCCGAATGATCCATTATTTTCCCCTTCCATCTACGATGCAGACCATCCAACAGGACAGCTGTACCATCAGTTGGCGGAGAAAGTGATTGAAAAAGGATAATAAAAAGCAGCCCCTTTTTAAACGACCATTCAACTTTTATTTGAGGGACGTTATGAAAAGGGGTCTTGTTTTATACAAGTATTTTGATGAGATAGATGGGAACATTTGTTTTGTTTTTGATAGAAAGAGGTGAGATGATGATTCGATTTGCTACAGGAGATTTATTAAAAGCAAAAACAGAAGCTTTGGTGAATCCAGTTAATTGTGTGGGTGTAATGGGGAAAGGATTGGCCTTACAGTTTAAAGAAATGTTTCCAAGTAACTTTTACGTGTATAAAAAAGCATGTGAAGAGAATATTCTGAAACCCGGGAAAATGTTATCAGTTGAAATAGATGAAAAACAAAATCCAAAATATATTATTAATTTTCCGACCAAACAGCATTGGAGAAGTAAATCAAAACTATCATATATTGAAAAAGGCCTGGAAGTGCTTGTTGTTGAAATAGAACGTTTAGGACTGGAATCCATTTCTATTCCTCCGCTCGGATGCGGTAACGGGGGTTTGGAGTGGAAAGTGGTTCGGCCATTACTGGAGACAGCACTAAAAAATTTACATCATACAAATGTGGTAATATACCATTCTGTTGATCAATAAAACCCAATGTCATACATAGGCATTGGGTTTTAGATATTTTAAGCTTTTGTTTTATCACGAATATTCAAGAAAGCACTCTGGTCTTGTTCACCTTCGCCGCCACCTTCACCGCCTTCTTGATTTCCTCCACCTTCGCCGCCCTCCCCTTTCTTCTGTCCCTTTTGCTGCTCTTGGGAGAGTTTCATCAATTTATCTTTAATTGTAGGGATTTGTAGCGATTCAGCGATCACTTTCATTACTTCTTTACGGTACTCGCTGCTTTTGGTCAATTGAATCAGCTGTTTTCCAAATTCAGGATCTTTCAAAATATCCATCATGGATTGTTGGTATTCTGGATCTTTCATGAGTGCTTTCATCATTTTTTGTTGTGACTTTTCGGCTGCTTTGGAGAAGCTTTCTGCAACCTCTGGTTTTGCCAGCATTTTCTCGAAGTTTTGTTGCATTTTAGGATCAGCAAAAGCCTTTTGCATCATCGTCTGGATCTTCTCATCATCCATCATCAACTGTTGTTTGACTTCTGGAGTGCTGAGCACGTCTTGGAATACTTTTTCTCCTTCTTTGGAATGGAGAATATCTAGCATCATTTGCTTCATTTGTGGATAAGCAATTTCTTGGCTAGATTGTTCTGATTTCGTTTGACTACAAGCAGTTACAGCTATTACAAGGACTAAAAATATAAGCCAGTTTTTATATATTCGATACATCGTAATTCCTCCGACAACACTGTTTACTGCTTAATATGATAATTATGTGTGTCGAATATGCGTGAAAAGTATCGATTTCCATTTGTTGCTTGTGAATGTTTTGAGCCACTTTCATTTATGTTTCCATCATTATATACGTTGGGGCGGCTGTGACAGTTGTCTGCCACAGCCGCCGTGGAACCTACTAGTTGGAAAGGCAGGAATAAACAGTCATCTGCAGCTGACCGTGCTTTCCTGACGATTGGTTCGAGCTAGTGGCTACTGCGCCTGGTTTCAGATTCCGCGGGGCTGCTGCTGGGCAGCGTACCCCTGCTGGTTACCCGTAGAGCCGTACGGACGACCGTTGGGACCGTAAGGAGTCTGCGGACGGTGAGCCTGCTGGTGCTGACCGTTGGTCTGCGGATAGCCGTAGCCGGCCTGCTGGTGCTGACCGTTGGTCTGCGGATAGCCGTAGCCGGCCTGCTGGTGCTGACCGTTGGTCTGCGGATAGCCGTAGCCGGCCTGCTGGTGCTGACCGTTGGACTGCGGGTAACCGTAGCCGGCCTGCTGGTGCTGACCGTTGGACTGCGGGTAACCGTAGCCGGCCTGCTGGTGTTGACCGTTGGACTGCGGGTAACCATAGCCGGCCTGCTGGTGCTGACCGTTGTGAGCGTCCCCCGAGCGCCCCTTGTTGGCAACCTGTTGACGAGTGGTCTTCTCGATTCCGGCGAAGAATGCCAGAAGAGAAGCGAAGTCGTCGAGAGCTTTCCGCAGGTTTTTGTTGTGAACCGGGTTCAGAGCTTCGGTGATTTTCCTGTGCTTCTGTCCCTTGATGGAGCTGTCGAGCTCCTTGACCAACTTGGCGACTCGATCGAGAATCATCCACGGAGCCAGTTCAGGTCCGCTGAGCTTCCTGTGAGACTTGGATCGGGCGATCGTCTCAGCCCTTCGAGAGGTTTCCTCGATGAGGCCGATGAGCTCACCGAAGTTGAGGTTTTCCGGAAGCATGGAGCGCTTGCCGCTCTGTTCGCCTCGACGGAATCCCCACTTCTTGCCGATGATCAAGGCGGTCGGGACCATGAGTCCGAGCAGGACAGTGAGCCAGTTGCTCACTAGCCAGATGAAGATTTCCACTGTTTTTCCGTACCCTTCCTAGGGTAGTTTCCGGTGATGTACTCTCATTCTACCAAGAAAAAATAATCGTGGGAATCTGCACTTTCCTTGTTTTTTAAGAGAATTTATTCATATGGAAAAAAGTAAAAGAAAGGAGATAAATGTGCTACAATCATAGACGTGCAAGGGAGTGCAAAAATATGACTTTAAAAAAATTATTTTTTTGGATTTTCTCTACGCTGGTTGTGGGTGCAGTACTATCCATTGTTTTGGGATACATCATTGGAGCGATTACGAAGACTAGTTTTGGTGAGTTTACGCAAATTTTGCTCACTGGTTTGACTTTCGGAGCAGTAGCAGAACTTGGATTTTTCTCTTATCTCGTTTTTAACTGGTTGGCAAGAGGTTTTTTTCGAAATCAAAAGTTATTTATAGCTGTCCAGATTGTCCTTATTGTTATTTTGTTAGCAAATCTCATTTACCTAAACACAAGTAAGTTTGCAGGTACATCATTGTGGTCTCACTTAGTTATCCCATTCCTCATCTTGATTGTTTCTTTGATGATTTCATGGTGGAAATCTGCCAGAGGAACCAAGCAAGCATTTGTACCTACATTGTTTTTTATGATCGCAGGAACCACACTCGAATCGATTCCATCCATTAATTCCAAAGCAGGAGAAGTTCCACTGCCTTTTGTGATTTTTACCGTTTTGATTTTATTGGTTTGCAACAGCTATCAGATTCTCCAACTCACTTGGTTAGTTACTCGTTCACAAAAAGATAATTAATTTGTCAAAAAGGGGTTCTACACTTATCAACCTCTTTTTTTGTTTTGTTTATATAATTATTCATAGCATGAATTTACCTACAAAGAGGCGATATGCTATGATTTTTCGAAATACATTGCTGTTGGGCAGTTTGCCTTTTTTAAGCGAAAAGGATGCGATGTCCAAAGCGATGGATATTCTCGGTCACTCTCTTTTGCATGTACCAGATGGGGAGATCGGGGAGAAAACAAAAGAATATCCAAACGGAAATCGAAGTTCTTGGATCATGTCAATCATCGATACATGTTTAAAAGACAAAGATAACTGGAATGTATTGCAAGATGTCTCTCGTAACGAAAACGGATTTCCGTCTAATTATAAACAGATGATAAAACTGAAACCAAAACATGCAGCAAAAGATATCGATGCATTCCTTGATTTTGGATATCTCGATGCTTTTCAAAAAAATTACCTGGTATTTCAGCAGCTGCGGAAAGAAAAAGGATTTCCACATCTCAAATTTCAAGTAGGGATCCCTACTGGTCTAGCGATTGCGCTGATTATGTTAAAACCGTTGAATGCGTTTCGTTACCAAGATGCATTTAATCGTCGATTGGCATATGAGGTCAATGAGATCGTGAAAATGGCTGGTGATGATGTTGTTATCCAGATTGAAGCACCTGCTGAAGTTGCTCTGTCCGAACAATTACCAAAAATAGCAAACAAAATAGCGGTAAATAGTTTGCTTGGACTCATAACAAAACTAAACCCAACAACTCACCTAGGGTTACATTTGTGCTGGGGAGATTTGAACAATAAGGCATTGACGCATGCAAAGTCTTTGGGGAAAATTGTCCATTTCAGTAATCGATTGCTTCAAAACTGGCCTGTTTCTTATAAATTGGATTATATACACTTTCCTTTGGCCGAAGGAGACATCCCACCATCCCTTGAAGAATCATTTTATAAACCGCTAAAGTACGTTCATATGCCGGAAGATGTGCGTTTTGTTGCTGGAATTATTCATGAGAAACGCAGTTTGGATGAATTGAAAAAAATAGTACAGATGGTGGAAATTGTGCGTGGCAGGACGGTAGATATTGCTTGTTCCTGTGGACTTGGCCGACGTAATTCCGAAGTTGCGATGTATTTGTTGAAGCTCACCCAACAATTACTACCTATGGAATGAATCGAAATAAACATGGTTAACAGTCTGTTTACATTTCGATTTTAGATTGAGATAATAATGAAAGTAAGAAAACTCTTTCTTGCCAAAACTAAGGGGAAATCGGTGGGAGACCAAGAAAAACTCCATTGCCATCCTAGGAGCAAATCGTTTTGGGTTCGATATCGAGAGTCGATTTGGTTTTATAAGAGTAGTCGTGATTATCGTACTCAACATCTTACACCTGACAAAGCTCGGATATATTGGATGATTACAGCTTGGGTTGCTCAAACCCAGCGAGAGAAGAATCTTACTGATAAAGAAGCTGGGGAATTTCGAGCTCACCTTGAGAGTCTGCCAGTCTGTCATGGATGTAAAGAGAGGGTATAACAGGTTTTTCTTTTGTTTTTCAATAATAATTGCCCTGTGCATAACTTGCACAGGGCGGCATATCTCTGCTCAAAAATAATAATGTATTTGATTTTTTAGATGTAGGGATTGATATCCTTGCATTTTTTGATTTATAAATATATGTTTTACTCCACAGGTTTTTGTTTGACATCCGAACCAGCAAGCAATTCGGAAACGGTAACAAACTCGTAGCCTTTTGCTCGAAGCTGATCGATAATTTGTGGGAGTGCTTCTTTGGTCTGGCGACAGGAATCACTGGCATGTAAGAGGATGATATCTCCCGGATGTGCTTTGGTAACTACACGGTTCACGATTTGATCAACGCCGGGATTCATCCAGTCACGGGAATCGGTATCCCATTGGATCGATTTATAGCCCATCTGATCAGCAATTTTGAGTACACGTTTATCAAAATCTCCATTTGGATAGCGAATTAGGTTCATTTGTTTCAACCCGGTGACTTTCTTTAAAATCGTGTCCGCTTTAGAAATTTGCGTGCGAATTTGTTCATCAGATAACGTACTATAATTTTCGTGTTTATGTCCATGGCTGCCAATTTCATATTTCATGTCGACGATTCGTTTGACGATATCAGGATGGCCTTCTGACCATGGTGATGAAAGGAAGAAAGTAGCTTTTTTCAGCCCTTTTTGCTCCAATACATCAAGGATTGGCCCTGTACGTTCTTCCCCCCAGCTGATGTCAAACGTTAAGGCCACTACCTTTTTATCGGTTTTTACGCTATAGATGGCAGAAGGTCCCTTATCATTTAATGGGAGAAATACATCGACATTTTGCCGTTCTGCATAGACGATTCCAGCGGCGAAAATCATCCCTAGTGCTAGCAGACTGACTTTTTTTAATTGTTTTGCGGAAAGAATCCAAAAAAAGTTCATCTTCAAATTGACCTCCATCCGTTTGTCCTATTCTCATCGTATGGGACAAACCGATAACTTATGTCATATTTGTTGATGCTGTGATAAAAAAAGCACCCATCCCAGGGTGCCTTGATTTTATTTGTTTAGTACTTCTTCAATTTTCTCAGTTAGTTTTTCAGGTTCTGTGTTTGGCGCATAGCGTTTGACTACGTTACCATCACGATCGACAAGAAACTTGGTAAAGTTCCATTTGATTGCGCCTCCAAGGATACCAGAAGCTTCTTTGGTGAGGTGTTTATATAAAGGATGTGCATTTGATCCATTGACATCGATTTTGGCGAATACAGGAAATCTTACGCCATAGTTTACTTGACAAAAATCTTGTATTTCTTCATTGGTACCCGGTTCTTGTCCCATAAATTGATTGCATGGGAAGCCTAAGATTTCTAATCCTTGATCTTTGTATTTTTCATACAACTCTTGAAGTCCTTTGTATTGTGGAGTGAATCCGCATTTACTGGCAACATTGACGACAACGAGTACTTTTCCTCTGTAGTCTGCTAGTGACTTTTCTTCACCATTTACGGTAGTGACATGGATATCATATATGCTCATGTTATGTAATCTCCTTTGATTCGATCATTATCTATAGTTTATCAGAGCAAATAAAAGAAGCAAATTTGTATAGGAAGTTTAACTTTATTTTTTTAAATGAAAACGTATTTATCATTTTAAAAAATCCACTTGAACTCTTGTCAGTTATAAAATTGGTAATATAATAAGAATAAGTGATGACAGAAATCTGTCAGACGGAAAGGATCTATTCATGGAACAGACTGCTCAGCGTCCAGTGAAGTCCGAGAAGCAGCTGCTTGCAGAGGCAGTGTGGGCTAAGCGCCCCTCGGAGCGAACCGAAAAGGAGTGGCGGCTTCTCGAAGAAGTAGCAAGGGCTAAGCGCCCTTCCGAGCGAACCGATGAGGAGAGTCGACTCCTCGATGAGATCGATGGTCCTTGGCATGACTAGCCTTTCCTCTGCTTGGTCTAGGATCTAGATTGAGTACAACTGGCTCGGTGTCTCGAATGAGATACCGAGCCAGCCGCATGTTATGCTGCTTTACAATAATAACTGAATAATAGTAAAATAGAACAGCCTTCTCCAAAAGAAGGAATATTGTGTCCCTCTGCTGTGGCTGCTCACAAGGCGGTTTATTTTAACAGTAAGGACAGCACCTCCCCAGTTGGAGGACGATATGACTCCCACAGTGCATATGCGATACTTACGGGTATCCCCATTTTCATGGGACTGTGGGAGTCGCTCATTTATATTTTGTTTGGTATTATCATATGTCGCAAATAAATATAGTTTACAAAGATGACAGAATAATAGTAAAATGGAATAGCCTTCTCAAAAAGAAGGATTATTGCGCCCCTCTGCTGTAGCATATTGGCTTTTTCCACTTTAACAGGTGGACTACTGGCATTCGCCGGACAGTAAGGGCATTATCCTCCTATACGGGGGACATTGCGACTCCCACAGTGCATATGTGGTGCCTTCGGGGTATCTCCATTTTAAATGGAACTGTGGGAGTCATCACATTTTATGTATAACACCTCACTCTTTGGAGTGGGGTTTCTTTCTTTTGGTTCTGTAATAAACATGGTATAATGTTCGTTCAGGAGTGATGAAAGAATGGGAACCAAAGGACATAAAGTTGTTGCTCGGAACAAAAAGGCAACCCATGACTATCACATCGAGGAAACATTTGAAGCTGGAATTGTTTTAACGGGAACAGAGATCAAATCGATTCGCAAAGGAAAAGTCAATTTACAAGATGCGTATGCAAGAGTCTCAAAGGGAGAGTTGTATGTCGTCGGGATGCATATCAGCCCTTTTGAACAAGGAAATCGATACAACGTTGATCCAACACGTACTCGTAAATTATTGATGCATAAAAAAGAGATCAATAAGCTGATCGGTCAAATTAAGATCAAAGGTCTTACTCTTATTCCATTAGATTTACATCTAAAAGAGGGATTTGCTAAGCTTCAACTGGCACTTGGTCGTGGGAAAAAATTGTATGACAAACGAGCAACAGCTGCAAAACGGGATGCAGATCGCATGATTGAAAGACGTTTGAAAGAACAAAATCGCTAAACCTATACAATAAGACAATAATGTGTTATAATCGTAAGTCGTTATTGCTCTTTTTGCTATGGGGGCGTTTTTGGGATTCGACGGGGATGATTGTCCCACGAGGAGCGAGCCGAGGGGCTGCGTATCTCGTTAAATACGCGGACGCCAATAATAACTGGCAAAAATGAAAATCTTGCTCTAGCTGCCTAATAGTGTAGCTAGGATCCACTTCTCCATCGCCTATGTGGAGCTGCTGGGTCTCAAAATTTAGTAGGCTAGCCGTTCGATAAGCCACGGTCGAATTGGCGAACATTAGTGGCTGGTCTCATCAGCAGCCTGTCGCTAGGCGGCTGATGAGATGAGATGAAAATTAGCGACTGCGCTCGGAGGGCCTCGTGGGGTGGTGTCTTCGGACAGCGGTTCGACTCCGCTCGCCTCCACCATAAAACCCAAACAAAAACCGTAACCATTTTGGTTACGGTTTTTTGCTATCTATATAAAAAATTATTATTCGAGCACCTGGTCTTCATGAGATTCCCAGGTGAGGTTCCGAAACCGAAGTTTCGATACCTTTCAGATTGTCACTTGGAGAACTGAGCCTCCCAGTACTCCTTCGTCTGGAGGGTGTCGACGGACACGTTACGCCGGAGCGCAGCGTTGCACATCTTGTGGAAGGGAGGGAGATTCACGTTGAATCCCCACTCGTTTCGAACCTTCCTGAAGAGCATCATCAGCTGCCTCGTGTTCAGTCCCCGCTCTCCCATCTGCGCGAGCGTGAGGGGGTTGCGGACGGACTGACGCTGCCTGCGCTTGGACTTGGGCACGACTGATCTCCTAATGAACGAAAGCCTTAATGTATTATTAGTATAACAATTCATTTATATTAGAACAATCATTTCTAATGGTTTTAAAACTTTTCTTGTTTCGTGTTTATCTTTTATTACGTTTAATTAATTGTGCTGTGATGCTATTATTTGCCGATCTGATGAAGAAACTCCATTTTTTCACCTTATTTTTTTTGATATGATAGATTAACTAGGAAGCGATACATAGATTTTGACTTTTTGAGAAGTAGGTGAGAATGTGATGGACCCAATACGTGAAAGAGTGATTCGTCTTTTCCAATATCTGAAAGAGACGAAAAATCTGCAAGAAAAAATAGTCCGAACCGTAGATGAATACGAAACAGTTTGGTGGCAATCGGATCTGATTGGCATGAACGGAGTAGATATTTACGATATTTATAGTAATGATGAAGTATGGATGAGTGTGGAAAGACCTAAATTAGCTGAAGCACCAACTCCTCCTAATTCATTGAGAGGCTGGATTAGTGACTGGAAACAGCCGGATAAAAAACCTAAGCCACTTGCAAGCAAAGGAAAAAAAGAGTTTCAAAAGGACAGCGAACGTGTGGAACTTTTGGAAAACTGGATAAATAGTGAATGGAAACCTTGGGCACAGGAGGTATCGGATAAATATCGAGTAAAAAAAGTATATGATGAGTTGTTCTCTCTCTATAATCGACTGCAAGCAGAGGGTGATAGTGTAGAAATCGTTTGGGGGCATGGTTTGCTCAGTTGGGATACTGGCGATGTACATATCTCCCGTCATTTAATCGTAACTCCGATGGAGTTGCATTTTTACCCGGAAAAGGGAGAGTTTCGACTGACTTCTACTTCCAAAGGGACTTACATGGAGACGGATATGCTCACGTCTACTGCATTTCGCCACACCAATCAAATACATGACTTGGTCCAAGAACATGGCGGGCTGTATTCTCCTCGTCAAGAAGATGAAATATCGCCTGTGTTACAGCGAGTTGTGCATGTAATTAGTCCAGATGGCCACTATTCTTCGCAAATGGAGCATTCGGCCAAAGCTTCTGATCGACCATTTGTATCATACAGTCCTGCACTGTTTATACGTAAAAAAGGTGTTTATGCTTGGAATCAAGAGTTGGCGGAAGTCATTGACCGTTTGCAGGAAGGGTATCCTATTTCCCGTGTGTTATCTCAGTTGGTTTGGCTAGAGGAAGATGATATTTTCACCTTTGAAAAAGAACAAACCGATAGCATTTTAGGAGATCATCTCTTATTTCCGCTCCCAGCTAATCAACAACAAAAAGAAATTGTGGAGAAACTTAATCAGCAAGATGGAGTAGTGGTACAAGGACCTCCTGGAACAGGAAAAAGCCATACGATCGCCAATCTGATTTGTCATTTGCTTGCGCAAGGAAAAAGAGTATTGGTTACAAGCGAGAAAGAACGTGTGTTAGATGTATTGCGTGGCAAAATCCCACAAGAAATTCGTTCCCTTTGTGTGAGTTTTCTTGGAGGAGATGCAAAGTCAGTAAAAGAACTAGAAAACTCTATTCGTTCTATATCTGAGCAGCTTTCTACAAGGCAGCTATCTGAATTGGAACAAAATATTGCTGAGTGGAGTCAGGAATTGGATGAGATCCGAAAAGGAATGAATCGGATCGAAGAGCAGATGGGCAGTATGGTTATGATCGATAGTGAATCCAAAGAAATCGATGGGGAAAAATGGACACCATTATCTGCTGCCAAGTGGCTTCATCAAAACAAAGCGCATAATTGGCTTCCAGACTCGATACACTATGACACGGTTGTTCCGATGACCAGCAAAGAAGTTCAAGATTTGGTAGAAGGATTATCTCATTTTCAACCGGAAGATCGTGTTTCTCTGGCAAGTGGGAGACCAGATTTATCGCAATTGCTCAATCCTCAGACCTTTGCAGCATTGATGCAAGAGTTGCAAATGGTTGAGCAAAATGTAGAACAAAGCCGAGTGTTTTTCCAAGAATGGAATATAACAGATGGTTCCGTGTCCCATTTATTGCCGCCAGCAGCTCGTGTAGTGGAAGAAGCAATTTTAGAATTGCAGGAAGTATATCGTGATTCATGGCAAGTGGCTCTCCTTCAACGCAATGGAGAAGATCATGACTGGGCTGAGTTGCTTGAAGAGTTTCGCGAGCGGCTCAGTTGGATTGCTGCATATGATAAAGCTCTTCTTGAATTTGATGTGGAGTTGCCACCGACAAAATCTACCGCAACAATCAAGCAAGATGTAGCCTATGTACTTGAGCGTATGAAACAAATGAAAAGGACCGGAAGAGTATTTCGCCGGATCACTGGCAGACAGTATTCTTATCTGTTCAAAGACTGCACCATCAACGGCAAACTAGCTAAAGAACGTGAGGATTTTGAAATTATTCAAGACTACATTGAACGGAATGACTTAAGAAATCGTGTAGTCCTCAAATGGAATCGATTGATGGAAGATATCAATGGACCAATGGTTGAAGCTAGCACACCGAGACTGGTTCATTTACTAACAGAGTGTTTAGAGCAGATTGAGTACTTATTAGCATGGCCGGGCCGGGTTGCACAACAATTAAATCCGATTATAGAAAAATTAGGAGTTCCACAAGTAGATTATGTTTCTATTGAATGGTACGAAGACTTCTTAAATGCATTGCAAGCACTGCAAGATTATTTCCAATGGGAGAAATTAAACCAAAACTACAAACAACTTCACCACATGTTAACAGTTGGCAAAGATGCTGAGTATGCAAATCCTTGCTGGAATGAGTTGCTCATTGCGTTACAAGAAGCCGATATTGATAAATGGGCAAAAATATATACTGAATTAGAAAGATTAGAAGGTTTGCAAACTGTTTTCAGCAGGTTCCAGAAAAAGTATGAGCAACTTCGAAGCTTTGCACCTAAATTGGTTTCCCAAATGGAACAAGAAGAGAAGTATCCATACCAGTACTTTGAACAAGCATGGAAATGGAGCCGTTTGAAAAATTGGTTGAGTAGCTTTGCGCCATCGGATAATCTGGAGAAACTAGAATCTGAACTGAAAAAATACCAAGATCGCGAAGCATTTATTATTCGAAAACTAGTGGCAGATGCTACATGGAAAGAGCGCCTCGAAAAAACAACGGAAAAAGAAAAGCGCAGTTTGATTTCTTGGCTGCAATTGATCAAACGAATTGGTACCAGTTCGGATAAACAATTGGATATATATCGCAAAGAGGCGAACGAAGAACTGAATGTGTGCCGAGGTGCGATCCCTGTGTGGATAATGCCAATTCAACGTGTGATTGAAAATATTAAACTGGATGATGATCGTTTTGATGTTGTCATTGTCGATGAGAGCAGCCAAAGCAATTTGTATGCATTGAGCGCTTTATTGCGAGGGAAAAAAGCTGTGATTGTCGGTGATGATGGACAGATCGTTCCTGATGTTGTCGAGTTTGACAATAAGTTAAATGTGGAGCTGATTCAACGGTATTTGTATGATATTCCACAATCTGGTCATTTGGATATATCGACAAGCTTATATGATACTGCCAATCGGATTATTCATAACAAAGTGATCTTAAAAGAACACTTCCGAAGTGTTCCTGATATTATACAATTTGCCAATCAATTAACTTATGATAATGAAATGATTCCATTGCGTTTGCCAGTATTACAAGAGCATTTGGTTCCTTCGATCATAACTGTCCCTGTTCAAGTAGATAATCCAAAAGAACATCCAAAAGGGCTGAATGAACCAGAAGCAATTGCAATTGCAGAAAAAATCATCGAATGTACCAAAGATGGAAAATATGCGAACAAAACATTCGGAGTTATCTCTTTGGCAGGAAATGAGCAGGCAAAATTAGTAGAAGATCGCCTTCGGCTTGAACTTGGAGAATTAGAGATGATGCGTCGTCACATCGTTTGTGGAGATCCATACCGTTTTCAAGGGGATGAACGGGATATCATTTTCCTTTCGCTAGGTGTACTCCCAGGCCCCAAACCAATTGCATTGACATCTGATGCAGATCGACGTCAATTTACCGTTGCTTCTAGCCGTGCCCGAGATCAGTTGTTTCTATTTCATTCTGTAGAGTTATCTGGACTTGCAGCAAATGATGTTCGATTCACTCTGTTGAAATACTGCCAAAATATTTCACAAGGGAAACAACAAGAATCACTTGAAGAATCAGCATTATTTGCTTCTCAATTAGAGCAGGATGTGTATCAAATGATAGTCGAAAAAGGGTACCAAGCAAGTGTCAAAGTACAGATTGGTATTGGCAAAAACTTGGACATTGTTATAGAAGGGGACAAAACTCGACTAGCCATCGAATGTGATGGGGATAAAACATTGACTTTAGAACAATGGAAATTGGAATTTCAGCGGCAGTCTTTGCTAGAACGTATCGGATGGAATTTTCATCGCATCCAAGGAAGTTACTTTTATCAAGATCCTGAAGTAGCGATGGAGGAGATTTGGGAGAAATGTAAAGCATTGCAAATATTCCCGATGCAAGAGACAGACAGCCGTGAATTAGAAAAAGTATAATTTGCTTGTTAGATGTAACTCCTTTTGTGGGTTACATCTTTTTTGTATTTACTGGGTAGCGTTGGAATAGTAAAAAGTAGATGGGTATATATAAGCACACGTCCCCAATTGTCCATTTTTCACATGGAACCATCGGGGACGTAGTCACATAATTGGTAAGGGTCACAAGATTAGAGCTGGAGTTTCCCCTTTGTATGACCAAGAATCCATCGATTCTCCTCTGTACGCTGGAATGCCACCAATAGATAGGTGTTGATTACCATCGTACTCTTGAGAACGAGAGTACTGTGGACAGGAACGCCTTGGAGATCGATAAAGTGAGCAGAAGACCGTCCCAAATGATCGACTCGCTGAGCAGCGGGGATGTCACCCCAAGACAGAGCATTGGACCAATAATGGAACGGCTCTTCCTTATCGAGCGAAGTTCTCTTATCCATATACTCCCACAGCTCAATTTCACTTTCAGGAAGTTCATAGAATGATGGGAGTGCCACCATCTTATACAGCTCCATGGAAGAAACCTCCCTCATCCAAAGGAACATGTCGGAAAGGTTCGATAGATCACCCTTTTCAGCGATAAGCTTTTGGAGTGCGGTCTCCAGCTCGTTGGTGGAGAAAATGCTCATGTGAAACCTTCCTAAGTACCTGTTTTACAGGTGTTTGATGTGACTGATTTACTTTTAATATAGCACAATTACCTGATTTGGCTAGGGTTTATTAAACCCATTCAAAGTAACAGAGGATATACATGAATAGAAGGTTTAAAATGTGGGACAGCAGTATTGCATATAGCCTCAGCTATTTGCGACCCAGCCGTCAGATCCTCTTAAACAAGAGGAAACACATCACTCACTCTTCGGAAGGGAAAATTGGGACAAGTACGCCATCGCTATTCCTTTTCATGGGCAGGAATCCCCAAAGTTTCCCAGAAATCAGCTGGATGACATTGCGCTCGACTACCTCCAGTACCGTTGGTGACTTGGGAGACATGATCGTCAGCGTGTTACCATAACAGTTAAGCATGCCATCCATAGTCGAGGCTGTTACGGGAAACTTCCTGTACTCAGAGGGACTCTGAGATTTCCATTGTTCAGACCATTGTAGTTGAACTCACAAGATGCTGTAGGGTATTCAAAACTTCGAATCAAGATGATGTGGATGTTTTCACCGATCAGCTTGATGAAGATTCTTTGCTCGTTGATGTGCAGAAGTTCGATGTCGGTTTTCTTAGGTCTGCCACGATAACCTTCTTTATTCAGAGAAGTAATGTGCTTTAAATTCTATTATAAAAATAACTCTAAAAGCAGTATGATTAATAGCGTATAAGATATTATTTTGCTGCTGGCAGCTAGTGAGAAAGAAACCTTGTTGTTAAAAAGAAAAAAAGTGTTGACTTATTATAATGGAGCATGTTATATTATTTCTTGTCGCCGCGACAGTAGCGGACAGACACAAAAACAAAGTTGTTCCTTGAAAACTGAAGAGTGAGATCACAAACCTGTTAATTTTTA